>CAZPHS010000001.1:0-160721 GCA_964586785.1 uncultured Christensenellaceae bacterium
AAGAGGGCTTAGCCCGCATATGAAATACCCCCGGCTACGCCGGGGGATGGTTATAAACATTCGTATAGCGCTGACGCTTGCCCTTGCTTTGTCATGCATGTTATAATTACCAAACCGGAATTAAAAGATTAATATTGTTAAGTCTTACGACCCAATTTTACGGCGAAGCGGAAACGAATAAGGTATTATGGTATGCCGTATTGATAAATAAGTATGAATTTTTCTATGGAGCGTTTATGTTTTCACGCCGGAGGGGCTTGCTTTCAACAAGGACAGCGGTTATATGTTAATCCGGTCCTTTTGAATAAATTCTTTGGGGAGGTAATAAATATAATGATATGCAGCAAATGCGGCGGACATTTAGAGGAGGGCGCAAAATTCTGTCCGAAATGCGGCGCGCAAGCGCAAGCGTCTCGAGGCGCGTTTTGCCATAAATGCGGAGCGGCGGCGAATACCGGCGATTCTTTTTGCTTAAGCTGCGGGGCACAGCTTGGGGAGGCTGTTCCGGGCGTGCCGGCGGCAAGCGGTCCGCGGCAATACGTTAATCAGACTGCAAAAAAGAAAAAGTACGGAAAAGTCATGGCGTTGGTATTATTGGGGCTTATTGCTGTCGCGGCAGCCGTGCTGATACCAATTCTGCTTGGCGGCGGTGACGGCGGGGCGCAAAGCGTTTTTTACTTGAAGGATAACGAGATAAACTGTGCGTCCTTATCATCTATGAATTCACAGGAGATAACCGGTTCTCTGTCTGAAAACACTCTTTCGGCATATGAGGCCGGCATACTAAGCTATTATGTAGCCCTAAGCCCCGATGGCAGCATATTGTTTTATCCGGACAGAATCACCGACTATTATAGCGGAATAACGCTGTACTGCAAAAACTTAAAATCAGGCGGGGATGCTATAAAAATTGATTCTGATGTTCGTACATATTGCGTCAATCAGAACGCGTCCAAAGTATATTATGTAAAAGGCTCTGACAGAATTTTGTATGTACACAATCTTAATGATAAAAATAAGATAGCTGAAGAAGTGGCGAGATATTATATAAACGAGTCCGGCTCGAAAGTTATATATCAGACGCTGGAAGGAGGCTTATATTCCGCTGAAAGCGCAAGCTCTTATGATAAAGTTAAGATAGACGGCGATTCCGCCATTGTATATGTTTCGGACGATTTAAATGAAATATACTATTTGAAGGACGGTTCGTTCTACGTAAAGACGGGTACGGCGGATAAAGTAAAAATCGATTCGGACATAAAAGAAGTAATAAAAGTATACGAAACCGGCGAAGCGTATTATTTAAAATCGGTCGAATCGGAATTAAGTTTAATGGATTTTGTATACGATGATAAGGCCGCCGAAGACGCTTTGATTCCGCCTTTGACGGAGCCGGTTTACCCTGTCTTTGACGATGACGAACCATGGGATGAGTATTGGGCGGAGGTAGAAGAATATGACGCGGATTACGGTTTATATTTAGAGCAGTATTCCCAACATCAATTAAAGGCGGACAGGGATAATTTAAGAGAGGCGCTCGCAAATGAAAAGGTGCCTCAAACGATAAGTACGCTGTATTACTATAACGGCAATGAAAAAGAAGCCATAACGGATTCGTACAATTCATATATGACCTATGGCGAAAATAACGCCGTTATTATATACAGCAAGTATAATAAAACGGACGTGTCAAAATTAAACCTTTCTGAAATAAGCGGTTACTGGGAAGTATACGAACTGGCCGACGCCGCCATGTATTCGTCCGGCGACGCGTACATAGCGATAAAGTCAAGCGAAACCGCGGTTGAACAAACTTCCGGGCTGCAATACAGGATAAACAAATCCGGTACCGCGGTATACTTTATTGACGATTACTCGGAAGAGAGAGGATACGGCGATTTATATAATATGCCCATACAGGGGGCTAAGGTTGGAAAGCCTAAAATATATGATGACGACGTATACTTGTATTACTGGTTTATGGATGACTCGGATTCGTTTGTATACTTTAAAGACGTAAAAGATTCCGTGGGCGATATGTATGTTAACAAAAACAGAGTTGATTACGACGTTTACGTATATCGCGCCGGAAGCGCGGTAAATTCCGATACGCTTGTTTATATTGTCGACTATAATCCGGAAAAGCAGGAAGGCACGCTAAAACTGTACGACGGCAATAAATCTGTAAAAGTATCCGACGATGTGTATGAGAACTTTTATCCGATAAATAGCAGCCGTATATTATATCTGCGGGATTATAATATAAACAGGGGCAAGGGAGACGCTTATATGTACGACGGGACAGATACCAGGAAAAAAATTGACGACGACGTTACATCGTTCATACCTATTTTAAAATGGGATTATAAGGTGATATACGGCTGGTAAATATCGCGGCGCACTATAAACAAAACAACAATAACGGCTGCGGGAAATCATTGCGCAAAATGGTGTCCGCGGCCGTTTTTTAGCGCTTTGGCAGGAATATTACGGTAATACGGAGAAATATACTTATTATAAAATTAATTTTAGGGCGAATAAAGCTTTTTTTAATAGCAATCCGAAGAAGACTTTAAGCCGGCGGGCAAAAATGACGATACATATTATATGCAACAAATAAGGAGGCGTTTACCATGGCAATCAATCCGGTGCAGCCGACACCGCAAAGCGGTTTTGTAAATATGGACAAAGCGAAAAACGCTGAGAGAAGCAAGGCCGCGGAAAAGACAAGCAATGCTGACACACCAGCCGCCGTTTACGAAAAGTCTTCGTCGGTTGGCGAAAAAAACAAGCTTTATACAAAAGATTCGGCTTTAGTTAGCAAAATCGGTTATAAAGCAGACGCCAAGTTTGCCGGTCTTAAAAGCGTGGTTGAAAAACTGTTAACCATGCAGAGCGTTAAGACAGGCGAAGGCAAAGGCTTAAGCTACGCGCAGATTTTCAAAAAATACAACGGCAATATAAAGGGCTTTTTTGAGAATTTCCAAGCGGACGAAGCCACAAGGCTAAAGGCGCAGCAGGATATATCCGAAGACGGATACTGGGGAGTAAAGCAGACATCCGGAAGGATTATAGAATTCGCGATAAGCATATCGGGCGGCGATACCGCCAAGCTCGCCGAATTAAAGGGAGCTATCGAAAAAGGTTTTGCGGCTGCGGAAAAGGCATGGGGCGGCGCGCTTCCGGAAATCTGCCGGCAGACGAGGGAAGCTGTGTTTAAAGGGCTGGACGAGTGGACATTGGCCGAATAAACATAAATGCTGATATTGGCGGGTAAGGTTAAGGCCTGTTATTTTATAATATTTTTTTATGCATAGCTGTTTATTATACCTTTAATAAAGCATATAACAGCGCTTATATGAGCGCCGTTTATTAAACCATTTTATGCTTGTCGGTTATATTTAAAATACGGGCATACTAATCTGGGCATAACTGCCCGAATAAATATGTCGGAGGTTATATATGTCTAGACAGAAGTTAATGTCGGAACCTTTAAAACAAGAAATCGCAAAACGGCTTGGTGTTGATAACATCGTAAACAGCGAAGGCTGGGGCGGTGTTTCTTCAAGAAATTGCGGTAATATTGTTCGTGAGGCGATACAGATGGCGGAAAGGTCGCGGACATAACCTCCAAGCCGGTGAGGGGTTTTCTTCTTCAGCCCCTCATTTTTTTATTTCGGCGGCGTTAGCTCCGTTTTAAAACAAGATATACTATAACAATTAAACCGCTGATATTGTTCGTATTATAAGCGTACTCTTGTATATTCGCCCGCAAATCATTAAGTATTTTGTAGCTATGTGCCGTATTCTATTGTATAATGACTAAAAATTAAATCATACGGTAAATAGAGAGGGGAGAATTTAAACAGCTTAACAATAAAAAAAATAGTCAGCCATAAAAAATGAACTTATTTATACTATTATATAACACACAAAAACAGCTTGGTTCACAGTAATATACGCAGGAGATTAAAATGAAAAAGGCTATGATGTTTTTTGTACTTGTCTGTATGATTATTTTTTTCCCAAATTCAACGAACGCTCATTTGGCAGCCGCTGTTGGTTTGTCTGATAAGCGCGGCATGGCAGACGAAGAATTTTTATACAAGACGAGCTTGGGAAACAAAGACGTTTTGTTTCCCATAACACATGGCGCGGCGGTTAAGCCGTCTTTGGGAGAAAGAGAAAAAGACGCGGCGCTTATAATTATTATCGCCGGTTTGTCGGTTATATTTGTTTTGCTTTTTGTTCTCAACAAACTAAGGCTGAGCAATAAAAAAGTGAAAGCGGTTTTGGAGAGATTAGAAAACAATAACGTGCTGCAAAAAACATTTATAGACGCCGATGAAAGATTAATTTATTTAAAAGATGAAAACTTCAAATACGTTTTTGTAAACAAAGCGTTCGAGACGCTCTATAAAAAACCGCGGAATGAGATAAAAGGGCTCGACGATTACTCGTTGTCTGAAAGCGGGCTTGCCGACAAACAAAGAAAAACGGACGAGGCGGCGCTGATAAAGCAGAAACTTGTTATAGAGCAAGTGGAATGGAAAGGCGGAATCTACAGGACCGTCAAATTTCCGGTTAGAATGCCAAACGGTAAGTTCGGCGTGGGAGCGTATATAAATGATGTGACGGAAGAACACGAAAACCGCAAAAGGCAGCAGAAGGTTCTTTATCGTCATACTATACTGGCGGATGTGATAACGCGGGATTTTTTTGACAGGCAGGAGGAGCTTGATTACGTGCTTCATGAGGCGCTAAAGCTTACTGAAAGCCAGCATGGATATATTTATTTGTACGATGAGACGACAGAAGAATTTACGCTTAATTCGTGGACAAAAGGCGTGATGAAAGTATGCGCCGTGGCTGATAAAAAGTTAAAATATCAGCTTTCAAACACCGGCCTTTGGGGAGAGGTGGTAAGGCAGGGAAAGCCTATAGTGGAAAACAACTACAAAGGCGATAATCCCTTCAAAGGCGGTTTGCCAAAAGGCCATGTTAAGCTGAAAAATTTTATGTCCGTTCCGGTTATTATGGA
Source organism: uncultured Christensenellaceae bacterium (assembly GCA_964586785.1). Lineage (GTDB taxonomy): Bacteria > Bacillota > Clostridia > Christensenellales > SZUA-584 > SZUA-584. The sequence goes on from CAZPHS010000001.1 coordinate 5,042, forward strand.
CGGCAGCATAGTCGCTGTGGTTGGGCTGGCAAATAAACCGGCCGATTATGACGAAAACGACGTTTATGAGACAACCCTGCTGATGAGCGGGGTTTGGAATACCATTATCAGAAAAGAAGGGGAAATTGAGCTTAAGGAAGCTAACAGAGAACTTGAGGAAAACAAAGAAAAGCTGCAGATGATACTGGATTCGGCGGCCGAGGCAATATACGGTGTCGACACAAACGGAAACTGTACTTTTTGCAACGCGAGCTGCGTTAATATGCTTGGGTATGAAAAACAGAGCGATTTGATAGGCAAAAACATGCACGGACAAATACATCACAGTTTAAAAGACGGCTCTATGATAACAATCGACGATTGCAAAATTATAAAGGCTTTAAAAACGGGCGGCGGAGCGCATATCGACGACGAAATGTTCTGGAAGCGGGACGGAACACCTTTTGACGTGGAGTATTTTTCATATCCGCAATTAAAGGATGGAAAAATTGTAGGAGCGGTCGTTACATTTTTAGACATTACAGAGCGCAAGAAAGCCGAAGAGTCAATAAAATATTTAAGCTTTCATGATTCGCTGACGGGCTTGTATAACCGCAGATTCTTTGAAGAAGAGATAAGGCGTTTGGATACTCAAAGAAATTTGCCGATATCAATTATAATGGCTGATGTTAACGGCTTAAAGCTTACTAACGATATATTCGGACACGCGTTCGGCGACGAGCTATTAGAGAAAATCACTGCGGTTCTGCGCGGCGTATGCAGGGCGGACGATATTATAGCGCGCTGGGGCGGCGACGAGTTTATACTGCTGCTGCCTAATACGGCGATTGACGAGGCAAAGGTTATAGCGAAAAGAATAAAAGAACGCTTTGCCAAAGAAAGCGTAAAATCTATAAAAGGCAGCATATCGGTCGGGCTTGACGTTAAAAGTGATATGTCGCAGGATATCGCGCGGGTGCTGTCGAACGCCGAAGAGCAAATGTATACAAATAAAACGCTTGAGAGGGACAAATTAAAAGACAGCACTATAATAGCTATAGTTTCCGCGCTGCATGAAAACAGCGACAGGGAGAAAGACCACGCCATACGCGTCAGCGATATGTGTATGAGTATGGGAAGAAAACTGAATCTTTCCGAAGCCAAGGTGCAAAGGCTTAAAAACTTGGGGTATCTGCATGATATAGGCAAAATAGTTCTTGACCCGAAGCTTATTAATAAAAACTACTCATTAAGCGACGCGGAGATTGGCGAGATGAAAAAGCACGCGAGCGTTGGTTACCGCATACTTAACGCTTTCGACGGTACAATTAACCTTGCGGAATCGGTTCTTGCTCATCATGAGCAATGGAATGGAAATGGTTATCCGAAAGGCTTAAAGGGGGAGGAGATTCCGTTGGCGGCAAGGATACTTTCTATTGCCGAAAGCTACGACCGGATGGTTCACGATTCTTACAATTTAAAAGCCAAAACAAAAGAAGAAGCAATAAAAGAGATAAGAGCGAATGCGGGTACACAGTTCGACCCAAAACTTGCGGAAATATTTGCGCGGATGATGGAGAATTATACTTTATGAAAAAAGCTGTTTTTGCATTTGCGGCGGTATGTATGCTTTTAATTTCGGGATGCCGTCCCGATAGCATAGAAGCGTTTGGCGGGCAAATGCCGGTTAATAGTATCAAACCCACGGATACGGTTGCCTTTGCAGTTCCCACGTCCGCCCCCGAACCGGCGCCAACCCCTATGCCGGCTCCAATAGAAATTAATATTATGGCGGCGGGGGATATAATGTTTCAATACCACGCCATACTGTCCGCTTATGACAAGCAAACAAAATGCTACGATTTCCGATACAGCTTTGAACATGTAAAGTATATACTGGAAAGCGCCGATGTGGCTGTCGGCAATTTTGAATGCACACTGGGGGGCGCTCCATATTCACAGCGCGCCAAGTTAAGGTTCAGCGCGCCGGACGAAGCCGCCGAAGCTGTAAAGTACGCGGGATTTGACGTGGTTTCAACGATAAACAATCACTCGTATGATAAGGGGCTAAACGGTTTGTTGAGCACGCTTGCGGCGCTAAGGGAGGCGGGGCTTGTGTGTACGGGCACCAGAGCCGACGCCGAAGAAAAGCGGTATCATATACTCGATGTTGAAGGCATAAAGATTGGATTTGCCGCTTATACGTTTGCCGCGAGGCCGCGCGGCGGCATTTCGATTCATGGTTACCGCCTTGAAAAGGAAGCCGAAGAGTTGGTAAATGTTTTTGAGGAATCAGGCCCCGATGACGATTTGCGGGAAATGGGACGGCTTGCAAGGCAAATGAGAGAGGACGGGGCGGAGATTGTTGTGTTTTCGGTTCACTGGGGCACGGAATACAGAAGAAAGCCCAACAGTACACAGAAAAAAATTGCCGGCAGCCTTGCCGACGCCGGAGTGGATATAATACTCGGAAGCCATCCTCACTGGCTGCAGACGGTTGACGTTTTAAAAAACGGCGAGACCGGCGGAAAAACGATTGTGGCTTACTCTCTAGGAAATTTTATATCCAACCAAAGAAAAAGATTCAAGACTTATTTTAAATATTCCGAAGACTGCATGATACTAAGCATAGGCGTTACAAAGCGTCCGGGGGAAGCCGCTAAAATAACCTCGGTTAAATACATACCCACATGGACATACATGTATGTAAAAAACGGCTGCCGCTATTATACTGTGGTGCCGCTGGAAAAGGCGGTAACCAATCCGGAATACTACGGTATGGGCAGGGGGCGGGATTTAAGGGACGCCAAGCAGTCGCTGAAAAATACGCGGGAACTTATGGCGGCGCCTGTTTCAAAAGGCGTTATTGAGCAAATGGCGCTGGAGTAAACGCGCCTATACGGCGTATTTTTAATTTGCATGGAGTGATAAGTTATGAATCAATACGCGGTGGCGGATATTGGGACAAACTCCGCGAGGCTTATGATAGCGCATACAAACAAAAGCAGTGTAGTCGCCGATTATAAAACGCTGCGCTATGTAAGGGTGGGAGAAGGGCTTAAAACAATCACCGATGCCGCCGTCGGCCGCGCTGCGGAGGCTATAAACGAATTTAAACAAATAAGCAAGACATATAACACAAGCGGAAGGTTTTATTGTTTTGCGACAAGCGCCGTGCGCGACGCTAAAAACAGCTCTAAGTTTATTGATTATATATTAAAAGAATGCGGCATAAAGATTGATATTGTATCGGGAGAAAAAGAAGCTTTGCTGGGTTTCGCCGGATGCGTCGACGGGCGGGGCGGTATGTTCGATATAGGCGGCGGCAGCACGGAGGTGATGACCGGAAGCATAGATAACATCGCTTTTCAAAAAAGCTACGCCATAGGCACCGTGCGCTGCCATCAATTGTTTCCGGGCGGAGACATTGCGGACAAAGGGGCGTTTGGCTCGGCGCACAGTCTTGCGGCGGATACGTTTAAAGACGTTCCGGCGGCGCGGGGCTTTGCATATACGGCCATAGGCGGCACTCCCACGGCTTTGGCGGCAATTGATTTGGGTCTTGAAAAGTACGACGCGAAACTGATACACGGGCATACGATAAGCAGACAAAGGGCGCGAACACTGTGCGATTTATTAAAGTCTAAAACAAAACGGCAGCGCATGGAATCGATGGGGCTTGAGGACAGAAAAGCCGACGTTATAGTTTTCGGGGCTATATTGCTTTCGGAGTTTATGAAAGCCGCGAACGCCGATTATGTAACGGTAAGCGACAGCGATAATCTCGAAGGCTATTTGAAATTAAAGCTCGCGCTTGTTTAAATCAGCACCGCGCGGCTGCCGGTAGAAAGCGGCTTGCTTCCTGTCAAGCGAGTAATTTTTTATGAATATAAGCGCCGACACAAAACAGACAAAAAATCCGGCAGGCAGTATAAGCCCTATATTTATATATACGGAGCGGGGCTGAACGATTTTTGGATTGAAACCGAAACAATCAATAAGCAAACCGACAATCATTATTGCGGCGGCCTGCGATATTTTAAAAATCAACGTCGCGCAGCCGAAAAAAACGCCCTCTTTGCGCGTTCCCGTATGATAAGCGTCTTTGTCTATTGTGTCCGCAATCATAGAATACGGCAGCGCTATGCTGCCTCCCATAGACAAACCCATAAGAAGCGCCAAAGGCAGAACAATAAGGTAATGCTGGCAAATCCACTCGCTTAAAAACACGCATACGGCAAAAACAACGGAGACGGCTATGTTTAAGAAAAGGCAAATAATGAGCGCCCGCCGTTTTTCCGTCCGGTTCGCGACGTAAGTCCAAAGCGGCTGTGCCAGCAGCGCCGCCGCGAACAAAGAGCCGAACACAATGCCCATCTCTTTGTTTGAAAAACCGAAAGTATATGTAAACACATGCATTCCGGCGGCGCCGACAATTCCCATCGCCATATTTACAAACATAAGACCGAGGCTTACATTGCGAAAGTCGGCGCACTTTAAAGCCTGTATAGTTTCTGCAAAAATACCGTAAAAAGAGCCGCTTTTGGGTTTTGGGGCAAACCTAACTTTGCCGCGGCGGTATGTTAACGCTATGCATACGGCGGCGCAGACAAGTATTAAAGCCGAACCGGTAAGCCCTAAGTATTGATAAGCCTGCGGGTTGCTGTGCCCGTTCGCGAATTCCGGCGTCGGACGGAAGAAAACCGCCATTCCCATAACAATAGGAAATATGAATCCGAGAAAATAAAATGCGGTTCTGTAGGACTGTATAACCGTCCGTTCGTTGTAATCGTTTGAAAGTTCGGCTCCGTGCGCGAGAAACGGCGTTGTATAAATTGTGGAAAAGGTTTTAATCATTATCAGAAAAAACGCAAGAAGTATTGTTTTTAAAAATTGAGTTTGCTCCGGACTTATGCGCCACAGCAGCCAGTTAAAAAGCGCAAGACCGGCGGCGCCTAAAAGCACATAAAACAAACGTCTTCCCAGTATTATTTTATCGCTTGTATGATCGGATATATATCCCATGACGGGGTCGGTTACGGCGTCCCATATGGTGCTTGCGGAAATAATAAGCCCCGTGGCAGTGCCGCTTATGCCTAATATATTTGTGGCGTAAAACATCAGGTACACCGATAAAAGCTGGAAAGGCACGGCATAAGATAACGCTCCGATGCCGTATCCTAACCTTGCCGCGTTTGATACGATGTTTTTGTTTTGTTTATTCATGCAACGCTCCGAGGGATATATTTTAAAAGCTCTTCTGATTATATAGAAACAAAACACAAAGTTCAATGATTGCCTCTTCCCAAAAGGCCGGTTTTTATATTGACATTAACCATGTATAGTATAATTTGAATAAATGGGAGGATGAAAATATGATTGAAAGAACTTTTATTAATGATACAATCATTGACGGAGAGCCATTTAATACTTTAAAATTAACTTTTGGAGTTTATGACCACATTGTTTTTCAGATACTTTTTTATTTAATTGCGGCAACATTAGCAATCGCCTGCGTATATATAAGCGCATACCTTATAAAAAAACTTATAGTTCTGTTTAAAAAGAACATATAATTGTTTAGGAATGGTGTAACAGCCGATAAAGAACGGGGTGACGTCACCCCGTTCTTTGCTGTCCGACCAAGAACCGCCGCATACAAAAACCTCTCGCGCGGCGGTGTGAGAGGGGTTAACGCCACGCTTAACCGCTCATTTTTATTTGCCAAAGGCATCCTTAAACGCTTTGCCCGGCTTGAAGGCCGGAGAACTGGATGCGGGGATATCAATCTGGGCGCCGGTAGCCGGATTCACGCCTTTTCTTGCCGCTCTTTGGCGCAGCTCAAAAGAACCAAAGCCTGTCCACTGAACTTTATCGCCGCCCTTTAAAGCCTCGGTTACAACGCTGACCAGCGCGGAAAGACAAGCATCCGAATCTTTTTTCGACAGACCCGCCTTTTTGGCGACGGCGTCGACTAGATCTGATTTGTTCATTTAATAAATCCTCCTGTTATAATAAGTTTCTTAAGTTTATTAAAACTCCGGATATGAACCGGAAATTTAATGCCTATACTCTTTTTTTCGCGGATTCCCATAGCTCGTCAAGTGTTTTTAAATCGCCGCTTTTTAAATCTATCCCTTTTTGCTCCGCAATTGTCTCGACCGCGCAAAACCTTTCTACAAACTTATCGGTTGCTTTTTGCAGTGCCGTCTCGGGGTCTATACCATACAGCCTGACCACATTTACGGCGGAAAACAACAAATCTCCGGCTTCATCAAAAAGGCTTTGCGTATCGGTGCAACGCAGCAGCTCGTCAATTTCTTCTTTGAGCTTATCAACAGCCTTTGAGGCGTTTTCAAAATCGAACCCGGCGTTTGCCGCCTTTTGCTGCACCTTGCCGCCGCGCATCAGCGCGGGCATACTTTTTGGAACGTCCTTTATGACATCGGAAGCCGTGCGCTGACCCTTCTCTATTTTCTTAATATGCTCCCAGTTTTTCAAAACAGCCGCGGACGTATCCGCCATCGCGCCGCCGAATATATGTGTGTGGCGGGATATCATTTTGCCGCATATGGCCGTTGTAACGTCCGAAACATCAAAACAGCCCTGCTGCTGCGCTATGCGGCTGTGAAATACGACCTGCAAAAGCACATCGCCGAGCTCATCGCATAAAGCGTCCGGGTCGCCCTCGTCAATGGCTTCGAGAACTTCGTAGCTTTCTTCGATAAGGTATCTTTTAAGGCTCAAATGCGTCTGCTCTTTATCCCAGGGACATCCGTTTTGGGAACGCAGCCTTGCCATAACATCCACTAAATCTGAAAAGGTGAAGCGTTTTTTCTGCTCAAGGGGGAGCGGGGGCAATACCACACTCGTATAATAACCGTATGAAGGCTCTGCGTCAAGACGAAACAGTGGAATATTTTTCCCCGACATTGTTCTGGTATCCGCTATAAAAACGCTGTATTCGTCGCCGTATTGCCGGGCAAGCTTAAGCTTTAACCCGCCGGCCGCAAGCCTTGAGTTAATCTCGTTTATTACGACGGTAACGCCGGTGTCCGCAGCCCGTTCAAACGCGGACGCGCAAAAAACAGATACGCCTTTTGTGCCGTCCGCCGCGCCCGCGGCGAAAGCGGCGCATAGAGCCGCGTTCGCGTGTGGCAAAACGGTTACGCTTCCACCCTTTGCGCGCACATATTCCGCGGCGGCGCAGGCTATGCGGTTCGAGCACATATCCCCCAAAGTAACAAACAGCACGCAATCGCCGGCTAACCGCTCGCGCGCGGCGCTTAAAAGATTATCAAAATCCAAAGCCGTATTATAAATATCGTCAAGGGTTTGATATTTTATGCCCAAAGCGTCAAAAGCCGTGCCTGCGGACGTTTGCAGAACAACAGTTTTTGAGTGTTTGGCGGCCTGCGCGACATCGCCGCATATGCCGCCGTTTGCGCTCATAGCGCCTATGGTTAAGTGCATTTAACTCTCCCAGAAGCCAAGCTTATTAATAAAACGCGTAATACGGCCGCCGCCCGGTATAAACGCCATATCGTTTTTCTTTAACGCTCCGGTGAAAAATAGCATAGCGACATAAACCAGCACTGCCGTCGCGATGCAAGCGATAACGGTATAGGCGCCGCCAAGCTCGGGCAGAAGCGAACGGTACATGAAATGTACCACAACGCCCATAACGGCGGCGGAAAGCAGCGGCGTAAGCAAACCCGAAGCAATGCGCACGCGCGCTCGCGTTCGCGCCAAAACGACAATGGTATTTATCAAAGCGGCAATGCCGTAGCACGCGGCGGTGCCTATAGCGGCGCCGTTGACATTGACGGAAGGTATCTTAATAAGCACGAGGCTTACCGCAAGCTTTACGCCCGCGCCAATCAAAAGACTGAAAAAAGGCACCCATTGAAGGCCGGCGCCTTGAAGCACGCCAGTCATGGATTGCAGCATCGTAAGGAAAAGCACGCCGACAGATAAAGTTTTAAGCAGCTGCGCGCCTACGGCAATCTCGTTCGCGTTAAGCCCGCGTGAATAGAGCAGCGTAATAACAGGCTCCGCTAAAAGGTAAAGACCCACGGAGCACGGCAAACCTATAAGAAGCGCAAGCTTAAACCCCATTCCCGAGCGGCTGCTTAAGGCAATATCGTCGTTTTTCGCGCGGGCTTCCGAAATTGCGGGGACAAGGCTCATGCAAAGCGCGAGGGATAGCACCGCGGGCATGTTGACAAGAGTATTAACCGCGCCCGTAAGCACGCCGAAGCTGGCCGTTGGGGAGAGCGGATTAAATGCGGAATAGTCAATCGCCGAGAGAGTGTTGGTTACTATGGCCGTGTCGATAAAATTTACTATTGGCATAACACAAGCGCCGAGAGTTATGGGCACAGCTATAGAAACAAGCTCGAAGGCCGATGAGCGTTTAGGTCTGTGCATCAGCCCGGGAGACTGCCGCCGCAGTTTGCTTATTTGCCGTTTCTTGCGGTTATATATAAAAATGATTACAACCAAAGCGAGTATTTCTGAAATAGTAACACCTAAAAGCGCGCCCGCGGCGCCGTACTCAACGCCCTTTCCAACCCACAGCGACGCAAGATAAATACCGGCGCCAAGTTTAACCGCCTGCTCGACAATTTGCGTTAAGGCAGTCGGGAACATCATCTGCAGTCCCTGGAAATAACCCCGGTAAGCCGACAGCACAGACACGAAAAATAAAGAGGGAGCAATCATTTTAAGCGACAGATGCGCCGATGGTATTTTGGATGCGCCGGCGATTATATCCGAAAACGAAAACATTAAAGATGTTGTTATAACACCGAAGACAAGAAGCATTCTAAACGCGGTCTGAAATGTTCTGTGCGCGCCCCGGTAATCCCCGAGAGTAACACGTTCGGATACTATTCTTGAAATGGCGGCAGGCAGACCGGCGGACGAAATTACAAGTAAAAGCGCGTAAGTAGGATAAGCCACCTGATAGTTTGCCAAGCCTTCCGCGCCTATTATGTTTGTAAGGGGGACTCTGAAAAAAGCGCCTATAACTTTGACGGCAAGTCCGGCCGCCCCGAGTATCGCCGCGCCTTTTACAAAACTTTTCTGCTTATCAGACATTTTAACTCCTACGCGAGCTTTAAATTACCAAAGCATTATATTATAAAAAAAACTCTTTGCCAATATGCCGGTCTTCAACAAATATTGTTTAAAATATCCGGCTAAGTTGTCTCGCAGTCTGATGATATTATATAATGTTTTAGGAATTATTTCTATGGAGGATATAATGCGGATAAATATAGTGCTTGTGGAGCCCGAAATACCAGCCAATACCGGAAATGTGGCGCGCACCTGCGCCGTTACGGGAGCGCGGCTGCATCTTGTTGAGCCTCTTGGGTTTTCTATAGACGATAAGCGGTTAAAGCGCGCGGGGCTTGATTACTGGCCGCAGCTGAACGTAAAGCTGTATAAGAACCTCGATGAGTTTTTTTCGCAGACACAGGGGGGCGAATACTATTACTGCACGACGAAAGCAAAACGATTTTACAATCAGGTATCATACGGGGACGGGTGCTATATTATATTCGGGAAAGAGACAAAAGGGCTGCCGGAGATTCTTGCCGAGGAGCACCCCCGGCGCGCGGTAAGGATACCTATGAGGCCAACTCTGCGCTCTTTGAACCTTTCCAATTCCGTCGCCATAGTCGTATACGAGGCTTTGCGGCAGCAAGGCTTTCCGGACATGACATAGACAATACAATACAAAAGATATTATACATAAAGGCTTATGATAAAAGCTCCCTCGCATGATAATATGATTTATTTAATATGTACGGCAACACATGCAAACTATGTAATATATTAACTGGTAAAACATTGACCTTTTTATAAATTCATGATACAAACATAATATGGCATGAACTTACACATAATTTGGGGAGAGAGTCACGTTACTGGTACACCGGGGCAAGATTGTGTTCTTAAAGGTGGAGCGGGAATACATCATTCGTTAGGGCAAACGATCACCCCCACTTCAAATCTTACTCTTTATGCTAAATGGAGTAATGTGCTTGGTTACTGGGAATCAGATGCAGATTCAATTGGAAGATGGAACTCGACTCCAAGCGTTTATAAGAAGAAATTGAATTCTAATGTATCGTTCTATTTTATGACAGGCGAATCTCACGCGAGAACTCAATGGAATGGAGCCGGTATATCAACAACGACTACTACAGATAAGGACACAGCAAATATTAGGGTATATGGTGGTTCTTACAATGAATTAATATCTGAAGAAAGCTGGGTTGATATGGCTCCCGATGATACTGGTTATGCTATTAGTAATTTTGTTTATGAAAAAGATTATTATTATAATGGGAGTATAAAAACTGGAAATATATATGTAGCAGCAAGAATTGCGATTAGAGATCGAGGAGCAACAGTTGATGAATATTGTAAAACAAGCACGCATGAATTAGGGCATACTTTAGGATGGGAAGGTCATGCAAACGGAAGTAGTAATATCATGTATCGCTATGCATCTTCTGTTACAACGCTTACTGATGTGGATAAAAGACATTTACAACAAGTTTACTAAATAAGTCTTATGGGGATAAACAACTAAAAAAGAAAAGGAGATTAAATATGTGTATAAGAAAAATAATAGGAGTAATAGTATTATTTAGCTTAATTGTATCCGTAATAACAGGGTGCGGTAATATTGATAGCCATAGGGAAGACGAAGCAATTTTGTCACAACAGGATAACAGTCTTATTGAATCTGAATATGACGAAATTGTAATAAAATCTGAAGGAAGTAAAATATACTTAACTCTTGAGGAAGCAATAGATCAAAGCTATTGTGTAGTTAAAGCAAAGCTGAATAGTATCAACGAAGGTAAAACACGAAGAGAATATAATTTTACACTGGAAGAAACGATTATTGGAAACATGGATGAAGTTCATTTTATAGTTGATGAAGGATATGCGGACTATTCTGTAGAAAGCACGGATACAACTTATTCGACCAATAAAACAGATTATGAAGTTGGTAAAGAGTACATTTTGGTTCTATATAAAATTGCATCAGTTTACAACGGAAGAGATAAATATATGATAGTGGGCGATGTTTTCGTTAAACTCGATGATTCCGATAATATAGCTGAATATCGCAGATATCATCAAAAAGAGGAAAGCCCTTATAAAACCGCAAAAGAGTTATTAAATTATGCCCGAACTGTTACGGATGATTCCAAGGAGCGATTTGTTTATGGTATTCCATTTACGAGGTCTTCTAAGATCCCGGATATTGTAGACGCTTCGCAATACATCGTAAAAGCAGTTGTTAGTGAAATAGAATCCGAGGATCCGAATAGTAACAGGGATACGTATATATGCGAGGTAACAGACATATTAAGGGGCACAACAAAGGATAAAATAAACATTGTGCTTTTTAAGAATACTGTGTCAATAGGAAAGGAATATCTCTTTTTACTGAATAAAGCTACTGAATATTCGCTGACATATACCTTATCTTCAGTATATAGTGTTGTCGATTTGGAAAAGGAAATAAGCGTTGCCGAAGAAATTTATACACTGATTTCAAAATAACATGATTAGCTCAAGTCTGTTCCATTATGGAGCAGGCTTAGTTATATAGTGCCAAATATAAAGGAGGTTCACATGAAAAAGTTTCTTAGTTTAGTTACCCTGTTGGTAACAGCCCTTTCATTGGCTGCCTGTAGCGGCAATTTAGCAAACCCCGATGGCATCACAGCCGCAGAAACAAAAGAACCGGGCACTAATATCTATGGCACTATACAGGGCGATTGGCCTGTATATCAAAATGCAAGTGAGCTTGTTGATAGTGCAAAACTTGTTTTCACAGGGAGGGTAACTGGTATATCATTTCAGATGTTGGACTTGCGGGATCCCGAAACGATTGGAGATGATATCGACGATTGGCACTACAATTTGTTTACTATGTATGATGTTGATATTATAACGTCATATAAAGGAGAGGCAAGAAAATCTATTCAGGTAAGAATGATGGGTGGCCTTAAGGATTATCAAGTTGAAGAACAACTTGAGCTTCTGGCACAATACAACAAGCAGTATATACCGATATTGGAGGGACACGTCGAATATAAGGTTGGAGAAACATATCTGTTTGTATTACATCAATATATGGATGTATCTCCTACACCGATGAACTTAACCCAAGGCGCTTATAACCTTCACGATCCATTTAAAAAGTACACAATTGGCTCATATGACCTTGATGATTCGTATTATATTAAAGCTGTTGATGATTATGGAAACCCTATTATATCAGCTAAGGATGTTATATTAACATTCGGGCGTGAAAAATGGGAAAGCTTTTGGGTGCAATGGCAGAAAGATAATGCTGATTGGGAAACATGGCTTGATAAAGAGGCTGTTGAAAGAGCATTACTTCAATAATGTAATTAAAAAAGTCTAATGTATGCCAACAATAATGGATAACAAAAGCGATTGAGAATGTTATAGCTTGCTTGGGCAGTTTATTGGTTAGAGAGGTAAAACGATGAAAAAAGTTATTATTATCACTATGCTGTTAACCGCCGCGGCGGTAATCGGCATAATAATACTTATGGGCGGCGGCGTTGATACAGAAGCGTTAAGACAATCCGACTGCGAGGGGGCAGTTAGGGATTTTACGGAAGGCAAGCAGGCTGAGTTTGTGAGGAAAATTGATTCAAATGATAAAAACGATTTTAACAAGCAGAACTATCTTGGATATTACGTTTTTGAAGACGATCTGTATACATATATAGTAGACCCGGATAATCTATATCTTTGTAGTATTGATGTAATGTCAAATGAAGCATGGACCTCGCTATATGTAAATGGGGAAAAAGCAGGTACGGAAGAAGCCGCGGCACAAATAGCAATCGATATCTTCAAGAAGATTGAATCTAAGTTTCTGATAAAAGGAGAAATAATAACGAATATAACTACTCCAACAGAAACGATGTATGTTATTGAAGTAATAGAAACAAGAGACGGGATACCTACGGGAAACTGTGCGAGTACAACCATATCAAAATCAGGGAATCTATTGAGCGGTGTTTTTCTGATAGGCGATGCTCAGCATATGGAGAAGTTAAACAATCAAAAGGATAAAATGATAAGCTTTAAGGCCGCGGCGCAGATAGCGGTGGACGAAATAAAAGCACAGCCGGAACTGGCCGCGGAAAATATTGTTGTTGATGAAACGAGAAAGGATGAAATGTCCACGCGCGGCAATATCACCACAAGATTTGTTTATTTAACTTACTATAAAGACGGCGAACAACGGGAAGCGATGGTGCTTGTGGACGCTTTCAGCGGCGAAGTTGTCAGTGTAGGCTATTTTAAGTATTGATAGTCTGTAATCCCGAATAATCTGGACAAACAAAAAGGCAAAGTGTATAATAAGGCAGCAAAGAGGAACCCCGCTTTGTGATGCGTTTTATAGGGATTTTCCGGCGAGACTGTAACCGGAAAGAGCGCGTAAAGGGACGGGCAACAGCCTTTTTGCCGGTTATAATAGCTTACAAAGTGCCCGGGGCTTTTGTTTCGGGAATATGGGTGGCACCGCGGGTTTTAAGCTCGTCCCTTGTTATAATAGGGACGTTTTTTATTTGAGGAGGCATATATGCTTACAAAAGCGCCTAAAGGAACAAAAGATATATTACCCGAGCAAAGCCGTAAATGGCAGTATGTCGAGTCCGCCGCGCGCGATATATGCGCTCGTTTCGGCTACAGGGAGATACGCACGCCTATATTCGAGCATACGGAGCTTTTTTTACGCGGAGTGGGAGACACCACCGATATAGTGCGAAAAGAGATGTACACGTTTGAGGATAAGGGCGGGCGAAGCATAACTTTGCGGCCGGAGGGTACGGCGGGCGTTGTGCGCAGCTTTGTGGAGAACGGCCTTTTTTCGCAGCCCCTGCCGGCAAAGCTTTATTATATTTCGGTGCCGGTTTTCCGCTATGAGCGCCCGCAGGCCGGGCGTTTGCGCCAGCACCACCAGTTTGGCATAGAGACTTTCGGCGCGATATCCCCGTCAATAGACGCGGAGGTTATATGCGTCGCGCTGACATTGCTAAAATCGCTTGGCGTAAGCGGCTTATCGCTTAACATTAACAGTATAGGATGCGGGCGGTGCCGTCCTTCGTACAACGCGGTGCTGAAAAAGTATCTTGCGGAGCGCCGCGGCAAGCTTTGCGCGAATTGCTGCGAGCGTATGGAAACAAACCCTTTGCGTATACTCGATTGCAAAGAAGAACAATGTAAAGAAACGGTAAGCGGCGCTCCGGTTATTCTCGGCAGCCTGTGCGATGATTGCGCGAAGCATTTTGAAGGATTGAAAAGATACCTTGAATGCTCAGGCATAAAATATAGTATAAACCCTTTTATTGTGCGCGGTCTTGACTATTATACCAAAACGGTGTTCGAGATAATATCGGACGGTATAGGAGCGCAGGGTACCGTATGCGGAGGAGGACGCTACGACTCACTGGTAGAGCAGATAGGCGGTCCGGCAATTCCGGGTATAGGTTTCGGTCTCGGTATGGAAAGACTGCTTCTGGTTTTAGAATCGCTCGGCGTAAAATTGCCTGATGCAAATGTGTGCGATGCGTGCGTCTGTCCGGTTGGTGAGGACGCGGCGCTTTACGCTTTTAGTATAACGGCTATTATGCGCGAAGAAGGCATAGCGGCGGAATGCGACCATATGGGCAGAAGCTTAAAAGCGCAGCTTAAATTCGCGGCAAAGCTTAACGCCGCGTACGCCGTAATAATAGGGGAAAGCGAGATTGCGGCTAAAGCCGCGGTTGTTCGCGATATGCGAAAAGGAGAAGAAAAAACGGTTCCGTTTACGGGGCTTAATGCGTATATAAAGGCGGGTATAATATGAGCGATTTTTTGCAAGGGTGGAAAAGGACGGACTACTGTACGAATTTTAGCGCCGGCGATGTCGGCAAAGACGTAACCGTAATGGGCTGGGTGCAGACAAGAAGGGATTTCGGCGCACTTATATTTATTGATTTGCGCGACAGAACGGGAATAATGCAGGTTGTTTTCGATGAATCGGTGCTGGAGGGAGATTTTTCGCGCGTAAGCAGCATAAGAAGCGAATTCGTAATTGCCGTTCAGGGCAAAATTGTGCTGCGCGATAAAGAAACCGTAAACGAAAAACTGCCGACGGGATTGATAGAGGTAAAAGCGAGACGGCTTAAAGTGTTAAGCCGCGCGCAAACCCCTCCGTTTGAAATAGAGGACGAAACCGCTGTTCGCGAGGAACTGCGGTTAAAATACCGTTATCTTGACCTGCGCCGTCCGGTTATGCAAAAAAACCTGTATATTCGCAGCCAAATAGCGTCCGCCGCGCGCGGGTATTTAAACGAAAACGGGTTTATAGACATAGAAACGCCTATGCTGACAAAAAGCACGCCGGAGGGCGCGAGAGATTATCTCGTGCCGTCGCGCATACACCCGGGGAGCTTCTACGCTTTGCCGCAATCGCCCCAGACGCTAAAGCAGATACTTATGATGTCAGGGTTCGACCGCTATTTTCAGATTGTAAAATGCTTTAGAGACGAAGATTTGCGCTCAGACCGCCAGCCCGAATTCACCCAGATAGATATAGAAATGTCGTTCGTTGACGTCGACGATATAATAGCCGCCGGCGAAGGGCTTATAGCGCGTATATTCAAGACGGTTTTGGACGTTGACATAAAGCTGCCGTTAAAACGGCTTTCGTATAAAGACGCTTTAAACCGTTACGGCTCGGACAAGCCCGACACGCGCTTTGGGTTAGAGCTTACGGACGTGAGCGATATAGTCGCGGATACCGGCTTTACGGTGTTCTCTTCGGTTATCAAAAAAGGGGGCAGCGTACGCGCTATAAACGTAAAAGGCGCCGTGGATAAATTCGCCCGACGCGAGATTGACGCGCTTGTGGATTTTGTCAAAATATACGGAGCAAAAGGCATGGCGTGGATATCGATGAAGGAAGACGGCGTGCAGTCTCCCATAACCAAATTCTTCTCGGAGGAAGAACTGTCCGCGTTGCTTTCCCGCACAGACGCCAAAACGGGCGATATAGTATTTTTTGTGGGCGACGAGGACAAGATAGTTTTTGACTCTCTGGGGAATCTGCGCTTAAAGCTTGCCGAGAAGCTCTCGCTTGTGGACGAGAGCGCGTTTGACCTGCTGTGGGTTGTCGATTTTCCGCTGTTTGAATACAGCGAAGAGGAAAGAAGATACACGGCAATGCACCATCCGTTCACATCGCCGAAGGACGAGGATGTTGAAAAAATGGAAACAGACCCCGCGGGCGCCCGCGCGAAGGCGTATGATATTGTGCTCAACGGAAACGAAATAGGCGGCGGCAGCATACGAATACACACAACGCAGCTGCAGCAGAAAATGCTTAAAGCGCTCGGGTTTTCAAAAGAGCGGGCATGGGAGGATTTCGGGTTCCTTCTCGAGGCTTTAAAATACGGCGCGCCGCCCCACGGCGGCATTGCGTTCGGGCTTGACAGGCTGGCTATGCTTATTCTCGGCGCGTCCTCCATACGCGATGTAATCGCTTTCCCGAAGGTTCAGAACGCCTCGTGCCTTTTAACGCGCGCGCCGTCGCCAGTGGAGGAAAAACAGCTGAAAGAACTGGGGCTTAAAACCACGCAATAATTTTTTGGCAAGGCGGCTTAAAACTATGAGCGATATTACGGAGTACGGAGAAGTTGTAAACATAACGGGCGATACGGCGCATGTCAAATTTAAGCGTTCCTCCGCGTGCGGGCGATGCAGGGCGTGCGGTATGCTGTCCACTCAGAACGAGATTGTTGTACAGGTTGAAAACATTATGGGCGCGAAGTCCGGAGATTACGCGGCCGTAAGCATACGTATGCCAAAAGCGCTTCGAGCGTCCGCTCTGGCGTATGCGTTTCCGCTTTTTATGCTGCTTTTAGGGGTTTTGGCGGGATGGCTGCTCTCGGCGGTTTGGGGAGTGTTTGAAAACGCGGATTTATCAATGGCGCTTTTCGGGCTGCTGTTTGCGGCGCTTTCATTTTTTCTGTTAAGACTTGCCGCTCCGTCGTATAATAAAACAGTGTCCAATGTGTACAAAATGGTAGAAGTTAAACATATGAAAAAAACAGGGGAGGAATAATTATGTCAAAAAAAGCTTTGCGTATAAGCGAAGAGAACTTTAACGACACCGTGCTTTCCAGCGAATTGCCGGTATTGGTCGATTTTTGGGCGGAATGGTGCGCGCCATGCCGCATGATAGCGCCTGTTATAGAGCAGGTGGCCGCGGAATACGAGCAGCGCGCCGTCGTAGGCAAAATAAATATAGACGAAGAATCGGAGTTGGCGGGAAGATACGGCGTTATGAGCATACCGACGCTTATTCTTTTCAAGAATGGGGAAATAAAGCAAAAATCAGTGGGAGTTGTAGGAAAAGATAAGATAACGGCAATGATAGACAGCGCATTGAAATAATGATAATCTTAGATTATATTTTTTTATTTTTTTTATACGGGGGCACAAATGGAACCATTACGGGTATCGGCAAAGTCTTCGCCAAAAGCCGTGGCGGGAGCGCTTACCGCCGCGCTCAAAGAGCATAATAAAGCGGAAATACTTGCGGTGGGCGCGGCGGCGGTTAATCAGGCGATAAAAGCCGTTGCCATAGCGAGGGGATACCTCGCGCCTGTCGGTATAGACCTCGCTGTAATACCGGCGTTTACAAACGTCGATATCGACGGCGTTTTGCGAACATCAATAAATCTTAATGTTATAATCCGATGATACGCGCTTAATGGTTTTTTGGAAATGCCGCGAATAACAAACAAGGCTTTATAAACTTTAGCGAGGTAGTTATTTGTTTTTAAAATCAATAGAAATGACGGGATTCAAATCGTTCCCCGAAAAAACGCAGATGGAGCTGCGCGGCTCTGTTATAGGCGTTATAGGTCCGAACGGCAGCGGAAAAAGCAACGTGGCGGACGCCGTGCGCTGGGTGCTTGGAGAGCAAAGCGCTAAAAGCCTTCGCGGCGGCATGATGCAGGATGTGATTTTCGCCGGAACGCAGACGCGAAAACCGCGCTCCTACTGCGAGGTATCTTTATTATTCGATAATTCCGATAAGCGAATACAAACTGAATATTCGGAAATTGAGGTTACGCGAAAGCTTTACCGTTCCGGCGAGAGCGAGTATTACATTAACCGCACAAAATGCCGGCTTAAAGATATTCTTGATACATTCAGAGATACGGGCATAGGAAAAGAAGGCTACTCTATTATAGGACAAGGGCGTATTGATGAGATTTTAAGCGACAAATCTACCGACAGGCGCCGCGTTTTTGAGGAAGCCTCGGGCATAATGAAATATCGCGTGCGAAAAGAAGAGGCCGAACGCAAGCTGGAAAGAACGCGCCAAAACATTGTGCGCGTAGACGACATTTTGCACGAACAGTCATTTATGCTGGAGCCGTTAAAGCGGCAGTCCGAGGACGCGTCGGTTTACTTGCAAATGGCGGCGCGGCTTAAAACGCTTGACGTTAATCTGTTTCTTAAAAATCATGAAAAATACAAAGAAAAAATAGAGCGCTTAGAGAGGCAGCGCATAGCTTATGACGAGGAACGCCAAGATACGCAGCGCCGGCTTGAGGAGCTTTCGGCAAAGCTTTTCAGGCAGCAGGAAAGCGCACGCCAGATGGACGATTCGGCAGGCACGCTTGCGCAGAAGCTCAGCTTTTGCATGGCGGAGCTTGAACGAATAGAAGGCGAGGTACGCCTTTGTGACGAGCGTATAAGCAACAACGAAAAAGACACGCAAAGAATAACGCGCGAGGCTGAACTGGCGCGGCAAAAAATCTCAAACATAGAGCAGAATGAGAAGACTAACCTTTCCCGCCTTTTAAAGCTGGAAGAAGAGCAGATAAAGCAAAAAAATACTGCCGGCAGAATTATAAAAGAGATGGAAACGCTGTCCGCCGCGACAAACGAACGTATGCATGTTATTGAAGCCGCGCAGACAAAAAAGGTTGAGGCGATAGAAAAGCAGGCTGATATGCGCGGCGTTATAAGCGCGCTCGAACAAAAGCTTAATCTGCACAAACAGCGTAAAGCCGACATAAACGAACGGCGGCGGGCGCTTGAAGACGAAAAAGCAAAATTGGAAAGCGCTGTTGAAGCCGTAAACGCGCAGACGGAATCAAACCGTATTGATTCGGAAAAACTGCGCGCAAAGTTTAACGAAGCGGTAAAGGGCGAACGCGATATTTCTCAAAAGCTTGCGATAAAAAGGCAGGAGGTTGAATCGGCAAAGCGCGATTTAGCGTCCGTTTTATCATCCCAAAAAGTTTTTTCGGATATAAAAGAGGGTTTCGAGGGTTACGCGTTAAGCGTTAAAAGGCTTATGCTCGCCGCGAAGAGCGATTCGTCGATAAGCTCTCTGGTGCGCGGTACCGTCGCGGACATGATATCTGTTCCGCGCGAGTTTGAAACGGCTATAGAGGCGTGCCTTGGCGCGGCGCTTGAGAATGTTATAGTCAGCGACGAATACGCCGCAAAAAAGCTTATCGAATATCTTCGCTCAAACAGCCTCGGGCGCGTAACATTTTTGCCTCTTGATTCTCTGCGCCCCCGGTATCTTTCGGATTTTGAAAAAGCCGCCGTGCAAAAATCGGGCGTTATAGGAACGGCAAGCGAGATTGTAAACGGTGAGAGGGCTCAAAAAGCCGTGGATTTTCTGTTGGGAAGAACAGTTATAGCCGCCGATATGGATACTGCCATAGAGTTGATGCGCAAATGCTCACAGGCGTTCCGCACAGTTACGCTTAAGGGCGACGTGCTTAACGCCGGAGGCTCCATAACGGGCGGCGGCGTACGGCGTGAAAACAAAGGGCTGGTATCGAGGGACAGGCGGGAGGAAGAGCTTAAACTGCGCGCGTCGGCCATTACGGAAAAAACACAAGCTCTGGAAAAAGCGCTTGAAGAAGATTCGCGTATACACGATACTTTTGTTTCACAAATAGAAAGCCTGCGTTCATCCTTGCACGCCGGTGAGGTGCAAGCCGCGTCTTTGCGCGAAAAGCGCGGGGCGCTTACGGCGTCGCTCGAAGACAACGGCAAAAAATACGGCGCTTTGCATGACGAGGAGTCTATAATCGCAAAAGCGATTACTGACGCGGAAAATGAAATATCGCGACACGTTTCGGTTCAAAGCGATATACTGCAGTTAAGCGAGACGCGGGACGAAGACTACAGGCGTTTAGAGGAAGAATACAATAATAACACGCTGCAAACCGAGCGGCTGCGCAAACAGCTGCACGAGGCCGAATTAAAAGCGGCCGAATTGTTTCGCGAAAGCGCCGTACTGCAGAACGATAATATAAGGCTGGGGCTAGAAAAACAGGAGCTGCAGCGCCTTGGCGCCGCCGCCGGCAAAACTTTGGAGCTTAACGAGCAAAGCGATGAAAACCTGCGTAAGCTCAAGGAGCAATTAGAGCTGTCGCGCGAGCAAAGAAACGAGGCGCTGGAAGGCTTAAAACAGCGGCAGACAGACGTCGCCTCGGCAAGGACGGCATCGCTCGGCGCCGCGTCAAAGCTTGAGGAAACAATAGAATCAACGCGCGGCGCGCACAACGAAGCGGGCGAGAAAAGCCTCCGCACATCTTTTATAATAGAAAAAACGCAGTCCGACATAGAAACCGCCCAAAACAGGCTTTGGGATACCTATCAGTTAACTTACGCCAACGCTCTTTCGCTGCGCGAAGATATAAGTCTTGCGGGCGCGGCGGCGGAGGCCGAGCAAATACGCGGTAAGCTTCGGGAGCTTGGCAGCGTTAATCCGAAAGCAGTAGAAGAATACGCGGCTCTGAAAGAGAGGATGACATCGCTCTCCTCTCAGAGGGACGATCTGGTAAAAGCGGAAGAAGACCTGCACACGCTTATAGCGTCTCTTATGCAGCAAATGCGCAGTACGTTCCGCGCGAGTTTCGAGCGGATAAACGAACGGTTCGGGGAAACTTTTTCGGAATTGTTTGACGGCGGGCGCGCAAAGCTCGCCATAGAAGAGGGCGAAGACATAATGGAATGCAATATAGAAATTATAGCGGAGCCTCCGGGTAAAAAGCTTCAGAAGATTTCGCTGCTTTCCGGCGGCGAAAAAGCGCTCACCGCAATAAGCTTGCTTTTCGCCCTGCTTAAGATTAACCCTTCTCCGGTTTGCGTGCTCGACGAGATTGACGCCGCTCTGGACGAAATTAACGTTCGCAAGTTCGCCGAATATTTGGAGAAACACGCCAGCGTAATGCAGTTTATAGTTATAACGCACAGAAAGCCCACAATGGCGGTATGCGGCAGTCTGTTTGGTTTCGCGATGGAGGAAAAAGGGGTGTCAAAGCTGCTGTCCGTCCGCCTCGATAAGGAGGTAATATGAGCCTTATTGATAAAATAAAAGGCGGGCTTAATAAAACGCGCGATAATATATCGGGTAAAATAAACGGTTTGCTCGCCGCTTTTAAAAAAATAGACGAGGACTTTTATGAGGAGCTGGAGGAAACGCTTATACTTTGCGATATGGGCGTCGCCGCCTCGGCAAAAATACTCTCTATGCTGCGCCGTAATGTTAAAGAGCAAAAGATAACCGACACTGCGGCGGTTAAACCGCTTCTTATTGACATAATAACAAAAATGCTAAGCTTTGAGGAAGATTCGCCAAAAGGGGCGCGCGCCATACTCGTAGTCGGCGTCAACGGAGCGGGAAAAACAACGGCCATAGGCAAGCTGGCGCATTATTACACTTCTTTGGGCAAAAGCGTAATGCTTGCCGCGGCGGACACCTTTCGGGCGGCGGCGGCGGAACAGCTTACGCGCTGGGGCGAGCGCACAGGCTGCAGGGTAATCAAATCCGGCGAAGGCGCCGACCCCGCGGCGGTGGTTTATGACGCGGCGGATTCCGCGAAGCACAGGAATACCGACGTGCTTATATGCGACACGGCGGGACGGCTGCACAATAAAAAACATCTTATGGAAGAGCTCGCGAAAATAAACCGCGTGCTTGAAAAGGCGTATGACGCCAAACACAGGCGCACGTATCTTGTTATAGACGCCGCAACCGGACAGAACGCCGTATCACAGGCGAGGGAATTCGCGAATACGACCCCGCTTTCGGGGCTTATACTAACAAAAGTGGACGGCACCGCCAAGGGCGGGATAGTCTGCGCCATATGCGATGAATTAAAAATACCGGTGGTTTTCTTGGGGCTGGGAGAGGGTATGGAAGACCTCGAGCCGTTTAACGCGCAAGCGTTCGCGCAAAGCCTTTTTGAGTAAACGCCGGTTCGTTTATATTTTCCGGCGCTTTTTTAACTTGACAATGCCATTTATATACGTATAATAACACTGTAAAGCGTTTTAGCTTTACACTAAAAACGCGTTTGGCGGTTTGCATGGAAAAGCATTTTGAAACGGCGCTGCTTCTCGATATTTACGCTCCGCTTTTAACGGAAAAGCAGCGGCGGCTGTGCGATATGTATTACAATCAGGACTATTCTCTTGCGGAAATAGCGCATATCGAAAACACAACAAGGCAGGCCGCAAGGGACGGCATAGCCAAGGCCGGTCAAAAGCTTATGTGTTTAGAGAAGGATTTAGGCGTGTGCGAAAAGCGCAGAAAGACGCTTGAGGCTGTCGATAGGGCGCGCCTTGGAGAATATACGGCCAAGAGGCTGCTTTGTATTATAACTGATATATGGGAGTAAAAAATGGCGTTTGAGAGCCTTTCCGAAAAATTGCAGCATATCTTTTCCAAGCTGAAAAATAAGGGCAAACTAACCGAACTTGAAGTTAAAGCGGCCATGAGGGAGGTTAAGCTTGTTCTGCTTGAAGCCGATGTAAACTTTAAGGTTGTTAAAGCTTTTATACAGCGCGTTACGGAACGCGCGGTGGGCGAGGACGTATTAAAAAGCCTAACGCCCGGTCAGCAGGTTATAAAGATAGTGCATGGCGAGCTTATAGCGCAGCTTGGTGAAAAGCATACCGCAGTGCGTTTCGCGGCAAATCCGCCCACGGTTGTTATGATGTGCGGGCTGCAGGGCGCGGGGAAAACGACAATGTGCGGAAAGCTCGCAAAGCTTTGGAAAAAAGACGGGCGAAGCGTTATGCTTGCGGCGCTCGATATACACCGTCCCGCGGCTATACGGCAGCTTGAGATTGTGGCGGAAAAAGCGGGAGCGGTATTTTTCGAAAAAGGAACGCAGGACCCGGCCATAACGGCAAAGCAGGCGGTCGCCGAGGCGGTAAAGAAGCTTGTCGACGTGGTTTTGCTCGATACGGCGGGACGGCTGCACATAGACGAACAGATGATGCAAGAGGCGGGGCGTATAGCCAAAGCGGTAAATCCTAACGAGACGCTGCTTGTGGTTGACGCAATGACAGGTCAGGACGCGGTAAACGCGGCGGCGGCTTTCAACGAGAAACTAAAGCTTGACGGCGTTATACTGACAAAGCTTGACGGCGATACCCGCGGCGGAGCGGCGATATCCGTAAGAGCCGTAACGGGCACGCCCATAAAGTTTGCCGGCGTTGGCGAGAAGCTTGAAGATATAGAGGTGTTTCATCCCGACAGGATGGCCGGCAGGATACTCGGAATGGGCGATGTTTTATCGCTTATAGAAAAAGCGGAGCAAAGCTTTGACGCGGATAAAGCCGCGCAGTTTGAGAAAAAGCTTAAAAAAGCCGAGTTTACGCTGGAAGATTTTTTAGACCAGATGACGCAGATAAAAAAAATGGGCGGTATAGGCGATATGCTTTCGATGCTGCCCGGAGCCGGTAAGCTTTCGGGATTGGACATTGACGAAAAACAGATGGCGCGTACGGAGGCCATAATAAAATCTATGACCCCTAAAGAGAGGCAAAGGCCTGCGATTATAGGCGGAAGCCGCAAAAAGCGCATAGCCGCGGGTAGCGGAACAAAGGTGCAGGATGTAAACAGGCTGCTCTCTCAATTCGAGAATATGCAGAAGATGGTAAGGAGCATGTCGGGCAAAAACGCAAGAAAAGGCTTAAAGGGATTGCCTTTCTGATATATACTATAAATAACTTGGAGGATAATATGGCGGTAAAAATAAGGCTGAAAAGAATAGGGGCAAAAAAGAACCCTCATTACAGGATAGTCGTGTCGGACGCGCGCTCGCCCCGGGACGGACGCTTTATAGAGGAGCTCGGAAGCTACGACCCCATGAGCAAAAAGTGCGCGGTAGACGGCGAGAAGGCTCTCGACTGGATTAAAAAAGGCGCACAGCCAACCGAAACGGTACGATCGCTGCTTAAGAAAAACGGCGTTCTTAAATAGGTGGCGGATATGCTTGAACTTGTAAAATATGTGGCGGAAGCGCTTGTGGAAAAACCGGAAGATGTAAGGGTAAAGCTTTTAGGCGGAGAAAAAACGGCGGTGATAGAGCTTTCGGTGGCGCGTGAGGATATGGGCAAGGTGATAGGCAAACAGGGGCGTATAGCAAAAGCGATACGCGCCGTGGTAAAAGCGGCCTCTATGAAATACAACAAAAAGTACGTGGTCGAAATAGCGGAACATGATTGAAATAGCTAAAGTTTTAAAGCCGCACGGAATTAAAGGCGACGTCAAGCTTATGCTTTATTCGCAAAACTTTGACGATTTTGCGGCGCGCGGATTTGCGTACATAAAAAAGAACGGCGGCGGCCGCCGCGCGCTTTATACGGTGCTGCGAACGGCTCCGCCTTTTGTTTACGCACATTTTGAGGGCGCGGATACGCGCACCGATGCCGAATCGCTTGCGGGAGAGGCTCTTTATATACGCAGGGAAGATTTAAAAGCGCCGGACGAAGGCGAATATTATGTTGCCGATTTGATTGGTATGACGGTTAAAGACGAAAAAGACGCGGAGCTTGGTGTGCTTTGCGATGTGCTCCAGCACGGGGCGGCGGACGTTTATGTCGTAAAAGGCGGCAAAAATTTTATGTTTCCCGCGCTTAAAGCCGTTATAAAAAGCGCGGATACAAAGACGGGCGTAATGCTTGTGGATTCCGGCGCGCTTTCAAAGGTGGCGGTGTATGACGACTTATAATGTTTTGACGCTGTTTCCGCAAATGTTTGAATCGGTAAAGGATTCAAGCATATGGGCAAGGGCGGCAAAGGCAGGCCATATTGCGGTAAATACGATTGACATACGCGATTATACAAAGGATAAACACAAAAGGGCGGACGATTATCCTTTCGGCGGCGGCGCCGGAATGGTGCTTATGCCGGAGCCTGTGGACGCGTGTTTCCGCGAGATTTCGCGGCGCGGCGTTTCTCCGGCGCTTAATATTTATATGTCTCCCTCCGGCAGGCCGCTGTCTCACAGCCTTGCGGTGCAGCTGTCCGCGTACGGTACGCTGAATATTCTTTGCGGACACTACGAGGGCATTGACGAGCGCGTTTTGCGCAGGCACATAGAAATGGAAATATCGGTGGGCGACTATGTGCTGACCGGCGGAGAGCTTGCCGCCATGGTGCTTATAGACGCGTGTATGCGTCATGTGAGCGGCGTTTTAGGGTGCGGGGAATCGGCGGCGGGGGATTCGTTCGCCGACGGTTTGCTTGAATACCCGCAGTATACGCGCCCCGCGGTTTTCGACGGCGAGGAAGTGCCCGATGTGCTTATATCCGGCGACCACGCCAAAGTTGCGGATTACAGACGCCGTATGTCGTTGGAGCGGACGGCGCGTAAACGTCCCGATTTATTATCTAAAACAAAGCTTTCAAACAAAGATATTCAAATACTCACTCAAAAAGATATGCAGGACAGTTAAGCGACTCTAATTTCATTTTATTAAAACGCCGTTATTTGTGTTATTATTAGTACGCGGAGGAAACGCCATGGCAAAATTTATAATAGTCGTTATGGACAGCGCGGGAATAGGCGCGCTGCCGGACGCGGCGCTTTACGGGGACGAAGGCTCCGATACTTTAGGCGGCATAATAAAGGCATATCCGGACATAGCGCTTCCCAATCTTTCGGCGCTTGGCTTGTGCCGTATAACGGCGCTCCAATCATGCGGCAAAGTTACGGGCGCGCACGGACGCGCCGCGGAAAAGTTTCCCGGAAAGGATACCACAGGCGGGCATTTTGAAATTGCCGGACTGATTCTCGATAAACCGTTTCCGACATTCCATAACGGTTTTCCGGAGGATTTTATAAAAGCTTTCGAGCGCTCCGCAGGGCGCGGTACGATAGGCAATTTCGCGGCGTCGGGGACAGAAATAATAAAACAGCTCGGGGAAAAGCATATAAAAACCGGAAAGCTGATTGTATATACATCAGCCGACAGCGTTTTTCAGATTGCCGCGCATGAGGATATAGTGCCCCTTGACGAGCTGTATTTTGCGTGCGCCGCGGCTAGGCGGCTGCTTGTCGGGGATTTGGGCGTGGGGCGCGTTATAGCGCGTCCTTTTACGGGAGAGCCGGAAAATTTCGTTCGCACAAAAAACCGCCGCGATTTTTCGTTCGAGCCACCGGGAGAGACCATATTGACGGCGGCCAAAGCCGCGGGGCTTGAGGTTGCGGGCGTGGGCAAGATAGAGGATATTTTTGCGGGCGTGGGGCTTACAAAGATAAACCACACCACCGATAACGACAGCGGCATATCGGCGACAGTGCGATATATTAACGAAAGCTTTGACGGGCTTATTTTCACCAACCTGGTTGACTTTGATACTCTTTACGGTCACAGGAACGATGTGGAAGGGTATAAAAACGCTCTCGAGATGTTTGATAAAAGAGTGCCGGAACTGCTTGGCGCTTTAAACGGTGACGATATTATAATATTCACCGCCGACCACGGCTGCGACCCCACAACGCCAAGCACCGACCATTCCCGCGAGTACGTTCCCGTATTGGCTTACGGAAAAAAGGTTGCGCCTGATACGTCGATAGGTACGCGCGAAACATTTGCGGATATTGCCGCAACGGCAGCGGATTTTTTTGGGCTTGAAGGATGGAAATCCGGAAAATCGTTCTACGGTCTTATAACGGGAGGAAATAATGGAAAATAGAATAGACGGCGCGTGCGAGTATATACGCTCGGTTGTAAAATTACGGCCTAAGCTTTGCGTGGTGCTGGGCAGCGGGCTTGGAGGTTACGCGGACACCGTTGACGGGGCGCAGGCTGTCGGCTACAAAGACATAGACGGGTTTCCGCGCTCAACGGTTAAAGGGCATAAGGGCAGGCTTGTTTTCGGCGGCAAGCACGGGGCGGATATTGTCTGTATGCAGGGGCGTTTTCATTGCTACGAAGGCTATACCGCCGCCGAGACGGTTATACCCTTGCGCGCGCTTATACGCCTCGGTATAAACAAACTGCTTCTTACAAACGCTGCCGGCGGAATAAACAAGTCTTTTTCGCCGGGTGATATAATGGTTATACGAGACCATATTAATTTTACTTTTCTAAACCCCTTGGAAGGAAAGAATATTGACAGCTTCGGTCCGCGGTTTTTGGATATATCGCGCGCGTATGACGGCGATTTGTGCCTCGCGCTGGAAAAAGCGGCTTTGGAGTACGGCGTGCGGCTTAAAAGCGGCGTATACGCCATGATGAAGGGACCTTCGTTCGAAACGCCCGCGGAAATAAAAGCGCTGCGTATTTTAGGCGCGGACGCGGCCGGCATGTCTACGGTGCCGGAAATAATAGCCGCGGCGCACGCCGGCGTTAAGTCGGCGGCGATATCGTGCATAACCAATATGGCGGCAGGAATAGCCAAAACCCCGCTTTCGCACGATGAGGTTATAAAGACAGGCCGTATGGCGGCGGAGAATATGCAAAAACTTATTGACGGGTTCATAAAATATTCGGCAGGACAGCTGTAACGCGGCATATATTTCGGGGATTATAAATGGATAAGAAAGTACTGGCGAAACTCGAATACGACAAAATATTAAACATGCTGGCGGCGGAAACGCTCTCCGGAAGCGGACGCGCCGCCGCCCTTTCGCTTACGCCGCGGACAAAAACCGCCGACGCGCAAAGGCTTATTGACGAAACGCTTGAGGCGCAAAGCGTGCTCGCCCGTTCGGCATCATCGCCTATAGGCGGGTTTGAGGATATATCCGCGGAAATAATGCGTTTAAAAGCCGGAGCGGATTTGGCGTGCAAAGAGCTGCTTAGAGTATTGAGCGTGGAAAAGGCGGCGCGACGGGCGAGAAAAGGGCTTGCGGACTGCGGCGCGGAACGTCTTTTAAGTATGGCGGACGCTCTCGCTTACGACGAGAAGCTTATAGAGAAATTGGATAACGCCGTTTTAAACGAAACAACGCTGGCGGACTGCGCGTCCGCGGAGCTTGCGTCTATAAGGAGACGAATACTGCGCGAGGGCGACGGTATACGCGAAAAATTAAACAACATAATAAGATTGCCTCAGTATAAGGAGTATCTGCAGGACGCTATAGTTACAACAAGGGGCGGCAGATATGTTGTGCCCGTAAAACAGGAGCATAAGCGTTCAATAAAAGGCCTGGTACACGACCAGTCTTCAAGCGGACAGACGTTTTTTATAGAGCCTATGGAAGTAGTCGAAGCCAACAACCGCATAAGGGAGCTCGAGCTTTCGGAGGCCGCCGAGACGGAGCGCATACTGCACGGGTTTTCGGAAGAGCTGCGCGAAAAGCAGTCGGAGCTTTCCGCCAATCTTAATATACTGACCGGACTGGATTTGATTTTTGCCAAGGCGCGGCTTTCTTTCGTTATGAAAGCGTCGCCGCCGAATTTAAGCGATAACGGCGCTCTTGAAATAAAAAAAGGCCGCCATCCGCTTATTGACGCGAAAAATGTTGTTCCCGTATCGCTGGTTATAGAGGAAGGCGACAGGGGGCTTATAATAACCGGACCTAACACGGGCGGCAAAACGGTTACGTTAAAGCTTGTCGGGCTTTTGTGCCTTATGGCGCAGAGCGGGCTTTTTGTGCCCGCGGACGAAGGAACGGCTCTTCCGGTGTACACAAAAATATTCGCGGATATAGGCGACGAGCAAAGCATAGAGCAGAGTTTGAGCACATTTTCTTCGCATATGAGCAACATTACCGGCATTGTGCGGTGCGCGGACAAAGGCACTTTGGTGCTTCTGGACGAACTCGGCGCGGGCACCGACCCGGCGGAAGGCGCGGCTCTGGCGACGGCGATTCTAAAAGAGCTTGAAGAACGCGGCTGCACAGTGCTCGCGACCACCCATTACAGCGAAATAAAAGCGTTCGCTATGAGCAGCGCGGTTTATAAAAACGCGTGCATGGCGTTCAGCTTAAAAACGCTAAGCCCCACTTATCAGCTTATAATGGGAGTGCCCGGCGTATCCAACGCCTTTGAAATCGCCAAAAAGCTTGGGCTTGACGAGAGAATTATAGACAGCGCGCGGGCGCATATGTCTCAGGAAGCCGTAAAGTTTGAACAGCTTATAGGCGAAGCCGAAAAACGAAGGGAGCAGGCGGAGCGCAAACAGCGCCAGGCGGAAGACTTAAGGCGCGCCGCGCAGTCCATACGCGATAAAAGCGATACGGGGCTTAAAAAAGCCGCGGAAAAAGCCCAAAGTATTGTTGACAAGGCAAACGAGCAGGCGCTCGATATATTGCGGGAGGCGCGGTACGAAGCCGAAGAAATTATTGACGGGCTGAAAAAGGCGCAGTCGTTTCGACAGGAAGAGATAAACTCCTCCAGAAAAGCGCTCAACGATAAAATTGACAAAACCGCCTCAAGCCTCAGAAAAAAGGCTAGGGTTAAAAGCGGCACAAAGGAAGAAGACATAACGGCGGGAGATACCGTTCGGCTTATAAGCCATGGTGTGGACGCTGTTGTTTTAAAACCGCCGCGGGACGGCAAGGTTTATGTTCAGGCGGGCGCTCTTAAGCTTGAGGCGCCGCTTTTTGATATAGAAGCCGCTCCGCAGCCCAAGAAAACCGAAAGCATAGGAGGGTTGCGCCGCGGCGCCGCGTTATCGCCCGGTATGTCTTTTGA
This sequence comes from uncultured Christensenellaceae bacterium, assembly GCA_964586785.1. Taxonomy (GTDB): domain Bacteria; phylum Bacillota; class Clostridia; order Christensenellales; family SZUA-584; genus SZUA-584. Next base: position 35,069 of record CAZPHS010000001.1, read on the forward strand.
TCTGCGCGGCATGACGCTTGACGAGGCCGTTATGGAAACGGACAGGTATCTTGACGAAGTGTTTTTGGCGCGGCAAAATGAGGTTATGCTTATTCACGGTAAAGGCACAGGCGTTTTGCGCTCGGGGCTGCGGAACTATTTGAAAACGCACGTTCACGTTAAAAGCATAAGAACGGGGCAGTTCGGCGAAGGCGGGGACGGAGTAACCGTGGTTACTGTTAAATAGAAACGGAGCGGCAAACTTATGGATATAGCAAGCGCGTGCCTGGCGGGGAAACGGTGCCGCTACAACGGCGAGGCAAGCGAGGATAAGGCAATAAAAAAGTTGTACGATGAAGGGCTTGTCGCTATAGTTTGCCCCGAAGCCCTCGCGCGGCTTGCAGTGCCGCGCTGTCCGTCCGAAATTACAGGCGGAGACGGCGCCGATGTTCTCGCCGGACGCGCCCGCGTTATGGGGCGTGACGGGAGCGATCGCACGCGGGAGTTTATAAAAGGCGCGCAGAAAATGCTTGAGGAAGCAAAAAAACACGGCGCTAAGCGCGCGTATTTAAAGTCTAAAAGCCCTTCCTGCGGCTGCGGACGCATATACGACGGCACCTTTTTGGGCGTTCTGCAAAAAGGCGACGGAGTTGCCTGCGCCCTGCTTAAAAAACACGGCATAAAAGTAATTGAAGTATGAAACATTTATGAATATTCGGTGAAATAAGGCAATTTCTTATGGTTAATATGATTGGCAGGGTTTATAATTATAAGAACAAACGCCTTAAAATAAGAGGTGCGCTATGCCAAAAGATATATTAGTTGTGGACGACGATAAAAATATATGCGAGGTAATAAAGTTATACCTTAAAAAAGAAGGTTATGGTGTAACTCTGGCTTACGACGGGCAGGCAGGCTTGGAAGCGTTTGGAAGGGCTGTTCCTTCGCTTATAGTTCTTGACGTAATGATGCCCCGCATGGACGGCTGGGAGCTTCTGCGGCATATACGCAAAACCAGCGCCGTGCCCGTTATAATGCTTACCGCAAAAGGGGAGACGATTGACAAAGTGTTGGGGCTAGAGCTTGGGGCGGATGATTATATAGTAAAGCCGTTCGACCCGAAGGAGTTTTTAGCGCGCGTTAAAGCGGTTATAAGGCGCGCGGGCAAACAGGAGGAAGAGGAGAACCGCAAAATCTCATACGATAAGCTTATTATTGACATTTCCAATTATTCGGTTGAATACAGGGGCGAAAAAGTGGAGATGCCTCCTAAAGAAATAGAGCTGCTGTATTTTCTCGCTTCGCATCCTAACAAGGTTTACACGCGTGAACAGCTTTTGCAGCAGGTGTGGAATTTTGAGTTCTTCGGCGATTCGCGAACCGTCGACGTTCACATAAAACGCCTGCGCAAAAAGCTTTACGACCCCGATAACCCCTGGGAAATAAAAACGGTATGGGGAGTAGGATACAAATTTGAGGCCAGGTAATGGTTAAAACATTATTCGCGCGAATACTTATTGTATATTTGATTGTCATACTTATGGCGTTTTCTCTTTTAGGCGGCATTTTCTTTGAAATGCTTAAAAGCCAGTATATTGACGCGCAGATGGACGCCATGGTAATAAAAGCTTATGAGATTAACGAATGGAACGCCGATTTTTTCAACGGAAATATTACCGATATGCAATTTTGCGTAAAGCTTACGCGGAAAGCGCAGGACGAAAATGTTGTTATATGGCTTTTAAGCTCAAGCTTAAATCATGTTTACATGGTGGCCGACCCCGATAAAAAATGCAGCATAAACGAGAAGTTTTCTTCGGTGGTTACCAAAGATATTCTGCGCGAGACTCAGCAGGGTATGATAATTAAACAGGTTTCCAATATGGACGGCTCGTTTAAGGGAAGCGTTATGTCCGTCGCGCTGCCCATGACGGCGGGAGACAACATTATAGGCGCTATTGTGGTGAACAAAGAGGTCGAGGCGGTTGAGCTTGGCATAAGCACTATATTCCGCGAGGTTTTGCTGCCTTTAGTTATTTCCGTGGCGTTCGCGTTCGCGCTTGCTTTTGTGCTGTCCCGTTACATAGTGCGGCCTGTAAAGGATATTTCCGCCGGCGCGAAGGAATTGGCGCGCGGCAACCTTGACTGGCGAGTTAAGCCGACCACTAACGACGAGATAGGCGAGCTTGCCGTATCGTTCAATAAAATGGCCGAAGAGCTTAAAATACAGGAAGGGTTAAGAAACACTTTCATTGCCAATGTTTCGCATGAATTGCGAACGCCGCTCGCGTCGGTGCAGGGTTTTATACAGGGTATGCTCGACCGCGCCATAGAGGAGAGCGAAAGGGACAAATATTTAGAGATTGTTCTTACAGAAACAAAGCGCATGAATATGCTGATATCAGACCTTTTAAGCCTCGCTAAAATAGAGTCCGGCAAATTTCCGGTGGAATACAGCGAGTTTGACGTTAACGAGCTTTTAAGGCGCTGCATATTGATGTTTGAACAGCGCATAGAAGAAAAACATTTACAGGTAAGCCTTGGAATAGGGGAAGACAAGCTGTTTGTATGGGCGGATGAGGACCGCATATCCCAGGTGATAACGAACCTTGTCGATAACGCCGTAAAATTTTCTCTCGACGGGGGGCAGATTTCCGTTTGGACCCGCGTTGAGGGCAATAAGGTAAAAATAAGCGTCTCCGATACCGGAGTGGGCATACCGGCCGAAGACCAGCCGTTTATATTTGAGCGTTTCTTCAAAGTGGATAAATCCCACAGCAAGGCGACCCCGGGCACCGGTATAGGTTTATCTATAGTGAAGCGCATAATAGCGCAGCACGGCGAGAAGATAAGCTTTGAGTCAACCAGGGGCAGCGGAGCGACATTTACTTTCACGCTCACGCGCGCCCTGCCGAAACGAAAATAAGCCGTTTACCCGCAAAAAAGCTTGCGCGGGAATGATTGATACAATAAAAACAGTTGGAGGATGCGTTATGGACAATGAAAAAATGCCGGAAGATACGACGGAAGGCGAATCGCGCGCGGAGGAAAGTTTGGAACCGGCGCAAAACACGCCGGAGAATAACGATTTAAAACTGTATCCGCAGTATAACAATATGCGCTTTGACAAGCCGCCGCGCAAGAAAAAGCGTGGCATACGCGTTTTTGTCGCTTTAATGCTTATTGTGTGCCTGTTGGGCGGTACGGTTTTTGGAACGCTGGTTGTGGCGCCTAATGTTGATAAGATATCGCGGCATCTGTTCGGGGAGGCGGGCGATCGGCCGTCGCCCACGCCGGAGCTTAATACGCAGCCTGCGCCTGAAATGCCACAGATAGGCGGGCCTGCGCCCCAGATTTATCCTTCGGCTAAAGGCGAGTTTGTGCAGATAGCAAAAACGGTGGGGCCGACCGTTGTAGGGATTTCCACCAGCGCCGACAAAAGAGTGGGAAGGCAGACAAGAGAAGTTGTAATCAGCTCCGGCTCCGGATTTATAATAAAGCCGGACGGATATATAGTTACCAATTATCACGTTATTTCTGAGGGCGACTATATAGACGTAACATTGTACGAAGGAACGGTGTACAGAGCGAAGCTTATAGGCTTTGACTCGGATTCGGATTTGGCGGTAATTAAAATTGAGGCGCAGGGGCTGACGGCGGCGCCTCTGGGAGATTCGGACGCTCTTGAAGTCGGCGAGAAGGTTATAGCCATAGGCAATCCGCTGGGCGAGAACGCCGGAAGCGTTACGTCCGGAATAATAAGCGGATTAAACCGTGAATTGACAGGTTTCAGCCTAAAATACATACAGACGGACGCGGCGTTTAATCCCGGAAACAGCGGCGGTCCGCTGGTAGATATGAACGCGCGGGTTATAGGCATAAACACTTTAAAAAGCACCCACGCGGGGTTTAACGAATACGGTTTGCCTATAGGCTCGGAGGGTTTAGGATACGCCATACCCATCTCGACCGCTATGCCCATAATACAGCAGCTTATAGCCACGGGAAGCGTACCGCGGCCGTTTATCGGCATAGAATGTGTTGTGGATACAACGGGGCTGTACAACCCGATTGGTGAAGCGCCTCTCGGAGTAACCGTTGTTACGGTTATAAAGGACGGACCTGCCGATCATGCCAGAATTGCGCCGGGCGATATAATACTTGTCGCGGACGGCACGCAGACGGAGACGATACAAGCGCTTCTTGACGTTATAGGCGGCAAGAAGGTGGGCGATAAGCTGAATGTTACGGTTTGGCGGTCGGGGCAGGAATACATAACCACCGTAACAATAGGAGACAAAAACAAGATGTAAACAAAAGGCGGTGAACGGGTAAAACCGGACGCCGCCTTAATTTATTACCGTAATAAGGCGCTGTTTTACCCCGCGTCGGCTAAATTAAGCTCCCGCCCGTCGGCAAAGAACACTATATCGCCCGAAATATCGGTGCGGTAGGTTTTTACGCCGTACCGGCGCAGCAGCTCCAATGTTTCCTCGTGGGGATGGCCGTATTTGTTGCCCGCGCCGCAGCTTATAACGGCGTATTCCGGAGACACGGCCGTTAAAAACTCTTCGGTTGTGCCGCTGCGCGAGCCGTGGTGGGCAACCTTTAAAACATCCGCGTCTATTATGTATCCGGCGCTTAGTATGGCGGCCTCGCCCCACGCCTCAACATCGCCGGTAAAAAGAAAATCGGTTTCACCGTAATCAAGAAATATAACTATGCTCTCGTTGTTCGCGTCCTTGTTCGCGTCTTTTTGGGGAGAGACTATTGTGCAAAGCGACGGGCCTAACGTAAAGTCAAGTCCGGCGTACGCTTCCGTAACAGGAATGCCTTTCCCGTCTATCGCGGCAATAAGCTCTTTATAGGTTTTAGAGGAGCTTTGCATATCGGGCATGTATATAACGCCTATATCATAGCGCATAACTATATCCTCCATGCCGCCTATATGGTCGGCGTGCGGGTGAGTGGCGACCATTATATCTATTTTTTCGATGCCCCGCGAATCAAGCCGGTTTATAATGGTTTCCGCGCTCGATTTAGTGCTCGCGTCTATAAGCATTGTTTCTCCGGTTTCAAAAACAACAAGTATGCAGTCGCCCTGCCCTACGTCCATTATCATAATCTCAAGTTGTGTGCCGCCGTCGCCGTCCGAGGGGGATAAACCGCTTTGTTCACTTGTGTCAAGCGCAAAATAAAGCACGGCGCATATTATAATCACAAGCGCAATAACATACGCCGCGTTCTTAAACGTCTTATAAGAATGCGCGTTCACATTTTTTTTTGGCATAAAGCGCTGCTCCTTTGTTTATTTGTAGGAATTGTATCGTTAAAGCGGACGCTTTGTCAATTTAATAAACGGTGATTAACGCAGACCGCCGGCATATCCGCACTTGTATAAGCGCCTTATATGGGGTATAATTTTTTCTGGTTGATTTTTTAAAAAAATTTTTAAAATATATATAAATAAGGAGTAATGGGATGTCAAAAAAGTATGTTTATCTTTTTAATGAAGGCAACGCGGCAATGAAAAACCTTCTTGGCGGCAAGGGGGCTAACCTTGCGGAAATGACGGGGCTCGGGCTGCCCGTTCCCCAGGGTTTTACGGTCTCTACCGAAGCCTGCACACGCTATTACGAAGACGGCAAAACGATTGCCGGCGAAATAGTGGAGCAAGTGTTTGAAGCGCTCGCGAAGATTGAAAAAATCAGCGGCAAAAAGTTCGGCGATCCGGCTAACCCTTTGCTTGTTTCGGTGCGCTCGGGAGCGCGCGCGTCCATGCCGGGAATGATGGATACGATATTAAACTTAGGCCTTAGCGATTTGGCCGTTGAAGGGCTGGCAAAGCTTACGGGCAACGAAAGGTTCGCGTACGACAGCTACCGCCGCTTTATACAGATGTTTTCGGATGTCGTTATGGATATTTCCAAGGCAAAGTTCGAAGATATACTCGATGATATCAAAGAGAAAAACGGGGCGAAAAGCGACGCCGATTTGACGGCGGAAAACTTAAAGACCGTGGTAAAACTTTTTAAAGAGCTTTACGCGAAAGAGCATGGTTCGGATTTCCCGCAGGATCCTAAAACGCAGCTTCTCGAATCGGTGCAGGCTGTTTTCCGCTCGTGGGACAACCCGCGCGCAATAGTATACCGCCGCATGAACGACATACCCGGTGATTGGGGAACGGCCGTTAATGTTCAGCTCATGGTGTTCGGAAACATGGGAAGCGATTCGGGAACGGGCGTCGCATTCACGCGAAACCCCGCTACGGGCGAGAAAAAGCTTTACGGCGAATTCCTTATGGACGCGCAGGGCGAAGACGTTGTGGCGGGCATACGCACGCCAAGGCCTATAAGCGAGCTTAAAGAAACAATGCCAAAGATTTACGAACAGTTCGCGGGTACGGCAAAAAAACTTGAAGACCATTACCGCGATATGCAGGATATGGAGTTTACAATCGAAAAGGGCGTCCTTTACATGCTCCAGACCAGAAACGGAAAGCGCACCGCGGCGGCAGCTTTGAAAATAGCCGTCGATTTGGTAAACGAAGGCAAGCTGTCAAAAGAAGAGGCGCTTCTAAAGATAGACCCCAAAGCGCTTGATTCGCTTCTGCACCCGACGTTCGACCCTAAAGCGCTCAAAAACGCCAATCCGGTTGCCAGGGGCCTCGCGGCGTCTCCCGGAGCGGCCTGCGGCAAAATATACTTTACGGCGGAAGCCGCCGTCGAGGCTGCCGAGGCGGGCGATGAGGTTATACTGGTAAGGCTTGAGACATCGCCGGAGGATATAGAGGGCATGTACGCCGCCAACGGCATATTAACCTCGCGCGGAGGAATGACGTCTCACGCGGCGGTTGTCGCGAGAGGCATGGGCACGTGCTGCGTCGCGGGCTGCGGCGAAATTACCATATCCGAAAAAGCAAAAACAATGGCAGCCGGCGGCAAAATATACAATGAAGGGGATTACATTTCTCTTGACGGCTCAACAGGCCAGGTGTACGGAGAGCTTATACAAACGCTTCCCGCCGAGCTTACGGGTGATTTTGGCATCATCATGGGGTGGACTGACGAAGTAAGAACGCTTAAAGTTCGGACAAACGCCGACACGCCTAAAGACGCGGCGCAGGCCATAGACTTTGGTGCGGAAGGCATAGGCCTTTGCAGAACGGAGCATATGTTCTTTGAGGAAGACCGCATACCCGCTATGCGCGAGATGATAGTATCCAAAAACCAGAGCCAGCGCGTCCGCGCGCTCGCCAAGCTTTTGCCTATTCAGAAAAAAGATTTCAAGGGCATTTACGAGGCGATGGGAGAGCTGCCCGTAACAATCCGGCTGCTTGATCCGCCTTTGCACGAGTTCCTTCCGCATAACGAAGAGGATATCAAAAAGCTCGCCAAAGAGATGATAATACCGGTGGAAGAGCTTCAGGCGACTATAACAAGCCTGCACGAGTTTAACCCCATGCTGGGTCACAGAGGCTGCCGTCTTGCCGTTACATATCCCGAAATTGCGGAGATGCAGACCCGCGCTATAATAGAGGCCGCTACAGAGGTCTCAAAAGAAAAAGGCTTAAACATACGCCCCGAGATTATGATACCGCTTGTGGGCGAGGTGAAAGAGTTAAAGTATGTCAAAGACGTGGTTGTAAAGACGGCGGAGCAGGTTATAAGCGAAACCGGCGTTAAAGTGGATTACCTCGTAGGCACTATGATAGAGGTTCCAAGGGCTACGCTGACGGCGGACGAGATTGCCAAAGAAGCGGAATTTTTCTCTTTCGGCACAAACGATTTAACTCAGATGACGTTCGGTTTCTCGCGTGACGACGCCGGCAAGTTCCTTGACGATTATTACAGCAAAAAGATATACGAGTCCGACCCGTTTGCGAGGATAGACCAAACAGGCGTTGGCAAGCTTATGAAAATGGCTGTGGAATTAGGCAGGAAAACGCGGCCTGACATTAAGCTTGGCATATGCGGAGAGCACGGCGGTGAAGCCAGCTCGGTTAAGTTCTGTCACGACTTAGGCTTGAATTACGTATCATGCTCGCCTTTCCGCGTGCCTATAGCGCGGCTCGCGGCTGCGCAGGCGGCAATACAGGAAAAATAACGACAAACAGTTTAAGAGATAAAAGCGGGGCGCGCGCCTCGCTTTTTTTTCGCGTATTCACCCATGTTTAAAACGGCGCATAGTATAGCGTATACGCGGGGGGAGGCGGCAGCATGAAAAAAATACTCATTGTCGGCGGAGACAGGCGGCAGACTGAGCTTTCCGCCATGCTCAAACGCAAAGGATATATCGTAGGAATAAAAGGTTTTGAAAAGCTCGGTTTAAAAGACGAGATAATAAAAGAACCTGATTATCTTTTTTTGCCCGTTCCATGTTTGCTGCCGGACGGTTACATAAAAGCGCCGTACGCAAAACAGCCGATTGAGCTTAAAAGCGTTGTTTGCGCATATCCGGACTGCAAATATGTTCTGGGCGGGTGCGACGATACCGTAAAAGAAGCTTTCGGCGGTAATATAAAATATTTTGATTTGCTGGCGGACGACGCTTTTCTTGTGCGAAACGCTCTGCTTACCGCTCAGGCGGCGGTTTGCGCCTATTTAAAGCAGTCGTACTCGGCGCTTTGCGATACGCATTGCGCGGTGGTAGGCTACGGACGCATAGGCAGGCTTTTGTGCCGTCTTCTGGCGGCTCATTGCGCAAAAGTTACGGCGACGGCAAGAAAAGACTGCGACGTGGAATTAATAAAGGCCGACGGGTATAACGCGATGTACACGCGCGATATTGCGGATGTGTTTTTTACGGCGGATGTTATTTGGAATACGGTTCCCGCTAATGTGATTGACGCCGAGGATTTTTCCTCTCTGCGCGGCGGCGCGCAATATATTGAGCTTGCGTCTCCGCCGTACGGCACGGATATAAAAGCCGCAAAAAGTACGGGAGCTTGCGTATATTTAGAGCAGGGGCTTCCGGGACGGTATTTCCCCGTTTCGGCGGCGCTCGCGATGCTTAATGTGTTTGAAAGGGAGGAGAAAGATGGACCTTGACGGCAAAAGAATAGGGTTCGCAATCACAGGCTCGTTTTGTACGTTTACGCTTGTTATGCCCGTTATAGAGGAACTGGTTAAGCTGGGGGCGGATGTAACGCCTATTCTTTCGTACAATGCGGCGAATAACGACACGCGTTTTTTTAAGGTGAAAGATTTTAAACAGTTTTTAATAGAAACGACGGGGCATGATATTATTGACGATATAGTTAAAGCGGAGCCTATTGGTCCTAAAAAGCTGCTTGATTTGGTTATTATAGCGCCTTGCACCGGAAACTCGCTCGCGAAATTAGCGCTTGGCATAACGGACACGCCCGTTCTGCTCGCCGCGAAATCACATCTTAGAAATTCAAGGCCTGTGCTCGTTGCGGTATCAACAAACGACGCGCTTGCGGCCAACGCGAAAAACATGGGGCTGCTGCTCAATACGCGCAATATTTTTTTAGTGCCGTACCGCCAGGACGACAGCGTTAAAAAACGCGCCTCGGTCGTCGCGGACATGGGCGGTATTGTTAGCGCGGCAAAACTCGCACTTGACGGGCGGCAGGCGGAGCCTTTAATGCTTGAACCAAGATAACGGATAAACTTTGCCCCAACAGAAAATAATAACTAGAAAAAAGGGGCGGTCATGCAGCAAGATAAAGAAACAGCCAAGCTTAGCGAAAAAGATACCAAGCCGGATGCCAAAAAGGGCGCGGAAATAATAGAATTCGGCGCGCCTCTTGAGCAATCTCCCATATATGTGTTAAGCATTATAGGACAAATTGAAGGGCATCTGAATCTGCCGCCGCAGAACAAAGCGACAAAATACGAGCATATACTGCCGCAGCTTGTCGCTATAGAGCAGAACAAAAATATAAAAGGGTTTGTGCTGCTTATTAACACCGTCGGCGGCGATGTGGAAGCGGGGCTTGCTTTGGCGGAGATGATTTCGGGAATGAGCAAACCCTCGGTTTCTCTTATTTTGGGCGGCGGGCACAGCATAGGCTTAACTCTCGCCGTTTCGGCGCGCCACTCTATAATTTCACCTACGGCAAGCATGACGGTGCATCCCATACGCATGAGCGGCGTTATAATAGGCGTTCCCCAAACTTTTGATTTTTTCAATAAGATGCAGCAGCGCATAATAGATTTCGTATGCGGCCACAGCAGAATAAGCCCCGAGGTTTACCGCCGGCTTATGATGCAGACGGGCGAGATGGCAAACGATTGCGGCACCGTGCTTGTGGGCAAAGAAGCGGTTGAGTGCGGGCTTATTGACGAAGTGGGCACTTTTAAAAAAGCTATGGCTAAAATAGAAGAACTTGTAAAGGATACCGGCATTATATAATATAATAATTTAAGAATAAAAAGCTTTAGCGATTACGCCCCGCCCTTATCGGTAAGCTTCGGCGCAACCGAAAGATTGTATAATTCCCTTGGTATGGTATAATACTTATCGGGGTGAGGCCTATGCCGAAAGGCAAAAAAAGAACGCAGCCGCGCAAAAAGCATTTGGGTGAAGCCGCCGGTATTGTTTTTATAGCGGCCGGCGTTTTTATAGGGATTTGCGTTTTTATAAAAACTGATACAGGCCTGCTCGGGGGCGCGGTGTACGAAGCGCTTCTGGGTCTTTTCGGTCTTGTCGCGTATGCCGCGCCTTTTGTTTTTATTATAATAGGCGGTATGATAATAGCCGCACGCAGCAAAAAAGTAAACAAAGGCAAGGTGGCGCTGATTATAACGCTTGCGGTGTCTCTTGTATCTTTTGCGCATACTCTCGCGCTTCCCGATATAGTTTACAAAGACGGTTTTTTTTCATATGTCGAATACTCATATTTTATTGGCCAAACAAACACCGCCGGAGCGGGAGCTGCCGGCTGCCTGCTAGTATACCCTTTTTATCTGCTTATAGGCTATGCCGGATGCATAATACTTTTTGTCACCACGGCTCTTGTTTCGGTGCTGGTACTTACCAATCTTTCTCTAAAAAAAATGGGACAGGACGTTGCGCGGGCGGGCAAGCGCACGGTGGAGAAGGCCATAGAGAGCGCGGCTGCGCGTAAAAGCCGCAGCCTTGATATGGCGAATATTTTGGCTGAGGATTCGCAAAAAGACCCCGGCGAGCCGGATATACTCGGAACGCACAGCTTCATGCGCCGCCGCAAAAAGTCTTCTTACCTTGACGATGAGATATTTGAGGACGTGCCCGCGAAAGCGGAAAGCCTTCCGGTTCCCGATTCATACGGGTTAGAAACACAAGAAGAAGAAAGCATATCGGCCCAGGCCTCGCGTTTGCGCGTAAGGCGAAATTACGCTCTGCCGTCAATTTCTCTGCTTACAAAAACCGCCGACCGCAGAAGCGCCGGCAACATGGACGAGCAGAAGAAAAACGCTCTGCTTATAGAAGAAACTTTAGCCAACTTCGGCGTTGAGGCGGAGGTTACGCATATTGTAAAAGGTCCGGTGGTCACAAGATACGAGCTAAGGCCTGCGCCCGGCGTTCGCGTAAAACGCATAAAGGAGCTTGAGAACGACATATCCTTAAGCCTGGCGGCGCGTTCCGTAAAAATAGAAGCGCCTATTCCGGGCAAAGCCGCCGTGGGCATAGAGGTGCCCAACTCTAACGTGACGTTCGTGCATTTGCGCCCTTTGCTGGAGTCGTGCGAATTTAAAAACGCGCCGTCTCCTTTGACATTCGCGCTGGGCAAAGATATTTCGGGCAAAAACTATTATGTTGATATAATAAAAATGCCGCATATACTTATCGCCGGTGAAACGGGCGCCGGCAAATCGGTATGCATTAACGCTCTTATAACAAGCCTTTTGTTCAAAGCCACGCCCGATGATTTAAAACTGGTAATGATAGACCCTAAAGTGGTTGAGCTTTCTATATTTAAAAACATACCTCATCTGCTGGTGCCGGTGGTGACAGACCCTAAAAAAGCGGCGAGCGCGCTTAACTGGGCGGTAAGCGAAATGGCCTCGCGCTATAAGCTTTTCGCGGAATCGGGGGCGCGGGACCTTACGCGTTATAATAACGCCGCGGAAGAAAAGCTGCCGCGCATAGTTGTTATAATAGACGAGCTCTCGGAGCTTATGATGGCCGCCCCGCGCGAGGTGGAAGACGCTATATGCCGCATTGCGCAGCTTGGACGCGCCGCCGGAATACATCTTATAGTGGCTACGCAGCGTCCGTCCGTTAATGTCATAACGGGCATAATTAAAGCGAACATATCGTCGCGCATAGCGTTTAAGGTGAACTCCGGAGTGGATTCGAGGACGATACTCGACCAGAACGGGGCGGAGAAACTGCTCGGCAACGGCGATATGCTGTACCACCCCTCGGGCGCTCCTAAGCCGGTCAGGCTTCAGGGCTGTTTCGTATCCGACGCGGATATAGAGGCCGTAACGGAATACGTGTCGCGCGGCGGCGAGGGCAGCGGTTTCGACGAGGAGATAATTTCGGATATAAATTCCGCTTATTCCGATAACGCCGCGGAAGGGGATTTTGACGAGCTTCTGCCGCGGGCTGTGGAAATAGTGTTAGAATACGGTCAAGCCTCCATATCGATGCTGCAGCGGCGGCTGCGTGTCGGTTATGCTAGGGCGGCAAGGCTTGTGGACGAAATGGAACAGCGGAAAATAGTAAGCCCTTTCGAGGGCAGCAAAGCACGCAATGTGCTTATAACATGGGATATGTTTAATGAAATGTTCGGAGAATAAAAGGCTTATATACATGGTATCACTCGGCTGCGATAAAAACAGGGTTGATACCGAGCATATGCTTTATATGCTTCTTAAAAACAACGCCGCGCTTACCGATAAGCCAAAGGACGCCGATGTTATAATAGTCAATACATGCGGGTTTATAGAAGACGCCAAACGCGAATCGATAGACGCCATATTGGAAATGGCGCAATATAAGCGGACGGGCAAAAAGGCGCTTATAGTAACGGGCTGCCTTGCCCAAAGGTACGCGTCGAAGCTTAAAAAGCAGATGCCCGAGGTTGACGCGTTTCTTGGGGTTTCCGCGTACAGCCGCCTTAATGAGGCTGTAAACGCGGCGCTTAGCGGCGAAAAATACGTCTGCCGCGAGCGCGTTGACGGTCAGCTTTCGGGCAGGGTGCTTACAACGCCGGCGCATACGGCATATGTGCGCATATCGGACGGATGCTCCAACCGCTGCAGTTACTGCGCCATACCTATGATACGCGGTCCGCACAAAAGCCGCGGTCTTAAAAGCGTGCTTGACGAGATTTGTTTTTTACGCGAATCCGGCGTGCGGGAGGCGATACTGATAGCGCAGGATACCACAAGGTACGGCGAGGATTTGGGCGAGCTTATGCTGCCAAAGCTTGTCGCGGAGGCGGCAGATATTATGCGGGACGGATGGCTGAGGCTGATGTACTGTTATCCGGAGGGCATATCGGATAAGCTTATAACAACAATGCTGCAAAAAAGCTGCGTATGCCGGTATATTGATATGCCCATACAGCATTTTTCGGACAATGTGCTGCGCCGCATGAACAGGCGGCACACGGGCGAGGCCGCCGCCAATCTTGTAAACCGGCTGCACGACGCCGGTTTTGCGCTTAGAACGTCGCTTATAACCGGTTTCCCCGGAGAGACGGAAAGCGATTTTGAAAAGCTTCTCGAATACGTTGAAAAACTGCGGTTCGAGAATCTTGGGGTTTTTTGCTATTCCGCGGAGGAGGGCACGCCCGCCGCGAAAATGCGCGGGCGGATTAAAGCGGATGAGATAACGCGCCGCCGCGATATGGTTATGTCTCTTCAGGCAAAAATATCGCGAAGCGTCTGCGCGGAGCAGAAAGGAAAAAAGGTAAAAGTGCTTATCGACGGGCGCGACGGCGAAACGTTTATAGGAAGAACACAGCGGCAGGCGCCCGACGTTGACGGGCAGGTGCTTATAAATACAAAAAAACACTTGACGCGGGGCAGTTTTCGTGATGTGCTTATAAAAGACACCGATGATTATGATTTAATAGGAGTAATATAAATGAACATAGCTAACAAACTAACATTGATAAGGGTTGCACTGATACCGATTTTTATAGCGTTTTTTTATATTGAAATACCTTTCAGCCAGCATTTCGCGGCGCTGGTTTTTATAGCGGCTTCGCTTACGGATCTTTTTGACGGCAGGCTCGCGCGGCGTCGGGGCATAGTGACAAACTTCGGAAAGCTTGTCGACCCTATAGCGGACAAGCTGCTTGTGTGCAGCGCGCTTATAATGCTGGCGTCAGAAAATACGTTTACGGGCTGGTTTAAGGTTTTGTTTGTGCCGCTTGTTATCATTATGGTAGGCAGAGAGTTTATAATAAGCGGTTTAAGGCTGCTGGCCGCGGCGGGGGGCAAGGTGCTCGCGGCGGATATGTTCGGCAAGGTGAAAACCGTTGTGCAGATTGTCGCGATAACCGTGGTTCTTATGCAGAACGGTATTTTTACGGGAACTTTTTTTGAGCCATGGCTTTTGTACGCCGGTATTGCGCTTATGTGCGCGGCGACGGCGCTGTCGGTTCTTTCATGCGTACACTATTTTACGGCCAACAAAGATATATTAAAAGAGCTTGTGTAACCGTATTTTACGGCGGCGGCGCGCCGCCGGTATAAACATAATTTAGGAGGGGTTTATGTCGTCCGAGAAGCAAAAAGCGCTGGAGATGGCGCTGACGCAAATAGAGAAGCAGTTTGGAAAAGGCAGCGTAATGAAGCTGGGGGACGCGGCCAGCGTGCCTGTTTCAACGATACCCACGGGGTGCTTGGAGCTTGATATAGCTTTGGGCGTCGGCGGCGTTCCGCGCGGGCGCATCATAGAAATATACGGACCGGAATCGTCCGGCAAAACCACCGTCGCGCTGCATATGGTGGCGGAGGCGCAAAAAAGAGGCGGGGCGGCGGCGTTTGTCGACGCGGAACACGCGCTTGACCCCATGTACGCCAAAAACCTCGGCGTGGACACGGACAATCTTTATGTCTCGCAGCCGGATACGGGGGAGCAGGCGCTTGATATAACCGAGGCGCTTGTTCGAAGCGGAGCGATTGACATTATTATTATAGACTCGGTTGCGGCTCTTGTGCCCAAGGCGGAAATTGACGGCGAGATGGGGCAGTCTCACGTCGGGCTGCAGGCAAGGCTTATGTCTCAGGCGCTGCGCAAGCTCGCGGGTATTGTAAGCAAATCGAATACCATCGCGGTGTTTATCAACCAGCTTAGAGAAAAGGTGGGCGTTATGTTCGGAAGCCCCGAAACCACTCCGGGCGGAAGGGCGCTTAAATTTTATTCTTCGGTAAGACTGGATGTGCGCAGGGTGGAGACCATAAAGAGCGGCGATGAGATTATAGGCAATAAAACGCGCATTAAAGTCGCAAAAAACAAAGTGGCTCCGCCGTTTAAAACCGCGGAATTTGATATATACTACGGTGAGGGCATATCCGCCGAAAGCAGCGTGCTTTCTTTGGGCGTGGAAGCGGGCATTATTAAAAAGTCGGGCTCATGGTTTTCCTATAACGATACGAGAATAGGCCAGGGAAAGGATAACGCGCGGCTTTACATCAAAGAAAACAAAGATGTTTTTGACGCGGTCCGTTCCGCCATATTAAAAGAATATAAGCTGGAAGCCGCCGATATGAAAAAGCAATAAATTGTGAACGCATTAACAATTTTCTTATATATATTGATAAACAGCGCGCTTTATTGTATAATCGCTTTTGGTGGTGCAGTATTCTAGTCGGTACGACGGTTTCGAAGACGGGGCTAAAAATCCGTTTAAGGGCACAGCGATGAAGTTTCTGGTGTTGGCTGCTGACGCCCAGTCGGGGGCTGATGCTGGAAGTTAAGGTTGTGGGGCGATCCGCAATGGCATGTGGGCGTTGACCCTGCTTCCGTGGAGACCCAAGCAGGTAAAGCTTTTTTACTACTTGGGGTAGAAACCTGTAATGCGGCGAAAGCTGTGTACAGTGTAGCCTGCCTTGAGTTTTGCGGGGTGTTATTGCAGAACACGCCTTTTTTCGCAAAGGCCACGCGCGGAAAGGACGATTGCTGCAAGAAACCCGCATGGCAAAAGAGGCTAGAAGCCGGTTAAGTGCTGTCGAGGAAAACTCCTAGACTGTATGCGGGGGTGTAATAGAATATTTGGCGCGCGGACGCGAAAACGCCGGTAAAATAGGCATTTTCATATTCTATTGCACCTCCTCAAGATATTTTGGAGATTATAGTGTTGTCTAAACGGCAATCCAGTCATGTTACCGGCGACGGGGCATTTTGGGGTTTAAAGGGAAACCGCTTTTCCGGCGACGGAGAGTATCTCCGAAGGGAAATCCTACTGGACCTTAAGACGCAAGGTTTATCCAAGATATCACCACCGTTTTTTATTTTTACTGCGGCATTCGGGGTATAACTTTTGACAAAACAACAGATTAAAAAACGTTCTTTTTCTTGGGTGATAAAGGTGTTTATACTTACGCTTATACTTACCGCGGGCATAAGCGTTATTACGGAAACGCTGACGAAATCGCTTTCGATTCCGGTGGCGGTTTTTATTATATTGGTTATAATACTTATAGGCATATTAACGGATATTATAGGAATAGCGTTTGCGACGTGCGACCATAAGCCGTTTATTTCTATGGCGTCAAAAAAGATAAAAAAAGCGAAAAAAGCATTGCGCCTGCTGCAAAACGCAGATATAGTCTCTAACATCTGCGGCGACGTTATAGGCGATGTTTGCGGCATAGTAAGCGGCGCCGCCGGCGTAACGGTTGCCGTTAAGCTGGCTGTGGACGCCAAAAGCGCGGCGGAGATAATATATACCATTGCCGTATCGAGCATAATAGCGGCCGTAACCGTGGCGGGCAAAGCCGCGGGCAAATCTTTCGCTATAAGAAACAACAAAAAAATAGTCGGCAGCGTGTCATATATGCTGTCGTTTTTTTTACGGGAACCCAAACAGTGAAAAAGCGCGTGGACATATATTTACCGGAAAAGGGGCTTGCGCCCAGCCGCGAAAAAGCGCGTGTTCTTGTTATGGCGGGGTTAGTATCGATAAACGGTATAAAATGCGCTAAACCGTCTTGTATTGTGCCGGAGGGCGCGGTGGTATCCGTTAAGCAGTCGAATGAATTCGCCAGTCGCGGCGGCAGGAAACTTCAGAAGGCGCTTGACGCGTTTAATCTTGATATTAAAGGCAAAACCGCGATTGATATTGGCGCGTCCGCGGGAGGCTTTACCGACTGTATGCTAAAAAACGGCGTTGAATACGTTTACGCCGTAGACGTAGGCTACGGACAGCTTTCGTGGAGTCTTCGGCAGGATAAAAGGGTGTGCGTTATGGAACGGCAAAACGCGCGTTTTTTGACGCGGGATATGTTTGACAGGCCGATAAATTTCTCATGCATCGACGTGTCTTTTATTTCGTTAAAGCTTATACTGCCGGCGGCGGCGGAGATTTTATCGCCTCCTTTTACAATAGTGGCGCTTATAAAACCGCAGTTTGAGGCAGGCCGTGGCAGCATAGGCAAAAGGGGCGTTGTGCGGGATAAACAGGCGCACATTGAGGTGATAGAATCTATACTTGAGTTTTCGCGAAACAAAGGATTATGCATACGCGGCGTTGATTTCAGCCCTATAAAAGGTCCGAAGGGCAATATAGAATACCTGGTATGCCTGAAAGATTGCGGGGATAATATAAAGCCGGATATTAGCCGTATTGTGGATACGGCGCATGAGATGTCAGTTTAATGAAAGAAGCTTTTTTAAACGGCAAAGAAATAATCCGCAACAAACCGTCTATAGCGGGTTACACTGTGTTTCGCTGCCGTGTAGACAATCAAATAATGTCATGTTATAAAAAAGGCGCAGGCGATATAACATTTTTATTTTCGTCCGGCTGGTCGGTTCCTTTTCCGCTTGCCGATATGTTTGAAATTGCGGATAAATTAAGCGAATCTTATAAATGCATAGTTTTTGACAGGTTCGGATACGGGCTGAGCGATTTCGCGTATAATAAAAGAGAAATATCCAGCGTTACCGAAGAAACAAAAAAGCTTTGCGACGCTTTTGGAATATACAAAAATGTTGTTTTTATAGGTCATTCTCTCGCCGCTTTTCATGCGCTTAACTTTGCGGCAAAATATACGCAAATTTGCAAAGGGGCGGTTATAATTGATTGTTATCCGGCTCAGACTTGCTTTGAGCGGATGACCTTTCTTATACACTGGCTGCCGCTTTTCTTTTTCAGATTAATTAGCAATATAAAGCTTTTGCGGAAAATAGGCGAATGCATATATAAAAAACTGTTTTTGAGCGGGCGGAATGTTCCGGACGAGATAGAAGAAGCGGCGCTGTCAGTTATAGATAACGCGATGTTTAACCGGGTTATGAAAAGCGAGCTTAAGTCTTTCAATGACGACATAAAAAAACTGTTTTCCGGCCTTAACATACCCGACAGCGTCAAAATAACAAGCGTGTGCAGAAACGCCACATACAGGGTAAATAAAAAGTTTACGCGGAAAATACCGCATATGAGAATAGTAAATACGGGCATAAGTTCTCATCTGGTACACCACAAATTTCCGGAAGCGATAGTATCCGAAGCCCTAAAAATAGCCGACGGTATCAGATAACAAGTTTTAAGGCATAACGGGTATAACAACCCTTAGCCTTTGATTTAGTGTTGACTAAATTAAAATAATTTGAGATAATTGCATTAGCGGATTGAAAGGAAAATGGTTTTGTGATAAGCAAAACGCTTGTGCTTAAGGCCATAGCCGATGAAACAAGGATGAAAATCATATCGCTGCTGCTGCGATATAATTATTGTGTGCGGGCGCTGGCAAGAAAGCTTGAGCTTTCCGAAGGAGCCGTATCACAGCACTTGAAGGTTTTGAGGGATGCCGGACTTTTGATAGGCGAGAGAAAAGGGTATTTTATGCACTATGATGTAAATCGTGATGTGCTGTATAAGCTTGCAGCCGAAATCGAATCGTTGGCGGCCATTGGGCGCAAGCCTTGCACACCGGACGAAGGCGGCTGCCGTCACTTGGGGCATAAACATTGCCGCGCGCAAAAACAAAACTGCGGTCTGGTGTGAGAGCTCCGTCATAAAACAGATTTTTAGGAGAAAAGGGTTATGGACATCGCGGGTATTGTCACCGTCGCCAATCTGAGCAAGCGTTACGGAAGCTTAATCGCAGTAAACGATATTTCTTTTTCCATACGTCAAGGCGAGATTTTTGGGTTCCTGGGTCCAAATGGGGCGGGTAAGACCACAACTATTAACATGATGATAGGGCTTGCGAGGCCCTCGGGCGGTTCTGTCGCCATTAACAGAATCGACGCGGTAAAGGACATAAAAAAAGCTCAGTCCATTATGGGAATTGTACCGGATGAAAGCAATCTGTATGATGAAATGGACGGCTTTGACAACCTGTGCTTTTGCGGCTCTCTTTACGGTATGAGTAAGGCCAAACGGGAGAACAGGGCTAAAAAGCTTCTGGAGCGGTTTGATTTAACCAATGCCGGAAAGCGGCCGTTTAAGGCGTATTCCAAGGGTATGCGCCGAAAGCTGACAATAGCCGCGGGCATTATACACGAACCAAAAATTTTATTCCTTGATGAGCCTACCACAGGTATCGACGTGGAAAGCGCCCGGCAGATTCGCCGGCTTTTGTTGGAACTTAAGCGGGGCGGAACCACGATATTCATTACTACCCATTATATTGAGGATGCTGAACGCATTTGCGATCGCATAGCGTTTATTGTGGACGGCGGCATAGTCGCGGCGGGCACAGTGCCGGAACTAATGAAGAGCGTTTCACACGGGTATACTATTCAACTGGCCGCGGATACGGATTTGAAGCCGCTCGCGGAAGAATTGCAAATACATTTTGACGGCTGTATCGTTAAAACCGAAAAAAATAATTCAGCCACCCTTTTTTCCGAAAAACGCATTGCTCTCTCGCCTGTGCTGCAATATCTTGACGGCAAAGGTGTCGCCGTTTTTGAAGCCAAGGAGCTGCGGCCTACTCTTGAGGACGTTTTTGTTAAGATAACCGGTATTGAGGCGGCAAGGCTCAAAAAAGAAAGGGAAAGAGGGGGTATGGTCAAATGAAGACGGGTATTGCCTTTTGGAATATAATAAAGAAAGATATTAAGAATTACTATATTAAGCCGCCTAACATCAGTTGGGGTATAATATTTCCGCTTTCATGGACGCTGATGCAGCTTACCCGCTCCTCCGGAGTGATGAACATATCTGATATTCGAGGGATGCTGCCGGGGCTTATGGCTATGAGCGTGCTGTTTGGCACTACCTCCATGCTTGCCGTCACCATTACTTTTGAGCGCAAAGGACACTCATTCGACCGGCTGTTGCTGGCGCCGATTTCCTTGAGCGCATTGGTGATTGCTAAACTGTCCGGAGCCGTACTGTTCGGTATTTTCAACGCTTTTGTTCCGGTTGCGTTCGCGGCGTTCTTTGTTGACCTTGCCGGAATAAACTGGGGCGAGGCGCTTTTGATTGTATTTCTTATAGCGGTTACATCCACACTGCTTGGTTTGATGATTGCCGTTTCGGCGAAAGAAGTGTTTGAAGCGCAGACCTTCTCGAATTTCTTCAGGTTCCCCATGCTGTTTCTATGCGGCCTGTTCCTTCCAATAAGCAGCCTGCCGGTTTTTCTGCGCCCTTTATCTTATTTGCTGCCGTTGACTTATGGGACCGATATGCTGAGCGGAACCATTATTGGCGCAAGCGTTCTGCCGCCTGTGCTTTGTGTGTTTATAATGCTTGTTTTTACCGCAGTGATTTTTATATATTGCCAATACAATATCCGCAAAAAGTGGATTTTGTAAAGAAAGAAAAAGGCGGGAATAAAGGGAGCATATAAAGCCGTTCTGATTATACCCTTTATAATTAAAAAACACTGTAAGCGTCGGGTTTTAATGGCACGCGGCATTGTTATTGCGCGCGGCGCGTGGTAATATGTTTTTCTAAGAGAGGCGTATATGTTCGGATACATACAGCCGCTAAAGCCGGAGCTTAAGATAAAAGAGTATGAAGCGTACAAAGGCTATTACTGCGGCTTGTGCAAATCAATAAAAGAAAATTATACAAACACAGCGCGATTTATGCTAAACTACGATTGCGCCGTGCTTTATATATTGTTATCCTCAATGAGCGATGCCGACCCTGTTGTGGCGTCGGAGCGGTGCTTTGTAAGCCCGTTCAAAAAAAAGACGGTAGTGCGCTGCGATGAAGCGTCATACGCCGCCGCGGTAAACGTCCTTTTGGTGTGCGCGAAGATAAATGACAACGTGCGCGACGAAAACAGCTTATCCGCGAAAGCGCTTGCGTTGTTTTACGGCAGGGTGAACAGGCGCGCGGGAAACGGGAATGTAAAGCTGGCGGAAGAGATAAAGCAAAGGCTTGAGAATCTTTTTGCGCTTGAGAGTGAACGCTGCGATGATATAGACAGGGCGGCGGATGAATTCGCGAATATACTGGCGGCCGTTTTTTCCATGGCGCCTTTTAAGTTTATTAACGCCGCCGCAAAAAAAACGCTTTGGCATTTTGGGTACAACCTCGGGCGCTGGGTATATATTGCGGACGCCGTCAGCGATATAGAAAAGGATATAAAGAAAAACAACTATAACGTGTTTGTACAGCGTTTCTCCGGCGGCGCAAAAAAGGTGAAAGACGCCGCGAAAGAGGAAGCGGAGTTTAACTTAAAGTTTTCGCTTTCGCAAGCTTGCAAAGCGTACGAGCTTTTAGATATCAAAAGAGATAAGCCGCTTTTGGATAATATAATGTATCTTGGGCTGGCCAAAAAGACGGAGGACGTGTTAAAGGGGGAAACCGATGGATCCGTATAAAATATTGGGGGTAAATCCGAGTGCGACGGATGCCGAGATAAAAACGGCATACCGGCGTCTCGCAAAGAAATATCATCCCGACAAATACCGCGGGCACGATTTGGAAGACCTTGCGGGAGAGCGTTTGAAAGCTATAAACGAAGCTTACGACACGATACAAAAGCAGCGCCAGCAGGGCGGCGGCTATTCATATAATTCGGGCGGCGCGGGCGGCGCGTATTCGTCCGGCTCGGCGCGGTTCGCGGAAATACGAAACGCAATAGCGAGGGGAGATTTAACGCAAGCGGACGCCATGCTGGACGCGTTGTCCGAGCGTACCGCCGAATGGCATTATCTTAAAGGCATGGTGCTGCTGAGAAAGGGCTGGTACGACGGCGCGCGCCAGCATTTCGCGACGGCTACGGGTCTTGACCCTACAAACACAGAATACGCTAACGCTTACAATACGGTTAACAGAAGCGCGGGGGGATATGGGCAGGCGTATTACGGCAGGCAGGCGAATACCGGCGGCTGCGGCGTGTGCGATATGTGCGCGGGGCTGATGTGCGCGGACTGCTGCTGCGAATGCATGGGGGGAGACTGCATACGCTGCTGTTAGAGCGTTTGCGAATGAAGAAGGAGTAGCATATGCCCCGTTTTCACAGAACGGCTCACAGAGTAAGCTTAACCGCCATGTTCGCGTCAATGACGCTGCTGGTGCTTTTTCTTGCTTCTATACTGCCAACTTTGCGGCTTTCCATGTTTTTTTTAAGCTCGGTTTTTGTTATGGGGCTTTTGATTGAGGAAGAGATAGGCCTTGCTATGCTTATGTTCGCGGCTGTTTCTTTGCTCTCGCTGCTTCTTATGCCAATACCGCGCGTTATGTATTATGTGCTTTTTTTCGGTCACTACGGTATAGCGAAACACCTTATAGAAACGCGCGTAAAAGATAAAGTTATAGCCTTTGTGATAAAGCTGATTTATTATAACGTCGCTATGGCTCTTATTTATTTGCTCGCGCGGCAGGCCGTAATAGAAGACATACTCTCATCCGGCTGGGGGCTGGCGGTTATTATTATTGTCGCCGAGGCCGCGTTTTTGCTTTACGATTTTGTGTTCACAAAGGTGACAAAATACTATATAAACAACATACGCCGGCTGCTTATGAAGAACTAACCAATAACAAACTTTCAGCCCTTATCGTGGGTCGCGCCGCTCTCGCCGTATATAGGTATAGCTTCGCCAAGGTATTTAGGCTCCGGAAGAAATATGTTTACATACAAAAAGTCTTTAACCCGTGCCAGGCTTTCGCGTATATTGTTGTAGTTCTCGCCCGCGTAACGCCGTAAATCGGAGCTTACGCCATAAGCCTTAAGTCCTAAAACACGCGCCGTATAAACCGCCCTTGAAAGGTGAAACTGTTGGGTAACGATAATCACGTTTCGCACCAAAAAAACATCGCGCGCGCGGTACACGCTTTCATATGTTGAAAAACCGGCATGGTCAAGAAAAATATCTTCGGCGGGCACGCCCAGCGATATAGCGTATTCCATCATAGCGTTTACTTCGTCGTAATCTGTTTGCCCATGGTCTCCCGAGAGCAGCAGTTTTTTAGCCTTGCCCGCTTTGTATATATTAACCGCCGTTTTAACGCGGTCGGCAAGTATGGGGGAGAGACGCGAATCGCCATAAACAAGCGCGCCTAAAACAAGCACACAGTCCGCCTCTTTTAAAGATTTTATATCGTCCGCGCCGCTTATGTACGGCTTGGCAAAGTCTGTTACAATAATGTTTATTGCCAAAAACGCCGCGGCCGCCAAAACAGCCAAACCAAGAAGCACCGCCGATATAGCCAGTATAATTTTACGTATTTTCATTTTATCCCCCGATGCCCAGCGGTTTACTTAAGCGTTTGTATATAAAAGCGTCCGTTTTCGGTTACGTCGTAATGCTGCTCAAAATTTTGCATTTCTCCCGCGCTGTTTATACCGTCGATAGAGATTGAGCTAAAAACATGGCTGTCCTTATAATACGTGTACGCGTGGCTTATTATAGGCGCCGGTTTTTGCGTGTCGATGTATTCAAGAAAATCCCGCGCGGCGCTTTCCGGCGTTAAACCGCTTAACCTTACCGCGTCCGTTTCCGGCTCAAAATAATAAGCCTTCTTGGCGCGTATTCGCCCGTTTTCATATTCGGATACGGTGATCGTTACCAGCGAAAGCGTTGTTTCATCAGTAAACATAAGCTCTATTCTTTTATCGTCAAGCATATGCAGAACATACGTTACGGGCTTAGGCTCAAAAGACCCGTCAATGTAAAACGAGAACGGGTACACCGCTTTGCCGGGTTCATATTTTATTGCCGATAAATCTTCCACTCCGCGCATATAGCCAAGAGCGCCGGTTTTTTTGTTATAGCTGTATTGCCGCACAATCATACCGTGCCTGTCTTTTAAAAAGCCCGGGGAATCCGTACTGCGCTCAAGAACGGTATCTCCCGTCTTATTGGTTGACTCCGTGTAGTAATCGTGCTTAATAAAGCTTCCGTCAGCCCCCGGTTCGCCGACGAGAGTGCTTTTTTCGCCAAACAACGTGACAAGCTTTTCGCCTGATTGCACATTTATTATACAAAGCTCCTCGCCGTCAAAATTCTGTATGCTGTATAACCCGTCTTCATCGACTAAGCCTTTGAAAAAATCAGGGTCCATGGCAGGCTCCGAAAGTAAAAGCGGCAGCGCCGCGAGCAAAAGGACAAAGGCGGCAACGGCGGCGATTTTCAGCATTATAGACATGCTTTGGCAGCGGTGTTTTTCGGCAAAGAACCGTTTCGCGGCGTCGCGTCCGGCCTGTTTTTGCAAAGAGCGCACATCACCGCACGATTCGCACACAGTTTCGTAGCAAGCGCCAATCGGAAAAGCGTTGGCGCGCAGAAAAACCAGATAGTCATTCTTGCATACAAGGCGGTACGATTTGGCGCCGCATTGTGAGCAGCAATCGCTCTCAAAAGCGCCGTAGTCGGTCGATACTGTATTTTTACCAAATATCATATTTACTCCCATACGCGCCGCGATTATTTATCGCCGCGGTTTATTGCGCATTATACCACACATTTTAAATAAAGTAACGGAATATGCGTGGTTGAAAAGCGCTCCGCGAGCCTGTATAATAAAGGCACATTATGGGACAAAAGGAGTTTTTATGCGCGGTAAAGCCGTATGCCGTACAAAAAAGCTTACTGACAGCACGGAGCGAAAGCTTTATGATACGCTGCCGGCGCTTCTGCGCGTTAATTCGCTGCACCGCGCCGGACGGTGCGGTTTTGATATATGCGCGGAAAACATAGCCGGCGCAGGCGCGCGCGGCACATATAAGCTTTTGCGCAAATCATTTTATAATTTATCGATAAGACCGGGATACTCCGCGCCGGAGCAATACTTTTCAGACCGCCCGCAAGGCGCGTGGACGGACGTTTACAAAGCGAGCGCGCTTGTCTTTTTTATTATGACGGGCAAACTGCCCGCCGCGGCGTTTGAGAGAAAGCGGGGCGAGCCGGTATTTACCGAGCCCGTACCGGAGCGTTTGTCGGCTGTCGCGGGCGCGGCGGAAGCCGGACTCGCGCCGGATATATCCCAAAGAGAGGCATCGCTTGACGCTCTGTGCGAGGCGATACGGTCATTGCCTTTGGACGAAGAAAAACCCGCGCGCGATAAAAAAACAAGACGGGCGGCTTTGATAGCTGCCGCGGCGGCGGCGCTGTTTTTCGGCGCTTGGGCTGTAAGCGAAATAAACTACGCGCAGGCGATAAAGCATACCGACGATTACGATTTTTATAAGGCCGAACGCTCAATAAGCGGCGTGCCCGACTTTTACCGCGACGCGAAGCGATTAAGGCTTTATATAAGCGCCGGCGTACTGCAAAACGAGGGAGACTTTGAGCGGGCGGAAAGCCTTTTTGCGGCTATGGACGGCTATCGCGACGCCGATTTGATGGTGAGCGAAACAAAATACAGGTACGCACTGCGCTTGCTTGAATCGGGCAGCACGCGGCAGGCCAAGGCGCTATTCGAAGAGCTTGGGGATTACGGCGATGCGCGCGATATGGCTAAAGAGGCGGCTTATAAAGAAGCCGTCGGGCTTGCGAAATCAGGCGAGCTTCTTTCGGCGCGTTCCATAATAAGCGCCATTCACCCGTACAAGGATTCTAAGGCGCTTATAAGCGGCCTTAACGCGGGCATTTACGAAAAAGCGATAGAGCATTACACAAAACAAAACTATTCATCCGCCGCGGATTATTTCGCGCTCGTACCCGGCTATCTGCAGTCCGATTGCTTCGGCGTCGTGTGCGCCGCGCTTTCGCGTAAAAAGCTTGAGCGCGGCCGGTTGGAACAGCTTATGGCCTGCGCGGACGAAATTGATTTATCGCGGATTTTTATGCGTGACGATGTGATAGGCTTGTTTCTTGAAGGCACATGGAAAGGCGCAAAAGGCGTCACATTTATAATAGAGGACGATAAAAGCGTAACCACCAATTTGCAATGGAAGAAGGGCATATACTATTATTTTAGCGGCGCCGCGCTTTATATAAGAACGAACGGCAATGAAGACGTAAAAGCGTTTGAATTTACATATGCGGATAAAAACACAATAAGCGTTTATTGCCTCAAAGACGGTAAAACGTACAAGCTTTCAAGAGAGCGTTGATCGCTCGGCAATTGGATAACCGCGTGGCTTTATCGCGCAATTAATAATATTATATTGAAACATTTATAAAAACACTTTATCATTACATATATGACCAGAGTTATAATTGAGTACAATGATTTTTAACGGCGGTTGTTTGAAATTTTGGAGGATTATATGGACGAAAACCATAAGAAGCGCGGCAATATCATTAAAACGCTTACGGACATTATTTTTATAACCCTTTGTTCGGGTATTTTCATGCTGTACTTATATTTCGGCAACTTAAAGGAGATATTATTCGGCGAAATCGCTCCGATTCTCCTTTGTTTTTCGGCAATAGGGTGGCTGCTCTATATTGTGCTAAGGCTGGTACTCAAAAAATCGCGCAAAGCCGCCGTGCTGTCCGGCGTCGCAATGGTTTTTTTAGCAAACGCGGGCAGGCTGACCGAAGCGCTTGGATATACCGCCGTACTGCCGCTTGGCTTGCTTGCAATCGCGGCGGTATTTTTCGTTATAATCAGATTCGTTTCCGAGGACACCGCGGGGAAGATGGAATTTATCGTAACGGCAGTTTTAGCGGCGCTTATATTATTTAACGTTGCCGTTTCAATACCGCAATTTGCGGAAAACAATCGTCTTTCAGAGCAAGCGGCTGAAAAAGCGGCTTTGCAGGAAGAAATAAAAATACCCGAAAAATACGCGGAAGGGGACGCGGAGCTTCCCAACCTTTACATATTTGTTTTTGACGAGCTTGCCGGTACAAAATGTATGCGGGAGGTGTTCGGGTATGATAATAAAGTATTCTATGACAATATGCGCTCTTTAGGCTTTGCCGTTTCGGATGATTGCACAAACTACAAACAGTTCACAATGGAATGTCTCTCCGGACTGTTCAATTTAGATTATGTTTTCGATTACGATACCGACGGCTTTTTCGCCTGCAGGGAGCGGTTTAAAAACGCGAGGTTTTTTAGTATAATGAACCGTATGGGATACGGTATGTACGAAACTGAGGCCGGGGGGTTTACGGATTTTGAGCCGCGCTTCAAAAACGGGGCGAGCAAGGAATATAATATAGACGAGGACGGGCGCACCACGTTTGAAATAATACTGGACTGGTCGCTTTTCGGTCCCGTTGCGGATTCGCTCGGTATATTCCCCCAAAACTACGACCTTTTCGATGAAATATTAACCTACTATACGCTTCCCGAAAGCTATACGTATAAAAATGCGCTTACGTTCACCTATATCTGCTGCCCTCACGCGCCCTTCATTTACGATATTAACGGCAACCCCGTTGATAAGGCCAACAGTATGAACTGGTCGGATTCGAAATATTTTCTCGAGCAGTACGAATATATGTGCGGGCGTATAGTCGACGCCATGGAGGGCGTTATCCAAAACGATAAGGAATCGGTAATCCTCGTTTTGTCCGACCACGGCGTAAAACCGAACAAATCATTGTGGAACGGACCGTCCGCCACATACGAGCAGTCTGTCGATACGTTCTTCGCGGTCTATACAGGCGGCGGAGATATTGGGGATATCACCGGCCTTTGCGGCGCGGACGTTTTGAGAAAAGTGCTTAATACGCGGTACGGATTTAACCTTGATATGACCGCCGCTTTGGCGGGTTGATTTTGGGCGGATGGGGACGGTTTGATATTATACTGTTTACGCCGTCCGTATTATTGACAATCACCGCGGAAAAGTATATATTTTCTTTGATTATCAGAGGGGGCGGCAAATGAATAACGGTACGGAAAAAAAAGTCGCGGTACGCATACACAGGCCGGGCAATGCCGATTTGCGTAAGAAATCAAAAATAAAAAGTATAATCGATTCTTTTGCGGCGGAGCTTATTTTTTCGGCGTTGCTTATTGCCGCCGTATGCGCGCTCCCCGCGATTGCGAAATTTGACGGCGAAACGATTACTTTCGCGGGCTTAGTAAAGCAAGTATGGATATATGCGGCGGTTAGCCTGGCCGCTTTCGCCGTACTGCGTATATTTTTGCGCAAGCCGTATTTCGCGTGCCTTTTTACCGCTTTCGGTGCTTTTCTTGCCGTAAGCTTCGATTGGCTGACGGATTTTTCGCGGTCAATAATAAACGATTACGGCATCGCCTTAACATTAAGCGTACTGCTGTGCGTTGCGCTGCTTTCGGGCTTCTTTTGGCTTTTAAGGCTGCTTTATAAATATCGCTGGCCTATGCATATTATTGCCAGAGCGCTTACGGCGGCGGTTATATGCCTTGTTCTTATAGGCGGTATCGCGGCGGCGGCGGCGGCGGATAAAACAGCTTTTGAGGATACGCAGACAAAAGCGCCCGCGGTAAATACGCCGATTCCCACGCCAAAGCCGACTCCTAAGCCGACGCCCGAGCCTACGCCCGAGCCTACTCCCGAGCCCGAGCCCGAACCGTTCGGATTGCCTAATATATATTTTTTTATTCTGGACGAATTCAGCAGCTTTGATATGCTTTCAAAATATTACGACTATGACGCAAAGACGTTTAATGATTTTCTTGTACTGACGGGCTTTAATATTTCGAAAGAGAGCTACTCTACCGATAACCAAACAAAACATTCTTTGTGCGATTTGCTGAATTTAAAGTATATCTCCAGGCATTATTCGGGAGAGGAGTGCTTAAAAGCAATATCCAATTCAAAATTTTACTCCGTGATGTCCGACCTTGGGTATTCCCAATTTCAGGTGTCCATTGATACCAACCATTTTAAGGGCGTCGCCAGCCTTACATCCAAATCCGGCAAAAATGCTTACGCAAAAATTACTCTCGGGGAACAGGACTTTGAGGGTATCGCTCCCGAAAGCGTTATGTCTAAAGAGCTGACGCGGCTGCTTGAAAGCCAAACTGCCGGCACCGCCGCTAAGGTTAAAACGAACGCTTTAAATCAGTGGGGCTTTTATCCCTCGGAATATATCCGCGGCACTGCGGAGTATAAGGGGCACGAGTCAAAGAAAAGAATAACCGCGCGGCTGTCGGTATTCGAATATTTTGAAAATCCTGATAATTACGTTAAAACCGAGCCGCGCGTAATCTACAGCTATTCGCCCGCCACTCACGTACCGTTTTTATTTAACGAGTACGGCGGTATAATACCGTACGGCGACAGTCGGGATTGGAAAACGAAAAGCGTATATTTGAACCAATACATATTTATTTACAAACATATGATGGCCGCCTGCTCCACCATAATAGAGAACGACCCTGACAGTATTATTATTATAATGTCCGACCACGGCATACGTTATCACGCAGACTGCAGCCAAAAGCATACCTTCAAAATTACCGACAAGGATTCCTGCCGTATAATGAACGCGGTGTATATAAAAGGGCAGGAATACGATATAGAAGGGCTCTCCGCAATCAATACCCTGCGTTTTATACTAAGCCTATATGAAGGGCAGGATTACCCCGCGATTGAAGACCCTATAACGTCCGATTCGCCCGGCTGCCTTAAGGGGATTATTCCTAAGTCACGGTGGAGCGGCAACGGGTGAGCAAAAGCGCGAGGCATTGTGTGTGCCTTAAAGCGCCGAAAAATAACACATTATACGCGTTATATTGACAAAAAATTAGTTGCAATATATATTTTCTTTGTGTAAGGGGGTGCGCCGCCTGATGGAAAAGCAGCAGGGCGACAGGCTTAAGGTTCGTATGCATGAACTTAATTATGTCGGCTCAAAAAAGAAAACCGATTCAAAAAGGCAGCCCCAAATAACGGAGCGGCCTAAAACAACGGTACAGACAGAAAAACGTTCCGCAGGGTCTTTTGTTATAGAGCTGGTTGTTTCGGTGCTGCTGATTGCGGCCATTAACGCGCTTCGTACCGTTCAGGTTTATGCCAGCAACGTACATTTGGTTACGTTTAACGCGCTTGCGGAATCCATGTGGTTATATATGGGTATAAGCATAGCCTGTTTTGCCGTACTGCGCATATTTTTGCGCAAGCCGTATTTCGCCTGTATATTCGCGTCTTTCGGAATTTTTCTGGCGATCAACTTTGAATGGCTGGTAGATTTGACGAGGATATTTATAAACAAATATGAACCTGCCGTTATAGGCGGTCTGCTGCTGTATGTTGTTATTGTTACGGGCTTTTTGTTTATTGTCCGGCTGTTGTTTAAAAAGAATTTCCCCATACATACCGTCGCAAAGATTCTTTCGGCGACATTTAGCTGCCTTGTTCTTTTCAATGTGGTTTTAGCGTCCGTCGCAATAGCGGGGCAAGCGCAAACCGATGATAATACGGAAGATATGGCGCAGGCGCCCGCCGCCGTTTACACCGCGCCTCCCATTGATAAAACATATTCCAGCATAGGCCCCGCAACCACGCCGGATACCGGTAACGAGACGTTTGGCATTCCCAACGTATACTTTTTCATACTGGACGAATACGGTACGTTTGACATTGTGGAAAAATACTACGGATATGACAATAAAGTCTTTTATGATTTTCTTACAATGCAAGGCTTTAACATATCGAGGGAAAGCTATTCCACCGATAACCAGACCGCCAATTGCTTCGCCGATTTGCTGAATCTTAAGTATATCTCAAGGAAGTATTCCAAAAACGATTGCCTTAAAGCCATACAAGGCGCTAAACTGTTTGAAGAATTCTCCGGTCTTGGCTATTCGCAGTTTCAGATTGCAAAAAGCAAGTATTTTCCGGATATAGACAGCTTAAATCCCGATGCCGAGATTGACATATACGAAGATGCCAACATGTTCGGCGACGAAGCGACGGGAGATGTTTCCGACACCTCAATAGCCGGCGCTCTGCTTAAATTGTTTTCCCCCACAGCCTCTGACACGCAGGTGGACAAAGAGGCGCTTAACAAATGGGGCTTTTATCCCTCGCACTATATCCGTGATTCCAAAGAATATAAACAGCATAAAGACAGCGGTTATGCCGACGCCCTGCTTGCTAAATTCGACTATTTCGAAGATACGGATAACTACGTTTTTAGCGGACCCCGCGTGATTTATTGCTATATGACGGCAACTCACGTTCCGTTTGTATTTAATGAATACGGGGGCATTATACCGTATAAGGAAAGACGCAACTGGGAAGAGATAAGCGTATATCTTAATCAATATAAATTTATAACAAAGCATATGATAGTCAGCCTTTCCACTATAATAGAAAACGATCCGGACAGCGTAATAATCATTATGTCGGATCACGGCATACGCTATCACGCCGACTGCAGCAAAAAACACACCTTCTATATCACTAATAAGGAATCCTGCCGAGTTATGAACGCGGTGTATATAAAGGGACAAAAATATGATATAGAGGGGCTGTCCGGCATTAATACTCTGCGTTATGTTTTAAGTTTGTATGAAGGGCTGGATTATCCCCCTATAGAAGACCCCGTTTCTTCCGATTCTCCGGACGGGCTTAAAGGCATAATTCCCAAGCCGCGCTGGCAATAAACCAAAAGCCCGTTTTTTCCGATTTGCCCTTTTGTTTAAATATCGCTTAAGGTGAGGTTATGGATTTTATCAATACAATAATAGGCGTTCCCCTTGGATATATTATGTGGCTTTGTTTTATGCTTGTTAAAAACTACGGCATAGCAATTTTGCTGTTTACGCTTTTGACTAAAGCGCTTATGTTTCCGCTTAATATATGGGTACAGAAAAACTCAATTAAAATGATAAAATTAAAGCCGCGTCTTAACGAAATCGCGGCGGCTAATGCGGGCAGATGGGATGCTATAACCGAAAAGCAGCTTGCGTTGTACAAACAAGAACAATACCGGCCTATGGCGGGCACAATTCCGCTGCTTATACAGATTCCCGTTATTTTAGGGCTTATAGCCGTTGTGTATAACCCGCTGCAGCATTTGCTCCATATTGACAAAGAAACTATAGCCGCTTTGACGGAAAAAGCGTCCGAGCTGCTAAATTATGCCCGTCTTGACTCCGGCGCGCATTTAAAAGTAATTGAGCTTGTAAACGATCCGTCATGCGCCAACGCATTCGCCGAACTGACTGCAGCCAATGCCGCGGACGCCGTCGCAAATATAAGCTCGCTTGACCTTAACTTTTTAGGGATTAATCTGGCTCTAACGCCCGCCTTTGAATGGAACATATTATTGCTGGTTCCGGTATTGTCCGGCGGTAGCGCGTTTTTGCTTTCGGCTGTTCAGAACAAAATAAATGTGCTGCAAAAAGAGGCCGGATGGTTCGGGCGATGGGGCATGGCCATTTTTCTTACGCTGTTTTCGTTGTACTTTGCTTTCATAGTGCCCGCGGGTGTCGGCGCGTATTGGATATTCAGCAACATTATTTCACTGATTGTTATGCTTATAGTCAATTTAATGTATCCTCCGAAGAAGCATATAGATTACGAGGCGCTGGAGAGGAGCAAGGCGGCGTTGGCGCAAAGCAAGGAACTTGAAAAGAAAATGAAGCCTACCGCCGAACAAAAAGCCAGGGCGAAGGAGGATTACAAGCGCTTTTTTGTTGAAGACAATGTAAAACAGCTGGTGTTCTATTCGGAGAAAAGCGGATTTTACAAATACTTTAAGGGAGTAATAGGGTACATACTGGAGCATTCGGATATAGTGATACATTATGTGACAAGCGACCCCAATGACCAGGTTTTCAAGATAAATAATCCGAGGATATGTCCGTACTATATAGACGACAACAGGCTTACCATACTGTTTATGAAGATAGAAACGGATATATTTGTAATGACAATGTCGGACCTCCAGCAGTTTCATTTAAAACGCTCATTGGTTAAAAAGAATATCGACTATGTGTACATGTTCCATTATCCGCTCAGCACAACAATGGTGCTGCGTAAAGGCGCGCTGGACTATTACAATACAATTTTCTGCGTCGGCGAGTTTCAATTTGACGAAATAAGGCAGACGGAAAAACGCAGTGATTTGCCCGCTAAAAATCTTGTTTTGTGCGGTTATTCATTGCTTGAGGAATTAAAAGCGCAGTACGATACCATGGATAAAACGCGGCGCGATAGAAAGAAAATACTTATCGCTCCCTCGTGGCAGGAGCAGAATATACTTGACAGCTGCATACACGATGTTTTAGCGCGGCTGCTAGGCAAAGGATACGATGTTGTAGTTAGGCCTCACCCGGAGTATGTAAAGCGCTACATGGCAAAAATGAATTCTATAGCGGAGCATTATAAGGATTACAAAGGAGACGACATTTGTTTCGAATTGGATTTTACCGACAGCAGCTCTATATACAATTCGGATATAGTGATAAGCGACTGGTCGGGAACGGCTTACGAGTTTGCTTTTGTAACGAACAAGCCTGTTATATTTATAAATACGCCCCCTAAAATAAACAATCCGGAGTACGACGCCATAGAGGCGAAACCGCTTGAGATATCCCTGCGAAGCGAGATTGGAATACAAATAGAACAAAACGAGCTTGATAACCTTTGCCCCGCCATTGATAAGCTTATAGAATCGGGCGAAAAATACGCTTCGAAAATTGTCCAAATCCGCCGGAAGTACATCGCTAATTTTGGCCAAAGCGCGCAGGTAGGGGGGCGGTACATAATTGACAAGCTTAACGGCAAACAAAAGAATTAAAAGTGTGGACAATCACTGAAATAATAAGTATTCTATAATAAAGAACATTTTTGGAGGATAATATGAAAAACTTTTTACGCGGCGCGGGCGTTTTTACCGCATATTCCGTTTTGATAACGATAATGCTTTCCGGCACGGCGCACGCTTATATTGACCCGGCGGCGGGAGGATATATCGTACAGATTATAGCGGGCGTTGTTATTGCGTGCGGTGTTACCATAGGCGTCTTCTGGAAGAAAATAAAGCTGTTTTTCAGGGATAAAAAGATGAAGAGACTGGAAAAATCACTGGCCAAGAAAGCCGATAACAAGTAAAACTTTAACGCGCATCGGCGTTGTGCCAAG
Source organism: uncultured Christensenellaceae bacterium (assembly GCA_964586785.1). Classification (GTDB taxonomy): domain Bacteria; phylum Bacillota; class Clostridia; order Christensenellales; family SZUA-584; genus SZUA-584. The sequence goes on from CAZPHS010000001.1 coordinate 69,577, forward strand.
TGGTTATTGTTATAAATTGAAGATAAGCAAAAAAGCATCTTGTTATGCCGGATGCTTTTTTGCAGACCGCGCGCCGTTAATATTACGGTTTGTACACGTTTATTGAAACCAGAATTCCAAAATCGCGTATGGTTATATAATCGTTGGCCGAAGGCTCTATAATGCTTATACCGCTTCTGATTTCAATAATGGCCATATCGTCGGGATACCCGGAAAGCCCGTCCGGAAAAACAAATTCCAGTTCGCTCAAATCAATCACGCCGTCTGAAAAGCCTTCGCCGGGCTTTAAGTCAATCACGCCGTTTTGCGATACCGCAAGGCTTCCGGTAAGCTTAAGTGTATTATTGTTTAGAAAAATCTCTTTCCTGCCGTTTATTTCGGCGCCCGTCAAATCCAATGCCTCGTCGCCGGACAAAGCCGCGGTGGTGTTGCCCCTCGCGGCAAAAGAATCCGCCAATGTTTTTTGTTCGATGAAATCCCCGCCCTGTATGCCCGGGTTTTCCGCGCAGCCCGCAAAGCAAAACACCATTACGGCGGCAATAACAAAAGCATATGCGGCATGTTTACCTTTTATCATATAAAACTCCTCCGGCAGCTGATATAGTCACCATGTATACGCGGTTCCATTACATAGATGCGGTTATATATAACCTTCTTTGTCTGATTCTAAAACTTTTATAACAAGAAATTTATAAGACAAAGACTGCCGGTTGAATATGAAAGAATGTTTATTTGGGCTTTTTTATGCGCTTTAAGTGTGATAACATATGCGTAATATCAAAACGGGCAGGTGATTAACTTTTGGATTTTTGGAATATTAACTGGAAAAAAGCTAAGAAAAGAATTGTGAGTATAATTGTTGTAATCATTGTTATCATTGCCGCGGCAACGTGTTGGTACACCGTTGACGACAAGCAAAAAGGTGTTGTGACTACTTTCGGGAAGGTGACCGCCATAAACGATGCCGGTATGTATTTTAAGCTGCCTTTCGGTATACAGGAAGTATATAAGGCGGACGTTAACGTCTATCAGAAAATAGAGCTCGGTTACCGCGCGGATGCCGGCAGCCCGACGGGGTATACTCTGGTAAAAGACGAAAGCAAGATGATTACCGGAGATTATAACATTGTCAACGTGGAATTTTTTGTGGAATACAGAATTTCCGATCCTGTAAAATATCTTTTCTCATCTTACGAACCGGAGCAGATATTGCGTAATCTTATACAAAGCCAGGTAAGAAACGTTGTCGGCTCAACGAATGTTGATTCCGTGCTGACAACCGGCAAAGAGCTTATACAGCAGCAGGTTAAGGAGCTTATAATGGGCGTGCTTGCCAAATACGATATTGGGCTTATGCTGACAGACGTTAAAATTCAGGACAGCGAGCCGCCGACCGATGAAGTAACCGCCGCGTTTAAGGAGGTTGAGACCGCCAAGCAGGGCGCGGAAACAGTTGTCAACCAGGCGCGGGCGTATGAAAACGCGCAGCTGCCCGAGGCGCGGGCTAAGGCGGATAAGCTGCTGCGCAACGCGGAATATCTAAAACAAAGCCGTATAAACGACGCGACAGAGAAAATCGCTTTATTTGAGGCAATGTATACCGAGTACGCGAACAATCCTTCTATAACGCGCTCGCGAATGTATTACGAGGTAATAACGCGGCTGCTGCCGGGCGTTAAAATATATATTAATACATCGCAAGGCGGCGTTGATATGATGTTGCCTTTAGAGAGCTTCGCGGCGGAAACGGGGGTAAGATAAATGAAAAAGAAAATACTCAAGGCCGGCGTGTTGATTATAATTATTTTAGCGGTTATTGTGCTCGCGTCAAGCTTCTACGTCGTTCAGGAAAACGAATATGCCTGCATGGTCAGGTTCTCTAAGATAATTGGCACTAAGGATTCACCCGGGTTATATTTTAAAACCCCGTTCGTGGACACGATAAGAACATTCCCCAAAGCGATAATGTTCTATGATATACCGGCATCCGAAGTGTTGACGGCGGACAAACAGAACATGACGATAGACAGCTACGTTCTGTGGCGTATAACGGAGCCGCTGAAGTTTTTTCAAACGCTTGGCAGTGTAAGCGCCGCCGAGGAGAGGCTTGATGTTATGACGTATAACGCGTTTAAAAACATAATGGGGACGCTCGCGCAGCAAGATATAATCAATCAGGACGACCCTTCGGAAAGAAACGATATATACGCCGGAATAGCGTTAAGCGTGGATACGATTGCCGAAAACTACGGTATAGACATTGTAGACGTTAAAATAAAAAGGCTTGACTTGCCCGAGGCGAACGAACAGGCGGTATTTTCGCGCATGATATCGGAACGCAACCAGATATCCGAGAAATTTGTTGCCGACGGCGAGTACTTAGCGTCGGTTATACGCAACGATGTGGACAAACAGGTCGGTATAATTATTTCGAACGCGGAGGCGGAAGCGGCAAAGATAGCCGCCGAGGGCGAGCAGGAATACATGAAGATGCTCGCGAATGCTTATGATTCGGCAGATAAACGCGAGTTCTACCAATATATGCTGGCGCTTGACGCTTTGGAGGCGTCGCTTGAGGGCGGCGGCAAAACCGTAATATTGGGAAGCGACTCTTTTTTGGCAAGACTGCTTATGGGCTTGCAATAATAAAACCCCAAAGAGTTAACGATGCGCTTATTTATTGGAATAAAAACGGACTGCGATGATTATCTTGTTTCACTGCAGCAAAGGCTGAAAGAATACGGAAAAGGCAATTTTACCGATAAAGCTAATTTGCATATTACTCTTAGGTTTTTAGGAGAAATCCGGCCGGAAGAACAAAAGAATATATGCGAAGCCATTTCGGAAATTAAAAGCGGACCGGTATATCTTGAATGCTTGGGGCTTGGAATATTAAACGGCGGCATTGTTTTCGCCAAAGTCGGAGGGGATATCCGAAAGCTTTTAGAGTTGCATTCGCAGTTGGAAGCCGCGCTTTATAAAAAAGGATTTGAAAAAGAAAAAAGAGCGTTCAGACCGCACATAACTTTAGCTCGCGGGTTTGAACGCTGCGGCTTTAATATAAAACCGGATAAAAACTTTGGCTTTACGGCGGATAAAATCACATTGTTTGAAAGCAGGCGTGAGAGAGGCAAGCTTGTATACGCGCCGTTATTTATACACAAGTTACGGTAAACCGGCGGCTACTTCTTATATCTTTTCTTTTTTCCGTCTCCGTCCGTTTGCGTCGCTTTTTTCTGCGGTACGAAATATACGCTTGATAATCCCTCAACTTCCGACTCTGTAAGCGGGGGGGTGGGCACCATGCCGGTGTACTCGGTTGCCGATGAAATATCCAGCGGCTTGTAATCATCTTCATAGCTGCAGTTATATTTGTTTTTTTCTTTTTTCATGAAAAACTCTCCGTTATGGCATTATGTATTATACTGCCCTGTTTTAAAACGCTTATGTGCTGCCCGCAATTAAAACAACATTATAAGCAAACCGTATCTGGCGTTACCGTATTAAAAGACTGTTACGTTTTAAAAAAAGCTTTTAATATATTAAACATGATGTATAATGATAAAAGTGTTATACAAGATATATAGACAAACTGTTTATATAAAATTTGCTGTTTTTTAGGAGGTATTATGAGCGACTTAATGATTCTAGCACCAATCTCGGCTGTGGTCTCATTGCTATTTGCGGGTTTTCTCGCGGTACGCATCAAGAAGTTTTCTTCAGGCACCGAGATGATGGTTAAGATTGCGACAGCAATCAAAAGGGGCGCCAAAGCATACTTAAAGCGCCAGTACAAAAGCGTTGGCATTTTTTTTGCCGTCATGTTCGCGGTACTGTTAGCGCTCTCGTTCTTTGGTATAGTCAACCGCTTCGCACCCTATACGTTTATTATTGGCGGTTTTTGCTCGGGGCTTACCGGCTTTATCGGTATGAGCGTTGCGACGTCGGCAAACTCGCGTACGGCGTATGCCGCCAGCGACAGCCTTAACAAAGGGTTGCGGGTGGCATTTTCATCGGGCGCGGTTATGGGCTTTACCGTGGTTGGTCTCGCGCTTCTGCCGTTGTCAGCCTGGTATTACACGTTGCAGATATGGTTTAACCCCGCTACCGCAGATGGAATAAATAACATCTCGGCCGCTATGCTCACATTTGGTATGGGCGCGTCGTCTCTGGCGCTTTTCGCGCGCGTAGGCGGCGGAATATTTACCAAGGCGGCGGACGTTGGCGCTGATCTTGTGGGTAAGGTTGAGGCGGGCATACCGGAGGACGACCCGCGGAATCCGGCTGTTATCGCCGATAACGTGGGCGATAATGTCGGCGATGTAGCCGGCATGGGAGCCGACCTTTACGAATCGTACATCGGAGCTATTGTTTCGGCGGCTTCGTTGGCCGTGGCCGCGGGACTGGGCATAGTGGGAATGGTGTTACCGCTGGTTATGGCCGGAGCGGGCATACTTGTGTCCATCTTCGGAACGTTCTTTGTACGTTCGGGTGAGAAGACCGACCAGAAGTCTTTGCTGTCGGCACTGCGCCGCGGCGTGTACATCAGTTCCGTATTGATGATTATAATAGCGTTCGTTCTCGTTTACTTTGTGATGGGAAGCGATAAGCTTGGATATTTCTTCGCGATTATCTCCGGTTTACTGGCCGGAATTATTATTGGGTTTTTCACCGAATATTACACATCAGATTCATACAAGCCGACGCGCAAAGTAGCCGAATCGTCGTCGACGGGAGCGGCAACGGTTATTATAAGCGGTCTTTCATTGGGTATGCGCTCGACCGTGCTGCCCATACTTGTAGTGGGAGTCAGCGTACTCGCCTCCTTCTTTGTGGCGGGCGCCGTCAATCCGGCGGAATACTTCAATAACGGACTGTTCGGCATAGGGCTCTCGGCTGTGGGTATGCTTTCAACATTAGGCATAACGCTGGCAACCGACGCTTACGGTCCTGTCGCCGATAACGCGGGCGGCATCGCCGAGATGAGCCATATGGACCCGAAAGTGCGCAAACGCACAGACGCGCTGGATTCTCTCGGAAACACTACGGCCGCAACGGGCAAGGGCTTTGCGATAGGCTCTGCGGCGTTGACCGCGCTGGCGCTTATAGCGGCGTTTATCAGTTCTGTGGGAATCAGCAGCAATGACCCGAATCTTAGCATTATGTATCCGCCGACACTGGTTGGCCTTTTCATAGGCAGTATGCTGCCGTTCCTGTTCTCGGCGTTGACTATGAACTCGGTGGGACGCGCGGCTCAAGGAATCGTTGTTGAAGTGCGGCGTCAGTTTAAAGAGATAGCCGGTATTATGACCGGAAAGGCCGAACCGGATTACGAGCGTTGCGTGGATATTTGCACACGCTCCTCTTTGAAAGAAATGATAACGCCTGCTTTGATAGCCATTATTGCGCCCATTATTATCGGATTGGTGCTCGGCGTATATGCCGTGGCGTCAATGCTTGCGGGCGCAACGGTCACGGGCTTTATACTGGCCATCATGATGGCTAACTCCGGCGGAGCTTGGGATAACGCCAAAAAATATATAGAAGCGGGCAATCTTGGCGGAAAAGGCAGCGACGAGCACAAATCTACTGTTGTAGGCGATACCGTGGGAGACCCGTTCAAAGACACGTCGGGGCCGTCCATAAACATACTTATAAAGCTTTTGTCTATGGTTGCCATAGTATTTGCCGCGCTGTTTTCGTACAGCTTGATTAAATAATATATACGTTTTATACGGAGCCATGAGGTAAAAATGCCGAGTGGCTCCTTTTTTATCTAAAGAAAAATATAAAATTACCGAATAATTATAATAAAGGGCATTGACAACGGGCATGTACGGCAATTATAATTAATCACAATAAAGGCAGTGAAGGAGAACAGTAGCAAAGGTATGCTTTTTAGAGAGCCGCCGTAAGGTGCAAGGCGGCAGGCAGTAATTTGCGAAGCTCGCTCCCAAGCCGCCGTGCCGAAACCATAAGTAGGCGCGGACGTATTGATCCAACGTTACAAGGATACGGGCATCATGTTGTGCCCTGATAAGCTGGCGGCTTTATGCCGCAAGCAGAGTGGTACCGCGAAGTCTTTCGTCTCTGTAGACGTTAAGGCTTTTTTGTTTTCCGGAATATTTTCCGGTTGGCGGCCGCCCGCAGCATGAATAAACAAACAGAGAGGTAAGCAATGAAAACAATTAAAATTTTTGACACTACGCTGCGCGACGGGGAGCAGTCTCCGGGCTGCAGCATGAACCTTCAGGAAAAGCTTGAGGTGGCAAGACAGCTTGAAAAACTGGGCGTGGATGTTATAGAGGCGGGCTTTGCCATAGCGTCGCCCGGAGATTTTCAGTCCGTAAAGGCCGTTGCGGAAATAATAAAAAACGCTAAGGTAGCCAGCCTTTCGCGCGCTTTAAAAAAGGATATAGACCGCGCGTATGAGGCGGTTAAAGGCGCTGTGGCTCCGCGCATACACATTTTTCTCGCCACCTCGCCTATACACATGGAATATAAACTGAAAATGAAACCGGAAGTGGTGTTAGAACAGGCCGTTGAAATGGTAAAATACGCGAAAACGCTTTGCGGCGACATTGAGTTTTCGGCGGAGGACGCGTCCCGCAGCGAGCCGGAATTCCTCTGGAGAGTATTTGAGGGGGTTATAGCCGCGGGCGCCACATGTATTAACGTGCCCGACACTGTAGGATATTCTATGCCCGAAGAATTCGCGGCTTTAATCCGCGGCGTAAAACAAAATGTAAAGGGCATTGAAAAAGCGGATATTTCCGTTCACTGTCATAACGATTTAGGCCTTGCGGTGGCAAATACGCTTGCTGCTGTGCGCGAAGGCGCAACGCAGGCGGAATGCACAATAAACGGCATAGGCGAACGCGCGGGCAACGCGGCCGTAGAGGAAATAGTTATGTCAATCGCGACAAGACAGGACTTCTTTGGGTTCACAACGAATATCAATACTAAACAGATTTATAACTCGTCGCGTCTGATATCGACTATTACCGGCGTTATGGTGCAGCCTAATAAAGCCGTCGTGGGCGCAAATGCGTTTGCCCACGAGGCCGGCATTCATCAGCATGGGGTGTTGGCAAATAAAAAAACATATGAGATAATGACACCGCAGTCTATAGGTCTTTCCGAAAATGTTATAGTGCTTGGAAAGCATTCGGGCAAGCACGCGTTCGCCGAAAGATTAAAGGAGTTAGGATACGCGCTTGACGACGCGAGGCTCTCGGAATGTTTCGATAAATTCAAGGACCTTGCGGACAGGAAAAAGGACGTATCCGACCTTGATTTGCGAGTACTTGTCGAATTTGAGCAGTTCGAGATAAAAGCGCAGATAGAGCTTGATTCTTTTGTTATAAACAGCGGCAACAAAATGACGGCGACCGCGGTTGTTAAGGTGCAGAAGAACGGAGACACGGTTGAGGAGGCGGCGACGGGGGACGGACCGGTTGACGCGGTTTTCAACGCCATAGAGAGGTGCGTGGGCGAAAGCTTCAAGCTGGAAGACTATTCTGTGCGCTCGGTAACCGGCGGAAAAGACGCGCAGGGCGAGGTTGCGGTTAAGCTTGATAAAGACGGCAAAAAAGTTAAGGGGCGCGGCCTTAGCACGGATATTGTAGAGGCAAGCGTTCGCGCATATATAGACGCCATAAACAGATATTATTATCAAATCAAACTGGAGGGGCAGACAAATGGGTATGACTATGACGCAAAAAATACTAGCAAGTAAATCTGGGCTTGAAGAAGTCCGCGCCGGTCAATTTATTGAGGCGGATATCGATCTTGCGCTGGGCAACGATGTCACCGCGCCTGTGGCAATCAGGGAGTTTCAACGTTCCGGCGCCGAAACTGTATACGACAAGAACAAAGTGGCAATTGTTCCCGACCATTTTACGCCGAATAAAGACGTAAAAGCGGCCGAGCAATGCAAATATATACGCGAATTCGCATTGCGTCAGGATTTGACCAATTATTTTGAGGTGGGGCAGATGGGTATAGAGCATTGCCTTATACCCGAAAAAGGGCTGGCTGTTCCGGGCGACGCCATAATAGGCGCGGATTCGCATACCTGTACATACGGCGCGCTTGGGGCGTTTTCAACGGGCGTAGGCAGCACGGATTTGGCCGCGGTAATGGCGCGGGGCAAATGCTGGCTTAAAGTGCCCGCGGGAATTAAATTTAATCTTTCCGGCGCAATGGGCAAATGGGTTTCGGGCAAAGATTTGATACTGCACATAATAGGCATGATAGGCGTTGACGGCGCTTTGTATCAATCAATGGAGTTTGCCGGAGAAGGGACGGGCGCGCTTACTATGGACGATAGGTTTACCGTGGCAAACATGGCCATAGAAGCGGGCGCTAAAAACGGCATTTTCCCGGTTGACGATAAAACAACAGAGTATGTAAAAGCTCACTCAAACAGGCCTTATAAGGTGTTTGAAGCGGACGATGACGCGCCTTACACGCGTGTTATTAATATAAACCTTGCGGCTCTTCGCCCGACGGTTGCTTTTCCGCATCTGCCGGAAAACACTAAAACCATAGACGATGTAGGCGAGGTGAAAATCGATCAGGTTGTAATCGGTTCGTGTACTAACGGGCGAATTGGAGATTTGCGTATCGCGGCGGATATACTTCGCGGCCGAAAGGTGAAAAAAGGCGTAAGGGTAATAGTTTTCCCGGGGACGCAGGCAATTTACTTGCAGGCCGTTAAGGAAGGGCTTGTTACCGATATTGTGGAGGCGGGCGCGGCGTTTTCCACGCCTACCTGCGGACCGTGCCTCGGCGGGCATATGGGAATACTCGCGGAGGGCGAGCGCGCCGTATCCACTACAAACCGGAACTTTGTCGGGCGTATGGGACACGTTAAATCGGAAGTTTATCTTGCCAGTCCGGCCGTCGCGGCCGCGTCGGCGTTAACGGGGCGCATAGAAGACCCCGCCAACATATAAGGAGGGATATAAAATGAGTAAAGTCTACAAATATGGAAACAATGTTGATACCGATGTTATTATTCCCGCGAGGTATCTTAATACGTCCGACGATAAAGAACTTGCGTCCCACTGTATGGAGGATATCGACGCCGGCTTTGTAAAAACGGTGCGTGAGGGCGACGTTATTGTTGCGGGAACAAATTTTGGGTGCGGCTCTTCACGGGAACATGCGCCTATCGCCATGAAGGTATCGGGTATATCGTGCGTTATCGCCGAAACATTTGCGCGGATTTTTTTCAGGAACGCAATAAACATAGGGCTGCCTATACTCGAATGCCCCGAGGCGGTTCACGGCACGCAAGCGGGCGACGAGCTTGATATCGATTTGGAAAGCGGTACAATACGCAATATTACCAGAGGCAAGACGTTTAAAGCCGAGCCGTTTCCGCCGTTTATGAAGCGTATAATCGACGCGGGCGGGCTTATAGGCGCTATATCGGAAAAAAAGTAGAATTAATAAAAAGCGTGCGGATAACATCAGGCACGTTTTTTGTATAGATGCGGAAGAAAAATAGACGTTTGCAAAGCCGCGTCCGCGTGGAACGCCATTATTCTTTGCACGCCTGCGCGTATTCGGCTTTCAGCGTATTAATAAGCTCTTTTACCGGAACTATTGATGTGCAGCGGTAAGCGTTTTGTCCGGCAAACGCAAACCCGTTATTCATATGCCCCTTTTTGGCGTTAAGAAGCGCAAGCGCTATGCAATACGGGCTTTTTTTGCATGACGAGATGCAGTGATACGGGCACGCAAACTGTTTTTTATAACCCGCGGCAGTTTTTCTTAAAAAATTGTTGATTACCGCTCTTCCGGGCAGTCCGACAGGGCTGTTAATTATGCCTATGTCTTCTTCTTTGGCCTCTATATAAATATTCTTAAATTCCTTCGAGGCATCGCACTCATCGGTTGTTACAAAGCGGGTCGCCATTTGAACACCGGCCGCTCCAAGCCGCATCATTTTGTGTATGTCCTCACCCGAATAGACACCGCCCGCCGCTATTATAGGGACGGCTTTACCGCTTGCTTCTTCTATCGGTTTCATTTGATTGATTACATCCTTCAACAGGTTTTCCAATGAATATTCGGGGTTGTCTATATTTTCGGGTTTAAAGCCAAGATGCCCTCCCGCTTTAGGGCCTTCCACAACGATGGCGTCCGGCATGTAATTATAGTCATTAAGCCATTTTTGAGAAATTATTTTTGCCGCTTTGCCGGAAGATACAATGGGAACAAGTTTTGTTTTTCTTTTTGTGCCCGTCAAAAACCCGGGAAGGTTTAAAGGCAGCCCCGCACCCGAGAAGATTATATCTATGCCTTCAAGTATTGCTGTTTTAACCAAATCGGAAAAGTTAGACAGCGCGACCATTATATTAACGCCAAGTATTCCTTCGGTAAGCGCGCGCGCTTTTCTTATCTGTTTGCTTAATGCCCGCATATTGGATTCCGCGAAATTGGTAAAAAAATCGGGTTCATGCATACCAATCCCCGCTGCCGCGATAACGCCTATTCCACCATTATTTGCCACGGATGACGACAGTCCGGACAACGAGATGCCAACGCCCATGCCGCCTTGAATAATAGGCAATTTTGCTTTCAAGTTGCCTATTATAAGATTTTTCATTTGTGAGGGATTCATACGCACACTTCTTTTATATAATTTGCTTGTTATCATTAAAGTATAAACAACCCTTTAAAAATGATAGTATGTTAGTGGTACTAACAAATAAGCAATGCAATAATAGCCCGAATTTATTATTAAAGCAAACCAAATAATATTAAAAATTTGTACTTCATTATAAATTTAAAAAGTCTTAACCGACTGCGGTTTGATGTAGCAAATAAGATGTGATAGAATGATTTGCTGATGGATATTATTCATTGACAATAAACACGGAAGAAAGCGGCCGGCATGAATATTCTCTTTTTTTTAAAGCCTAAAAACGATATAGTTTTTATATACGATTATTTTACTATGCGGCAGGCGCTTGAAAAAATGAAGCATCATTGTTTTACCGCAATACCGGTTATTGAGCGAAACGGAAAATATGCGGGTACTCTCAGCGAGGGAGACCTTTTGTGGGCGATGCTTGAGCACGAGGCGTTTGACAAGCAAACAAGAGAGAATTTTAGAGTACGCGAAATATTGAAAGGCAGACAGAACACGCCCGTTAATGTTAACGCGTCAATTGAGGATTTGTTCTTAATGGCGAGAAGCCAAAATTTTATACCCGTAACCGACGACCGCGGGTTATTTATAGGAATCGTCACCCGCAGCGATATTTTATCATACTACCACCGTAAAATGGAGCACAAAGATTAACGAGCCGCAAATAAGCTGGCTTAAAATACCGGACAATAAAAAATGCGTTTCAACATAAAGAGCCCAAGCTTTGCAAAGACTATTGCCAACACAAAATATTAGGAGCAATATATGCAAAGTTTATCCGCAAAAGAAATTGAGTATATTAATGATATACTTACGTGGGAGTTATTCGAATACAAAAAGTGTTTTTTATATGCGAGCCAGGAAACCAATAAAATGCACAACAATGTTTTTTCGGTAATAGGCAATGTGCACAGGAAAAACTATAATAAAATTATAGATACCTTAGACCGTCTGGTAAAGGATGAAAAGGATAATAGATTATGTATGAGAAAAGCGTAACAAAACAAAAGGTAAAGGCGAATGCTGAAATCAGATTTGAGCTGAAGGATAAATTAACCGATATGCTGATGGATGAAAAACAGCTATTGCTTAATTACCAGACAGCTATAAGCGGAATGATTAATAATGATATGCGCGATGTTTTAATTGAAAACCGGGACGACATTCAAGGCGCGCAAATAGGTTTTTTAAACGATCTTTTAAATATAGGTGAGTATAATGTTGATAGCGCAGCCGATAGTGTTATAGATATGCTTTTTACTTTTAAGAACAAAGGACAGCTTATGTTTGAAACGCAATGATACAAAAAAGATGTAAGGCAAATGCTTCCCTCGTCTTTAATAATGCCAACGCCACTATCTTAAAACGAATTATCTTACAAACAACGTCCGAAAAATTAAATTAAGGAGACCTCGTATGAAAAGCTATCGTAAAGAGTTGACGTTTAACGTGCAAAAACGCAGGCAGCTGATAAACATCACGCCGCAGGTCAACGCCGCGCTTGCGCAAAGCGGCATAAAAGAAGGATTGTGCCTTATAAACGCCATGCACATTACGGCAAGCGTATTTATTAATGACGATGAATCCGGACTCCACGCCGATTTTGAGCGCTGGCTGGAAAAACTGGCGCCGGAAAAACCGTACGAGCAATACGCGCACAACGGTTTTGAGGACAACGCGGACGCGCATTTAAAACGCACCGTAATGGGGCGGGAGGCAGTCGTCGCCGTTACGGACGGCAAGCTTGACTTCGGACCGTGGGAGCAGATATTCTACGGCGAGTTTGACGGCAAACGCCAAAAACGGCTGCTTATTAAAATAATAGGCGAGTGAGGGCGGCAGCGTTTAACACGGCAAGAAACCGCTTTTATTTTAAAAGCGTTGTAAAAGGCGGGCTTGTGGGATATAATTTTCGCTGAAAGTTTTTATATAAAGGGGAGGAGACATAAAAAAATGGGAGTTCTTAAAGGGGCATGTATATTCGGGCAGTCCGGAGGGCCTACCTCGGTTATAAACGCCAGCGCGGCGGGCGTTTTTATTCAGGCGCTTAAAGAAGATTGCATCACAAAGGTGTACGGGGCTGTCCACGGCATAAAAGGGGTGCTTAACGAGAATCTGTATGACATAGGTCAGGAAGACGCGGCGGAGCTTGAACTGCTGAAAACAACGCCGTCTTCCGCGCTTGGCTCCGTGCGCTATAAGCTGGCCGACGCGGAAAAGGACGAGACCGATTATAAAAGAATGCTTGAGGTGTTTAAAAAGTTTGATGTGCGTTATTTCTTCTATAACGGCGGCAACGATTCGATGGATACCTGCAACAAAATAAGCAAATATATGCAGAAATCGGGCTATGAAATGCGCGTTATAGGCGTGCCTAAAACGATAGACAACGACCTTTGGGCAACCGACCACTGCCCGGGTTACGGCAGCGCCGCTAAATACATAGCGGTGTCCACCATGGAAGTTTATCTTGATGCGCGGGTGTACGATACCGGCACAATAACCATATTGGAAGTTATGGGCAGAAACGCCGGCTGGCTTACGGCCGCGACCGCGCTGGCTTCGTATAAGGGGACAGGCCCCGACCTTATCTATCTGCCCGAAAGGCATTTTGATATGAATGACTTTCTGCGGCGCGTAAAGGCTGTCTACAAGGAAAACGGCAATGTTCTTGTCTCCGCTTCGGAAGGCATAAAAGACAAAGACGGCAAATACATATCCGAATACGGCACAGACTTAGCGAAATCCAAGGATTCTTTCGGGCATTCGCAGCTTGGCGGGCTTGCGTATACACTGGCGAATTTCGTCCGCGCGGAAACGGGGGCAAAGGTGCGCGCCATTGAGTTCAGCCTGCTGCAAAGATGCGCGGCGCATATGGCTTCCATGACAGATATAAACGAATCGTTCAACGCGGGGCAGACTGCCGTTAAAGCCGCGGCGGCGGGCAAAACAGACCTTATGGTGGCTTTCGAGCGCGAACCGGACGGCGTTTATAAATGCAATACAAAACTTATAGACTTGCATGAAGTCGCCAACAAGGAAAAGAAAATACCTGACGAATGGATAACGCCGGACGGCGTTGGATTAAAGCAGGAGTTTATAGATTACGCGCTTCCGCTTATTCAGGGGGATACAAACCTGCCTTTCGAAGGCGGATTGCCCCGCTTTGCAAGGCTTAAAAAAGTACCCGCCAGGGTTTAACAATATTAAAACTAAGGAGCTGCTGATTACAACGGCTCCTTTTTATTGTATATTAAAACAAAAAGTACATTGAACAAGCCTGAATAATGTTGTAATATAATAATATACATTAAGTATCGGCTCAGTTTGGGGCGCTTTGGTTTAAGACGGTAATAAACTATTGGAGGTAGCGAATAGATGAAAAAGTTGCTCAAGATTGGTTTTATATTGTTAGGCGTATGGTTGATAGCGTGGGGCGCGCTTCCGCTTCTTGCCATCAGCATACCGGAAATTATTTCGCAAATAGTTGCGATTGTCGCGGGGATACTCATTATAATAGGCAAAGTATAACTTTAATTAGTCATGCGCATAGCCCCCTGCGCCCCGGGCTATGTTTGTAAACTGTCCGACCAATAAATAAAGCGCGGCGTTATATGTATTTTTTCGCTTTATTTTTTTTTTACTATACGCTATAATTTATACAATATGCAGCACGGAAGCAGGGAAGGGCGCTTTAGCCCCGCAAGCTAAGTCATTTAAGCGGCTTTTTATTATGCGTTTCGTGCAAATTTTTTTAAAGCAGGGGAGCCGATATGATTTGGAATGAGAGTATAGAATGCGCTTCTGGGGAAAAAATACAATCTTTGCAGGCAGAGCGCCTTATAAAGACGGTTGAACGGTGTTACGGCAATGTTCCGCATTATAAAAGAAAATTTGACGAAGCGGGAATATTGCCCAAAGACATAAAAACGCCCGACGATATAACAAAGATACCGTTTACTGAAAAAGAAGACCTGCGGGGAAATTTTCCGTATAAGCTTTTCGCCGTTCCTATGAAAGACGTTGTGCGCATACACGCCTCGTCGGGGACTACGGGCAAGTCAACGGTGGTGGGCTATACCAGAAATGATTTGGATATGTGGGCGGAATGCATAGCAAGAATGGTATGCGCGGCCGGAGTTACTCCTGAAGATATCGCCCAGATAACATTCGGATATACGCTTTTTACGGGCGCGTTCGGGCTTCATTACGGCTTGGAAAAGCTTGGCGCGGCGGTAATACCTATATCGGGAGGCAATTCGGAGCGCCAGATATCCATTATGCGGGATTTCGGCTCGACTGTTCTTGTAGGCACGCCTTCGTATGCTTTATATCTTGCCGAAATCGCAAAGAAGATGGGCGTTGACACAAAAGAGCTGCCGTTGCGGCTCGGGCTTTTCGGCGGCGAGGGGCACACCGAGGAAATGCGACGCGAGATTGAACAGGCGTGGAATATGTCGGCGACGGAAAATTACGGCTTGTCCGAAATAATAGGGCCGGGGGTTTCCGGCGAATGCCATTTAAAAAACGGTATGCATATAGCGGAGGACCATTTTTACTGCGAAGTTGTGGACGAGAAAACGCTTTTGCCTGTTCCGCACGGCCGGCCGGGAGAGCTTGTTATAACGTCACTTACAAAAGAAGCGTTTCCTATATTGCGTTACCGCACGAAAGATATAACGTGGCTCATACCCGAAAAATGCGAATGCGGAAGAACTTCAATGCGCATGGCCAAAATACAGGGGCGCACAGACGATATGCTTATTGTTCGCGGTGTAAATGTTTTCCCGTCACAGATAGAAAGCGTGCTTCTTGGAATAGACGATATAGGACCGCATTACGAGATAATAGTGCGCAAAGACGGTTACATGGATTGCATAGAGGTTCTTGTAGAGGTAACGGACGCGGCGCTGCTTGACAGCTTCGCGGCGCTTGAGGAGCTTGAACGCAAAGTCAGACACGCGCTTTACACGGTTCTTAACATATCGGCGGACGTTAAACTCGCGGAGCCGGAATCGTTAAAGCGTTTCGAGGGAAAAGCCAAGCGCGTTACAGACCTGCGCTGAAAAAAGCAACATAAGGGAGACACAAATGAGAGAGCTGATGCTGGGCAACGCCGCGTTCGCCAGAGGCGCTTACGAGGCGGGGGTAACGGTGGCGACTGCGTACCCCGGAACACCAAGCACCGAGATAACAGAAAATATAGCGAAGTACGATTGCGTATACGCCGAATGGTCGCCGAACGAGAAGGTTGCGCTGGAGGTAGCTTTAGGGGCGTCCGTCGCGGGCGCCAGGGCTCTTTGCTGCATGAAGCACGTAGGCTTAAACGTCGCGGCAGACCCGCTTTTTACTGCCGCGTACACCGGAATAAACGGCGGGCTTGTAATAATAGTCGCGGACGATCCGGGTATGCACTCAAGCCAAAACGAGCAGGATTCGCGCCTTTACGCTCTAAGCGCCCATTTGCCTATGCTTGAACCCGCGGACAGCGCCGAAGCCAAAGAGTTCGTGCTGCGCGCTTATGAATTGTCGGAGCAATATGATACCCCCGTTATAGTGCGCACCAATACGCGGCTTTCGCATTCGCAGGGGCTGGTTGAAACCGCGCCGCGGCGGGATATAGCGTTAAAGCCGTATGTAAAGGACATACAAAAATACGTTATGATGCCCGGTATGGCCAGGAAGCGCCGCATAGTATTGGAAAAACGTATGCGGGAGATGGAAACGGCAGCCGATGCTATTGATATAAACCGTATCAATATGAAAGGCGCCGGAATTGGCGTAATAACAAGCGGCGTTGTTTATAATTATGTGCGCGAAGCGCTGCCGGAAGCGAGCGTGCTAAAACTCGGGCTTATTCACCCGCTTCCCGAAAAGCTTATAAAAAAGTTCGCGCGGCGGGTTGACAAGCTGTATGTCGCGGAGGAGCTTGAACCTTTTATCGAAAGAAAAATAAAAGAGATGGGCGTGCCCGTAACGGGTAAACAGATTTTCCCGCCTTGGGGCGAATACAGCGTAAATATGATTGCCGAAAAAATAGGCGGCGTAAAAAGAGACGAATACGATTTTGGAGCGCTGCCGCAAAGGCCGCCGGTTATGTGCGCCGGCTGTCCTCACAGGGCGGTGTTTTATACAATAAAGAAGCTGGGGCTTACTGCCGCGGGCGATATAGGCTGCTACACCTTAGGCGCTCTGCCTCCGCATACGGGCATAGATACATGCGTTTGTATGGGAGCGAGCATAGGAATGGCCATGGGGATGGAAAAGGCGCGGGGCGAAGATTTTACGCGCAAGCTCGTCGCGGTTATAGGCGACTCCACGTTCTTCCACTCGGGGCTTACCGGCCTTACCGACATGGTATATAACGGCTCGCGGTGTACGGTTATAATTGTCGATAACGCTACGACCGGTATGACGGGGCATCAGAATCACCCAGCGACCGGAAAAAACTTAAAAGGCGATATAGCGTATGCTATAGATATAGAGCGCCTCGCCCGGGCTCTTGGGGTAAAACATGTGCGCACGGTTGACCCTTTCGATTTAAAAGCGCTTGAAAACACGCTTAAAGAGGAAACCGCAAGAGACGAGCTTAGCGTTGTTATCGCAAGACGCCCGTGCGCTCTTCTTGATAAAAAAACAAAATTGCCGCAGTTTGTGATTACCGACGCGTGCAAACAATGCGGCGTATGTTTAAAGCTTGGCTGTCCCGCCATAAAGAAAACCCCGCGGGGAATTACCATAGACAAGGCAGTATGCACAGGCTGCGCCCTTTGCGAAAACGTGTGTGCTTTCGGCGCGATAGAAACGGCGGAAAACTGATATGACCGATATATTGATTGTTGGCGTTGGGGGACAGGGAACGCTTCTCGCAAGCCGGGTGCTCGGCAATCTGGCTCTTTCCTTGGGATATGATGTAAAGCTTTCCGAGGTTCACGGTATGGCGCAGCGCGGCGGCAGCGTAGTTACGCATATACGCTTCGGCGATACGGTTTTATCACCCGTTATAGACAAGGGCGGCGCGGATATAATACTCGCCTTCGAAAAACTGGAAGCGCTCCGATGGAGCGGGTACCTTAAAAAGGGCGGCAAAATGTTTGTCAGCACTCAAGAGATATTGCCTATGCCTGTTATTACCGGAGCGGAGGAGTATCCGCGGGATATTGCGGAGCGCATTAAAGCCGCGGCGCCGGATGTTGTTTTTGTGGACGCGCTTTCTCTCGCGCGAAAGGCCGGAGACATAAGAACTTTAAACACGGTGCTTATAGGAGCGCTTGCGCGCAGAACGGATATTGAGAAAAAAGCGTTTATCGAAGCCGTTAAAGCCACGGTGCCCAAAAGAGCGATAGAAACCAATATCGCCGCCTTTGAGCTCGGCTATAATTTATAAAAAAGCATGTCGGAGGTAACCATATGTACTGGAATAAAGAGCTGGAGTGTATGGACAGGGAACAGCTTCTTAAGGTACAGGCGGAAAAATTAAAGGCGACCGCGAAAAGAGTCTACGAGAACGTCCCTTTTTACAAAAAGGCGTTTGACGATATAGGGGTTAGTCCGGAAGACATAAAAAGCGCGGAAGACGTTCGTTTGCTGCCGTTCACGTTAAAGCAGGATTTACGCGACAATTACCCGTTCGGTATGTTCGCCTCCCCTATGAGCGAAATATGCCGCGTACACGCCTCGTCCGGCACAACCGGCAAGCCCACCGTTGTAGGCTACACCGCGCGCGATATACAAAGCTGGGCGCAGCTTATGGCGCGAACTTTCACTTTCGCGGGCGGCTGCCGCGATTCTGTCATACAGGTTGCTTACGGATACGGCCTTTTTACCGGAGGGCTTGGCGCGCATTACGGCGCGGAGGCTTTAGGCGCGGTTACCGTACCGGTGTCGGGAGGAAACACCAAGCGCCAGATAATGCTTATGGAGGATTTCGGAACCACAATACTGGCGTGTACGCCCTCTTACGCGCTTAATATTGCCGAGGTTATAGACGAGCTGGGCGTAAACAGAAAAAATCTTAAGCTTAAGGCCGGTGTGTTCGGCGCGGAGCCTTGGACCGAGGCCATGCGAACCGAGATAGAGCAGCGGCTTGGGGTGCTGGCTATAGATATTTACGGCTTGTCCGAGATTATAGGCCCGGGCGTCGCTTCCGACTGCATGTACAAAAAAGGGCTGCACATAGCGGAGGATTTCTTTCTGGCGGAGATAATAGACCCCAATACGCTGGAGCCGCTGCCTCACGGACAAAAAGGAGAGCTTGTAATAACCACCATAGACAAAGACGGTATACCTCTTATACGCTACCGCACGCGCGATATAACGTCTTTAAGCGTAGAAAAATGCGATTGCGGGCGCACGCTTGCGCGTATGGATAAGGTTATGGGGCGCACGGACGATATGCTTATTATACGCGGCGTTAATGTATATCCTTCGCAGATAGAAAGCGTGCTTGTGGATATGGCAGAGGTGCAGCCTCATTATCAGATAATAGTCGATAGGGTTGATAATTTCGACTGCCTTGAGGTTCAGGTGGAGGTTTCGTCCGCGTTGTTCTCCGACGAGATAAGGCACCTTGAGACTTTGAGCAACAAAATTAAGGCGGAAATACAGTCGGTGCTCGGCATAGGCGTTACGGTAACGCTTGTTGAACCAAAAACCATAGCGCGGAGCGAGGGAAAAGCAAGACGCGTTATTGATAACCGTAATATATAAAGGAGGCGTAAAAATGATAAAGCAGATATCCGTATTTGTGGAAAACAAAAAGGGACGGCTCGCAAAGATAACCGATGTGCTCGGGCGCGGCGGTATAGACCTTATTGCTTTGTCCATAGCGGACACCACCAATTTTGGTATAATGCGCTGCATAGTGAGCGACCCCGACAAAGCCGTAACGCTGCTGAAGGACGGCGGTTTTACGGCCAGCACCACGGAAGTTATTGTGGCGGAGGTAACGGACAAACCGGGCGGGCTGGCTCGAGTGCTCGAGCTGCTTGATAAAGCGGGTATAAGCGTTGAGTATCTGTATTCGTTTGTGCGCACGCCAAGCGAGAACGCGCTTATACTTTTTCGCGTGGAGAACGTCGCGGCGGCCAAAGAGGCGCTGCAAACAGGCGGCGTAAAGCTGCTGACGGAACAGGATATTCAAAATATTTAAAGCCGCGCGGTATCCGGCGCAAAAAATTTATGCTGTACTTTAAGCGTTGTATAAGAAGGAGCTTATGTTAACAAGACCAACTTACGCTAAAATTAATCTGGGCGCAATAACGCGAAACATTAAAAACATAAGGGCGCGCCTGCCTAAAGGCACTATGTTCTGCGCGGTGGTCAAGGCCGACGGATACGGTCATGGCAGCGTTATGGTAACAAAAGCGGCTATAGGGGCGGGAGCCGAGTGGATAGGCGTCGCAATGCCCGAGGAAGCGGTTGTTTTGAGAAACGAAGGCGTTAAAGCGCCTATACTCGTTCTTGGACCCTCCAACCTCGCTCAATGGCGCAAAGCCGCGGATTATGACATATCGATGGTTGCGGCGTCGCTTAACTGTATCAAAAACGCGCTTAAAATCTCGCAGGAGCGCGGCGTTAAAATGAAACTGCATTTGAAAATTGATACCGGCATGAACCGTGTCGGTATCAAAACCGCTGAAGAGGCAAAAAAGATACTTGATATAATCGAAAAAGAGGACAAACTTGTATTAGAGGGCTTGATGACGCATTTCGCGTCGGCGGACGAGGCGGACAAAAGCCGGACAATCGCGCAGAACAAGCGCTTCGCGGATTTTATCGCTCTCGTGTGCGGCCGCGGCTTTTCGCCTATAATACACGCCGGAAACAGCGGAGCGGCGCTCGACTGTCCGGAAATGTCGTACAATATGGTTCGCGTCGGCATCGCTCTTTACGGATATTATCCGTCGAACGAGGTTAAAACCGACGTCGCTTTAGAGCCCGCCATGGCGCTGCACACACAAATCTCGTTTATCAAAGATGTGGAGGCGGGGGAAAGTTTAAGCTACGGGGGAACGTTTACCGCGCCAAAGCCTATGCGTATAGCGACGCTGCCCATAGGATACGCGGACGGTTTCAGCCGTCTTTTGTCGGATACGGGAGAGGTGCTTATATTAGGACAGCGCGCCCGGGTTGTGGGGCGGGTCTGCATGGACCAGATACTGGTTGATATAACGGATATAAAGGGCGTAAAACTGCAGGATAATGTAGTTTGTTTTGGAAGGCAAAACGGTACGGGGATACCCGTAGAGGAATACGCGCGGCGCTGCGGCACAATAAATTACGAGATTCTTTGCGCGGTTTCCCCGCGGGTGCCAAGGCTGTATTACGAGGACTGAAAATGAAAAACGATTTGCGGCGCGAAATATTAAATAAAAGGCTGCTTATTGATTCGCACGACATACAGGTGTTTAGCGGCGCTATAATCCAGGCGCTCCTTAACCTTGAGATTGTAAAAAACGCTCGGTGTATAATGGCGTACTGCGCGCATAAAAACGAACCGGAGCTTTTCGCGCTTGCAAACGCGCTGCTTGACATGGGCAAGAGCATAGCTCTTCCTTACGTTACCAAAGACGATAATCTTATAGCGGTGGATTACTGTTTTGATTCCGTGATGAAAAGCAATGTTTTCGGCATAGCCGAGCCGGTTATAACCAACGAGAGCGAACAAGCCGAGCCGGATGTTGTGCTTGTTCCCGGTATAGCTTTCGACGAGGCGGGAAACCGCATAGGTTACGGGCTCGGTTATTTCGACCGTTTTCTTAAAGACTCACGCGCGTATAAAATAGGCGTATGCTTTGATATGCAGATTGTGCCGCTCATAAACGCCCGTCCGCACGATGTGCGTATGGATTTGATTGTTACGCAAAGCCGCGTTATACATACCAAGTGTTAAGGGTTACGGCGGGCAAATATAAGGGCAGACGGCTTGTTCGTCCGGCGGGCGCCGCCGCAAGGCCTACCGGCGACAAAGTAAAAGAAGCGCTGTTCGGAGCGATTCAGTTTAAAATAGAAGGAATACGCGTGCTCGACGCCTTCGCGGGAAGCGGCGCGCTTGGCATAGAAGCGCTCTCGCGCGGCGCGGGGCATGTTGATTTTGTCGAAAAGGACAAAAGATGCATAGAGGCGTTGCGGCAAAATATAGAATCCGTAGGCGCGCAAAATTGC
The DNA here is from genome assembly GCA_964586785.1 of uncultured Christensenellaceae bacterium. Lineage (GTDB taxonomy): Bacteria > Bacillota > Clostridia > Christensenellales > SZUA-584 > SZUA-584. The sequence continues at coordinate 91,409 of CAZPHS010000001.1, forward strand.
CGGCTGCACAAAGGCGATGTTTTTGCTCTTATCGATAAGCTTGGAGTATACGAGCTGCTGCTTGCAGACCCGCCTTACGATTCTAATTATTACGGGCGGCTGTTGTGCTTAGCCAAAGAGCGCCGGATTTTAAAGCAAGGCTCGATTGTTGTAATGGAAACTCACAGAAAGTTTGCTTTTACGCCTCCTTTGGGGTATAATTTGACAAAACGCGCCGATTACGGCGACACATCGCTTTGGTATTTGGTATATGGAGAGAAATGTGAATAAATGCGTATACCCCGGAAGCTTTGATCCTATCACATGCGGTCATCTCGATGTTATTACCCGCGCTGCCGCAATGTTTGACGATTTAACGGTTGCCGTGCTTGTAAATAAAAACAAACAGTCTTCATTTACCGTTGAACGGCGAATGGATTTTATACGCCGCTCAACCGCTCATTTGAACGGCGTATCTGTCGATTATTTTTCCGGTCTTCTTGCCGACTACATGGAAGAACGCGGCGCCAACATTATAATAAGGGGGCTGCGCGCCATATCCGATTTTGAATACGAGTATCAGATGGCGGCGATGAACTCTAAGCTGGCAAAGAATGTGGAAACCATTTTTTTAATGACCGATATCGCCAACTCTTTTTTAAGCTCCAGCATGGTAAACGAACTGGCTTCATTCGGAGGAAATATTTGCGGCCTTGTGCCGGACGAAATAGTAAAGGACGTGCTAAGCAAATATGGCAGGTGAGGATATAAAGCTTTTAGAGTATATAGATGAACTTTGCGAAGAAATTGAATCGAGCTCTAAAGGATTGCTGTCCGGCAAACGGTCTGTGGATTACGGCGTCGTTAAAGATATATTAAATGATATACGCGCGGTTGTGCCGGAAGAATTCAAATTGGCGGCAAAGGTGATAAAAGAGAAGAATACTATACTGACAAGCGCGAGAGAGACTGCCGACGCCGCCTTAAGCAGCGCTAAAGAAACCGCCGAGGCTAAAATAAACTGCGCCGATGAAGCGGCGGAATCAACCGTAAACATGGCAAATGAAACGGCCGGAACGGTTCTTTCCAAAGCTAAGGACGAATCCGAAACACTTCTTGTAAAAGCTAAGGAAGAAGCGGACAATATGCTTGGAGACGCAAAGCGTGAAGCCGAGGAAATTTTGCAAAGCTCGCGGCGGGAAGCCGAAGACGTTTTAAACAGCGCGAAACAAGAGGCGCAAAATATTATTAACAGCGCCGAGGATGAGCTTAGAACGCGTGTAGCGGAAGCCCCCGTGTTAAGAGAGGCCAATATAAAAGCTAACGAGCTTATCAGCGGAGCCGAGAAAAAGTCGGCGGAGCTTCGCGGCCTCGCCGAGAACAATGCCCGAGAGATTGCGGCGGGCGCAAAGGAATACGCGGACGATATACTTGCCGACCTTGAAAAATATCTTTCCGAATATTTAAAACTGCTGAGAAAAAACCGGCTGGAGCTATCCGGCGGAAGGAAAAGCGGTTTTTCGAATACGGCTTTGCCATAATTTTATAAACAAAAGCGCCGATAAAGATAGCGCGGCAAATATCACTCCGCCAAAAGCGGCCGTTTTTGTGTCCTCGGGTTTGAGCGAAGACGCGTAATCCGCAAGCGGAAACAGCGCGAGAAAAAGAGTAATAAGCATAACGCATATTATTGAATGCAGGCTTTTAGCCAAAAGAAACCGTTTCGGCTTAAGCCCGCTGTCCGCGAGCACCGCCCTTGTCTGCATTTGAACGCACGCGCCGCCGAAAGCGACCACGGAAGAGACGAGCAGCAGTTTAAATTCCATACCGGCGGAAAGCGCCGCGATTTTCGCGCAGCCCGCGGTTATTTCTATTCCGCCGGACAGTATTGCTCTTGAGGCATTAGAATCAAGTCCCGCGAGACCGAATACGGGAGAGTACAAAACATTAAGCGCTCTCATAACGCCGGTTACTTCCAATATTTCAATAATAACCGAGAAAAGTATAACGAACCCGCCTATTTTAAGCAAAGTGCGCAGCGATTTCTCGACGCTTTCCGACATCATAGCGCCTATTGAGGGGCAAGCCGCCGCATCGCTCTTAAATCGCCGCAGAGCGTCGCCAAGTTTTAATTTCGGCGCGCCGGAGAAGTAAACGCGCTTTTTCAGTACGCGCAGAAATATACCGGTTATAAAAGCCGAAAGATAATGCGCGGACGCTAAGTATATGCCCGCGTAAGGCGCGTTAAGCATAGCCGTGCCTATCGCGCCTGTTAAAAAGACGGGACCGGCGACGCTTGTAAAACAAATTATGCGCTGCGCGTCCGGCTCGTTTATATGCCCTTTCGCGTACAGCTCTCCGGCAAGACGTGCCCCTACGGGATACCCCGACATAAGCGACGCCATAAACACATAGGCGCCCTCGCCGGGGACGCCCAAAAGCGCGCGGGTTACGGGAGCGAAGAAAAACGACATAAGCCGCACGATTCCTGTCTCCAGCATCATAAAAGAAGATACCATAAAAGGAAAAAGCGCGGGCAGTACGGTATACAGCCACAGGTTTAAACCGTTTTGCGCGCTGCGAATACAATTTTGAGGATAAAGCAGCAGCATTACCGAAAAGACCGCGAAAATAGGTATCAGTACCGCCTTTTTCACCGCATCACAACCTTTTATTAATGATATGAGGGGGCGGCGGGGCGTATGATATCAAGCGGTATTTTAAAAATCCGTTATGAGACGTTCCGTAAAATCACGTCCGGCGCCGGAAAACGGCGGAACGGATTGAGACAGCGCCCAAACGTCCGAAGCGGCGGCGTCGGCGACGGGGTAAGGGGGCGCGCCCGAGGTTATTACGGGAACACGGGCGGAGGCGGAAAGCGCCGAGAGAACTTCGGGGTTTTTAACCCCTATCACGCGGATATGGCTTACGGCGCGGGAATTATGCGCCGCGATATCTTCGCGCGTTATATTAAGCAGAGCGCAGACGAGTATGCGCGATATTCGGGCATAAGTATAGCGTTTTGTTTTTACGCGGGCAATAATATCGGCGCGCGTTTTGCAGCGTTTAGCGGCGGCATAAATCCTGTTTTCAAGCCCTTCCGTAACATCGGGCAGCTTGGCGATGTACGATCGCCCGTTAAGCCTTAACATATGGAGCAGCGGCGCGTCGAATTGTTCGGGCATTACCGGAGCAAGCCCCTTGTCAAGCTTCAACGCTAAAATTTCCGCGCAGGCTTTTGGCATGGCGGACAGCGCTTTGTCGACGCCTCCGGCGAATGAAGCGCGTATGGCGCTCGCGCTCGGAAGATACGCGTCTATATCGCCGCAATGATAACCGGCGCCTTCGCGTTTTACCGCATACGGTACGATATTCGGGTATTTACGCAAAGCTTTTAGGTATTCAATACCAAGAAGCGCCCCGGGCAGCGAAGCCTCGGGCGGCGCTCCTGCCGCGTCCATACGCGCTTTGGGAAAGCTCAAACCCGCGTCCAGCTTTTGCCTTAAAGACTGTTTGTAGCCGTCGCTTTCGCCGTAAAGCGTTTCCGCCAAACTTTTGAGCAGAGAAAGATCATCGGTTTCCGCCCCGAAACAAACCGAGCCCGCGCCCGCCGCCGCAAGAGTTTTTATGCCTCCCTCGGCAAACCCCTGGGCGCTTTGCACCGCCGATATGAGAGGGAGTTCTATCACGGCGTCCGCGCCTCCGGCAAGAGCACATGCCGCGCGCGTCCATTTGTCGAATATTGAGGGTTCGCCGCGCTGCATAAAAAAACCGCTCATCGCGCATATTATATATTTCGCGCCCGTGGCTTTTCTGGCTAAAGCTATGTGTTTTTCGTGTCCCAAATGAAACGGATTATATTCTGCGACTATTCCGCAAATACTCACTAATTACTCCTTTTCAATTCGGTTAGAATTATATATAATAACACTTGGCCTTATTATATATCATAAGAATAATAATTATATTACTTTTTTGTTTTATTTGGAAGGGAGACGGAAAAACATGGGACTTATTAACGATTTGGAAGCGAGGGCGTATGATGCGAAAAAATGCATTGTGCTTCCCGAAGGCTCCGAGAAAAGGATTGTAAAGGCCGCTCAGATTGTCGCGGAAAAGGGGCTCGCGAGAGTGGTGCTGCTGGCAAAAGAATCCGAACTTGCGGACAGCGCCGAGCAGCTATCGAAGTCCGGCATAAACATTATAGACACGGAAAACTCGGACAAAATTGAAACCTACGCCAAAAAGTATTACGAGCTTAGAAAATGCAAGGGCGTAACGTACGAAGAGGCAATGGATACCGTAAAAAAACCCCTGTATTATGCCTGTATGATGATAAAAGAAGGGGAGGCGGACGGTATGGTGGCGGGGGCTGCCAACACCACCGCCGGCGTACTAAGACCCGCGTTTCAGATTATTAAAACATCACCCTGCACATCTGTCGTTTCAAGCTGCTTTATAATGATATTGAAAGATAAAAATTTTGGACAAGACGGCATACTGGTTTTTGCCGATTGCGCCGTAAATCCAAGCCCCGACGCGCAGCAGCTTGCTCACATCGCAATGACAACCGCGCGGACGGCCAAAAAGCTGGCTGGCATAGAGCCCCGTATTGCCATGCTTTCTTTCTCTACAAAAGGAAGCGCCTGCTGCGAGGCGGCTGAGAAGATAGCGTGCGCGGCAAGCCTTGCCAAACAGCTTGATTCTTCTTTATGCATAGACGGCGAGCTTCAGGCGGACGCGGCGCTTATAGAATCAGTAGCCAAGCTGAAAGCCCCGCAAAGCCCCGTGGCGGGAAAAGCGAACATACTGATATTTCCGGACCTCGCGTCCGGCAACATAGGCTATAAGCTTGTGCAGCGCCTGGCGGGCGCGCAGGCGATAGGTCCCATATGCCAGGGGCTTTCCGCGCCGGTAAACGATTTATCGCGCGGATGCAGCGTTGACGATATAGTATCGGTTGTTACCATTACAGCGGTACAGGCAATATAAGGAGAGCATAAATGAATATACTTGTAATTAACGCCGGAAGCTCATCTATAAAATATAAAATGATAGAAATGGAACGGCAGGAAGTGCTGGCGAAAGGTTCCGTTGAACGCATAGGCATAAACGGCTCCGTGATTGCGCATACGCCGGCGGGAAGAAGCAAAGTTACTATAGAGAAAACTATATCGAACCATAAAGACGCAATACAAGAGGTGCTTTTGGCGCTTACCGACAGCGCGCACGGCATAATATCCGGCATGGACGAAATAAGCGCGGTGGGGCACCGCGTTGTTCACGGCGCGGAGCTTTTTTCAGACAGCGTTATTATCGATGATAAGGTTATAAACGCCATAAAGGATTGCTCGGAGCTCGCGCCGCTTCATAACCCCGCGAACCTTATGGGAATAAACGCGTGCAGGAGCATAATGCCGAACGTGCCTATGGTGGCGGTATTTGATACGGCGTTTCATCAGACAATGAAAAGGCACGCGTATCTTTATGGATTATCATATGAAGCTTACACAAAATATCGCGTAAGGCGTTACGGTTTCCATGGAACGTCTCATAAATATGTGGCAAACAGGTATGCGCAGATTACCGGCAAAGATATTGAGGATTTAAAGATAATAACATGCCACCTCGGTAACGGTTCCAGCCTCGCCGCTGTAAACGGCGGCAAGTCGGTAGACACCACCATGGGGTTCACGCCGCTTGAAGGCATTGTTATGGGCACGCGTTCGGGCGATATAGACCCGGCGATTGTGCCTTATCTTATGGAAAAGATGAAAATGAGCCTTGAAGAGGCGATAAACTATTTAAACAAGGATTGCGGCGTATACGGCTTATCGGGCGTTTCAAGCGATTTTCGCGATATACAGCTTGCGAAAAAACAGGGCAACGAACGCGCGGCGGCGGCGCTTGAGGTTTTCTGTTACCGTATGCGCAAGTTCATAGGCTCTTACGCGGCGGCCATGAGCGGAGTTGACGCGATAATATTTACCGCGGGTATAGGCGAAAACGACCATCTTATACGCGAGTGGAGCTTGGAAGGGCTTGAGTTTTTAGGCGCGCGTATAGACAAAGCGGCCAACGATAATATACGCGGCATAGAAAAGCGCATTTCGTCCGCCGATTCGGCTGTGGATATATGGTGTATACCAACCGACGAGGAGCTTGCCATAGCTAAAGAGACATACGCTTTGTGTTTTTGACGGTTGTTGTTTTAAGCGTGTAATATACTTATATTGGCGAATATGCCCGCGCTTGCTTTCCGACATATACAAAGCCATTTGATACCTTTCGCTTGTTATAAAGTCTTTGCGCTTATAACACCCAAAAAGATACTCTATATACACTTGCTTCTTAATGAAATACGCGGGAGAATTTTTTATCTTGATTTTTCAGTGCCTTTCGAATAGAATTATGCGGTACAACAGGGTGAACTGACCGCGTCGGTTCACCCGACGGTTCTATTATATTTTATTTTGTCAGGAGCGGAAAAGATGAACAAAAAATCTGTCAGGGATATTAATGTTAAAGGCAAAAAAGTTCTTGTGCGTGTTGATTTTAACGTGCCGCTTAACGGGCGTGAAATAACTGATGAGACCAGAATAACGGCAGCTATGCCGACAATTGATTATTTACTTGATAATAACGCGAAAGTCATACTGTGCTCTCACCTTGGGCGTCCTAAAGGAGAATTCAAGCCGGAATTTTCATTGGCTCCCGTTGCGGAAAAGCTTGAAGAGATAAGCGGACGCAAAGTTGTGTTCGCGGCGGACGTTATAGGGCCGTCGGCGAAAGCGGCGATTGACAATATGAAACAGGGAGAAATCGTACTGCTTGAGAATCTTCGCTTTCATAAAGAAGAGACGTCAAACGACGCCGGATTCTCTAAAACGCTCGCTTCATACGCCGATATATTTGTAAACGATGCTTTCGGCACCTGTCATAGGGCGCACGCGTCCACCGTTGGCGTCGCCGCGTATATACCCGCCGTATCCGGATTTTTGATTAACAAAGAGCTTGAGGTTTTAGGCGGCGCGGTGGATAATCCCGCAAGGCCTTTTACGGCAATGTTGGGCGGCGCAAAAGTAGCCGACAAAATTGGCGTTATAGATAACCTTATAAATATAGCGGATACATTAATTATAGGCGGCGGCATGGGGTACACCTTTCTTAAAGCAAAAGGCTTTGAGATGGGAAAATCGCTTCTGGATGAGGGAAATATTGATTTGGCGGCTGAATTGCTAAAAAAAGCCGAGCGAAAGGGCGTGGATATATTGCTGCCGGTTGATGCCGTTGTTGCCGACGAGTTTTCGCAAAACGCCAAAACAATGGTTGTGGCAAGCGAGCATATACCCGCCGATTGGATGGGGCTTGATATAGGACCGGCTACGCGTATGCTTTTTACTGACAGGATACGCACATCCCGCACTATTATCTGGAACGGGCCTATGGGCGTTTTCGAGATGCCCGCGTACGCCGAGGGCACCAAGGCTATGGCAAAAGCTATGGCCGAATCCGACGCCGTCACGATTATAGGCGGCGGCGACAGCGCGGCGGCGGTTAAGCAGATGGGATTTGCGGGCGCCATGACGCATATATCGACGGGCGGCGGCGCAAGCCTTGAATTTCTGGAAGGGAAAACGCTTCCGGGCGTTGCGGCTCTTGAAGACTTATAAGCGCGGGGATAATATAAATATATTAAAGGCTGCTCTCTTTTAGAGTAGCCTTTTTATCGGAATACTATATTTTTGGAGGTAATAAAATGAGAAAACCTATTATTGCGGGCAACTGGAAAATGAACAAGACAGCGGACGAAACCACGGCGCTGATAAAGGAGCTTATTCCGTTGGTTAGCGACGTCGATACCGTCGATATAGTCGTATGCCCGACGTTTGTTAATTTATCGGCGGCGCGGGAAGCGCTTTTAGGGTCTAACATAGCGCTGGGCGCTCAAAATATGCATTATGAAAAAAGCGGCGCGTACACCGGAGAAGTATCCGCGGACATGCTGCTTGCGCTGGGCGTAAAATACGTTATTATAGGACACTCCGAAAGACGGCAGTATTTTGGAGAGAGCGACGAAAGCGTGAACAAAAAAACAAAAGCCGCTTTGGAAGCGGGGCTTGTGCCTATAGTGTGCGTGGGAGAGCTTCTAGAAGAGCGCGAGGCGGGCATTACCGCCGAAATAGTGTGCAAACAGACAAAACTGGCGCTTCTCGGTTTAAGCGCGGAGCAGGCGGCGGGCGTCGTTTTGGCGTATGAACCTGTTTGGGCGATAGGCACGGGCAAAACCGCAACTGCGAACGACGCCAACGAGACCATAGGCGCCATAAGAAATGCCGTAAAAGAGGTTTTCGGCGATGATACCGCAAAAAGCGTCAGGATTCAGTACGGCGGCAGCATGAAGCCTTCGAACGCGGCCGAGCTTATGGCCAAGCCCGATATAGACGGCGGTCTTATCGGCGGGGCGGCGCTTAAAGCCGCGGATTTCTGCGGAATAATAAAATATTAATTTGGGGAGACGCATGTCAAAAAAGATTACCGCTCTTTTAATACTGGACGGTTTTGGAGTTTGCGGCGATAAAACCGGCAACGCTATACAAATATCCGGCACACCGGCTATACGCTCGCTTATGTCCAAATTTCCGCATACCGTTATAGGCGCTTCGGGGATTGACGTAGGGCTGCCGGAGGGGCAGATGGGAAATTCCGAAGTCGGGCATTTAAACATAGGCGCCGGAAGAATAGTGTATCAGGAATTAACGCGCATTTTTAACGATATTAACACCGGCGGCTTTTTTGAGAAAAAAGAGTTTATTGACGCGATGCAAGCCGTTAAAAAAAACGGCGCCAAGCTGCATGTTTACGGACTGATATCCGACGGCGGAGTTCACAGCCATTTGGAGCATCTTTACGCGCTTTTAAAACTGGCGAAGCTGCAGGGGCTTAACGACGTATATATACATTGTTTTTTGGACGGGCGGGACGTGCCTCCCGAAAGCGGACTTTCGTATGTGCTTGAGCTTGAGGAGGCGATACGCAAAATAGGTATAGGCACAATAGCGACGGTTATGGGGCGTTACTACGCCATGGACAGGGATAACCGTTTCGAGCGCGTTGAAAAAGCTTATGCCGCTATGGTTCGGGGAGAGGGCGAAAGCGCCGTCTCCGCCGCCGGCGCTGTGCGCGAAAGCTACAAAAAAGGCGTCACCGATGAGTTTGTTTTGCCGGCGGTAATAAAGAAAGACGGAAAACCAACCGCTCTTATAGGCAAAGACGACGCGATTATATTTTTCAACTTCCGTCCGGACAGGGCGCGGGAGATCACAAGGGCGTTTATAGAAGAAGATTTCTCCGCTTTTGAGCGCGCATATTTTCCGGTGCATTATGTGTGCTTAACGCAGTACGACAAAACATTTGAAAATGTACATGTGGCATACAAGCCGCAGAAATTAGAGAATACTTTGGGCGAGTACCTGTCAAAAAAGGGAAAGAGGCAGTTCCGCATTGCCGAGACCGAAAAATATGCGCATGTCACTTCTTTCTTTAACGGCGGAGTGGAAAAGCCAAACGAAGGAGAGGACAGGTTTTTAATCCCTTCCCCGAAAGTCGCGACGTACGATTTGCAGCCGGAAATGAGCGCTTGTGAAATAACCAAAGAGGCTGTGCAAAAAATAGATTCCGGCGAATATGATGTAATGGTGCTTAATTTCGCTAATCCCGATATGGTTGGGCATACGGGCGTGCTTAACGCGGCCGTTAAAGCCGTCGCGACAGTGGATTTGTGCGCGGGTAAGATTATAAACGCTATATTGAGCCACGGGGGAGAGGCGATAGTCACCGCCGACCACGGCAACGCCGAAAAGATTTATGACAAAGACAACGGACCGTTTACCGCGCATACGTCAAACCCCGTGCCTTTTATACTTGTCGGCGAGAGGTATAAAGACGCTAAGCTGCGCTCCGGCGGACGACTCGCGGATATAGCGCCGACATTGCTCGATATGATGGGTTTGGAAAAACCCGTTGAGATGACAGGGACATCGCTTATTATTAAGCCCTAGGGCAAAACGTAATAAAGCGGTATATATTTGAAGGAGTTTTAAATGACAAAAATCAGTATGCCTACACCTCTCGTCGAGATGGACGGCGATGAAATGACGCGGATTATCTGGAAGATGATAAAAGATTATCTTTTAGAGCCGTATATTGAGCTTAACACGGAATATTACGATTTGAGCCTTGTGGAGCGCGACGCCACGGACGACAATGTTACGGTGCAGGCGGCCGAGGCAATCAAAAAGTACGGCGTTGGCGTAAAATGCGCGACGATAACGCCTAACGCGCAGCGTGTTGATGAGTACGATTTAAAAAAGATGTGGAAAAGCCCCAACGGCACTTTGCGGGAAATACTGGACGGAACGGTATTCCGCAAGCCTATACTTGTTAAAGGAATTTTTCCGTCCGTAAGGACTTGGGAAGCTCCCATAACAATAGCAAGGCACGCTTTTGGAGATTTGTACAACGCGCAGGAATGCGTGGTGGAGGGCGAAGGCTCGGCGGAGCTTGTTATAACAAGAAAAGACGGCAGTACGGAGAAACGCTTGATTGCGCAGTTTGACGAGAGAGGCGGCGTGGTGCGCGGTATGTTCAACACCACCAAGTCAATTGAAAGCTTTGCCGCAAGCTGTTTTAATTATGCCTTGGATACAAAACAAGACCTTTGGTTTGCCTCTAAAGACACTATTTCAAAGCTGTACCACCATCGCTTTAAAGATATATTCGAAGAAATTTACATTGAAAAGTACCGGAAACGGTTTGAGAAAGAGGGTATAGAGTATTTCTATACACTTATAGACGACGCTGTGGCGCGTGTTATACGCAGCCGCGGCGGTTTTATATGGGCGTGTATGAACTATGACGGCGACGTTATGTCCGATATGGTGGCGACCGCCTACGGCAGCCTGGCGATGATGACATCGGTGCTGGTTTCGCCTGACGGTCTTTTCGAGTATGAGGCCGCCCACGGCACCGTGACCCGCCATTATTACCGCCATCTTGAGGGGGAAGAGACGTCTACCAATTGCATGGCCACTCTTTTCGCGTGGACGGGCGCGCTTGCCAAGCGCGGCGAGATTGACGGGAATACTGAGCTTATAGAATTCGCGCAAAGAATGGAAGCCTGCGCTATAAAAGCTATTGAACAGGGCATTATGACAAATGATTTGTATGTTTTAAGCGAGATTGAAAATAAGCAGGCGGTAAACACGGAGGAGTTTATTAAGCAGATTAAGAAAGCATACGAGAAAATGACGGGGGAAGTCAAATGAGTTTATACAGCCGGTGGAGGGCAATGGCGGAGGCGGAGAGAACCCCGCAGCAAGACAAAGCGTTTTGGGACGAGTACTTTGGTGCGGAAACAAAAGCGTACAAAAAGATTCTTGACAGGAAAAGCGATTTTTTTAGCGATAAACTGTCCGCTCTGGCGGAGCAATTTGAAATGAGTCTGGAAGTATTTTCCGGATTTATGGACGGAATTAACGGCAGCCTAGAAAAACCCTGTGAGCTTGAAAAGCTAAAAGACGGCACGGAGATTAACTTGGAAGTAAACTTTGACAAGCTCTATTATAATATGCTTGAAGCCAAGGCGAAATGGCTTTATTCGCTCGAAGAATGGGACGGTATATTAACAGGTGAGCAAAGGCGGGCGATAAGGGATAAATGGAGGCTTGACAAGCAGGCGGTATCCGACAAAACAGGGCGTAACGAGCCATGCCCGTGCGGCAGCGGCAAAAAATACAAAAAGTGCTGCGGAGCAAGTTTATAAAACCGCTTGAAACAAAGCGCATATAACATGTGTTTTCTCGTATTGACTAAACAAAGCTTGAGTGTTAAAATAGCAAAGTGCCAAAAAAACGGGCGGTTGTTTTTTGGTTTTCGCAGGCGGGCGTGGCGGAATTGGCAGACGCGCCAGACTTAGGATCTGGTGCCATACGGCGTGGGAGTTCAAGTCTCTTCGCCCGCACCACAAATGCCGAAAGGGAGTGGCTTTCAGCGGCAAAGCGCGCTGCCAAGGTTAAAGCCGCTGGTCTAAAATCCCGTCTTTCGTACTGGTATACGCGGGTGTAGCTCAACGGTAGAGCCCCAGCCTTCCAAGCTGGTCGCGTGGGTTCGATTCCCATCACCCGCTCCAAATTGAAAGAGACCGGTCAGTATATATATTTGCGATTTATAAACGGAAAGGGAATCGAACGCGAGCATGCCGCCGCCGGTGGCGGATGAAGGCGTGCGAGACGGCGTGAAAGCGAACGAAGAGAGCGGAGCGATTCCCATCACCCGCTCCAAATTGAAAGAGACCGATTGGTATATATATTTGTAATTTATAAACGGAAAGGGAATCGAACGCGAGCATGCCGCCGCCGGTGGCGGATGAAGGCGTGCGAGACGGCGTGAAAGCGAACGAAGAGAGCGGAGCGATTCCCATCACCCGCTCCAAATTGAAAGATGCCGGTCAGTATATATATTTGCGATTTATAAACGGAAAGGGAATCCCCGCACCAAGAGCACATTTATACGGACGATTAGCTCAGTCGGTAGAGCACCTGACTCTTAATCAGGGTGTCCAGGGTTCGAGCCCCTGATCGTCCACCATTGCAATCAAATCCGAACCCTTTCTTTTTAGGAGAGGCGTTCGGTTTTTTTGTTTTTTTGGCATCTCTAAATATAAAACGGATTGGGCGACGTCCTTTCTAAACAAACAAAACAAATGATTGCCGATACTTCATGTCTTGTGTTATGATATTTTATACAGGTATGGCTTATTTAAGTAAATAGTATTTTTAAATTAACATAATACCGTTAATAAGGAGCAGCGTAATTTAATGAAGAAAACTATCGTTACCGTTTTATTATTTTTGGTTTTATGGTGTTCCGGCTGTCAGCCAACGCCGGATAAAGAAATCGTTGTTGGAAAGAATGATTTTGCAGCAAAAATCGTAAGCTCGGATGAAGCTTTAGCGATATATGAAGCGACGGAAATCTGGCAGGAAGAATTTCAATCGAATGATGAAAAACTGTCGGTGATAATTGACGCCCCTGTCACAGTTCCAAATGTGAATGCGTTTCCGGTAGTTAAAATCCGTCCGATGGTGATTACTCAGGAACAGGCAGACATAGTGATTAAGGTTTTGCTCGGCGGGGCAACGCTTTACGAAAAGTCAGTCAAGACAAAGCGGGAAATTACAGATGAGATACTCAGAATAAGGCAGTATATTGCTGATCCCAATACAGATTTTAATATAAGTAAGGACGCGAACCCCGAATACTATGCGGAGGTGCTTGCGGATTTTGACGCGCAGATACGGCGGCTTGAAATAGAATATGAAACCGCTCCGGACTCATATACCCCAAAGGAGGCGTCGAACCTATTTGTCAGCGAAAAGGATAACCTTTTGGCGGAATCAGTTATCACTTGGGAACAATACGAACAAATAACGGATTTCGGCGTTATTGAGGGAGAGGCCGACCTGGGGAATGGGAAGTCAGTGTATTTGAATATTATGACCGATGAGTATTTTCTTAATAATAGAATAATTTTTTTCAATACTCAATATGAACTATCCGCAAGCGAAACCATTTTGTTAAATGACGCTGTATGTATCGCAAAAGATATTATAACACAAATAGGCTTAGGAGACATGGAAGTTGCGGCGTCTCATACATCAGCGAGCAACAACAGTTTCGTATTGTATTTTACGCGCAATGTTATGGGTATTCCCACCAATTATGCGTCGGAAACCGATTTTAGTAATAACGAACCCATATATAGCCCGCCATGGTATGAAGAAACGCTTGAGGTTGAGGTAGATAACACCGGCTTATGCAGTTTGTACTTATCGAACCCCATAGAGGTTACTGAAATTATAAACGCCAATGCCGCACTTTTGCCTTTTGAGAAGATACAGGAGATTTTTAGAGAACAAATACAGTACAAGAATCTATGGTTTGATAATCCGGATGTTGTTTAACGAAAAATATTTATTACGTACGCTGCGCTGGGCATGGTTGAAGTGGCAGAAAAAAACAGTATGGAAGAAGGGATGCTGGTTCCGGCCTGGGACCTGATGGGATACAGCATCGATAAGTATAAGCCCGGAGTATCACGCGAGTATTATGGCTTGGATGAGAACAATGAGTTTATTGACAAATCTTTTGCCAAGAGCATGATCACCATAAACGCGATAGATGGGAGCATTATTGAAAGAACTTTGATGAGCTGAAACAAATCGGGGGAGTTGTATTGGTTACATACGAGTTCTAAGAAATACACATTATGGTACAATATACAAAGAAGCCGATATATCCGGCCGGCTTTGCGGCGCGGTTATGTAAATCGGCGGTTTAAAATAAGGAGGATGTTATGGAAAAAACAAAATTGACAATACTGGTATCGGTAATTATCACTCTTATCGCGGCGGTGCTCGTTTTTAATATCATTATAATGACCAACGGCTTTAATGCTCCCGCGGCAAGCATTATAGGCTCGGTTGACGTGAAAGCCGATACGGTTGAGGTTTACGGGCAGGGGCGGATATCCGCGGCGCCGGACGTTGCTTACTTAACATTAGGTGTGGAAAACCTCTCTATAGACCCGAAAAAAGCGCAGGAAGACAATTCGGCAAAAATGGAAAACTTGATAAACGCGTTGAAAAATGCCGGTATAGATAACGCCGACATACAGACAAGCAGCTACGAGGTGTACCCAAGAAATAGGTATTCAGAGCTTGAGGGGTTTACCGTAACAAATCTTGTTACAGTAACGCTTAAGGACGTTGGCAAAGCGAGCGAAATAATTAAAACTGCATATGACGCCGGAGCAAATTATTTCAGGAACATCAGTTTTGATATTTTAGACCGTAAGCAGCTTTATATGCAAGCGCTGGATATGGCAAACGGCAGGGCGTTGGAAAAAGCGGAAAAACTGGCGGCGAATATGGACAGAAGGTTGGCGGGAGTCGTCAGTTTAAGCGAAGGAAACAGCGGAGGCAACACGCCGTATTATATACAGTTTAGCAATTATGATTATGCCGCCGCCGCCCCGGCTTTAAGCGACGGCGGTATTATATCATCGGGCGAACTTGAGATAACGGCAATCGTTTATATAGTATACAGGCTTAACTAGGCCGGGGCATTGATTTGCGCGTGCGGTTTGTGATATGCTAGGCGCGGCGATAAGCGCAATTCCTCATACTATAAGATTGGAAACAAAAACATGGAAAAAGTGCATCTGACCCGCAGGCAAAACACAGTACAGTTTATTAAGTTTACGCTCTTTTCAGTATTCGCCGGTTTAATACAGATTGTCAGCTTTACATTGCTAAACGAGATTATTGATACCGGGCATGGCATCGTGGCCGGAAACATTCCGCAGCGAATACGGCCCAAGCTATTTTATAGCGCTTGTGCTCTCCGTGATATATAACTTTACAATAAACCGGAGATTTACGTTTAAATCCGCCGCCAATATTCCCGTCGCCATGCTTAAAGTTTTCGGCTTTTACTGTATTTTTACGCCTTTGTCCATCTGGTGGGGCGATGCTTTAACAACAAACGGATGGAACGAATATGTCGTTCTGGCCGGCACGATGGTAATTAATTTTATTACGGAATTCTTATTTACCCGGTTTGTCGTTTATAGAAACCGTATGTTTACAAACAAAGCCGGACAAGCCGAGATTAACGGCAACGTCCGTTAAACGCCGTCTTAACGCGCCGGTTTTACACCGTAATATTCGAAAAGCAAGCATGGCAATCGCCGTGCTTTTTTTGTATCTCTTTGCCGCCGCCTGCCCCGATTACAACGCTTTGTCATAGGCGAGCGAATACCTAAAGCAAGCTCCGAATACATTTTTCTCAAAGCCGTATACTAAAGTAACAAGGAGAATTGCTCGCATGACAGAGATAGTCATAATGATACAGCTGGGCGTCAGCATAATAATAGGCATTTATTTTTTCAGCCAGCTTAAAACAAAAAGGATAACAAAGGTAAGCTTCGACGGCGAATCAAAAGCTCAGATGGAGCGCTTGAGAAAGCTTCGCGGCATACGGCTTAACATACCGTTGTCCGAAAAAACGCGTCCGCAATGCTTTGAAGAAATAATAGGGCAGAAAGAAGGCATAATGGCGCTGTCCGCGGCGCTGTGCGGCGAGAACCCGCAGCATGTGCTTATATACGGTCCTCCGGGAATAGGCAAAACATGCGCCGCCCGGCTGGTGCTTGACAAGGCCAAAATGGGCGAGTTATCGCCGTTTATGCGCGACGCGAAATTTATTGAGATAGACGCCGCCTGCCTGCGATACGATGAGAGGAACATAGCGGACCCTCTTATAGGCTCGGTACACGACCCGATATATCAGGGAGCGGGCGCGTACGGCATAGCGGGCGTGCCGCAGCCAAAGGAAGGCGCTGTTACACGGGCGCACGGCGGCATATTGTTTCTCGACGAAATCGGGGAGCTGCATCCGTATCATATAAACAAGCTGTTAAAGGTGCTGGAGGACAGGCGCGTTTGTTTCGACAGCGCTTATTACAGCAAGGAAAACAAGAACATACCGCAGTATATACACGATATATTTTCTAAAGGAATGCCGGCTGATTTTCGCCTTGTCGGCGCCACCACAAAATCGCCCCGTGAAATACCTTCGGCTATACGTTCGCGCTGCATGGAGATATACTTTCGCCAGCTGTATCCCGATGAAGTGATAATTATAGCGAAAAACGCCGCGGTGCGCGCGGGCTGCAAAATAAGCCCCCAAGCGGCGGAGCTTATAGGCGAATACGCCGCTAACGGGCGGGACGCGGTAAACATTGTTTCGATGTCCGCGGGCGTCGCGCGTGAGAAACATTCGGAAGAAATTAAACTCGAGCATGTTTTATGGATAATCGAAACGGGTAAATACACAAAACGCCCCGTGCTTCGCCTTGGCCGAAGCGGCGCAGGCTGCGTAAACGGGCTCGCCGTGTACGGCAGCAGTATAGGCACCATAATAGAAGTTGAGACTGTCGCGGTAAAATCCGCCTCCGGCAGTCTAACTATTACGGGGCTTGTGGACGAAGAAGAGATGGGTTTCGAAAGCAGAAAGTTTCGCAGGAAAAGCTCCGCTAAAAGCTCGGTGGAAAACGTGCTTACGGCGCTTCAGAAAAACTTCGGCATAAACCCCTCGGAATATTATATACATATCAACATGCCGGGCAGCGCCCCTATAGACGGTCCGTCCGCGGGCATGGCTATCGCGGTGTCGGTGTTTTCGGCGGTTACCGGAAGAAGCGTAATGCGGGGCGTCGCCATGACGGGCGAGATTTCCATAAACGGCTGCATAAGAGCGGTAGGCGGCGTAAAAGCCAAGGTGTCGGCGGCGCGGCGCGCAGGCGCGTCTTTGGTGCTAATCCCCAAAGAAAACATGGAGGATATAAAGGGTACGGAAGGGGTGCGCGTTATCGGAGTTAGGCATATAAGCGAAGTAATAAAAACGGTGTTCGCAAAGCCGCGTTCGCGTACCGATGAAGTTTTAAGCGCTCAGGGAAGTTACACCACGCGCACAAGCGAAAAATCCGCCGCGTCACAGGATACGAGAGAATAAGCGACGCCGCGCACGCCGCCGGTTAAGGCGCCCGCTATGCTGTCCGCGTGAAGGTGTCCGTATACCACATGTTCGGCCGCGTATTTTTCAAACATATCGGTGAAGCCGGTGGGAGTGCCGGAGCCGTCCGACGGTGGGTAATGCATCATTCCTATAAGCCTGGCGTCCGGAGCGGCTTTTTTGGCGCTACGAAGGGACAGCTCAAGCCGCATTGTTTCGCGTATGTATACTTTTTCGTCGGCGCTTGCCTGATACTGGCGATTACCCGGGCAAACCCAGCCCCTTGTGCCCGCTATAACAAATTCGCCGAAGTCTATACAGTTGTTCTGCAAAGCGTATGTGTTGTTGAACAAAAGCGCTTTAACCGAGGTAAGAGAGCTCCACCAGTAATCATGGTTGCCCTTCAGTATCACTTTTTTGCCCGGCATCGCGCATATGGCGTCTAAATCAACCCGCGCCTCATTAAGGCGCATAGCCCATGATAAATCCCCGGGCAGAAGCACTATGTCACGCTCCGAAACAAGGCTGTTCCAGCTTTGCCGTATTTTATTCCAGTGGTTTTCCCATTGCCTGCCGAATATACCCATGGGTTTGTAGCATTGGCCGGAAAGGTGCAAATCGGATATCGCGTATATTTTCATGTTGTAAGCACCTTTTCAACTTCGCCGAGCAGCTCTTTTGAGCCGAATTTTTTAAAAGAGGACACCGGCACGACGGGGTAACTTACCTTAAGCGCGTCAGTAATGCGCGAGGTATATTCGTGCCTTTTTGTTTTGGCAATTTTGTCGGCTTTGGTGGCGGCGATAATTACAGGCCAGCCAAAATGCGACGCGTAATTTATCATAAGGGTATCATTTTCTGAAACGGAATGCCTTATATCTATTAATACAAGCAGAGCGCGCAGCCGTTTTGTGCTTGAAAGATAAGATTCTATCATGTGTACCCAGCTTTTTTGTTCATTTTTGGAGGCTTTCGCGTATCCGTAACCCGGCAGATCTACCAGTATGAAGCTCTCGTTGACAACAAAAAAATTAATGAGCCTGGTTTTGCCGGGCGCGGAGCTTGTCCGAGCCAGTTTGAAATTGCCTGTAAGGTAATTGATAAGCGTGGACTTGCCTACATTGGATTTTCCGCATACGGCAATCTCGGGCATACCTGTATCGGCATATTCGTTTTTTACGCTTTTTTGGAAACGCGCGCTTTTTATATGCATGTCAGTCCTTATTTACGGCAAGCGCAAGCACTTCGCTAAGCTCTGAAACAAGATGAAACCGCAGGTTTTTTCGTAAACCGGAGGGAAGTATTTTTAAATCCTTTTCATTGCCTTTAGGTATTATTACTGTTTTTATATCCATTTTCAGCGCCGCCAGAGCTTTTTCTTTTATACCGCCTACCGGCAGCACCCGTCCCGTTAATGTCAGCTCGCCGGTCATCGCTATGTCTCTTTTAACGCTGCACCCGCAAAGGGCGGATATAAGAGCGGTGGCGATGGTTATACCCGCGGACGGTCCGTCCTTGGGTATGGCGCCTTCGGGAAGATGTATATGTATGTCGGTGGTATCTATAAACTCTTCTTTTATGCCGAGCGTTTCGCTGCGCGAGCGCACGTAGCTTAAAGCCGCTTTCGCGGATTCCTGCATTACTTCGCCGAGCTTGCCTGTAAGCAGCAGCTTGCCTTTTCCGCGCATTTTGATAGCTTCAACAACAAGCGTCTGACCGCCGGCGGCAGTCCAAGCCAAGCCGTTTACAACGCCTATACGGTCTTCCCGCTCCGATTCGGCCTGTGTATAAACGGGAGGCCCCAAGTACCGCGGGAGAGTGCTTTTCCTTACTGTTATCCTTTTGCGCCCCGAATCGGTAGTCAAATCGACGACACATTTGCGGAACACCGCCGCGATTTTACGCTCAAGCTCGCGCACGCCCGCCTCTCGCGTGTATTTTCGTATAATTTCAACCAGAGCGCCGCCCTCTATTATTGCCTCGTTTTCATCAAGGCCGTGGCTTGCAAGCTGTTTTTTGATAAGATGGTTTTTTGCTATGCCTATTTTTTCAAGCTCCGTATAGCTTGACAAATCTATTATTTCCATACGGTCAAGCAAAGGCGCCGGTATGCCGTCGTAGCTGTTCGCCGTCGTTAAAAACATAACATGCTCAAGGCTGAACGGCAAATCAAGGTAATGGTCGCGAAAACTGTTGTTTATTTCGGGATCTAAAACTTCCAGCATCGCGGCGGCGGGGTCTCCCCTGAAATCGCTTGCCATTTTATCTATCTCGTCAAACAAAAACACGGGGTTTTGGCTGCCCGCCTGTTTTATTGACGATATTATGCGCCCGGGTATGGCGCCTATGTAAGTGCGCCTATGGCCGCGTATCTCCGCTTCGTCACGAACGCCGCCAAGCGACGTGCGCACGAATTTGCGCCCCAAAGCGCGGGCTATAGAGCGCGCCACGGACGTTTTTCCCGTCCCGGGAGGCCCCACAAAGCACAATACCGGACCGCGCAAATCGTTTTTGCGCGCCAACACCGCTATATATTCTATTATCCGGTCTTTTAGCTTATCAAGCCCGAAGTGGTCTTCGTCCAGTATTGCGCGCGCGTGAACAAGGTCAAGATTATCCCGCGTCATTACGTTCCATGGCAAATCGAGTATCCATTCCACATACGAGCGGATTACTCCAAGCTCGGGAGAACCGAGAGACAGTTTTTCCATACGAACAATTTCTTTGCGCGTTCTTTCACGTATATCGTCGTCCACATCAAGCGCCTCAAGCCGGTGCAGCAGTTCTTCCGACTCGGATTTTATGCTTCCCGCTTCACCAAGTTCGCTTTGTATAGCGCGCATCTGTTCGCGGAGAACATATTCTTTTTGAGACTTATCTATTTGTTTTCTTACTTTATTTCTTATTTCATTTTCTATTTCCGTTATTTCAAGCTCTTCCGTCAGCACTTCCACGAGAATTTCCATACGTTTTTCAATATTTGTGCATTCCAGTATGCGCTGTTTGTCCTCGAGCTTAAAGAAAATGCCGGAGGCGATAACGTCTGCCATCTGCCCTAAATCTTTAACATTATTTACGGATGCTAAAATCTCAGAGGATATCTTTGCGCTTATATTTACCAGCTTTTCAAAAAGCCTTAAAACCATGCGCTTTAAAGCCTGAAGTTTTGCGCTGCCGCCATCTTCGGCTTCGCTTTCAAGGCGTTCGGCCTCAACCTCAAGATAAGCTTCCGTCTGAGTAAAAGCGCTTATACGAGCGCGGTATATACCGGAGACGAGAACGCGTATTATATCTCCGGGGAGCTTTAGTATCTGCTTAACTTTTGATACCGTGCCTACCTCGTAAACATCGTTTTCGCCGGGGTCATGCGTATCCTTGTCTTTTTGCGCGGCAAGAAAAATTGTCTGATCGTTTTCCATCGCTATCTCCAGCGCGGCGATAGATTTATCGCGGCCTACTTCAAAATGAAGCGCCATATGGGGGAATACTATTACGTCGCGCAAAGCGACCATCGGCATCTTGCTTGCCATATCCGCCTCCCTGGAAAGACTTAAATCAAATTGTTATGCTGGAGTATTATACATTATAAAAACCGCGCCTGCAACTTATCGCGCGGCAAAACGGCAAAGGCAGACTGTATCAAAAACACCAATCATAAGAGCGCCGCCAAAAAAGACTATAGCTTTTACAACGGCAGATACCCGTGATATAATTTAAAAATGCAATATATCGGAATTATTATTTTTTATTAGGAGAAAGATGATGAACAAAGTTAAGATTATGACGGACAGCACTGCCGATCTGTCCTACAGCATGATTGAACAGCTTGGAATTGAACGAATGCCTATGCATATCATTCTGGGTGACAAATCTTTACCTGATGATAAAAACCTAAAAAGCGGGGATTTGTTCAAGTTTGCGGACGAAACCGGTACGCTGCCAAAATCCGCGGCGGTAAACGAGTTCCAGTTCGCGGAGGTTTTTAAAAAATGGATTGACAACGGACGCGACATTTTTTTTACGGGCATAAGCAGCAAACTTTCGGCCACCATGCAAAATGCTTTGGTAGCCGCGGAGCGGTTTGACAAAAACCGCATATCGATTGTAGATTCGTTAAGCCTATCGACGGGAACCGGACTGTTGGTGCTGGAAGCGAGCGATATGGCGCGGTCGGGCGCGAGCCTCTCGGAGATAAAATCGCATATTGAGCGTATGCGCGAAAAAGTTCAGGCCAGCTTTGTTGTGGATACTCTTAAGTATCTTTATATGGGCGGAAGGTGTTCGCGGCTGCAATCGATAGTCGGGAGTCGTCTTAAAATAAAGCCGATGCTCGAACTGAAAAATGGCGAGATTGTGCCCGGCCAGAAATTCCGTGGAAGCAACTATATTGAAAAATACTGCGAGACGGTAATGGAGAACGCCTCGGGAATAGACAGGAAACGTATTTTTGTTACGCATTGTATGGCGGAAAGCGCTTTGAGGGTAAAAGAGATGCTTAAGACGGATTACGGTTTTGAAAATGTGATGCTGACGGACGCTTCGCCGACAATTTCCACTCACTGCGGCCCGGGCACATTGGGTATACTGTTTTTGTACCGGTGATATGTTTTATGCCTATATACTAAAATGCGCGGACGGCAGCCTTTATTCGGGCTGGACGGACGACCTTGCAAAAAGAATACGGGTGCATAATTCGGGAAAGGGCGGCAAATATACCCGCGGCCGCCTTCCCGTTTCGCTGTTTTATAACGAAATTTTTCAAACGCGCGGCGAGGCTATGCGGCGCGAATGCGCTTTTAAAAAGATGAGTAGAAACGATAAGCTTAAACTTAAATTATAAAAACTGCCGGCATTTTAAACGGCGATTATCGGTTTGCTTGAAAAAAGTTTGGCGGCATACTGCCATACTGACTATTTTAATATTTGTTTGTTTGTGGTATAATCAAAATCACTGTAATTATCAATATTATTCTTACAAAAGTAAGGGAGTCGGTATGAAACGGATACTAATCGTTGATGACGAGCCGAGCCTTATAAAGGGGCTTAGGTTTAATCTTGAACAGCAGGACGGCTATACCGTGGACGAGGCGCTTGACGGTCAGCAGGCGCTTGATAAGTTCGCGGCCAATAAGTACGACCTTGTTCTGCTGGACCTTATGCTGCCGAAGCTGGACGGAATGGAAGTCTGCCAGAGAATACGCAGCATATCAAATGTTCCGATTATTATGCTCACAGCCAAGGACGACGATATGGACAAGATTATGGGGCTTGAGTTCGGCGCGGACGACTATATGACCAAACCTTTTAACATGCTGGAGTTAAAAGCGCGTATCAAAACGGTTTTCCGGCGTGTTGAGGGGAACGAAAAAACGCGCGGGTCGGAAATTCTGCGCGCGCGCAATATGGCGGTGAACCTTGAAAACAGAAGCGTTGAGATAGACGGCAACGATATTCCGCTAACCGCCAAGGAATTTGATTTGCTCCAGCTTTTTATAACGAACAAGGGCAAGGTGTACGACAGGGAAAAGCTGCTTGAGCTGATATGGAAATACGAGTACATGGGCGATTTGCGCACCGTCGACGTACATATCCGGCGGCTCCGCGAAAAGATAGAAAGCAATCCGGCAAAACCCGAATTTATAATGACCAAGTGGGGAGTGGGATACTATTTTTCGGATAAATAGCTTTCTGTACTCGATACGGTGGCGGTTTGTATTAATATATCTTATTGTGACCGCATCGGCATTCGCAGCGGTCACTTTTGCGATAACGTATTTCGCCGAGGATTACCTTGTCGGGCTGCGCGTGCGTGACCAGCTTAAAAACACTAACCAGGTGTCGGTAAGCATGGCGCCTCACCTGCACAGCGGCAACGCTAAACGCATGTTCGATCTTGCCGAGGAAAGCTCGTTAAAATACGGCGGGCGTTTTCTTGTGCTCAACAAATCCGGAATCGTGCAAACTGACAGTTTTTCCATACTGGGCGGACGCAAGCTGGAATACAAAGAGATATCAGACGTGCTGCTTGGGCCTGCCGATACGTCGTACGGATTCTACGAAATAGACGACGGACTCGGCGAACCTTTTTTTGCGGTATACTATACATCGGCTATTGTTTACGATACACAGACCATAGGGGCGGTGCTTTTTGCCGCGGACATACAGGACGTTGTAAACCTAACGCGGGAGTTTGTGGGCATAGTCGTGCTGATTGCCGCGGGCGCATGTATAATAATCGCGGCGCTGTGCATAGTTATTTCGGGATATATAACGCGGCCTATAAACGAGCTTAAATCCGTGGCTATGTCTATATCGCGGGGGAACCTGCACCAGAGGATAAGAGTAACGGGCAAAAGCGAAATGGCGGCGCTTGCCGACACATTCAATACAATGAGCGAGAGGCTTGAGAACCTTGACAGAAAGCGCAGCGAGTTCGTATCCAACGCGTCGCACGAGTTAAAAACGCCTTTAAGCTCCATGAAAATACTTATAGAGTCGCTTTTGTATCAGGACGGCGTTGACGAGACAATATACAAAGAGTTTTTAAGCGATATTAACAAAGAGATAGACAGGCTGAGCGAAGTTATATCGGGGCTGCTGACGCTTGCGAAAACAGACAGCGAAACGGAAGCGCTAAGGCTCGATAAGATATTGCTAAGCGAGCTGCTTTATAAGTCCGTAGCCGCGCTTAAGCCTATTGCCGGCGAAAGCGGTATTTTATTGTCTTATTCCGTGCAAAACGATATGGTAATAGAGTGCGACGCGCTAAAGGTTATGCAGGCAGTCATGAATCTTATTGACAACGCAATTAAATATACCGATAAAGGCGGCAGCATATCCGTAACGCTGCAAAAATCAGGCGTGTTTGCCGCTGTTTCGGTAAAGGATAACGGATGCGGCATACCCGAATCCGAGATTGAGCATATTTTCGACAGGTTTTACCGTATAGACAAGGCGCGGGCGCGCGGCACGGGGGGCAGCGGGCTCGGGCTGCATATAGCGAGAAAAATAGCGCTGCTTCACGGCGGAAGCATAGAAGTTAAGAGCGAAGAGGGACGCGGCAGCGTGTTTACGCTGTACCTGCCGAAAACGATATAAAGGAGATAATATGGCAAAGAAATTAATAATTACAGGCGTTGCCGCGCTGATTATTATTATGGCGCTGTGCGGCTGCGGCTCTTCCGCCAAAAAGCCTTTTCAAAATATGCCGGATATTAACCCGAAAGCCGAGTCCGCCAATAAGGATACTGTAAATGTCGCGCTGTATTATTGCTACAACGGCGAAAGGCTGCTCGCCTCCGAAACGCGCGCAATAGAGGTGCCGGTAAACGATTCGCTTGAGGCCGCGGTAGTACGGGCTATTATAGCGGGGCCATCGGCGGAGATGGACGAATTGAGCGGTCTTTTTTGGGACGGCGTTAAGCTTATAAGAGTGGATTCGAACGCCGATATTTTTTTCGTAACCTTAAGCGAGGAGTTTATAACGACAACCCCCGCCGCGGCGGTTCTCGATGAGCCGAACACACAGGAGCGTAAAAAGCTTGCCATTTATTCCATAGTAAACACCATAGTTGAAATGGGCAAATTCTCGCGCGTACAGGTATATGTGGACAGGCAGGGGGGCGTTGGCCAGCGCATAACGCTTGTTGAAGCCGGCTGGAGCGACGAGAACACAACGCATCTTGAGCCGCTTCCGCGCAATCAGTCTATTATTTTAACGCCTCAGAACACGCTTGTGCAAGCGCTCGACTCTTACTCTAAAAAAGACTGGACGCGCCTTTATGATTTTACGGCTTATATGAGCAAGGACGGCTCAATAAAACCCGATATAACTGATTTTTCCGCGGCGCTTGCCGCAACGGGCAATGTGCTGGACAGCTTTTTTGTTACCGATGCGAACGTTTCATTGAGCGGACAGTCCGCGGTGGTTATGCTCGATTACACGTTAAGCACAAGGGAAGGGGATTCGGTAACGCGGTCGGGCATACCCGTCGTTCTTGTCAGGGAACATGAGATTTGGAAATTAACATACGCATCGCTTGTCGACGTGCTTATAAACGTGGGGTATAGATATGGTTAAAAGGCTGGCTTTGGCCGCGCTGGCACTGTGCTTTTTATTATGCGGCTGCAGCGTTATACGCGAAAGCGGCAGGCAGGGCGAGAAAATACCGGTAAGCGCGCTTGATTTAAGCGGGCTTGAGTATTACGGCAGAGTTGATAAATCGGCTGTATATTTTTTCAACGAAACAAGCGGCACGTTAACCGCGGAGCTTCGCACACTCGTTATAGACCAGGATACCAATCCGGCGCAGGCGGCCATAGAGCAGCTTTTAAGGGGTCCTTCAAACGAAAGCTTAAAAGGCGTCGCTCCCGAGTATATGACACTCGAATCAATTGAGTTCTCAAGGGGAGTAGCCAACATATATTTTAATTACGACGGCGCGCAAATGCAGCCGCGGCAGGCGTATCAGCTTGAACTGGCTATAACAAACACCGTAACGGATATTTTAGGCGCGTCTTATATCTGCATATTCTACAACGGCGCGAGAGCCGGATTTATGGGATATCCTTCGGCGCCTTTGCGGAAACAGACGGGCGGCATAGAAGAGGCCTTTCTAAACGCGTATGCCAGATTCGTGCCGGAAACTCAAAATGTGAGGGAAAACGCGGAGCAGCCGGTTGAAACGCCGCGTCCCAGAACAAGCGAGATTTCAACGGTGCTTTATTTTGTCTCAACCAGCGGACAGTACATATTGCCGGAGGTGCGCACCATTAAGTACACCGAGGAGAATTATGTAAGCGCGCTTATTGACGAGCTGCGCAAAGGCCCCCTTAACACATCGAGTATGGAAAGCCCTTTTTCAGGCAAATCGCAGCTTATTTTAGAGCCGGAGTTCGAACAGATAAGCGACGGCGGTTTAAGCCTTAAGTTATATTTCGACAACCGCCCGGTAAGGTCTGAATTTTTGCTGCAGGAAGAGATGGCGCTCTCATACGCGGCGCTTATATATACGATAACGGGATTTATACCAAACGTACAGAGAATAGAAATATACGAGGGCAGCACGCTTATTACGGCGCAGGGCGCGCCCGACGGAAAGTTTATAAGAAGCAACTACAAAGGATATATAGGCAGCAGCATACCGCTTTATTTCGCGGACAGGAACAGCGACCTTCTTTTAGAGGTACACCGCAGCCAGGAGCAGGGAAGAACATGGAGCGCGAAAGCGCGGATTATAGAGCTTCTGCGCGGCCCGCTTGAAAAAGACGGTAACAATGTTTGGCCTGTTATGCCGTCCGGCGTAACGGAGGACGATATACTTGCCGTTGAGGTTTACAACGACACGGCATATGTAAATTTATCGCGGCGCTTTAAAGACGCGTGCGAAAAACTGTCCGCCAAGAATGAAATGCTTTTGGTGTTTTCACTTGTGAACACCATAACGGCTATGGACGGCATAAGCAAGGTGCAGTTTTTAGTGGAAGGCGAGCAGACGATGGAGCTTGCGGGAAGCCTTTGCATATCCGACCCTTTCCTTCGCAATTTTGGAATAATAAAAAGCGGCGGCTAGACCTCTATGCGTATATTATACTCGGTAAGCCACATGTTAAGCTGCAGCAGAAAGGCGAAAAGCTGGGGTCCCGTCATAAGCTGCCCAAACCACGGCGTTATAATAAGCTGCGAATCGAGCATACCATATACCGTTTCTTTGTCAATCAACGCATGAAGCGGCGCGGCGCCGTCGCCGAGAACCCGCCTTAACGCTTCCGACACAAGCCTTGCGTACTGCGGGCGGTACGTTTCAGTATAAGGGCTTTTTTTTCTGCCGAGTATACGTTCCGGAAGGATATCCTTTGCGCAAAGGCGCATTATTCCCATTTCCATACCGCCCGGGTTTTTTATATCCCAAGGTATATTCCACGCGTACTCGGCGATGCGGTGGTCGCAAAAAGGCATACGCATCTCAAGCCCCCCCGCCATGCCCATTCTGTCGTTGCGGTCGAGAAGATTTGCCATGAACCATTTTATATTGATATAAAACATACGCCGGCGCCGGCGCTCCAAAGCGTTTTCATCTCCGAGAAGGGGCGTTTCCTCCGCCGTATCAAAATAACGCGCCTTGGCGTATTCCTCTATATTTACGCGCGAGAGCGATTTATTCATAATACCGCGCCTTAAGTCAAGCGAATTTGCCCATGGAAACATATCAAGATTAAGCATATCTTCGCGGTAAAACCACGGGTTGCCGCCAAAAATCTCATCGGCGCACTCGCCGGAGTGCGCTTATTCGCAGATACAATTGGGGATTTGCACTTTCAGCTTAATTTCTATGCTTTTGTCTTTGTGGAAATATATCTTTTCAATTATGTGCTCCAACAGCTTCCGGTCGGGTTTGCCGCCGTTTATTATTTTATCCATTATTGACATATATCCGCCGTCCCCTCCGGCGTTTTTGTATTGCGTTTTAAGAGTGCGAATCATACTGTCGGTTCTGCTTATTTTCTCAAGCATGAGGTTTTCCGTTTTCTCGTATTGCGCTGTTTTTATTTCCGGAAATTTCGACGGATTATTAACTAATTCCGAATGCTTTAACAGTATAAACGAACGGTATTCCTCCTCGGCTTTTGTTTTATCTTTACGCGCTTTATCAAGAAGCGTATCTAAATCTTTTGTTTTGTTTTTGCAATCCATACCCGACAAATATTCCTTATAAAAATAACGGGTGTCGCTTAAAAACATTCTTAACGAGAGCAGCAAATCGTTTTCGGAAATTATTTTATTGCCGCATCCGCTTTTGCCGTATCGCACATATTGCGCGCAGTTATACGCCGCCTTATCATATGAGCGTCTTAACATAAGCCCGCAAACATTATGATTGCATTCGGCGCATACGCAAAACCCTTTGAACAAATAATTATTGCCGCTTCCCCTATAGTTCTCTTTGCTTCTTTTTTTTCTTATCTGCTGCACAAGGTCATAATCGGTCTGCGGTATTATTGCTTCGTGATGATTGTAAAACTTTAGATTTTTATCCTTAGGCAAAGCCGCGGCCTTGCCTTTAATGCCCA
The DNA here is from genome assembly GCA_964586785.1 of uncultured Christensenellaceae bacterium. GTDB lineage: Bacteria > Bacillota > Clostridia > Christensenellales > SZUA-584 > SZUA-584. The sequence goes on from CAZPHS010000001.1 coordinate 120,095, forward strand.
TAACCTCTTTTTTTCTTGTAGTCAACGTGCCGCAGTATATATCGTCGGATAGAATTCGGGCGATGTGGTATGACTGCCAAACAGTGTTTACCCCAAGCCCGTATACGCGTCCCCTCGCTCTATGCGCTCTGTCGTAATACTCGCTGGGGGTGGGGAAATCGGTATTCTCATTTAAGTATTTTGCTATTTTAACATAGCCGCGGCCGTCGAGGTACAAATCGTATATAAGCTTTATGCAAGGCGCGATTTCTGCGTCCGTTTCAAGCAGCACCTTGTCCTTTTTAATATAGCCGTAACGGTTGCCCATAATTAAAGTGCCGCTCTCCTGTTTGGAGCGCAGAACCCTCCGGACTTTTTCCGATGTTTGTATAATAAGCTGTTCGTTGCTCCAGGTTGTAACACCCGTTGTATTGCTGTAAATCTCGCGTCCGTCCGGCACTTCAAGACAGCGGCAGTTCATTCTTTTCAAACGCTCAAACGTCAGCAAAACAACCGATTGTCTTCTTCCTATCCTCGATTCGTCTTTAGTTAGAATTACGGACACTTTGCCCTGTTTAACCAGGTCCATCATTTCTATAAAACCCGGGCGGTCAAACAATGTATCATCGTGCTTTGCCACGGTATACCCGCTGTAGTTATCGTCAACAAAAATTTTTTCAACGGACAGGTTGCCGGCGGCGGCATACTTATTTATCAACTCCGCCTGTGATTCTATGCTTGTATAGCCCTCGTTATCCTCGTCCCTGCTTATGCGGCAGTAACCGACTATCATAAACAACACCCAAAATTACTGCCTGTCAGCAGTTTTTAGTTAAAGCCCTAACCAGCGTTTCCCTATAGTTTCCGGCGCCGCCGACGAAAATTATCACTCTGCTGTTCTTTTTTATTTCGTCAATTTCGCGGCGTTTACAATAAAAAGGCTCGTTTTCCGCCAGATAAATGTTGGCGTATTTTATTTTTCGTCCGCTGAATCCGGTAACCGTCAAGTTATACAACTCCTTTTTAATAGCTATGCCAAAAGTAATTATTTTATCCGAAATATGTGCCGCGCGCTCGTTTATATGCTATAATTATGTTAAATACTGCAAAGCGTTGCGGGCAATAATCGCCGTGCGGAGGTATGGTAATGGGCGAATATCCCAAAAGAGCGCGTATATTGCTGCTGCTCGAATATTTTATAAAGCACACTGACGAACAGAATCCAAAACAGCTGAGTGACATAATAATATATTTAAGTCAAAAAGGCGTAGAGACGGAGCGAAAGGCTTTGTATGCGGATATAGGGCTTTTGCGGGATGTAGGCTACGATATTGTTAAAACATACGGGGGAAAGGCAGCGTATTTTTTGGGGGAAAGACCTCTTGAAATGGCGGAAGCGCAGATATGCGCAAGCGCCGTTTCGGCCGCGCGTTTTGTAACGGAACGAAAGTCGCGCGAACTTATAAGAAAGCTCGCGGACGGGTTCGGCGCGGAGCAGTCGGCTAAATTCCGCAGTAACATGGAGCTTGCGCGAACGCAAAAGACGCGCAACGAAGAGGTATACTACAACGTAGACAAAATAGTTCACGCTCAAGCGATGGGCAAAAAGATATCTTTTCTTTATTTTGAATACATGCCGGATAAAACGCAGCGCCTTAAACGGCAGGGGCGGAGGTATATTGCAAGCCCGTATACTCTTATGTGGTTTGAAGACGCGTATTATCTTATATGCAATATAGACAAGTACGACAATCTTTCGCATTTTAGGGTTGACAGAATAACCCGCGTGGAAACGGAAGAGCAGCCTATTCGCGGCATAAGCGAGGTATCCGAATACAAAAACTACATAGACTTTGACGAATATCATAAAAGTGTTTTCGGAATGTTCGGCGGTAAGCCGCAAAATGTGCGCATACGCTTTTGTGACGAGCTTGCCACCGCGGTGTTCGACCGTTTCGGGCTTGACGTTGATGTGTCCGACGTGGGCGGCGGCGGGTTTACCGTATCCGTAAACGTGCGTGTAAGCCCGGGCTTTATATCATGGCTTACCATATTCGGCGACAAAGCAAACGTATTGTCGCCAAAATGCCTCCGTGAGCAGATACGGGAATGGATAAACTCGCTTATGAATAACTACAATATTCCATAACCAGTTTTCCGCTTTAGCCCGCGGCTTTCGGTTTATATATAATAAGAGTTTTGATTCTATATTTATAAGAGAGGGTGAGCATTATGGAGAATTTGCCGGACGGCCAAAACCAAAATACGGATATCGCAGCCGAGCTGCCCGTATCGAGCGACGCATCTTATGGTTTTAGTTTTGCTGAAGACGGCGTATATATAGAGATTGAAAAAGAGCGCGGCGAAGGCGTTTCGCTTAACGCACAGTCTGTTTTATATGATATTGAGCGCCGTAAAATAAACGATGTAAACATCGAAAACGCCAAACACTGCATTCGCCGCGGAGGCCGTTCGAAAATCGCGGAGCAGCAGGAAGCGCAGCCCGCGGATTCTGACGTTTTTGTTCAGCTCGGAGCCAATGAAATGTCCGCCGTTATGATACTGCTGCCTCCTGTTATTTCCGGCGTCTGCAAAACGGACGAGGAAATACTTGCGGCAATAAAGGAAAAGTGGAACGTTGTTTACGGAATAAACGAGGATTTGGTTCGCGCCGCGGTAAAAAGCGGTTCGTATTACAGACCGCTTGTTTTTGCCGGCGGAAAGGCGCCCGAAAAAGGCAAAGACGGCGAGCTTGTATTTTTGTTTAATACAAAGCACAGCATAGCGCCGAAAATTCTTGAGGACGGCAGCGCGGATTACAAAAACCTTAACATATTTGAAAGCGTCGCCGAAGGCGCGGAAGTCGCCAAGGCCATACCGCCGGAGCCAGGCATAGACGGATGCTCGGTAACGGGAAAAGTTCTTCCGGCTCAAAAAGGGGCGGAGCGCAAGCTTCCCAAGGGCAGAAATGTGAACGTATCCGCCGACGGGGGCTCGCTTCTCGCCTCCAAAAGCGGCAGGGTGGATTATATAAACGGAAGGGTCGAAATCTCGGATGTTTATAAAGTAAAGGGCGATATTGACATGGGCGTCGGCAATGTCAGTTTCGAGGGCGATGTTATTGTAAACGGTAATATTATTTCCGGTCTTACGGTACAGGCGTCCGGCCTTATAGAGGTCCGCGGCTATGTGGAAGCGGCAACGCTTATATCCGGAAAGGATATAATACTTCGAAACGGTATGCAGGGTATGGGGCAGGGCAGGCTTGAGGCGGAAGGAAACATAGTGGCGCGCTTTATAGAACGCTCCACATTATCCGCGAAAGGCAATATAATTGCCGATTATATTGTGCAATGCATTGCGACCGCCGGCGGTTCGGTTACAATGAAGGGCAAGTGGGGCAAAATATTAGGCGGCGTGGTACGCTCCGGCAAAGAAGTAACGGCGCGTATAATCGGTTCACCGTCTAACGATCGCACACAGCTTGAGCTCGGAATACTGCCGGACGAGCGCGCGAGATACACAAAGCTCGACAAAGAAAAAGGCGAAGTAAAGGCGCAGCTTAACAGGGTAAACAATATAATAGGCGTTATGCCGGCGGCAAATCTGCCGCCCGAAAAACAGGCGATGTATCAGAAGCTGCTTGACACCGCAACGCATCTTGAGGAGCAATACGAGTCTTTAACATTGGAAATAGAGGAATTAAGGATGCTGCTTAACACAAACAGCGGCGCGCGGGTAAACGTGCTGAAGACCATTTATCCTAACGTTCGCATACAAATAGACTCGGGCATATTAACAACGAATTCTCCCATTGAATTCGCCACTTTCCGTTTTAAGGACGGAGAAGTTGCATTTACAGCTTGCGAGATACGCTCATAAAGCGTTGCGGATTAAAACAAGGCTCCGCCGCGTACGCGGCGGAGCCTTTCGCGCAAACGGTGTCAGCCGAATATATCCGTGCCGAAACGGTAATCCTTAGCGAATGTGTACACGGTGCCGGGCGGAATGTCTCCGGCTATGCTGTATACCTCTATATCGATTTTAATTTCAAGGCTTTCGGCGGTCTGCTCTTTCGGACTGCTTCTTTCATTTTGGGCGTCTTCTCGCTCATCGAGTGAAACTTCCCTGATATCTGAGAAAATTGAAAGTCCGGTTACTTTGACAAAGTGTTGTTCGCCCGCGAAAGCCGAGAGTATATTTTTAACTCCCTTATAATCGCCGGTGAGCGTTATGGTAACGGGAGAGATAAAAAGATATCCGGACTGTGTAACATTACCGAAAAGAAAAGTGCCTTTAGTCGCGTGCGGCTTTACAGTCTCCTCAAGAAAAACAAGCAGAGGGGGCTGGTCGTTCCCCTTGGCGATGGCGCCGCTTAACCGTTCTATAACCACCATATCCTCGCTTATCTTTTTTTCCAGCTTGGCGTTGCTGTCCTGCATTTGCTGGCTGGCCTTAAGATTCGTATCACAATCGGCTATTTTTTTGTTGAGCTCTTCCATCGTTTCGGTATGCGGTTTAAGATAAAAGAAAAAATACATACAAAAGACCGCAAATATCAGCGCGATTACAATAAGCACCTTCTCACGTTTTGATATATTCATTGCTTATCCTCCCGGCTATCCGATAAATTTGCGGCTGATGAATCCGTATTTTCCGGCTGTGCGCCCCTGGCGCCTTCCTCGACGACCGCTCCGCCCGAAAGCGATTTGTGCAGCGTTATGGTTAAGCTGAACATGCTATGGCTTTCGTCAGGAAGCAATGTGCTGCTTGAAACGAAAACGCCCGCGAACTCATTTGTCTCCCTAAGCTTCAGGCAGAAAACGGCTATTGTGATATCGTCCGGCGCTATGCCGGAAACAGAGGCGTAGTTATCCGAAAACTTAATACTGGTAAGCAATGCCGTTTGAGGGAGAGAACGCTCTATAACGGAAAGGTACGACAATATATCCGAGCGGGAGCCGTACAGCGCTTCAAGCTGCGCGCGCTGATTAACGGCGAACGCGGCGGTTGTTGTTGTTTCCGTAAATATCTTTTCCGTTATTGTAAGCTTATTAAGACTGTTCTCCAATTTTTTTAATTTTAATTCCGCTTCGTCGCGCGCCCTGTTCGGCAGCAGTATGCCCGCAATCAAAGTTACGGCGAATAAAATGCCAAACAACACATAAGTGAGTTTTTTATCATTTTTTCCGGCGGTTTTTCTCGACGTAAGCAGGTTTATATCATTTTTCATGGGAGCTCCTCCCTCAGCGTGGCCGCGTAAGCGTTAAGCAGGAATGAAAGACCGGGCGCGGATGTCCTGTCGGTTAAAAACAAACCTGCCGCGGGATGGATTGGTATGCCAAAGTATTCCTCCATATAGTCTAAAAGCCCGGGAAGCAAAGCTCCGCCGCCCGATACGTAAATACGTTTAACCGGCGCTTTTGAACGGGTGCGGTAGTAGTCGAAAACCCGATTAATCTCCAGCAGCAGCGAATCCACCTCGTAGGCGACAGCCGATTTTAATTCGGCGTCCGGGTGTGATTTAGTAAGCAGGTTAACCTCGCGCTTTAAAATTTCCGCCGCGATTATGTCTTTTCCCGTGCTTTTAGCGACCGCGTCGGTTATCGTTTGCCCCGAACGCTTTATTATGTTGCTGACGTAATAATTGCCGTTATGATAAACGCTGGCGCGTGTTGATTTGGAGCCGAAATCAAGTATACAAATGCCGTCCTCTATAGAAAAACTATTGTCGTAAGCGTGGTTATATTTCAAAAGCTTTTCCCGCGCGTTTTCGCAGGTGTCGATTATGCTAAGATTAAGACCGGCCATGGACAGCACTTTTTTAAACTTGCCGACCATACGTTTATTGGCGGTGCATACAAGCACCTTGTACATATCTATGCCTTCTTCTTTAATCAATTCGGCAATCTTATAATCAATGTTGTACTTTTCCGGACTGACGGGAAGATAGCCGGACATTTCATTCAATATGTTCTGATAAAGTTCTTCCTCGGGCAGAACCGGAAGCGTAAAATGGCGCGTTATTATATCGCCGCCGCTTATCACAAGAGTACACTTTCCTCCGGACTGGCGCGCGATTTTTTTCGCTCCCTTGAGCGATTTTACAAGAGCGTCGTCATAGATCACATTCAAATCGTCAATACAGCCTTCCGGCATTTTGTGAACCACGAATTTGACGATTCGTCCGTCTGAAGCGGTTTGTATTATTTTCAGATTGGAGTGACCTATATCCAGCGATACGGCCGCTGTTTGCTTAACTGCCATGCATACCTCCTAAAGTTTATTGCCGTCCCGCGGGCGTGATGCTTTGGCCTGTTATAACATCGGCGTTGACGGAAACGCTTCCGCCGCCTCCGCCGCCGAAAAAGAAGCTTGTGTCCGGATCGGCCAGAAGGTTGTTTATAACGGTCTGGTTATAAGTTACGTTCATCGTTCCGCTTCCGGTTGAATAGTAAATGTCATTCATAGCGAACACCGCGCCGGAAATACTCGGGCTTCCCATAACGGCGATATCGCCCGCGGAGAAGAATATGCCGGACGCGCTAAAGCCCCCGAGATTAAGCTGTGTGGACGAATACACAACGCCGGCGGAATTCATGCTTGTTAAAGTGATAGGACCTGCCGCATACATGTTGCCTATACTCGAACCGCTGATTACATTGATGCTGCCGCCAACGATGGCAGACCCGTTCGACGAGAAACTGGACAGATTTAAGTTGCCGTCGCAAATTATGTTGCTGTGAAAGTCGCCTCCGTTTATTGTAATGTTGCCGCGGCAGTATATATCGCCGTAAAAGGCGGCTCCGCCCAAAGATAAATTCCCGTCGCAGTATATATTTGCGTATATGTTGCCGCAGTTTGATATGGTTAAGTTGCCACGGCTGTATATAATTGAGCCTTTATCGGCTATGCCGTTATTAGATACGGAAAAGTTGACGCCCGGCGCTCCGGCAATGTAAATCTTGGCAGTGGAACCCGCCGTATACTTGTAATTGTTTTGTGTTATATACACATCGGGAGACGGTATGGCAGGCGTTGTATAAGAAGGGTAGGATACGATATCCGATAAACTGTCGCCCGCTGTAGGGTCAATTACCGATATACCGTTTTGGTGGTTCAAACGCGTGTACCAGGGGCTTGGGTTTACCTCCACAAAATCGCCGAGTATTATATTACCGCTTACCCCTATGCCGCGGTTAGCGGCAAGATACAGCTGTCCGCCCACATACATTGCCCAGTTGTCTATAAACCATGAGCCTGTTTTAATGTCCAGCCGTTTAACATTAACGCTTCCGTTTACCATATATTTAGTGCCGTCCGCGGCAGTTGAAGTCGATGTAATATTAAATGTCCGCAAATCGGGGTCAACGCCGGAAACGGAAAATGTTGTGTCAGTCGTTATGTCGTTAAACGCCGGTTCCGCGAATCTGCTCTGCGCGTTCATGTTTATTCCCGTAAAGAAATTGGCGTGAAGAGAAGAGTATTCGCCGCTGTCCGCTTTTATCATTTGCGCGTAATAGCTTGAAACCTCGTGTTTTATCTGCTCTATAGCCTCGGCTACGCCGGCCTCCGCCGCGTAATAAGCGTTGTTAGTTGTGGAATCGGCGACGTTTAATTTAAGCGTGCCAAACGCCATGGCGCTTACGGCAAGCCCTATAACCAGCAGAAAACAAATTGTTACCACCGCCATAAGCAGCGCCGAGCCGCGCCGGTTTTTTATTATTCCTCCGGTTCTCATAATTATCACTCCTTTTGGCTCATTTCGCCAGCGTAAGAGAGGTCTGCATTTGAGCGCCTTTTGTATTTTTAATAGTAATATTGAGCAGCGATTTTGCGCTGTCAATGCTTACTTGAAAAGAAACTATTTTATCGGCGATTACGGCTTCGTTTTTAAACACGTTTTCGCCGCTGTGGCTGTAGACGTTATCGCCTATGGTAAGCACGTCGCCGTCCGCGTCTATGCCGGCTCCTGCAAGGCGCGCGCTGTTGGTGATATCCGAAAGCACCTGCCTTAAGCTTTGCTGTTCGTCCGCAGATTTGGTTCCTATGGTATAAAGCGATAAGCCCTGGCCGAATAAAGCAAACATCAAGCCCGCCGCAACAGCGAGTATCGCGACGGTAAGAAGCAATTCAACCAACGTCAGCCCTTTTTTGCCCATCGCGCCTCCTAATTATTTATTGAGATGTAAGCTTCGGATAAGCCTACGGGCTCGCTTGAATCGGGCATATCATACACTTTCGCTTTAACGTATATTAAAGACGTATCTCCCGAAATTATATCGACATGTTTTTTAATATCGTTTTGGTCTCCGGCAATTGATACGGTATCCTTGTTTACATACGTCAAATATACTATTGCTTTGCATCCTCCGCCAAGGGTTATGACGGGGGAGGCGCTCGCTTCGGGTTTCTTCATAGCGTTTACAATAAGCACGCAATTGTCATATGCCAGGGTTCCGGCAAGCTGCGTGCCGTCGCAGTTTAAAGTATAATTGCCGCCGGACAGCCCAAACTTAATATCGGCCGGTATAGAACCGTAAAGCTGCCACTTGCCGTCCGGCATAACGCTAAGCATCTTGCCGTTATCCATAAGCAGCAAATGCGCAAACGCGCAGGGGGAGGAAAAAAGGTCTCCCGCGGCGCCGTGGGGAGAGATAGAGGCGGACAGATAATATTCCCCAATCTTTCGTCTTTCCGGCAATTCGTCAAGCGCCTGTTTATATGTCTTGGAATAAAGCTGTTCAACATAATCCTGCGCTATATAATTAGCGTTTAAGACATTGCGCGCGGCGACATCCGTTTTTACGGCTTGGACGAAAACGCCCAACAGCGGAAGCGCCACCGCGCTGAAAATTAAAACCGCCAGCAATACCTCCAAAAGCGTGTACGCCTTATTGTTCATTTTCATCACAACAGCCCCAAATACCAGTCGATAAGCTCGTTACCTATAAATAGGCTTACCGTAACTCCCAGCGCAAGAAACGGACCGAAGGGTATCTCGTCTCCCCGTTTTTTGCGCCCCGCGGCTATAAGCAAAACCATAATAAGCGCGCCCGCTATAAAGCCCGTCAGATAGGCCGGTATAATAAGCTTCCAGCCGATTATTAAGCCGCAAAAAGCCATCAGTTTTATATCCCCACCGCCCATTGCTTCTCTTTTCAGCACAAGTTTCGCTAAAAAAGCTATTATCAAAAGAGGCAGACCGCCGGCGAAAAAGCCTATAACGTAGCTGTGCCACAAACCGAAAACCCCGGTGAATACGGCGGCCGAAAGCTGTACGGCGCCGACTATTAAACCCGCTATAACTATTCCGTTGGGTATTATCATGTGGCGCATGTCTATAAAAGCCGCGACTATAAGCAGGCTTATAAGCGCCGCGTATACCGGCAGAACCCAATCGAGACCGAATTTTATATAAAGCAGCAAATACAGCGTCCCGGTTAACGCCTCTACGGTCGGATATATAACCGATATGCGCGCTTTGCACCGGCGGCATCTGCCGAGCAGAAGCGCATAGCTTAATATAGGAATCAAATCAAGCGCGTTAAGTCTCGCCCCGCACGAGGCGCACGAGGAAGGCTTTGTTATTATGGAACGCTCAAGAGGCAGCCTGTATATGCATACGTTAAGAAAACTGCCTATCAGCGTACCGAATATAAACACCAGCGTGCCTATCAACACTTCCACGCCTTATCCTCGCCTTTATACAGTGTATTTATATATACCACGAATTACAAATGAGAAACAGTTGCCAAACACCGGATAGATATGATATTACACTATTTATTGCATAGCGTACATAGTTTTATAGCAATTATATGTGAATAAAGTTTTAATAAAGAAAAAAGCGGAAGCGATAAAGCCCCGCTATTAATAGACGTTTGTAAAACAAGTATAAAATTACGGCTGCTCTTCGGTAGCCGGCTGTGCAGCGGTAGCCATGCCGCTGACGGGATCGACGGTAACCCAGCCCAAAGCATTGCTTTCATCGTTCGGATCCGATATCTGCGGCCATAGATTTACGCCGACTGTACCCTTCGCTTCGCTTTTGTCGGTTATTATGCCGTTCGGGTTTAACGCGTTGTGAACGTTGATAGCCTGAGCGATCATTTTGGCGTTAGATAAAGTAGCCGCATCTTCAGCGTCCTTAGTGAGACCCGAGAAAGATTGTACGGCAATAACTGCCAGAATCGCCAATATGGCTACTACGACAATCAGCTCAATAAGCGTAAAGCCCTTTTTGTTCTTTGCATGTTTAAACATAAAAAACTCCTTTCAATTGTAAATATCACGCCATAAAATAATTTTGTTTGCACAATGATTTATAAACACTATTATAAAAGGTCAAACAAATTTATTTACGGAATTTATTATATACTTTTATACATTGTCAACATAGGCAACAGCACCGATAAAATGACTAAAAGCACTATCCCCGCGACCAAAATGAGCAAAATCGGCTGGATAATGTTCACCATTTTTGAAATAGCGATTTCGGCTTCCTCTTCAAAATATTCCGCCGTTCTTTCCAGCATTTCATCGAGCGTTCCCGCCTCTTCGCCTATCTTTGTCATCTGAACCAGCATGTTGGGGAATATGCCTGCCGCGGACAAAGCCGTATTAAGCGCGCGTCCCTGTTTTATGCCGTCCTCAACGTCGTTAAGCCTGTATTCCGCCAGCTTGTTTCCGACTACCTTTGAGGCTATACGCAGCGCCTGGGTAAGCGATATGCCGGTTGCATTAAGCGTGGAGAGAGTGCGGCTCAACCGCGCGGTTAAAAGCTGTACTATTGTTTTTTTGAGCACGGGGAGTTTGAATTTGAGCGTGTCTATGGAAAGGCGCCCCTGTTCGGTCGATTTGTATATTTTATACGAAGCGATTATAAGCACAAGTATACCTATAAGCATAAGCCATTGGTCGCTGACAAAATCGCTGAAAGAGAGCATAGCGACCGTTATGCCGGGCAGCTCGGCGCCGGCCTTATCAAAGAAGGTTCTAAAGCTGGGTATGATAACCAGCAGCAGGAATATCACTACAAGTATCGCTAAAGAAAAAACAATCGTGGGATAAGTCATTGCGCTGCGCACGCGCCTTGCCAGTTTATATTCGCGGTCGAAATGATTAGCCAGCCGCTCCAGCGACAAGTCAAGCGTTCCGCTTAACTCGCCCGCCTCTATCATCTTCACCATAAGGCTGGGCAACGCGCGCTCGTGCATCGATAAAGCCTCGGAAAGGCTGCGTCCGCGCTGCAGGTCTTCGCCTACCTGCTGCAGTATGGCTTTGAGCTTTTCGTTGGAGGTTTGTTCCTCAAGCATTGTAAGCGCCTGAACAAGCGGCACGCCGGCTCTTAGTATGCTGGAAAACTGCGTGCAGAACACCGCCAGCGTTCTTTTGGGTATCTTTGCCGAACCAAGCGAAATGTCTGTCGAGCTTTTAGGATAAACCTCCGTTAAGTCAAGCAGGTATAAAGACTTTTCCCTAAGAGTGTAGACGACCTCCTTTCTGTCGGACGCTTCTATAATTCCTTCAACCGTCTGTCCGGCACGGTTTGAGGCTTTGTACATATACTTGATAAAAACCACTCCTTTATAGTTTTGTTAAAGAAGAGAACACAGGTAGTTTTTGTCTATGGAATATGCAAGCGCTGTATCGCGGCTTATGCGCCCCGTTTTATATAGATTCGCGAGTGAATTATCCATCAATATATTCCCGACGCTTGTGGAGCCCTGCATGGCGGACGCAACCTGATGAACCTTGTTTTCTCTTATCAAATTGCGTATGGCATGTGTGGCTACAAGCGTTTCCACGGCCACAACGCGGTTTACTTTGTCCGTGGACAGCATCAGCTGCTGCGATATTACGGCCATAAGCGTCATCGAAAGCTGCATACGTATCTGCTGCTGCTGAAAAGGCGGAAACACGTCTATTACGCGGTCTATGGTTTTGGCGGCGCCGGTGGTATGAAGTGTTGAGAGCACAAGGTGCCCTGTTTCGGCTGCCGTTAACGCAATGCTTATCGTTTCAAGATCGCGCATTTCTCCTATCAGTATTATATCGGGGTCCTGGCGCATGGCGGCGCGAAGCGCCGTTGAGTAACTGCCGGAATCAACGCTTATCTCACGCTGGTTTACCATGCATTTTTTGTGATGGTGCAGATATTCAATCGGGTCTTCAAGCGTTAATATATGCGCGCTGCGCGTTTGGTTTATAACATCTATCATGGCGGCAAGAGTTGTTGATTTGCCGCTTCCGGTAGGGCCGGTAACCAGTATCAGCCCGCGGTTTAAAGAGCACAGGGAATTAACCACGGGCGGAAGCCCGAGAGTATTTATATCCGGAGGATTGTACTTTATAAGCCTCATGGCAATCGCCACGCTTTGACGCTGCATGTACGCGTTTACGCGGAAACGGTATTTACCCGGAATAGACAGGGAAAAATCGCATTCTCCGTTTTGTTCGAACGCGGACAATTGCGTGTTATCCATTACTTCTTTAGCGTATTGCCAGGATATATCGGGAGTTGTTATATCCTGGTTTATAGGTGTAAGTCCGTTGCTTAAACGCGCGATGGGGGGCAGGCCGACGGTGATATGGAGATCGGAAGCGCCCATGGCGGCCGCTTTTTCCATCAGTTCGGTAATTGTCATTCGCCGTCTCCTTTATACGAATACGACGTGCTTATAACCTCCTGTATGGAGGTCGCCCCTCTATCCAGCAGGCTAAGGCATCCTATAGCCAGTGTCTCCATGCGCTGTTTTTTAACCGCGTAATCGCGTATTGTATCCGGAGTTTCGCCTTTAACTATCATATCGCGTATAACCCTGTCTATAACGAGTATCTCGTGTACCGCCACCCTGCCTTTGTAGCCCGAGTTATTGCAATACGTACAGCCCTCGCCTATATAAAGGGGTTTATCGTAATCGGCGGGGAGACCGGCCGCGGCAAGCTCGAACGCGCTTGGAGCGTACGGTTTTCTGCAGTTTTGGCATACGGTTTTTACCAGCCTTTGCGACAATATGCCTACAAGCGACGCGGCAAGCATATAGGGCGGAATATCCATGTCAATAAGCCGCGAGATGGTGCCGGCCGCGTCGTTGGTATGGATTGTCGACATCACAAGATGTCCGGTTATGGCGGCGCGTATGGCAATTTCCACCGTCTCTTGGTCACGAATCTCGCCTATCATAATAATATCGGGGTCCTGGCGCAGTATTGAGCGCAGTCCGGAGGCAAAAGTCAATCCGGCTTTAGTGTTCACCTGAACCTGATTGATGCCGTCCATTGTGTATTCCACGGGGTCTTCAACCGTAATTATATTTTTCTTGGTATCGTTTACTTCACCGAGCATAGCATAAAGAGTAGTCGATTTGCCGCTGCCCGTCGGGCCTGTTATCAATATCATACCGTACGGGTTGTTAAGCAGCGCGTCGAACTTTTTAAGGTTGGAGGACGAGAACCCAAGCTTGTCCTTTGTCATATAATAGTTTTGCTTGTCAAGCAGCCGCATGACAATTTTTTCGCCGTGTACTGTGGGCATAGACGATATACGGATATCTATTTCGTTGTCGGACAGCACCAGCTTATAGCGCCCGTCCTGAGGTATCCGCTTTTCGGCTATATCCATATTGCCTATTATTTTAAGACGGGTAATAACGGCCGACTGCGCTTTTTTGGGTATGGCAAGCGCGTTGATAAGCTGCCCGTCAACACGCATTCTAACGCGCACGTTCGTCTCTTCCGGCTCAACGTGTATATCGCTCGCTTTGGCTTTTACCGCCTGCTCAAATATGGAGGTTACAAGGCGCACAATAGGGGCGTTAGATATATTGCCGCCTTCCGGATCGGCGGCCGCTTCTTCTTTCTGTTCCTCGGAAAGCTCTTTTATTGCCGTTTCGGCGTATTCGTTTCCGTAAACAAGGCCTATGGCGGTATCAACCGCGTGTTCCGGCGCAATCATAGGCATAACTTCCATACCCGAGACGACACGCGCGTCTTCTATGGCGATAAAGTCTATGGGGTCCGCCATGGCCATATAAAGCCTGCCGCCTTCTGTTTTAACAGGCACCATTCTGTGCTTGCGGGCAAGCGCGACAGGAACGTTTTTGGCGAGAGCTTTAGAGAACTTTATCGTATCAAGGTTAATAAACGGTATGCCAAGCTGATACTGCATAACCTCCATAAGCTGCTGCTCGGTGACAAAGCCCCTCGATTTTAATATCTTACCTAAACGCTCGCCGGACTGCTTTTGTTCGCTCAGGCTTTCATCAAGCTGTTCGTTAGTTATTATGCCAAGGTCTATAAGCATTTCGCCCAGATATTTATGCTTGATTGCCAAAATATACACTCCTATTAATACGCTTAGTATTTGGATAAGTCTTAACTGTATATAAACGGCGGGAAGGAATTTAAAACAAACGGCGTGTAAATTAAACATTAATATTATGCGTTATTATGTGACGGCGGTAAATCACTTTACCCAAAATTAAAAAACCACTAAAAAAATGGCAACATATGTAGTATAATAATACTATTCAAATTCGAGTGGGAGGTTATCATGTCAAGACTCACCGAGCAGGAACAGCAGGAAATTATACGTTATATTGAAGCAGACAAGCCGTTGCCTGAGAAATACCGTTTTCTTTTATTCGCTGACAAGCGTGAAGTGGAGCTTGTGTGGAACGGAAAGAGCAACGACATTTGTAATATCGTTTTACCGTTTCAGGTGATTGAGCAGGTTGATGAACCACGCTCAGAATCAAAAAAACAGATGATTGAGCAGTTGAGCTTTTTAGATGAGCGCGGGAGGCAACTACAAGGCTGGACGAATAAGCTGATATGGGGCGACAATAAGTTGATTTTATCATCATTGAAGAACGGACCGCTTAGAGAGCAAATCGAGGAACAGGGCGGAATAAAGCTAATCTACATCGACCCTCCATTTGATGTGGGAGCCGATTTCAGCATGGATATTGAAATAGGTGAGGATAAATTTACAAAGAAACCTAATATTTTAGAAGAGATCGCATACAGGGATACTTGGGGCAAAGGCACAGATTCGTTTATTTCAATGATATATGAGCGTTTAGTTTTAATGCGTGATCTTCTTTCTGAAGACGGAAGTATTTTTGTTCACTGTGATTGGAGAGTAAACAGTTGTCTGCGGTTTATTCTTGACGAAATTTTTGGCTCTGATAGATTCAATAATGAAATAATTTGGCATTATGAGAAGTGGACTGCATCAAGCAAAATGCTGCAAAAAAATCATGATAGCATCCTATATTATACAAAATCTCCATCTTGGATTTTTAACGAACAGAGAGAAATAACAGCAAACTTAAAAGATAAGTATGAAAAAGGTTATCTTATCGGAGGAGGCGGTGGTTCTACTGGGCTAGTTGTCTATGACAAAAATAATCCAAAAGTCCAAGAAATGATAGAAAGCGGGAAATATAAAGTGGTATACGCTGATACAACAGGTAAACCAATAAGTGATGTTTGGCAAATACCTTTCATTAATCCTGTAGCTTCTGAAAGATTAGATTACCCAACACAAAAGCCAGAAAAGTTAATTGAGCGCATTGTGCGAATTTCTTCAAATAAAAGTGATATCGTAGCAGATTTTTTCTGTGGTTCTGGAACTTTGGTTGCTATAGCTGAAAAGCTTGGACGAAAATGGATAGCCTCCGATTTAGGTAAGTTTGCAATACATACAACTCGAAAACGCATGATTGGCGTTCAGAGGCAAATGAAAGAAGAAGGCAAGGACTTTAGAGCTTTTGAAATATTGAACCTTGGTAAATATGAACGTCAGCATTATATTGGAGTTAATCCAAATCTGCGTGAAGCTGAACAGCAAAGACAGTTTGAGAAGAAGGAAGCTGCTTTCCTGGATTTAATTTTAAAAGCCTATAAGGCAGAAAAGACAGAAGGATTTAATACCTTCCATGGCAAAAAAGCAGGGAGACTTGTGTCAGTTGGTCCAATCAACATGCCGGTTACTCGACTGTATGTCGAGGAGATCATACTTGAATGCAGACAGAAGCATATCACCCGAGTTGATATCTTAGGATTTGAATTTGAGATGGGGCTGTTTCCGAATATCCTTGATGAGGCTAGATCAAAAGGTATTGATATACTACCAAAATATATTCCAGCGGATGTTTTTGATAAACGTGCGATTGAAAAGAATCAAGTTGTATTTCACGATGTATCTTTTATAGAGGTTACTCCAAAAGTTAAGAAAAACAGTATTGCCGTTAAGCTAACTGATTTCTCGGTGTTTTACTCACAAGACTCAGTTGCCTTGGCTGAAGAATCACTTAGGAATAAAGCAAGTAAGATCGTCGTTGAAAGAGGCCAAATTGTTAAGGTTTCGAAGGATGCTAATGGAATTGTAACACGAGAAACGCTAACTAAGCATTGGACGGACTGGATTGATTATTGGGCAGTTGATTTTAACTTCGAAAGCAAGAGAGAGATCGTACGTGTCAAAAATGAAGATACCGGTGAATTAGAAGAGAGATGGACTGGAGACTATATTTTTGAAAATGAATGGCAATCTTTCAGAACAAGAAAAGACCGTTCTTTGGAGCTGGAAAGCGCTTATCACGAATGTATGTCAGGGACATATAAGGTGGCTGTAAAAGTCGTTGATATCTTCGGCAATGATACGATGACGATCATAGAAGTTAATGTAGGGGGTAAGTAGCTATGGCGTTGCACAAAGATTTCCCTCATTCTCCTTTTGAAGTTCTCGATCCAGCAATCCGTTGGTTTCCTGCCGATGAAGAACTAAGAGAGAACAGCATGGACAAGCTAATGCCTCCTTTGGTAGCACAGCTACGCCATAAGGTAAAGGTTTGGCGTGATGGTGGATATGTTGGGGCGACCGAGGTCAGTCGCAGCCTGCTGAAATGGTGGTTTTACACTCCTCATATGATGCCTAAATCTGATGGTACAATGATGGAGTTTCAATACTATTTTGCACAGCGTGAAGCCGTGGAGACGATTATTTATTTATATGATGTGGCTAGGGCAAAAGACAAATATGATTTAATGCGATTTGACAGCTCTGGGCTTGTAACAACAGGACAATTTGATGAAACATGGCGGCGGTTTGTGGTAAAAATGGCAACGGGTGCAGGCAAAACAAAAGTCTTAGGACTTGTATTAGCATGGTGCTTTTTCCACAAGGCTTATGAGGAAGATTCGGAGTTAGCACGAAACTTCTTGGTTATTGCTCCGAATATAATCGTGTTAGATCGCATATACAAGGACTTTCAAGGGCTAAAGATGTTCTTTGAAGACCCAGTGCTTCCCGATAACGGATTTGAAGGACACAACTGGCATGACGATTTTCAGCTTACGCTTCATCGGCAAGACGATGTAAATATCACACGATCAACGGGCAATATATTCTTGACGAACATTCACAGAGTATATTCTGGAGAGGACATCCCACCATCACCAGAGGATGAGGATTTAAGGGACTTTTTCTTAGGCAAGCGGCCTGTAGGTGCTACAAATGATTCTAAAGTTGATCTTGGGATGATCGTTAGGGATATTGAAGAGTTAGTAATTCTGAATGATGAAGCACATCATATTCACGATCCCAGAATGGCTTGGTTTAAGTCGATAGAAGATATTCATAATCGATTGCTTCAAAAAGGTAAGGCTTTATCACTACAGATTGACGTAACAGCAACTCCGAAACATAACAACGGAGCAATCTTTGTGCAGACTGTATCAGATTACCCGCTTGTTGAAGCGATTTCACAGAACGTTGTAAAGCATCCTGTATTACCTGACGCAGCCAGTCGTACAAAGCTTCAGGAGCGACAGAGCGCCAAGTTTACTGAAAAGTATGCTGATTACATAGACTTAGGTGTTATCGAGTGGAAGAAAGCTTATGACGAGAATATAAAGCTTGGTAAAAAATCAATTCTTTTTATAATGACTGATGATACAAAAAACTGTGATGATGTAGCCTTATACCTTGAAGGCACTTATCCAGACTTAAAGGACGCGGTTCTAGTTATACATACGAAGAAAAACGGTGAAATTTCGGAATCGACAACAGGCAAAGATAAGGAAGAAATGGATAGGCTCCGAAAAGAAGCGAACGAAATCGATAGCATGGATAGTCCGTATAAAGCTATCGTCTCTGTGCTTGTATTAAAAGAAGGCTGGGATGTTCGTAATGTAACGACTATAGTAGGCCTTCGCGCATACTCCTCGAAAAGCAATATTCTGCCCGAGCAAACACTTGGCCGTGGACTGCGAAAGATGCATTCTGGTAGCTGCGAAGAATATGTTAGCGTTGTTGGAACAGATGCATTCATTGATTTTGTAGAGTCGATCCAAGCAGAGGGGGTTAAACTTGAACGTAAGCCAATGGGAGAGGGCGCAAAGCCCAACACACCAATTGTCATTGAAGTTGACAAAGAAAACGTAAAGAAAGATATTGATAAGCTTGATATTGAGATACCTGTATTGACCCCAAAAGTATATCGTGAGTATAAAAATTTAGGGTCATTAAATATCAAGACCTTAACGTATCAGACTGTTGCATATAAGGAGTTCAGCGAAGAAGAACAACGGGAGATTATATTTAAAGATATAACTACTGGTGAACTATCTCATATAACATTGATGGATACTGCTGGAGTTGCAGACTATCGTAGTGTGCTTGGATATTTTACTCAAACAATAATGCGTGAACTGAGGCTGATAAGCGGCTATGACGTATTGTACGGAAAGGTAAAATCTTTTATACAGGACTATCTTTTTGGTAGACAAGTTGATTTGGAATCCCCTAATACGCTCAGAAATTTATCAGAGCTTGAAGCAACGAAAACCATCATTGAATCATTTAAGAAAGCGATTAATGCTCTAACTGTTAAGACCAAAGGCGATGCCGAGATCAAGGACACCATTAAGCTGAGACAAACAAGGCCATTTGTAGCAAAAGATCAGGGCTATTTAGTTACTCAAAAAAGCGTTTTCAATAAAATTATCGGAGATAGTCATCTCGAACTTCTTTTTGCAAGTTTTTTAGAGAAGTGCGATGATATCATCTCGTATGCAAAGAACTATTTTGCAGTTCATTTTAAGCTTGATTACGTTAATGCTAACGGAGATATTTCTAACTATTATCCTGATTTCATAGTAAAGGTGTCCTCTAATGAAATTGCTATAGTTGAGACAAAAGGGCAAGAAGATTTGGATGTACCTTTGAAAATGGAGCGACTAAAGCAGTGGTGCGAGGATATAAACTTGATTCAGACTGAAGTCAGGTTTGACTTTGTTTTCGTTGATCAAGAGAGTTTCGAGAAGTATAGACCGACTTCGTTTAAGAGTTTGATGAAATCATTTTTGGAGTATAAGGAATAAATCCGGCTGTTTTGCACTTTACATCGGCGGGCGTTTTATGTATACTTGAAAACGATATTGAACAAAGGGGTTTATAATGCTAAAAAGATATGTTAAATTATCGGCGGTAATGTTTATGGCGATTGTCGCTGTTTTATTGCTCGCGGCGTGCGGAGAGGCGTCAATTTCAAGGCCTCAGCCTAAAGTTGACGCCGTTATGGTAAAGGTAACCGGAAGCTGCGATATCAATATAAGCGATGAAATAATAACAGTATCCGGCCAAACGGACATTGAAAAAGGCGCCGTCATACATGTTTCCGTCGTAAGCCAGTCCGGAGCGGTTATAGACCACCAGATAATCACAAAGGACAGCGACGACATAAAATGCGTTTTTGAAAAAACACAGGATAAGTACGGCGATATTTCGCAGGTTACGGGATATATAACCTTTGCGCCCTCTCGTTACGGCAAACAATCCGACGCGATTTACAGCGTCTACGGCGAAAAATTTGAAAACATAGAATACGATAAAGAAAGCGTTGTTTGGGATAACAGCGGTATAATAGTTCTGTTCGCTTCGGAAACGCTCAGCATTAAATAATCTAATATAACCGCTAAAGACCGCCTAAATCGCGCGGTCTTTTTTTGTTACAGCTCGCCGCTTCTCCACAGAGCGATTATTAAATCCACCATGCGCCCGTAGCTTTGTACGCCGTCGCGCTGCATGTTAGATATTAAGAATGTGTTATTTACCTCTCTTGCCGCCTCGCTCACTTTTCCTTCGTAACCCGCCCAGTAACGGCCTCTGTCAAACAAATCCCTCTCGACGGCCCGCGAATAATTTTGGCGCAGCTTATAATATAAATCACTGTCGGCATTATAAAGCGCGTCCATGGCGTGAATAAGCGCCAGCATTGTGCCGGAATATTCAACGGAAGAATCGCCGGAAAAACGGCAGATATAGTACGCTATAAAATTAGCCTCGTCTTCACGCGCGAAACCTCTCTGATGCGCGGCCTCGTGCATGCATGAAGCCGCGAATAAAAGCGCAGGGGCGTCCGCATTTATGTTAGCCTCGCCCGTAAAAGGAAAATATATTCCGGATATATGAGCCCACGAGAGACCTTCCGAATAAAGCACGGGTTTTATGCTGCCGAAACTGCCGCCTATAAATGTAAGATTCGACGCTTTTGCCGCTTTGTCGAAATATCCGTTTACGCCGCTCATTATTTTTGTTTTTGAACCGGCCGGAGAGAATACGCCGCTTGTATTCTCGGGGACGGATTCGCGGAGCGTATTGGCGCGGCTCAAAAGCGCGTCGCACGCGTAATAAAGCTCTTTGGCGGTTGAGGGAGAATCGTCAAGATTAAGCGTTTCCGCCAAAGGCATTCGCGCGTAATTAAACCCCCACAAGGCTATAAAAAGCGCGTAAATCAAGGACGCGGCGGATAGGAGCGCCGCGATACCGCGCAGCGCAACACGCGGCCATTCGCGGCGCGCGCGTATCGCGCGTACTATGATAAAAATAATGTATGCGGCTGTGGACAAAACAAAAGCGTATAAGAGAAATTCCGCAACAGAAAAAGGAAGCAGACCGGTGACGGAGGAAAGCGCGCTGTTTATACGTAAGAAAATACCGCGCGAATAAACCGTTTCCACAAACTGCGGGAACAGAAACGACAGCCGGAAAAGCGCATAGAAAAAGGGGCCCGGCAGCAGCCAAAGCAGCTTTTTCGCTTCCGTTTTAAAATTAAAAAAGGTCATACGCACTTAAAACTCCTCGCGGTACTGTTATTGTATACAAAGTTTTTTCTTTCGGTCAACTGTAAAGTTTATTAACGCGCATGAATTTTATGGCGCGTAAAATAAATCAATGACATTGCGCACTCGCCGGAGAGCGCGACAGTGGCGTATTTTTTTACTTCGCGGCATAAAAGAAGAAGGCTTGTGTCCGCGTCGGCCATGCCGGGCAAATCCCTTGCCGTCACGGCGTCTTTCAGAGAGTTAAAAAGCGCCGGAGGGCTAAACTCGCATTTGTGGTGGCTGCCGCCTATGTGCCGGCTTACGATGTCCGCGTATTCGCAATCCCGGCCCGGCTCAAAATCGCCGCGTTCAAGCTTGTCGTTATCGGTAAAATCCACCGAAAAAGTATGCAGCTTTTCACCTTTTTCCGCCGCCGCTTTTGCCGCTATCGCCGCAAGTATGCCGGAATTCGCCCCGCCTAAGAGCAATGCCGCAACGGGCACATCCGCCGAAAGTTGGCGTTTAACGCTGTCGGTAATAAGCCAATTGAGCTTATCGGCAGTATCCTTGGGGCTTTCGGTGAAAGGCTCGGATTTAAGCCGCCAGTACCGATGGACGTATGTCCCAAGAGGAGAGCACAGCATACACTCGCCGGGCTTTAGCTCTTCAATGCCGGAAAAATAAGTTTTGCCCGCCGTGCGCGTCGGCGCCAAAGAAAACAGCTCAAGAACGCCTTCCTCGCGCAGCGCCGGAGATATATCGGGATGTTTTAATATGGCTTTTATTTCTGAAGCGAAAAGCAAAGCGTTGCCGGAGCGCGCTATAAACAATGGTTTAACGCCCATTCGGTCTCTCGCGAGAAAAACACGCTGTTTTTTCTCGTCCCAAACCGCGAAAGCGAACATGCCGTTTAATTTTTCAACGCAGGAGGGCCCCCATTCCATGTACGAAAGCAGCAAAGCCTCGGTGTCGGAACACGAGAAAAAGCTGTGCCCTTTCTGTAAAAGAGAGCGGCGAAGCTCCGGCGCGTTGTATAATTCGCCGTCATATACGATTATGTAAGTATTGCCGCAAAGGCTGCGCGCCATAGGCTGGCCGCCGCCGGCGGGGTCTGTAACCGAAAGCCTTCTGTTCCCCAAAGCGGCACGGCGCGTTAAAAAAGTACCCGCCGCGTCCGGTCCGCGGGAAGACATAGAGTCAATCATCAAAGACAGCGTTTGGCTCTCGCCGCGCATATCTTTATCAAAATCTATAATTCCGGCGATTGCGCCCATTATGTACCCGCCTTTTAAAAAATGATTTTAGTACAGTATATGAGAAGGCAGAAACGGCGTGAGCGGAAAAGACGTTGCGCAACGCGTTTAAATGATTTACAATTATATCAAACAACGGAGGGAGAATTATTATGGAAAACAGCCATACAAAGACACTTGTCATATCCAGTATGATTGCCGCGCTTATATTTGTCGTCACCTTTTTGGTGGCCATACCCGTGCCCGGCACAAGCGCGTATGTTAACATGGGAGACTCAGTCATTTATTGCGCGGGTCTGCTGCTTAACATCCCTTGGGCGGCGGCGGCGGCCGGCGTAGGAAGCGCTTTGGCGGATTGGGCTATCGGTTTTCCTGTATATATTCCCGCGACAATAATAATAAAGGCTTTGATGGGTTTGGTTTGCTCAGCCATGATGAGAAACGCGAAATTTCCGCGATTTATATTGGCATGTGTAACGGGAGGCTCTATAATGTTTGCGGGTTACTTTATATATGAAGTTTTGTTTATGGGCGGCTGGGGTTACGCTGTTCAAACGCTGATTGGCAACTTGATACAATGGGCGGGTGGTGTCGCCGGAGCAATCGCTCTTTATCATCCCGTAAAAAGAATTAAGGGCGCGCTTATATGAAGCTGACATGCATAGGGCGATACGGTCCGTATCCCAAAGCGGACGGGGCGTGTACATGCTATCTTTTATCGCACGCGGATAAAAATATTGTTCTGGACTTAGGCTGCGGCGCTCTTCCCAAGCTGCTGCGCCTTATACGGGCGGATATGATTGACGCTCTTATACTATCGCACCTGCATTCCGACCATATCAGCGACGCGTTCACGCTTCGCTACGCGCTTGAGGTTTCAAAAAAATACGGACGCAGGTCTTTTCCGCTGCCGGTATATATGCCGGATTCTCCCGCGGCGGAAGCCGGTATTTTAGCGTCGCACCCTATGATAAAAGCGCATACGGTCGCGGACGGTATGCGGTGTGATATTTCCGGCATTTTTGCGCGGTTTGCGCTTATGCCCCACGCCGTGCCAAGCTATGCCGTATCACTTGAAGCGGACGGCAAAAAATTTGTGTATTCCGGAGACACTCTTGACGGCGTAAGGCTCGCGCCTTTCGCGAAAGGTGCGGATATGCTTCTTATGGAGGCGGCCGTGCTTTCAAAGCACAAACTGCCGGGCGTTCAGCACGTAAGCGCTATAGAAGCGGGGCGCATAGGCGCCGCGGCAGGAGTTAAAAAACTTATTATAACGCATATTTTTCCCGAATATGACGAAAGCGACATACTCGGCGAGGCGGAACAGGGCTTCCCCGGCGCGAAGCTGGCGGAAGAATTTGAAACCTACGAGGTATAGACCGTGTTCGGCGTAAGCTTGCGCGTGATGAACTTTCGGCCTCTGCCGGTGTCGGCGGCATATCTTGCGGCGGGCATTGTTTTGGGGTTTTATTTGCAAGCCCTCTCTTTATATATCACATCCGCCGTAACGATTGGCGTCGTTATTGTATTATTGTTTTTCGGCCGGTTTAACGCGCAATCCATAAGGGCGCGTTTTGGCGAATACACGCATATTATTGCCGGAGCTTTATTTTTGCTTATGGGCGCGGCTCTTTGCACGTCGGCTTACAGCATAAATTATGTAAATACGGGAGACGGGCAAACGGTTACGGGCGTTGTATACAGCGAACCGTACGATAACGGTTTTGGAAATATAATCTGTTATATAGAAGACGCGCGCATAGACGGCGAGGGATGCGGCAATATAAAGCTTTATCTTCCGGAGGACGCGCATATAGCGCCGGGCGATATAGTGATGGCAAAGGCCGGCACGCGTATACCTTCCGGCGTCCGCAACCCGGGAGGTTTCGATGAAAAGCTGCACTTGCTTTCGAAGGGCGTACACTACAAGGCGTATGCCGAAAGCTTTAGCGTTATAGGCTATCGCGCGTCGCCTTTCGCGGTGCTGACGAACATACGGCGGTTCGCGGGGGAGACTATAGACAAGCTGTTCGCGCCGGATGTCGCGCCTATGGCGCGGGGTATGCTGCTCGGGGACAAATACGACATAGATGAAAACACTACGGTCTCGTTCAAAGACAGCGGTATGGCGCACGTGCTTGCGGTATCCGGTCTTCACGCGGGCATACTTATAGCCGCGGTTTACGGGCTGTTTACGCTGCTGCGTTTAGGACGCGTACAAAAGCTTATAGCGGCGCTGTCTTTTATAGCGCTGTACGCTTGCGCGGCGGGCTTAACGCCGTCCATAGTGCGCGCGTCAATAATGGCGGCAGTTTTCATAACAGGCCGCCACGCCGGCCGGCAGACGGATACGCTGTCCGGTCTCGCTCTCGCTTTTATAATATCACTTGCCGTTAACCCCCTTGATTTGTTCTCCGCGGGTTTTTTGCTTTCTTACGGCGCGGTATTCGGCTTGCTTACCGTTTCATGGCAGCTTAACCGCCTCTTTAAGAAAGTTATGCCAATGTCCGCGGCAAATGCGGTTTCCGCGTCTCTCGGCGCGACCGCGGGCACATTTCCGATAATGGCGATGTTCTTTAACCGGCTGTCTCTTATTGGTATTGTCGCAAATGTTGTGATACTGCCACTGTGCTCTTTGGCAATAGTGCTTTCTTTTGGCACGGTGGTTTTAGGTCTTATTATAGGCGATATCGCGCGATACTTAGGATACGCCGCGGCGGCGGTTATAAGGCTTGTGAGCGGCGCCGTAAACGCCGTGGGCGTTCTTCCGTTCGCGGCATTCAATGTGGCGGCACCCCCGTGGTACGCCGTTCTCGGCGGCTACCTGATTTTTTTCATATGTTCGAAATACATTTTGATAAAAACGAAAACAAAAGCCTTCGCTTGCGCGGCTCTGGCGGCAATCGTCGGCTTTTTTATGCTTATATCGACGGTTTCCGGCATGTACGTGGTTTTCCTTGACGTAGGGCAGGGAGACGCGGCATTCATAAAAACATATCAGGGCGGCGAATATTTTATAGACGGCGGCAGTGAACACTCCGCCGATGAAATATTAAGCTTTACGGTGCGCAAGGGCATAACGCCAAACGCGGCTTTTGTAACGCACACCGACAGCGATCATTTCGCCGGTCTTTTAAGGCTGTATGAAGAAGGGCTTTTGCGCAAGGTTTACTGTTCCCGTCAGGAGCGCCCCGCGGTAGCCGCGGCTATGCCAAAGGCGCATGTTGTGCCTCTTTCGGCGGGCGATACGGTTATGCTGGACGATTTTACAAGGGCCATGGTATTATACCCGTATAGCGATACAAAGGCTAAGGGCAACGACGCGTCGCTCGTGCTTCTTATCGAATACGGCGGATACAGCCTATTGTTTACGGGGGATATTTCCGGACTTACCGAAACGGAGCTTTTCTGTTCCCGTGATAATGTAGATATATACAAAGCGGCTCATCACGGGTCTAAAACGTCTTCATACCGGCTGCCGCTTTCCGTGCTTTCCCCTAAATACAGCGTAATAAGCGCGGGAGAAAACCCTTACGGGCATCCGCACAGATTGGCTGTGCAAAACTTGAGCGATTATTCGGACAGGCTGTTTATAACACAGTATGATTACGCGGTTGAGTTTTTTATAGACGGGGAAATAAAGATAAACACATTCGGCGGGCGGGAAAATGGCGGATAGAGCAAACATTTATATATTAACCGGCGAAAGCTACATGATAAACAAAAGCGTTCGCGATTTAAAAAAGAATGCGCAAAATCCTCAATTAAATGTGACGGAATATAAGGGTATGCCCGCGTCGGCCGAGCTTATCTCGGCTTGCGCGCAAGTGCCGTTTATGTCTGATACGCGGTTTGTATCCGTTGCGGGCTGCAGCGTGCTCAACGCTTCGGGCAGCGCGGAGGAAGCCAAAAAAATAGCCGTTTTTCTTGAAAGAATGCCGGATACCACGATTCTCGCAATGTGCAGCGCCGAGCCGCCGGATAAGCGCCGCGCACTTTACAAGTACGTTAAGAAAAACGGAACGGTGCGGGAATTTGCGCCCCCCGGCAATTACGAATGCGCGTCTTTCGTGGAAAAGCAGGCCAAAGCGAAGGGAGCGGCAATAAGCGCAAAAGCCGCGGCGGCGCTTGTTTCTGTTGCGGGGCGCGATTATTACACGCTTGAAAACGAGGTTGACAAGCTTGCGGTTTACAGCGGTTTCGGCGAGATAACTTTAAAGCATATTGCCGAGTGCGCGTCGCGCTCTCTTGAATATAATGTGTTTGAGATTCATAACCTGCTCGCGGATAAGCAGGCCGATAAGGCGTTCGCGCTGCTTGCGGATATTTTGGAGCAGGAACGCCCCGAAGCGCTTATAGGTCTTTTCGCGCGTAAGATAAGAGACATGTACAAAGTAAAAACAATGCGCGACGCGGGTTTTTCCGAACAGCAAACAGCAAAACAACTGGCTTTAAGCGGCTATGCCGTCTCAAGGCTTATAAAGGATTGCTCGCGGTTTACGGCGGATTCGCTGCGGCGGGGTATAGGAATACTCGCGGATACCGACTACGGCATAAAAAGCGGCGGAAAAGATGCCGCGCTCGCGCTCAACAAAGCGCTTGTGTGTATTTACGGTCTTTAATCTATACGTTTAAAATAATAAAAAACCCGAGCCACGGCTTTTTTAGCTTTTTGGCTTACGGGCTGTTTTTTAATGTATGCCCTTTTAAGCGTTTAAGGACATAGCTTTGGAAATCTGTGCCTTTTTGCGGTTCGCGCTGTTTCTGTGAAGGGTTCCTTTAATCGCGGCTTTATCAAGAGCGCCCGTATATTCTTTAAACAACGCTTCCGCCGCTTCTTTTTCGCCCGCGTCCAAAGCCGTCTGGAACTTTTTTGCCAGCGTCTTTATTTCCGACTTTATCGCACGGTTCCGCAGATTGGCTTTCGCCTCTGTGCGGGCGCGCCTCTGTGCCGATTTAATATTTGCCAAGTTATTTTCCTCCGGTTGGCTGTTCTTCTTTATAACGAACGCTATTTTAACACATGATAAACTGTTTTGCAACTAAAAATAACGCTTGGTTATTATATTGTTAAACGCCGCTTGCCCGTCAATTTAACCATTATTCGCATACCGCATAAATAATATGTTTGATTTTGTCACCGTCTGTGATATATTCTAAACGTATTTAATATATAGCATTACAATATATAATTAAAGGAGAGAAAATATGTTTTGTACGAAATGCGGTAAAAACATTGAGGACACATCGGAGTTTTGCATCCATTGCGGCGCTAAAATGGAAGGACAGCCTGCGCAGCCGCAGTATGCCCCCGCGCAAACCCCCGCTAAGAAAAGCAACAAAGGGCTTATAATAGGGCTTGTTGCGGGAGCGGCGGTAATAGCGATAGTGCTTATACTTGTTCTGGTAATACTGCCCGGCGGAAGCAGCGCCGTTATAGGCAAATGGTACGACGCGGACGGTTACGGAACGATTGAGTTTTTAAGCGGCGGCAAATGTAAAAAGAGTACAATGGGCTTTGAGTTTGACGCAACCTATACCTTCGACGCGGGCAGCGGTAAAGGAAAAATAACCATGTCGTTTATGGGTATGACGGAAACTACGGGCTTTACGCTGGAAGACGACAATGTGTTAAGCGCCGAGGATGGCACAAAGTATACTAAAACGCCTGTTGAGCAAAAGAGCTTTGGAGACATGTTCAACCTTGATGATTACGATTACGGCGATACTGATATCGGCGACTTTAATCTTGATGATTACGGCGATTTTGATTTTAGCGATTTTGATTTCGATTGGGAGTAAACGGAAGAACGGCTGTTTTTAATAAACGCCGGTTTCGTTACAAAAAAAATTTGCCGGTCTTTTGACCGGCATTATTATTTTAGCAAAACGCGGGGGCGCGTACGCAAGCCCGTTACGCGTAAATATTATTGTGCAAATATGATATATGTTATATATTAATAAAAAAAATAAGAGGTACAAGTATATGTTTTGTACAAAATGCGGAAAGACTGTTGATGACACATCGGATTTTTGCGTCCATTGCGGCGGCAAAACAGATAATGCTCAGCCGCGGCATGAGGCTAAGAAAAGAAACAAGGGGCTTGCGGTTAAGCTTATTGCGGGCGCGGCGGCGAGATTGCGGGCAAGTGGTACTGCGAGGAATATGGCTATGGCTACGCGTTAGACTTTATGGGCGGCGGCAGATGCAAAGTTACTATGGGTACGGAGTTTGGAGCCGCGTATACATTTGATTCCGAAAGCAAAGAAGGAGAGATTGCCTTTTCGCTGTCCGACATGGCTGAAGAAACAAAGTATTGGTTTATCGTGATGGGTATGCCGCAGAAGATGGAGTTCTCGTTAAACGACGACGGAACATTGGATTTTGGCGGTTTGGCGGTATTTTCGAGAACACCGGTAGAATTAACGACGCTTAAGGATATGTTTGGCGATACGGGTATTGATTTTAAATACGAGCTTGAATAAATCGCCGCTTTTGCGGGCGGCGGCATACAATATACGGTGATTGTTTATACAACCGGCTTAAAATAGCGTATACTCGAACGGCAATTATGCATATTATGACAGAGATAAAGCAAGGCGCGCGTTTCAAAACAGTTGTATTTTTGTATGAGGCATGGTACAATCATCGGTGTTGTTTTCGTAAAAACTTTTTTGTTTTTATGTATATTTACTTTATACCGGGAGTGTTTTTAGAACTTGAGAGTATTTAAAAATATCATCGCACTTATTATAGCGGCGGCAGTATGCGTCGGTGTTCTTATATACGCGCTGGGGGAAAACGGCGACGGCGGCGGAACGTCCGTCAACTCCAAAGGCTCTGTTCGTATTAACGAGTTTATGGCAAGCAACGGCGGTTTTCTTCCGAACGATATGGGGGAATACAGCGACTGGATTGAGCTACATAACCCTACCGACCGTCCGGTTTCGCTTTCCGGTCTTGGCATGTCTAACGATAAATCGTCGGTGAAATGGTTTCTGCCGGACGTTTCCTTAAACGCGGGCGGATACATTGTGCTGTATGCCTCGGGCGAGGGAAAAACAGGCGGTACGCTTCACACAAGCTTTAAGCTGACCGCAAGCGCGGGCGGTATATACCTGTTTGATGTTTCGGGCGGGCTCATTGATTCGGTGGAGTACAAAGACCAGTCAAAAGATATATCCATGGGCAGGTCTGTAGAGGACCCCAAGGAATGGCTGCTGTTTGATAAGCCGACGCCGGGTTTTTCGAACGACGAGGCGGGGTTTGCCGCTTTTGAGCAGAGCCGGTACGCCAAAGAGACGTCGCTTATTATAACGGAGGTTATGGCTTCCAACAAAATAACCATAGCGGACAATAAAGGCGGTTACAGCGATTATATAGAAATTTTCAACTCGGGGGATAAGACAGTAAACCTTGCCGGCTTCGGGCTTACCGACAATCCGTCAAAGCTGCTCGCGTGGCGGTTTCCGGACGTTGACATACGGGCGGGCGAACACCTTCTCGTTTTTGCTTCCGGCGGAGGCGCCGTAGATACGGATTTGGAAGCGGGCTATATTCATACGGATTTTCGCGTAGCCGCGTATGAGGAAACGATAGTGCTTTCAAACCCTTTGGGATTGATACTCGATACCGTAACGGTATCCGAATCGCAGTCGGATATATCTTATTCCCGCGTTTATCTGGGCGAAGGCGGCTACTCGGACGAATGGGAGAAAACAAGCCGCGCTACCCCGGGGTATACTAACTCTCAGCAGGGGTACGAACAGTATATGACGGACAACCCCATAGCTTTCGGGCCTGTTATAATAAACGAGGTTATGGCTTCCAACAGCGAATATGTAACGGAGACGGACGGGGGCACATACGACTGGATAGAGCTTTACAACCAAAGCGGCCAATCTGTTAATCTGTTAGGATACGGGCTGACGGACAACCCGGGCAACCCCGCAAAATGGAGAATGCCGGATGTAACGCTGGGACCCGGGGAATATAAGGTTGTTTTAGCGTCCGGTCTTGATGTAAAAAAAAACTATATACACACCAATTTTAAGTTAAGCGCGTCGGGAGACGTTCTCGCGCTTTTTGATGCCGACGGCGCGCTTTTGGATAAGTATATAGTGGAGCCGGTGCCGCACGGCGTCTCGTTAGGCAGAGCGCAGGGCGAAAGCGGCGTTTTTTATTTTGAGAAACCAACGCCGGGAGCGGCCAACGGCGCTCACAGCGACGGAATAGCGGCGGCGCCCGCGGCGAATATAGCGGGAGGCAGCTACGAAGGCGCTCAGCAGATTGCTCTGACATGCGCGACGGAAGGCGCCGTTATACGTTATACCACCGACGGCACAACGCCGACGGAAAGCTCGCCCCGGTACGCTTCACCCATAAGCATAAGCGCTACGGGCATGGTGCGCGCGCGCGCGTTCAAAGATGATTATATTACAAGCGGCACATACACATCCACCTATTTTATAGGCGAGACGCACAAGCTGCCCCTTGTATCCATTGTGACAGACCCAAAGCTTTTGTTCGATCCGGTTACAGGAATATATGAGAAGGGACCTAACGCCACAGAAATCTCAAGCAGCCCCGGGCATTTTTCGAACGCCAACTACAATCAAAAAGGGCAGAAGTCCGAACGTCCGGCTTCGTTCGAAGTGTTTGACGAGAGCGGAAAAAGGGTGTTCGCTCAGGATATTTCGATACGCATACAAGGCGGCTTCAGCCGCGACCACGCGCAAAAATCTTTTGCGGTTTATGCGCGCAGCCAATACGGCAAAAGCCGCATGGAATACGCCTTCTTTGACGATTTGCCGTACGCGGAATATAAATCGCTTGTTCTGCGCCAGGGCGGACAAGATCAAAATGTTGCGAAAATTAAAGAGGCGGTTGTACTTGACCTTGTAAAAGACATGGGGTTTAATTTTTTGACGCAGGCGGTTAAACTTTATGTTTTGTATATAAACGGGGAATACTGGGGCGTTTATTTTATGATGGAAAAGCGCAACGAGTATTTTATAGCGCAGCACGAAAACTTTGACGAGCCTAAGAACATGAATATAGGGTGGCACATCAAAAACGTTAGGCGCGGCACTACCAAGGATTATCTTGATTTAGTCAGATATGTGAACAACCACGATATGACCCAAAAAGAAAACTACGATTATGTAGCGCAGCGCCTTGATACCGACAGTTTTCTTGATTTGATGGTAAACCAGATAATAATCGCCAACTCGGATTACGGCAACATATTGTATTACCAGCTGCTGCCGGACGGCAAATGGAAACAGATTTTTTACGATTTTTGCTGGACGTTAGGGGACAGCGCCTATCCTGATGGTAACCACCCCACGCTTGCCAAGCGCAGAGAAAGCAACAAAGCGGGCTCGGATTTATTAAACGGATTGCTTAAGTATAAGCCGTGGCGCGATAAATTTATCGAACGCTTTGCATGGGCGTTAAAAGAAGTGTATAATACCGAGCGGGTGCTTTCATATATAGATAAATGGTACAACATAGTTAAGGAAGAAATGCCGGCGGAGAGAGAGAAGTTTGGCGGGAGCGTTTCAAGCTGGGAGACGCACGTGGAAAGAATGCGCCGTTTCGCGCGGCTAAGGCCGGCAAACATAGTCAAGCAGTTAAAGGAAGCGTTCTCGCTTACAAGCGAGCAAAGGCAAATGCTGGACGACGCTATTAAATAAGCGTAAATTAACACTGAGTATAACAAGAGGAAAAAATGGCAAGAGACGATGATATCTTTAAAAGATTAAAAAAAGAAACGCCCCTTATAAAGCGTAAAGACTTGCAGCCGCTCACTTCCCGGGATTTTTCCGGCGGAAGCAGATTTGACATTAAAATAGAAAAACTCGAGCGGAAAAGCCTAAAACGCGGCCAATCCGGCGGTTTGGGCGCCGCTTTGCCGGATACGCCAAAACCGGCGGGCGTCAAAAGAGCGCCGCAAAAAAGCGACGTTGATGTTTTTGGCGGCGAAAAGCAAAAAGAGCGCCCGCGCAGGGAACAAATCAGGCGTCCCGCGCGTCATAGTTATCAGCAGAGCCGGCAGGACGCCGTTTCGTCCGCGTTTACTCCGGCGGGGCTTGATGACTCTTTTGAGTTAAAAAAACAGACGGGAGACAAGCTTTCTTTTAGGCACGAGCTTAAATATTATATCAATTACCGCGATTATATACTGTTGAAAAACACTTTGAAAGCGGTTTTGCCGCTTGATAAACATTCCGGTGAAACGGACGATTATTACATACGCAGCTTATATTTTGACGATGTCTATAACACCGCTCTCATAGAAAAACTGGAAGGGAGCGACAACAGGAAAAAGTACCGTATACGGATATACAATTTTAGAGAAGAACAGATAAAGTTCGAGAAAAAGATAAAGTGCGGTCAGTATATTGCCAAAAAGACTATAGATTTAAGCCGCGACGAATGCGACAGGCTTATAGCGGGAGATTTTTACGCGCTTGAGGGAAGATGCGAGCCTCTCGCCGAAGAAATATACCTGCAAATGAAAAACAATTATCTAAGACCGAGCGTCATTGTGGATTACAGGCGCGAGGCGTATGTATCGCATATAGAAAATGTGCGTATAACATTCGATAAGGATTTAAAAGCCGGTCTTTGGATAACGGACATTTTTGATAAGAACGCTCCCACTATGCCTATTATAGAAACGGGGCTCATGGTTCTTGAAATAAAATTTGATAAATACCTGCCGGCTCCGTTAAAGGCAGTTATTAATAATATTAACACTGCGCAAAGAAGTGCTATTTCAAAGTATGTTTTGTGCAGAGGATACGAATAGGAGGGAAATTATATGAAGAGTGGAGACATTATAAAAAAGGGTGTTCTTGAAAGCTTCGCTTTCACAGACGAATTGAGCATTGAGACGGTTTTGGTAACTCTCGCTCTCGCGTTTATAACGGGGCTGTTTATCTTTTTTATATACAAACTGAGTTTTAGCGGTGTGGTATTTTCTAAAAGCTTCGGAACCTCGCTTATTATGATTGCAATGGTAACGGCGATGGTTATACTGCCTATATCAACAAACCTGGTGCTTTCTTTGGGTATGGTGGGCGCGCTGTCAATAGTCAGGTTTAGGACGGCGGTAAAAGACCCGATGGATACCGTGTTTATGTTTTGGGCTATAGCCGCGGGCATAACCTTGGGCGCGAGGCTTTACGCCGAATCGTGCCTCGCTTCGGGCGCTATAGGCATATTCCTTGTGGTTTGGAATCTGTTCAAATCCAAAAGGAATTTTCCTTTTATGCTCGTCGTACGTTTTGACGAAGGCAGCAGAAAAGAGGTTCAGGCCGTGCTGCGCAAGATGCCTCCCGGCAAATTAAAGTCTAAAATAGTTTCCGGAGGCGCCATTGAGCTTACTATAGAGATGAACATCAGGGAAAGCGAAGCCGGTATGATAGATTCGTTTTCCGCAATACCGGGCGTGCATAACGCTTCTTTGATAAGCTACAACGGAGATGTTGTTTCATAGCGGAAAAGGCGGCGCCGCTTAAAAGCGGTGCTTTGCGTCAATAAAAAATGAGCGGATAAACATGAACTCGAACAATAAAGCCGTTGCGATTATTCCCGCGTATGAGCCCGACGGCAAACTGGTAACGTTACTTAAACAGATAAAAGAGGATTCCGGTTTTGACGCCGTCGTGATAAACGACGGCAGCTCTTCCGGTTCGCGGGAGTTATTTAAAGAGGCGGAAGAATATGCCGTCGTTATTCATCATTCCGAAAACAAAGGCAAAGGCATAGCAATAAAAACGGGGCTGTCATACGTTCAAGAAAACTTTCCGTCCGATACCGTCGTTATAACGATGGACGCCGACGGACAGCATAAGGTGACGGACGCCGTAAAGGTGTGTAAAGCCGCCGCGGAAAACGACAAAAGCCTGGTTATAGGCAGCCGCATTTTTTCGGGTAAAGTGCCTTTAAGAAGCCGGTTTGGAAATTCGGTTACGCGCTTTGTATACAAAATTGTAACGGGCATAAAGGTTAAGGATACACAGACGGGCCTTCGCGCTTATAACGCGGCGTTCATACCTTTTATGCTGAATGTAAAGGGCAGCAGATACGAGTATGAAATGAATGTTTTGCTTGAATGCTCGCGGCAGAAAATTGATATAAAGCAGGTGCGGATAGAAACGGTGTATATTAATGATAATCAATCGTCCCATTTTAACCCCATAAAGGATTCTTACAGAATATACAAAGAAATCTTTAAATTCTGCGCGTCTTCTTTGATAAGCTTTCTGGTTGACTTTGGGATATACAGCTTTATAATTTATTTAACGCGCGATTTGGTTCTCGCTCAAAGCCTTTTTGTTTCAACAATAACCGCGCGTGTTATAAGCT
Source organism: uncultured Christensenellaceae bacterium (assembly GCA_964586785.1). Taxonomy (GTDB): domain Bacteria; phylum Bacillota; class Clostridia; order Christensenellales; family SZUA-584; genus SZUA-584. The sequence goes on from CAZPHS010000001.1 coordinate 154,823, forward strand.
CCGCCCTTAACTTTTATATAAACAGAAGATATGTTTTTAAAAGCAATGAAGGTCTTTTTGTTTCGGCTGTTAAGTATTTCGCTCTTGTGGGGGGCATACTGCTTGTAAATTTTTTTATGTTGAGAATACTCGTCGAATCTGCCGGTATTGAAAAGCATATAGGAAAGCTTATAGTGGAAATAACGCTGTTTATAATAAGCTGGCTTGTTCAAAGGTTATTTGTTTTTAAAAAAACGGTTAGGGGGGACGGCCGTTGAACTCGTATGACTTTAAGAATGTTAAAAGTATAAGCGTAAATGTTAAAAAACAAAAAAGGATGCCTGTGTGGGCGATAGTTATTATAGACCTGCTTCTCGCGTGCTGTGTTTTAGGCATATTTACTTATTATCATATGGGGCTGGCGGAAGAAGAGGACGACATTCCCATGGTGATTGTCACTCCCGCTCCCACTCCCACTTCCACCCCGACTACAACGCAGCCTGTTGAGACTGCGGACATAACGCCCGAGCCGACCATAGACCCCGCCGATATGACATGGGCGCAAAGGTTTGACGCATACTTTTCTGAAAATATTGTGGCGACCGATACTATGTACAGAAGCCCCAATATCTCAATTTCAATAGAGAAAAAGACAAAGGGCGAAGGCAGAAAGATGATTACATACTTTGTCGCCGATATTTATATAACAAAAATAGAATGCTTCCAGACCTATCTCGCGAAGGGTAAGTACGGAAACGGCAGACAGGATGTTTTGGAGATGGACATCGCCTCGGACGCGGTAATTGCCATGACGGGGGACTACTATAACAGCACTAACAGCAAGCTTCGCAATGTGGTTATAAGAAACGGATATGAGTACGAAATTAAAAATACAAGCTTAGAGGTTTGCGTGCTCTATAACGATGGTGTGATGGAGACGTTTGGACGTAAGGAATTTAACGACAAGCAGGTTCGGGAAGCGGCGCGGGAGCGCGGTATATGGCAGGCATGGACCTTTGGTCCCTCTCTTTTAGACGATGAGGGCAAGGCGCGCACCTCGTTTAAATATGCTACGGCTTACCAAAGCGGGGAACATCCAAGAAGCGCCGTAGGTTACTATGAGCCCGGGCATTATTGCTTTGTGGTGGTGGACGGAAGGGCGAAAGGATACTCCAAAGGCGTTAATTTGGTTGAACTTGCCGAGATTTTTGAAGAGCTTGGATGTAAAGTGGGCTACAATCTTGACGGCGGCGGTTCCGCGGTGATGACCTACGATGACAAGATTGTTAATCGCGCGACAGATGATGACCGTAATATAGGCGACTGCCTCTTATTTAAGGAGGTGGATTGATGAAGTACATAATAAAACTGCTGCCGCACCTTGCCATTATACTTGCCGCCGTACTTATTACGCTGCTCATACTCGATTATTACAATCCCAATATGTACTTTTATGACAACGAGACGATACGCGTTATGTTTGGCGTTTTGTGTGCCGCCGCCATAGCGAACGGTATCATAATGGTAGTAACAGACCGTAAAGCGGTAAAAAATACGCATAGCAAGAAAATTAATAAATGAACAACACAAAGAACAATAAAATTTCGGCGGGCATGTGGCTGCTGCGCGTGGCGCAGGGCGCTATTGTCGGCGGCGGCGCCATACTGCCGGGAATAAGCGGCGGGGTGCTGCTTGTAACTTTCGGCATATATCAGCCTATGATGGCGCTGTTATCCCGCCCTATCCGCTCTTTTAGCAAGTATTACAAACTTTTTATACCTTTCCTTATAGGCTGGCTCATAGGGTTTTTTGCTCTGGCGCATGTTGTAAGCCTTCTGTTTAAAATATCGTCTTCTCTTACGGTGTGCTTGTTTGTAGGGCTTATAGCGGGCACTTTGCCTTCGCTTTTCAAGGACGCCGCGAAGCAAGGAACGTCAACTATCTCGTGGGCGGGCTTTTCTGTTTGCCTCGCGGTATCTTACGGTTTTTTAGCTTACCTGCAAAAAGGCGAAACCGCTGTCATTGAACCTAATATATGGTGGTATGTCTTCTGCGGGGCGGTATGGGGCTTAAGCCTTGTAATTCCCGGTTTGAGCTCTTCGTCCGTACTTATATTCATGGGGCTTTACCAGCCTATGACGGCGGGAATATCCGCGTTTGACTTGGGCGTTGTTCCGCCTTTAATAGCGGGCATTGGCATAACAATTGCGCTTCTGGCAAGGCCTATAAACTCGCTGTTCGAAAACCACAATTCCGTCGCCTGCCATTCGGTTTTGGGGTTTGTGATAGCCTCGACGCTTCTTATCATACCGACGGAATACGGAGGGGCGGCGGGTCTTTTATTCAGCGTGACGGCATTTATCGCAGGCTTTGGCACGGCGCTCATAATGAACAAATATAAAGCGGCGCCGGACGAAATTTCATCGGCGGAATTATAAAGGTTTTTCTTATGCGGGCGATACGCCGCGCGGCAAAACAATTTCAAATCTATCTGATTATTTTTTAAGTTATTCAACAAAATACGAACAAACATACGCGCAAACATATATTCCATACCATATGTTGCGTTAAATTCACCCGCTCGCACTATTTTATTTTTTTTGTTGCATGAATTGCGTTTATACGGAAGGAATTTTACAAAAGGCAACGAATAGTATATCTGTAAGTGGGGAATTGTGGGTAGCAGTGGGGCTATCGGGTATGCCGGTGGTACTAAAACCGCATAAAAGGTATAAAAGCGGCACGGGTAACCCGTCCGCGGCAGGGGAGAGCAGCAGTGAACACGTCGCTGATAGGGACATACGCGCATAATCTTGATGAAAAGGGCAGGCTCGCGGTTCCTTCCAAGCTTAGAATAGAGCTGGGAGACCCGTTTTATATTGTCCGCTTAAACGAGAGGTGCTTAACCGCTTTCCCGGAGGAAGAGTGGCACAAATTCGCGGGCAAGCTAAGCGCCATACCGCAGTCCGATACAAAAGCCCAGCGCGCCGTGCGAATGATATTCTCAAGCGCGTGCAAATGCGAGCCGGATAAACAAGGACGCATATTGCTTCCGCAGCTGCTAAGGGAAAAAGCCGGTATTGACAAAGAGGTTGTAATGATAGGCGCTTATACCCGCGCGGAAATATGGGCGAGAGAAAAATGGGCTGAGTTTGAAGAAGAAAAACTGTCCGGCGGAAGCGATTTTGTAGCCGGTCTTGCCGAATATGGCATTTGAGCATTCTTCCGTTTTGCTTTACGAGACGGTTTCGGCGCTTAAGTTAAAACCGGGAATGACAGTTGCGGACGGCACGCTGGGGGGCGGCGGGCACGCGCTTGAGATATTAAAGCGCATAACGCCCGGCGGGCGGCTTATAGGGATAGACAAAGACGAATACGCCCTTTGCGCCGCGAAGAAAAAGCTTTCGGCATACAAAGAAAACACGGTATACGTACACGGCGATTTTAAAGATATCAAAGCCTTGCTGTTGGGGCTTGATATAGAAGGTTTGGACGGAGCGGTGCTTGATATAGGGGTCTCGTCGTTCCAGCTCGACCAATGTGACAGGGGGTTCTCATATAAACAAGATTCAAGGCTCGATATGCGCATGGACACGCGACAGCGGACGTGCGCGGCGGACATAATAGCGGATTATACGCAAAGAGACCTTGAACGGATTTTACGTGATTACGGTGAGGAAAGATGGGCCGCGAGAATAGCGGCGTTCATTGTGAGGGAACGCGGTATTCGGCCCATTGATACCACCGGTCGTCTCGTGGAAGTTGTAAAGATGGCGGTTCCAAGCGGCGCGCGAGGCGGACGGCATCCGGCGCGCAAAACTTTTCAGGCCTTGCGCATAGAGGTGAACGGAGAGCTTGAGGCATTAAAGACGGCTCTGCCCGAGTTCGCGGGGGCGCTGAAAAACGGGGCGCGGCTGGCCGTTATCACATTTCATTCTTTGGAAGACAGAATAGTCAAACAGGAATTTACGCGTATGGCGGCACCGTGCGTATGCCCGCCTTCATTTCCTGTCTGTGTCTGCGGCAAGATATCTTTGGGAAGTGTGGTAACAAAAAAGCCCATACTGCCTTCGCGGACGGAAGTGGAACAAAACAGCAGGGCGAGAAGCGCCAAGCTTCGCGTTTTTATGGTTACAGGCAAGGGGGATACCAATGCAGTGCGCTCAAAGAAAATATGATTATACATACGCCCCGAATATAAACAAAAAAAGAAAAGTCAATATGCGCGGAAACGTCGCATATATTAATAATAATAATTTTCTTTGCGAAAGCGGCAGTTCAAACGGGCGGCAAAAACCGGCTGTAAAGAAAACCGGCGTATACAAGCGTCCGGCGCCGGTACGCGTAACGGATTGCGTACAAAAAAAGCGCAAGGGGCTCGCGTCAACGCTTACGGTTATTTTTATAGGTTTTTGCGCGCTGGCGCTTCTTGTGTCAAGACACGCCGAAATAGTGCGGATTGGCTTGCAAAATAACGAGTTGACGCAAAAGATAAGCGCGCTTGAAACAAAGGCGGAGGATTTAAAGCTGGAGATGGAGCTGCGCGGCACTTTAGAATCGGTTGCCGCGACAGCGCGGCAGCGGCTGGGAATGACTTATCCGCTGAACAACCAAAGGATGAATATTGACTTAAACGGAGGATAACAAATATTACCGACGGTACCCGGAAGGAGCGTGGCAGTGTGACATTGCCAAGCTTAAAATCAAAAAAGAGGCTGCTGTTTTTGATGACGGTAGTCGTTGTTCTTTTTTTCGGGCTGGCTGTAAAAATGGGCGTTATAGTATTCGTACAGGGGGATTATCTCAGTGAAAGGGCGCTGATACAGCAAACAAGAAATTTGGTTGTATCGGCAAAACGCGGAAGCATACTCGACCGGAACGGAGGCGTGCTGGCCCAAAGCGCCAACGCCGAAACGGTTGTGCTGCGTCCGGCGGAAATAAAGAAAGGCGATGTTGACGCGACGGTAAGCTTATTGGCGGAAACGCTGGGGCTTAACGAAGAGACGGTGAGAAGCAAGGCCACGGACGAGACAAAATCTGATGTTTGGCTTGCAAGGCAGATAGATAAGAACGCCGCCGTAATACTGCGCGAGCTTGATTTGCCGGGCGTTCATCTTACGGTGGATGTAAAGCGATATTACCCGAACAGCGCGTTTTTAACGCAAACGCTCGGGTTTACATCGGTGGACGGCGTCGGTCTTGAGGGAATAGAAGCGTACTGCGATAAATACCTGTCGGGCAAGAACGGCAAGATAATATCGGAGGCGGACAGGGACGGGCGCGGCATACCGCTTGGGGAAAAAGACTATATAGCGCCTGTCGACGGCTGCGACGTTGTTCTTACGATTGACGAGGTTATACAAAGCTTTCTTGAAAAATCACTGGAGGAAGCGTATGTACAGCAAAACGCCATAGGCGCGTGGGGCATAGCGATGGACCCTATGACGGGGGACATACTCGCTATAGGAAATTATCCCGATTACGATTTAAACCATCCGCCCCGAAACGATATGGAAACGCTCACGGCGCTAACCCGCAACAAGGTGATTACGGACGTCTACGAGCCCGGCTCCACATTCAAAGTGGTTACATGCGCCGCGGCAATTGACTCCGGAGCGATATCTAAAGATTCAACGTTCTACTGCGCGGGTTTTGAGATAGTTGAGGGACAGCAGATAAAATGCTGGCGTTATCCGCGCACTCACGGTCATCAGACGCTTTTTGAGGCGGCGCAGAACTCGTGCAACGCGGCGTTTATGAAAATGGGGCTCGCAATGGGAACCGAAACTTTCTATGATTACATACATAAGTTCGGTTTCGGCAGGCAGACGGGAATCACATTCCCTTCCGACCAGGGCGGAATACTCATGGCGGAAAAATATGTGCGAAACAGTGACCTCGCCCGCATAGCGTTCGGGCA
>CAZPHS010000002.1:0-150947 GCA_964586785.1 uncultured Christensenellaceae bacterium
GCTTAAGCTTTTTTGAACCCCCGGCATAGCCGGGGGTATTCTAAAGACAATAAAAGCGGCCGCTTAAGTAGCCGCTTTTTTAATGTAAAAGACATTTTATCTACTGCATAAGCGATATATCATTGGAGGCAGCATACTTGCTGTCCTTTCTCTTGCAGCGGCAGGCATAGGCAATTATCAGCATAATAAACGCCAGCCCGCCGCCTGTAACATATTGACCGACGGCAATACCATGCAAGCCAAACAGAGCGGGTATAAGCGCGTTTTGCATAAGCACCCATACAACCGCGGGCAGCAGACATAACGGCACGGGAGCAAATTTGTTATCAAAAGCGCGGCTTGATATAAGAACAGCGAACGCAAATATGACATACGTTTCGGACTCTAACATTGTGTAAGCCGCCCCTCCAAGGTTTCCCCAAAGCAGCAGTATGCCCGTGCCGGAAGCGATAACGGCGCTTGATACGTACGCAAACATATACGACAGCTTGCTTTTATCATCCCGCTTAAATATTGGCGTTCCAAGCCGCGAGAACAAAACAAACAGGAACGCGGCAATAAACACTACCGCCGCTATTATCGGCAGCACGGGCGCTTCCAATGAAAACTGGGGCGGAGTAATGTTTGCGCCGATATAATCTCCGAAAATGACAAAGTAGCTGACGCCTTTTACAATAAGTCCGGTTAACAGCGTCAATACTATTACAGGTATTTTAAGGTACGTCGCCAATATTCCGTTTAACAATCCAAAAACGGCGTATGCGCAAATCGTAAGCAGTATCGATATGAGAAGCGATTCGGTGTACAGGAATATAAACGCCATAAAAACCGGCGCCGTTGCTATCACCGCGCCTATGGAAAAATCAGGCCCCTTTGCGCGTGTCGTTAAAGCTATCGCGATTGAGATCAGCGTTAGTAAAGCGAACTGCGCCGCGTTAAACACAAAAGGATATCGGTTTTGTATAATCAGGAAAACAGCAACCGCCGGCAGCAAAACGGCAACGATAATACCAACGCCGGTATTCAAAAATGTAAAGTTGTTTTTTGCGGGCTGCCGAACCGTTGTTTCCACGGGCTCGGGCGCTATCACCGCGGTATCAAACTGTTCAGGCTTTAAGGGTAAGCCGTTTGCCTGTATCGTCGGCTCCAAAGTTTCCGGCACTTCCGTTATCGCGTCAGCTTGATCTTTTTGCTCGGCAGAAACCGGAGCCTCAAGCTCGTTTACGGCAAAAACAGACGAAAGGGGAGTTCCGCACATCAAACAAAAAGCATCGTCGTCTTTTGCCGAGTGTTCGCAGTTTGGACATTGTTTCATTGTTGCCACCTCTCTTGTTAATAATTTTGTTTTGGTATTCCGGCCATATGCCCCGGAAAATAATTCACTAATATGAATAAGTTTAATTATAATACAGCGTTTTCAACTAAACAACAGTACCGCATAATTCTTTTTGAGTAAAGCGGAATAGTGGTTGCAAAGTGTTAATCAGGTATATTATAATTACACACACATTATCTAGCGCGGAGGTATGGCTCAGCCGGTTAGAGCGCTCGCTTCACATGCGAGAAGTCGCTGGTTCGAATCCAGCTATCTCCACCACGCCGCAATGAACGCTTCGCCCGTTTTAGGGCGGAGCGTTGCTTTTTTACCTGCGCGCCATACGGTTTGTATTTATAGAATAATTTTGGGCGTGACAGGCTCCGCGCTTGATTCGCCCGCTTATCAATGTTATTATATTACAAAACACCGCCGCAGGCGCATGACCGTAAACGACAGGCGGCGCGGCGGTATGGCGGTAACTGCCAATGCTTAGCATAAATACAAAAGAAAAAAAGTTGAATCGCTTTACCCGTAAAAAGACGGCTGTACTGTTATTTGCCTTGTCCGCAATATTTATTATTGCCGCGTCGGCGGTATATTTGTCGATTTGGGACGAGGGTGAGAAAGCAAAAAGCAGCGCCCGGCGGCTTTTAGAGTTAAGCGGCATAAAAGAAACCGAAAACGCTTCCGGCGTATTGCCGGCCGATGCCTATGTTCAGCCGGAAGAACCGGACGCGATGAGAGACGAGGATATTTACTTTCTGCTTGATACGGAACTTTACGGGTATAGCGTAATAGCGAGGCTGGATATCAGCTCACTGGATATTCATTTGCCGGTGTTATCTAAAACATCCGATAAAGCGTTAAAAATATCAATATGCCATTACAAAGGCCCCTCTCCCGGGGAAAAGGGCAATCTTGTAATTACCGGACACAACTATCGCAACGGCGCTCATTTCGGAAAGCTGGATAAAATCAAAACGGGCGATACGGCAACTGTCACGGATACGGAAGGCGGCGCCTATACTTACGAAGTATACAATATAGAGCATATAAAACCCGACGACGCGGCGGCATTGGACAATACGCGATACGCCGGCGAGCTTTCGCTGCTAACTTGTGAAGCGCGGGGCAACAGGCGGCTGTTGGTACGTTGCAGGCTTTTGGAAGGATGATGTCTGTTCCCCGCCCATAGCATATTCTGCATCATATATTTTTGTCCATATCCGGCAGCACGAATGTGCGTCCGCCTTTCTTCACCGCATACACTTTTGCCCCATAAACCTTTTCTATATTTTCTTCCGTGAGCACATTTTCCGGACGGCCGCCGGCATATACCAACCCGTTGCCCAGCATCACTAAGCTGTCACAGTAACCAAGAGCCAGATTTAAATCGTGCAGCACGCACACGGCGGTTAAACCGCGTTCTGTAACAAGCCGCCGGACAGCGCCCATAATCGATATTTGATGGCGTATATCAAGACCGGCAACAGGCTCGTCCAGCAGCATAATGCCCGCCTGCTGGCAAAGAGCGCGCGCCAATACCATCATTTGCCTCTCGCCGCCGGAGAGGGTGCCCGCGAGCCTGTGCTTTAAGCCCGTTATGCCCACAGCGGCAAGCGCTTCATTTGCCGCCCTGTAGTCTTCGCCGCTCTCCCCGCGCCAACGCGAAAGATGCGGGTTGCGCCCCATAAGGACGATATCGCCCACCGTAAAGCCGTATTCGATAGAATTTTGCTGCCTGACAAGCGCCATGCGTTTTGCGGCTTCTTTTGCGGACATCGCGGCGCTGTCGCTTCCGTAAACAAGCACTTTTCCTTTTTGGGGTTTCAAAACGCCCGAGATACATCCGAGCAATGTGGTTTTGCCGGACCCGTTAGGGCCGACTATGCCGGCAAGCTCTCCTTTTTTTACATCAAAGCTGATGTTTGACAATGCCCGCCTTCCCGCCGAGTAAGAGTATGAGACGTTTTGCACACTAACGCGGCTCACTTGACCGCCCCCTTTCCGCGCCGCAGCAGAAAAAGAAAGAACGGCACGCCTATAAACGCCGTGACAACTCCTATGGGAATTTCCATAAGCACGCGCGCAACAGTATCGGCGGCAAGAAGGAATATGCCGCCGCCTAAAAACGAAAGGGGCAGGAGCCGTTTATGGTCGGGTCCCGAAATAAGGCGCAGCATATGCGGAACGATAAGACCGACAAAACCTATTATTCCGCTTGCCGAGACGGCCGCCGACGCCGCGATAGTGGTAAGAAGTATAAGTATTCGCCGTACATTGTTTGAATTAACTCCAAGGTGGCGCGCGTCCTCGTCGCCTAAAAGCATTATGTTAAGGCTGCGGGAGCAGGGCAGGCAGAGCAAGCTTGAAATCAGCATAACTGGAACAACTATTACCGCCTTGTCCCAAGAGGACGATGAAAAGCTGCCCATCGTCCACATTATTATATGCTCCATTCTGTCGCGGAACAATATCATAAGGCAGTAAACAAAAGCAGTGCAAAGAGTGCTTACAGCTATACCCGACAGCAGCAAAGAGGTAACCGATATCCGCCCGTATACTTTTGCGAGCCGGTAAACAACCGCCACGGCAAGAATGGCGCCAAAGAACGAAAACAGGCTTACCGCCCCGTATCCAAAGAAAGACAAATATGAGGAAAAGGCAAGCGCTAAGGATGCGCCAAGAGCGCTTCCCGCGCTTACGCCGATAACATATGAATCCGCCATAGGGTTTTTAAACATCCCCTGCAGGCACGCGCCGCATATGGCAAGCGCGCCGCCCGAAACAAAACAGATTATCACGCGCGGCAGGCGCAGGTTAAAGAAAATAGTATACGTGCTTTGCTGCGCATCGCCCCGCAGCAGCGCGATAAGTTCAGGCAGGCTTATTCCCGAGCTGCCGAACAAAAAAGCGGAAACAAATACTGCAACTCCAAGCGGTATCATAACGGCGAGAATAAGCTTTATACGGCTTTTCACACATTATCCCTCATAATTAATAAATATATCGGAAAGCGTCGCTAAAGCCTCCGCAACGCGCGGACCCGGGCGCTCAATTATATCCGAATTGACAAAATAGTAATTGCCGTTTTTAATTGCGGTTAAATCTTTGTAACCGGGAGCCGATTTTAAATCGTCCTCCGTTATCCAGCTTGATACAAGCAGTATATCGGGGTCTTTTAAAACAAGCTGTTCTATAGGATACTGGGGCCATTCCCGCTCGGTATCCGCCGTTACGCAAATTCCGCCGGACATTTCAATAATGCCGTTGATAAAACTGCCCTTTCCGGACGTCCATCCGTCTGTGCTCATAACATAATAGACGGCGGGCGCGGTTTTTAATTCATTCGCTTTTTCCCGGGCTGCCCGCTCCGCGTTGTTTAACTGTGCAATAAGCGCCGCGGCCTGCTGCTGTCTGCCTACCACCGTGCCTATAAGCGCTATGCTGTTTTCGATATCTTCGTAATAGGTGGCCTCTGCGGCTACAACATATAGCCCTGCGTTTTCGAGCGCCGCAATATCCTGATGCTGAAGGCCGTTTCCGGCAAAAACAACATTGGGTTCAAGCGCTATTACTTTTTCGATATCAAAGCCGTTGAAATCTCCTACCACCGTTATTTTTGATGTTTCGGGCGGGTAAGTGGAGTATACGTCTATGCCGACGATTTTTTCCCCGCATCCGAGCGCAAACAGTATTTCCGTCGCGCTTGGCGCGGTGGATACTATTGCCAGCTCCCCTTCAATCGTATGAACCTTATTTCCCATGGCGTCAATATTAACTTCCAGAAGGTCCTTAGGGACGGGTGTGCGCTGCGCCTCTGTAGTTAAGCCTGCGCAGCCCAAAAGCAGCGACGCGACCAGCAAGCAAGTACACAATACGGATAATACGCTTCTCATAAATTATTCCTCCATACTTTTTAATAACGGAAAAGAAGCGCATAAAAAACGCCCGGAAATGCCCGTGGCGCGCATAAAAAACACTGCCGTGCGCATCTTCCCTCCGAAGAAACCGCAGCGAGATATATTCGGCAGGTTTACCGGCTCGGCTTCATTCTGTTAAAGCGCCTTCCCGGGGTTTATCTCCCAGTGGCATATTGGCTTAAAACAGTCGGCCATACGGTAGCGGGGGCTGCAGCGGCGTTTAACCGCTTTCCCTATTATCCTTAAAGCCCGCGAAAGGGCTTTTCGGCACCGAATTTCTCCTGATTTCTTTTTAACACAGCATATCATAACCAATAATTCCGGTCAATAAGGATTCGGTTTTCCTGCAATATTCATGTTTTTATATTAATATATATATTAATATGGCATACCGAGCCAGTTTATAGTATATTAGTATCTAAGGTTTTTAGATAAATAAAATATAACAGGAGAAAAGGTATGTATTGTATCCATTGCGGCAAACAAATTCCGCAGGACGGACGGTGCGCTTATTGCGGCGCCCTCGCTGATAAAGCTCAAAGCGTTCCCCCGTCAAAAAAAAGGAAGCTTAGCAAAGGGGCGAAACTTGCCATGATAATATGCGGCGCCGCGGCGATTCTCGCAGCCGCCGCGATGTTATACTTTTTTGTAATCGCTGATGTTAATATACAGAAAAAATTTATCGACGACACCTTGGCGTTATTTGAAAACGCTTTTAAAGACTTATCTTCTGATTCGTTTACACAGATGCTGTATGAACCGTTTGAATTAAACATGGGAATAACAATAAAGTCCGATATTAAAACAGAACCGGCTTCAATTTTAGTGGCTGTTTCTTACGACGAAGAGGTTTTAGCCGCAAATGCCGGCAGGCAATACAATAAAGACTTTGTGCTTTTATTGATTGAAGATACGCTGTATTTATCCCGGAATGGCTATGATTGTGGCATAAAGTATGATACTTACGCCGATTTATCAAAAAAGATGTCTTTAGGCGACAGGTTAAAAGCTTTGGGAAACGATAAAAATCAGCCGGATAACGCTGTTTTTACCGATGCCTTTATAAACAGCATACCATACTCTTGTTTTTCCAAAAACGATTCTTCAATTTCTTTGACATTAACAAAGGCTGATTTGGAGGAAGCGCTTGCACGCCTTACTTTTATGGACAAAGATAAACAAAGCGGCATAAGCGGTTTAGATTATTGGAATTTTATCATATCAAGCATAGACCCCGATGCTTTAATTGTTATTACTCTGTCTTACACGGACGATACGCCTGCGGAAATAAACATAAAATATTCGGATAAGAGTGTTAATTCACTGGAATTTATATTTGCATATAAGCAAAAGAGTCTGAAGACGCGCACAATAACTTTAGACCTTTTAGCGGAGATTAGCGAAAACATTCCGGCGCATATTAGTATTCAGGCTGATATTACAAATATGGATAACGGTGTTGAATATACGGGAAGCGTTGAGGTGTTTGGTATTGAGGCGTTAAAGTTTACAGGAGAAGAGAAATGGCAGGGCGCCAGTTTTTCGGGCGATTTGAATTTGGACTTCGCTCCCGGTATGTACGAGGATATAATTATAAAATATCACGGTATTTTAAGCATAGGTATGCCGGAACATAGTGTAATAAATGAATATCGATATTATATAGATACTGACAACGCTTATATAATAGATTCGCCGCAATTACCAACCGAACCTTATCTTGCAGAAATATGATACTATAAGTTATAATGGTAATGGTTTTATACCGCTTATGTTTATAAGGAGGAAAATATATGTTTTGTACTAAATGCGGTATGCAGATTACTTGTGACGGACAGTTCTGCATACATTGCGGGGCGCCGGTAAAAGAAGCGGATACGCCGCAGGCCGCAAGCGCGGGGACGGTTCGCGATGCCCAACCGGCGTCTGCTTTTAGCACGTACTACACGCAGCCGCACGGGGAGGGTCAGCCGCCCGCTCGGCAGCCGAAAAAGAAAAAAGCAAAAATTATAATAATCGCGGCGGCCGGCGTTGTATTGGCGGCTGCGCTTGCGGCTGTTCTTTTGCTGACCGTTTTTACGCAAAGCGAGGGGTGGCCTTTCAGCGGAAAAACCATGCAAACACGGTTTGTCAACGACAGCATAGCGGTTTTTGACCGCGCGTTCGGGGATATTAGTTTTGGAAAAATGGACGAGATTAACAGCCAACCCTTTGATTTAAGTTACGCTCATAACATGACGGTCCCCAATAATGGAGAGCAAGAAACGCAAACGAAAATGAGTTATAACTTTGCGTATGATGAACAAACACTGGGCATTAAAACAATACAGGAAACCGGCTCAACGACGTTGCTACTTGTTGAAGATACGCTTTATATAGATATTGAATCCGATTATTTCGGTCAAAGCTTTAATTACACAACAGGTTTTAAGTTTGACGCTAAAGCCGATTTATCAAAACCCATGACATTGGAAGACAGATTCGCGGCTATATTTGCGGGCGAAGAAATAGATGTTGATTTAATCAGGCTGTTTGAGTTGTTTTTTAACAGCATAGACGAAGATTGCTTTGATAAAAACAATACCCGTACTACGCTTAGAATGAGCGGTTCCGATATATCGCAAATGCTGAAAACTTTTGCGGATAAGTTAAGCGAGGACGAAGAGCTAAACGACAGTTTAAAAAGCGCGCTGGAAAAGCTTGTCGGTGTAAAGATTAACTTGCCGGACGTCATGCCGCTTTTAAGCATCGCGTTGAAAAGCACAGACATAGAATTAATATGGACCGTCAGATATGACGACGCGGGTCTGCCGCGGCGTGTTGAGATTTCGGCGGAAGACGGCGGAAGCAATGTGTTCGATTTTGCGTTTGAGGCGCAAAGGCAGGGCGAAACAAGAGATATGCTTATGGAACTGTCTGTTCCAAGCAGCTATCAAGACTTTGATTTTTTTTGTGAAATGGAATTGGTACCGCTGCCCGATGGTTTAAAGTTTAGCGGCATTTTAACCGCTAACAGCGCGATTATAAAAATAAAGGGTTCCGAAGTCTGGGACGGATACGATTTTTCGGGCAGTATCAAGGTAGATATTCCGCGGCAGGGCGTTAACGCAAAGCTAGATTTTAACGGTACGTTAGCCATTGGCAACCCCCCTGTGCCTGTTGCCGGCGACGAAAGATTTGCCGTTGATACGGAAAATGCCGAACTAATGGACCTAAATGAGATAATTTCTATGCAGGGCCAGATGCCGTTGTTTTAGCAAGTTTAATATAACAGCTCCGCGGATAATGCAAAGCATCACGATAGCCGTCAGAGTACGCAGGGTGAATTGATTGCAAAAATAGGTAGTAAACATGGATATGAATGATTTAAAGTGGTTTATGGATACCGTCAATATGGGGGACGATATTGTATTTTGTGTTGGAAAAAAACAATATTGGGTTGGCACATATGATGGCGGTAAACATATTATTTCGCAAAACCCTGACGGTCCAGATACTTATTTTTGTGATGCTGAGGATTTACTAACCAACTTTTTGATAGACGGTCTGCCGCTTGGAAAACAGCTGGACAAAATTGAGATTACTAATGCATAAGAAAACTAGCAAGATATACTAAAGCTAAAAAAGCCTTTAAGGTCTTTAAGGTCGCTATAATTTTGGCGGCCTTTTTAAATGCAGTAAGGCAAAAAGATTATTCGGCGCCAATAACGCATAAAAGCCGGCCGACGCCGCGCGTCCTTTTATGCTTTTCATATTAATGTGCCGGTGTTATAATAGATTCCGTTGTGACAAATACCAATCGCTAAGGGGAGAATTGCAGTGTACAAAATTCTTGAAAAACGGGTATTGAACGATCAGGTTAAACTGATGGTTATAAAAGCGCCTCTGGTTGCAAAAAAAGCGCAGCCGGGGCAGTTTATTATACTTAGAATAAACGAGCTGGGTGAACGCATACCGCTGACGATAGCGGATTATGACGCAGCCGCCGGTACGATTACGATTATCTTTCAGGAGGTAGGCAAAACAACTATACAGCTTGGAACTTTAAACGAGGGCGACGCCCTGCTCGATTTTGTGGGTCCTCTCGGCAAAGCTTCGCATTTTGACGAAAGCGTAAAGAAAGCCGCGGTTATAGGCGGGGGGCTTGGCACAGCCATTGCGTATCCTCAAGCCAAAAAACTGCATTCGCTGGGCGTTGACGTAACAAGCGTTATAGGGTTTCGCAATAAAGATTTGATACTTCTTGAAGACGAAGTCGGCGCCGTTTCCGATAAACTGGTTGTAATGACCGATGACGGAAGCAACGGCAACAAAGGTTTTGTTACGGATGCGCTAAAGGCGGAAATTGAAGCGGGTGAGAAATTTGATATTGTAATTGCCATCGGTCCGCTTATTATGATGAAGTTTGTTTCCATGCTGACAAAGCAATACGGAATTAAAACAATTATAAGCATGAACCCGATTATGATAGACGGCACGGGCATGTGCGGCGGCTGCCGCGTTACCGTGGGCGGCAAAACAAAGTTTGCCTGTATAGACGGACCAGATTTTGACGGCCATGAGGTTGATTTTGACGAAGCCATGAGAAGACAAGGCATGTATAAAAAACAGGAAGAAGCTTCGTGCAATCTGTTTTCGGGGGTAGACAAATGAGTAAACGCAATATGCAGCTTGAAAAAACGGCAATGCCGGAGCAGGACGCAAAAAAACGGGCGCGTAATTTTAGCGAGGTCGCGCTTGGGTATACAGAAGAGATGGCGCAAAACGAGGCGCTTCGCTGCCTGCAGTGCAAACATAAGCCCTGCGTGGCCGGCTGCCCCGTTAATGTTCAAATTCCCGAGTTTATCGCGCTTACTGCGCAAGGCGAATATATTGAAGGATACAATAAAATAAGGGAAACCAACGGCCTGCCCGCCATATGCGGTCGCGTTTGTCCGCAGGAAGGCCAATGCGAAAAATATTGCGTGCGCGCAATAAAAGGAGAGCCCGTGGCAATAGGAAGGCTTGAGCGGTTTTGCGCCGATTATGCCATAAAACACGGCTCCAAGCCTCAGCAATGCGAAAAACCTACCGGCAAGAAAGCGGCGGTTATAGGGTCGGGCCCCGCGGGGCTCACATGCGCGGCAGACCTTGCCAAAATGGGCGTTGACGTAACGGTGTTCGAGGCTTTCCATACGGCGGGCGGAGTGCTTGTCTACGGTATTCCCGAATTTCGTCTTCCCAAAGCGCTTGTACAAAAAGAGATAGACGCTCTTAAAGAAATGGGCGTTAAAATACAGACAAATATGGTGATGGGCAAGGTGCTGACCATAGACGATTTGAAAGACATGGGCTACAAGGCAATATTTATAGGCACCGGCGCCGGCCTGCCTAAATTTATGAATTTGCCGGGAGAGAACTTAAACGGCGTTTACTCCGCCAACGAATTCTTAACCAGGATTAACCTTATGAAGGGCTATCGGTTTCCGGAATTTGACACCCCTGTAATACGGCATAAAAAAGCGGCCGTTGTAGGCGGCGGCAATGTTGCTATGGATGCCGCGAGATGCGCAAAAAGATTGGGCGCGGACGATGTCTATATAGTGTACCGCCGCAGCGAAACCGAAATGCCGGCGCGCGCGGAAGAAATAGAACATGCAAAAAAAGAAGGCATAGTTTTTCAATTCCTTGTCAACCCGACCGAGATACTGGGCACGAAAGACGGCTATGTGCGCGGCATGACGCTGCAAAAAATGAAGCTTGGAGAGCCGGACAGCTCCGGAAGGCGGCGTCCTTTGCCTGTTGAGGGCTCCGAATACCAAATTGAGCTTGACGCGGTTGTTATCGCTATAGGCCAAAGCCCCAACCCTCTTATGCGCGAGGCTACTCCCGGGCTTAAAACGCAAAGCTGGGGCGGAATAATAATAAACGAGGAAACCGGCGAAACTTCCATTGAAGGCGTTTATGCCGGCGGAGACGCGGTATCCGGCGCGGCCACCGTCATACTCGCTATGGGAGCGGGCAAAATCGCCGCGAAATCAATGTACGAATATTTAATGAAATAAACTCTCCCAAACCGGCGGCTTTGGCTGCCGGTTTTATTTTTGCCGCCGTTTACGCTCGATAAACCAGCGGTCTTCTTCGTAGAAAAGATACGTTTGCCTGCCGCATACCATACATGTGTAACGCATTCCTATGCCCCCCGCTTTAAGGCTTGCCGCGCGGCATACTTCCGTCACTTTGTCTATACCGTATCTGCGCCCGCTCTCCCACCAGAAAGCCACGGGTTTAAGCCTACCGTCGGGCAAAAACAGCGCCTCAACCTTTACATAAACTTTGTTGTCGTTTTGATACCGCATCTCCCTCATTGTTCCGTACCGTCCTTAAAAAAGCCCACGGGATGTATTATATGATCCCCCTTGGGGTTAAGCCCCCCAAGCGATCTGTCCGCCAGAACGCAGGCGCGCTGTATGCAAAAATGCCCGAACCGGCCGCGAAGCGCATCTATCGTTCTCTCAAGCGTTTCTTGTTTTCGCAGCCCTTCCTCGTCGCAGAGCAGCGATGTCTGCATAGGGCTGTCCGCCGGTATTAGGTCGGCGCAGCGCACCCCAAGGCTGCGGATTGGCTTTTGCCAGCCGTATTCCCTCACAAACAACCGCATGGCGGTATGCGCTATCTGCGCGGATACGCAGGAAGGACGGGAAAGCTTTGTCTGCCGCTCAAAACAAAACAACTCGTTATCACGCACAGATATGGCTACGGTGCGGCACATAAACCCGTGTTCGCGCATACGGGCACAGACGCTTTCGCATAATACGAACAAAATTATTTTTACATCCTCGCCGCAAACAAGGTCTCTTGGCGTTGTGGTGCTGTTGCCTATTGATTTTATAAGCGATTCCTCGTCCGCGCGCGTTACCGGCGAATCGTCAAGACCGTTTGCGAAACGATGCAGCACATCTCCAACTTTTCCAAACACATTTCGCAGCAGTAAAACCGGCGCCGCCGCAAGCTCGCCTATTGTGGATATGCCGAATCTATTAAGCTTTGATTTGGTTGCGCGCCCTACGTACAAAAGCTCTTCAACGGGCAGCGGCCACGCCACTAACTTAAAGTTTTTTTGGCTGATAAGAGTAGTCGCGTCGGGTTTTTTTATATCCGACCCAAGTTTGGCAAATATTTTGTTGTAGCTGACGCCAACCGAGGCGGTAACCCCAAGCTCTTTTTTTATACGCGAACGTATCTGATCGGCAACCAGTATACCGTTGTCGCCGCTCACGTCAATCCACGCCTCGTCAAGCCCGAAAGGCTCTATTTTATCGGTAAACCCCGAGTATATCTGGCGCGCGAACTTAGCGTACCGCAGATACAGCGGATAATTGGGCTTGAGCGTTACAAGATTAGGGCATCTCTCACGCGCCTGCCAGAGCGCCTGGCCCGTGCGGACGCCGGCCGCTTTGGCAATATCGTTTTTAGCGAGCACAATACCGTGGCGCAGCTGTTCGTCGCCGCCGACCGCCACGGGGCAGCCCCTTATATCAGGGCGGTGAACGCACTCCACGCTGGCATAAAAATTATTCATATCGGTATGTAATATAACGCGCTGCATAAATACCTCGAACATTTGTTCGTGTATATTATATGCCATATGATTAAAAAAAACAACCGTAAATTAAGCGGCGCCCATAGCGTGTTCCATAATCTTTTTTGACAGCCGCAAAAAGCGCTGTCATAAAAAAGCCTGAAGCGGCTTGTCCCTTTATTATACGTTATGATATAATTTAACAGCATAAAAATATATATACTATTAAACAAAATAAATTAAAAAGAGGTGCGACTATGGCCTTTCCAAAGGATTTTATTTGGGGCGCGGCAAGTTCTGCATATCAAATTGAAGGCGCATATAACGAGGATGGCAAGGTCACCGTTCCCTTTGGGCACTTCCTCGGTTACGACCGTGGAGAGGATGGCAACCTCGTACTGAATGAAAAAGAAGCAGTAATCGTCAGGCGGATTTTTGCCCTCTTCCTTGAGGGATATTCACCCTATAAGATTGCCAAGACACTTACTGCTGAAGGCATCCTTTCACCCGGTAAAAAGGCAAAATGGAATGCCGCAACAGTCCGCCGAATGCTTGAAAACGAGAAATACAAGGGTGATGCCCTTTTGCAGAAAAGCTACACGACGGATTTTCTCACCAAGAAAAAGAAAATCAATGAAGGCGAGATTCCACAATACTATGTTAAAAACAACCACGAGGCAATTATCGACCCTGCTGTATTCGATATGGTTCAGATTGAACTGGAGAACCGCAATCCTGGTCCTAACCGCCGAAGCGGGGTCAGCATATTTTCAAGTAGGATAAAATGCGGTGAATGCGGTTCTTGGTACGGCTCAAAGGTATGGCACTCCACCAGTAAATACCGTCGCACCATTTACCAATGCAACCACAAATATGATGACGACAAACGCTGCCGGACACCACACCTTGACGAAGAAACAATCAAGATGCTCTTCATATCAGCGGTAAATAAGCTACACTCTGACAGGGAAGAAATCCTCGGAAACTTTGAACTTATAAAGTCTACGGTTTTTGATACTACAGACCTGGAAAAAGAGCAAGCTGAACTACAAAACGAGCTCGAAGTTGTGGCTGGGATGATACAGCAAGCCATCGGTGAGAATGCACACTTGGCCCTTGACCAGGGAGAATACCAGGAGCGATACAACGGACTGGTTGACCGCTTTGACCTTGCCAAGACTCGCCATACTGAGGTTACCGAAAAAATCGCAGATAAGCAGACAAGGCTCAGTACGATTAACTCCTTCCTCTACACCCTTCGCAAACAAGAAAACTTACTTACCGAATTTGATGAAAAGCTGTGGTGCAGCCTTGTCGACTACGCTACTGTTTATGATAAAGACGATGTGCGGTTCACTTTTAAGGACGGTACGGAAATAAACGCATAGAGCAGGCATGAAGAAACCTACCATTCTTAATTGCGTGGTAGGGCTCTTTATTATTTATCTTTTCTTTTTTTATAGTTATCCATAAAAAGAACGAAACTCAATCAATATATTCTTAAAGCGCTCATAGTCCTTGAGTTCGGAATCAGTGAATACTGTTAACTCATCTCTTCTGCAAGAATAGCATAATATCTTGTCAAATAATTAAGTAAGAATATTTACAAATTTGTATTGACATTTATATCGCTAAGCGATATATTATAACTGTAGACGATATATCGTAAGGCGTTATAGTTAGGAGGAGATTAAATGGCAGAAATGACAGAACGTGCAGCACTAACAGAAGCAGTGTATTATATTCTTTTATCTCTTTATAAACCAATGCATGGCTATGGAATAATGCAGAATGTAAAAGAAATAAGCAATTGTCGAGTGTCACTTGGAGCAGGGACTTTATATGGTGCCATAAATACTTTATTAGAAAAAGGATGGATAAAACCAATGCCTAATGAAGAAGATTCACGAAAAAAGGATTATCAGATTACTGAGTTAGGAAAAGAGACTGTAAATGCTGAGATTTTAAGGTTAGAAGAACTTATTAGAAACGGCAAAAAGATTACTGGGGGTGAATAGTAATGAAGCACATTGTAAGAAAGGCATTCTTTGATTATCAGAAAGAAGAAAAGTATTTAAATGAGATGTCAACGAAAGGTTTAGCCCTAACAGATTATACATGGTGCAGGTATGTTTTCCAAGATGCCCCTAAAGGTGAGTACATTTATAGGATAGAATTATTTCAAAACCCGGTTAATCACCCTGAAAGCCAAAACTATATTAAGTTCATGGAGGAAACCGGTGTAGAATTTGTTGCTTCCTATTATCGTTGGGTTTATTTTAGAAGAAAGGCTACAGAAGGCGAGTTCGATATATATTCGGATATTGATTCAAGAATAAAACATTATAAACGAATTAGAGCACTATTCTTATTTTTAACGGTACTAAATTTAGCTATAGGATTGCTTAATTTCTTCTATGGCCATATGCAGACTTCAATGGATATACGCCCTATTAACTCTTATATTGCAATTTTGTCCCTATCAGTGGGAACATTGCTCCTTATATTTTTAGTTTTGCCTTTAAGCAAAAAAGTTAGTTCTTTAGAAAAAGAAAAGAGTATTCGAGAATAATAATTTGATTAAAAATTTTGAAAGGAGATAGTTGGTTATGAAAGACAAAATGTTGTTAAAAAATGGTTGGGTTGTTTTATTGATAAGCAGTATAGCATTTATTTACTACGCTGTTATACAAGATTATTTGGAGGTTAATGTTATTGTTTCAGTTTTATGGTCAATATTTAACTTGGCTCTGGTATATAGAGTGGTTGCCTCAATAAGCCTCTTTAAAAGGAAATAAGATGTAGGAATGGGTGGGGAAATTAAGATATAATCCTAATTTCCCCACAGACTTTTATTCTTAAACATGAAAACAACAAGGAGGATATACATGGATAAAATACTGACAAGTGGATTTCCTGATGGATTTCCCAATGATGCCATCTACAACATCTGCACTATCAAAAGTTATTCCATAATCAGAAAACATCTTTAAAAAGTGATTACAATACCAATCTGTTTTTTCATATATGTTTTTAATTCAGATGCCACAAAAACAAAGTTCATACCTGTTTTTATATATGTCTTCAATATCTCGCTAAGCAAAAGCTAAACCCCCTTTTTTGAACCTTCACCCCCTTAGGAAGCCTTCAAAATAGGGTAATTAAATTGTATCGTTTTCGTAGTGATTATATCCCCTGCCCATAACGCCGCGCGCTTTCTTCAACATGTCCGCAATCTTAATATTTTGCGGACACTGGCTTTCACAATGCCCGCACCCTGTACAATTAACGGCGCCTTTGCAGGGGCTGTCCGTTTCCAATGAATAAAATGTCTTTATGAACTCTTTCCAACTTAGTATCGGCGAGTCGTTATATGCCTTGAAAATTTCGGGTATATTAACACCCGCAGGACACGGCATACAATAACCGCATCCGGTACAGGGGATTTTAACCTTGCCGGCGTATATATACTTAATCTGTCTAATCAGCTCCATATCCCTATCGCTCATAACGCCGGGCTTTGCCTCGCCGAATATTCGCAGGTTATCCTTAAGCTGCTCCATACTGCCAACACCGCTGAGTATAACGGCGGCCTCGGCGTGGTGGTATAACCACCTAAATGCCCATTCGTGCAGCGGTCTTATCTCCTCGTATGAATTTAAAAGCGCCTCCGCCTCTTTGGGCGCGCTGCCGCCAAGCAAGCCCCCTTTCAACGGTTCCATAATCGCCACCGATATATCCTTTGAGGCGGCGTATTTTAATCCTGCCATTCCGGCCTGATAATCATCGTCAAGAATGTTAAGCTGTATCAAACAAATATCCCATTTAAAAGAATCTATTATTTCAATAAAAAGCCGCCGCTCTCCATGAAAAGAGAAACCGATCTGGCCGATTACGCCGCGTTGCTTTAATTCCTCCAGTCGCTTGATTCCGTCTGTGGCTTTTACCCTTTCCCAATTCGCCCTGTCCAAACAATGAAACAAATAAACGTCAATATAATCCGACCGCAGTCTTATCCTCTGCTCATCGAAAAACCTGCCGTAATCCGCGCCGGTTTTTACATACCAAACCGGGCACTTTGTGGCTATATATACTTTTTGCCTGTATCCGTCCAAAAGCGCTTTGCCCAGCACCCGCTCGCTTCCCGTATAGGAATAGGCGGTATCAAAATAATTCACGCCGTTTTCAATGGCATACCTTATCATACGTATCGACTCTTGTTCGTCGATAATCTCCGTGCCATCGCTTTTTTTGATTTGGGGCAGCCGCATACAGCCCATGCCAAATCTTGATACCGGTTTATTTTTATACTTCAGTGTTACATATTGCATATTGATTTCTCCCGCGGTTTATGACGCTGTAACCAAATATATTTGATTATATATTAACCGACGGATAGTGTACAATAAATTTCGGCTAACGCTTATTCGGTTGGCTCCTCCGGCGCAGGCGTAGGCTCCGGCGTTGGCGCAGGCGTCGGCGTAGGCTCCGGTGTCGGCGTAGGCGTCGGTGTCGGCTCAGGCGTCGGCGTAGGCGTCGGCGTAGGCGTCGGCGTAGGCGTCGGCGTAGGCGTAGATGCCGGCGTTGATGTCGGTTTCGGCGTCTTTTGCGGCGCAGGTGTCGGATTGGGTTTGGAAGAGGGCGCAGGCCGAGTATCCGCAGCCTTTGGCGTTGACGCCGGCGAAGGCATACCCTCCGTAATCGGAGCGGACGGCTTTAACGGCGCTGAATAGGACTCTTCTTCCCGCGCGATATCGTCATCAATAAATAACGGAACGTCCTGATCTGCAATTTCGTTGTAGTTATCTTCCGCGTCAACCGGCACAGCGGCAAAATCGCCTTCTTGCGTATTCCGGGCAAGCCGCAAAGCGCCTCCGGCCAAAAACGCTCCCGCAGGCGTAAACAGTACAATCAGCAGCAAAATAAAAGCAATCCCCGAAAACGCGTATACAGCGGCGGCGGCGTTGCGTTTGCGTACACGGCTGCCCGTTGTTTTACCGCTTCTGCTTGCCTGTTTAACCGCAACCCTTGATGTTGCATTCTGCATGGTTCCGGAACGCGGCTGTGTCCTGTCAGCCTTGCGTCCGTAACGGCGCCCTTCTTGCGCGGTCTGATGCAAATAAGCCCGCTTATCCGCTTTTACCGCCGTATCAAATTCTTCTACCGCGGCGCTCTTGCGGCTAAGCCCCCCGTGACGTTGATTGCCGGCGGCTTGTTTGCGTACTCTTTCGGTTTTCTTTAACCTAACCTCCACCATAGCGGGAGCAGGTCTTATTTTACGGGTTTTTTCATTCACAGCCCGCGGTTTAACAGTATTTGTATATTCAGGGCCCGCCGGTTTTATTTGCAGCATTTCACCCAGTTTGTTCAGCATTTTTGTCAAGCTCCTTGCTTTGCATCGTGTCTTATTCCATGTTAGCTCATTTGTTACGAAAAGTCAAAGAATCGTAACATGCTTGTAATATTTACCGAACCGCCCCGTAATGCTTTCACTTATGTAATTTTGCGTATATGCATTTGCGCGGCTGTTATTTAAGAGAACGAAAAAAAAGCGGGCTTAGCCGCAAATTACCGGCTCCGCTGATAAAACCGCCCATTTTCATGGCGGCAGTTCAGTTATATTTATAAAGCCGCTATTATTTAGTCAAACAACGAGGTGGAAAGATACCGCTCGCCGGTATCCGGCAAAATAACCACAATGGTCTTTCCCGCGTTTTCTTGGCGCCTAGCCGCCAAAACCGCCGCCCAGACCGCCGCGCCGGATGAAATCCCAATTAGGAGCCCTTCCGTTTTTGCTATCGCTTTGCAGGTTTTGAAAGCGTCTTCATTTTTAACGGCTATAATCTCGTCAAATATTGCGGTGTTGAGCACCTTAGGTACAAAGCCCGCGCCAATTCCCTGAATTTTATGCGGTCCGGATATTCCCTTTGAAAGCACTGCCGAATCAAAAGGTTCAACGGCAATAATTTTTAAATCCGGTTTCTTACTTTTCAAATATTCTCCCGTGCCTGTAATAGTGCCGCCTGTTCCTATTCCGGCAACCAGTATGTCAACCCTGCCTTCGGTATCTTCCCATATCTCGGGACCGGTAGCCGCTTTATGAGCAGCCGGATTAGCCGGATTTTCAAACTGCCCGGGAATAAACGAATTCGGTATTTCCCGCGCGAGTTCCTCCGCCTTTTGTATAGCGCCCTTCATGCCATGCGCGCCTTCGGTAAGTATTATCTTCGCGCCGTAAGCTTTCAACAGGCCGCGGCGTTCTTCGCTCATGGTTTCCGGCATTGTAAGTATCACATCATAACCCCTCGACGCGGCAACGGCCGCAAGGCCTATACCTGTATTGCCGCTTGTGGGCTCAATAATAACCGAGCCGGGCTTTAGCCTGCCTGATTTTTCGGCGTCTTCTATCATTGCTTTGGCAATTCTGTCCTTCACGCTGCCCGCCGGGTTAAAGTACTCCAGCTTGCCTATAAGCGTCGCCGGAAGATTATTTTGTTCCGAAAAGCTGCCAAGCTCAAGAAGCGGCGTTCCGCCTATCAGTTCCGTCAAGCTTTTATAAACCTTCCCCACTTGCCAAATCCTCCATTAAATAATTCATATGTGTTTTATATGATATTAAAAAGCCGCTGCATTTGCAACGGCTTCCAGCGCAGTTCCCGCAATCAATTTATAGGTAACTGGCAATCAAATCTCCTATTTCCGTCGTGCTGTAACCCATTTTGCCCGCCGACATGCTCTTAATATCAGCGCTGACCGCTTTTTTTATCGCATTATCTATGGCCGCGGCCGCCTTATCTTCACCAAGCTGCTCAAGCATCATCTGCCCCGCCGCGATTGCGGCAAGCGGGTTGATAACGTTAAGACCGGTATACTTAGGAGCGGAGCCGCCAATCGGTTCATACATAGAAACACCTTCGGGGTTTATGTTACCGCCGGCTGCAACGCCCATCCCTCCCTGCAGGACAGCGCCAAGGTCTGTAATTATATCTCCGAATAAATTGTCGGTAACAATAACGTCGAAAAACTCGGGGTTTTTAACCATCCACATGCATGTCGCGTCAACATGGGCGTAGTCGGTTGTAATATCGGGATATTCTTCCGCTATTTCATAAAAAGTTCTTTCCCAAAGGTCGGACGCGTATGTGAGAACGTTGGTCTTGCCGCACAGTGTCAGTTTATTTTTCTTGTTTCTCTTCCTCGTGTATTCAAACGCAAAGCGCAGACACCTTTCAACACCCTTCCTTGTGTTTACGGACTCTTGTATCGCTATCTCGTCGGCAGTTCCCTTTTTAAAAAAGCCGCCGCTACCCGTATACAGGCCTTCGGTATTCTCCCGAATTACCGCAAAGTCAATGTCATCCGGACCTTTATCTTTAAGCGGCGTATCGACGCCGTCATAAAGCATCACAGGCCTTAAGTTTATATACTGATCAAAGGTAAATCTTAAATTCAAAAGAATACCTTTTTCTAAAATTCCGGGTTTTACATCCGGGTGGCCTATAGCGCCAAGCAATACCGCCTGCTTTAAGCCGAACTTTGCCATATCTTCGTCAGAAAGCAACACCCCCGTTTTAAGATATCTGTCGCCGCCGAAATCAAAGTATTCAAGATCAACGCCAAACCCGAATTTACCGCTTGCCGCTTTAATAACCTTGACACTTTCAGCTACAACCTCCGGCCCCGTACCATCCCCGGGAATAACACCAATGTTGTATTTTTTCATCAATCTGCTCCTTTATGCTTAAATTTATTTGATGCTGTTTTTAACAATATAAACCGTTAATTTGGTTAGCTGATATAATCAAATACTTGTCAACAACAAAAATAAACAGATGCTTTATCTGCGTATTCAATCATCATTCTTTTGTCTTAAACGGGAGAATTTTTAACCCGTCTCTTGAACACAATTCAAACACACCGTCTAAAAAAAGTCAAGATGCCAAAGCAATGTTTACTAAAAAATAATTTTGAAAGCGCGACTGTTCGCGCTGCGCCGGACACGGTCGTATTCAAACGTGCGGGCAGATTCATTAGCATCAACACATAATAAAAGAACTTCTTTTGGTATAACCGAACGTTTTTTTGATTTTTGAATATATTTTGGAACCCAACGTTTCATGCGGCGCGTCAATATATAAGATAAAAAAAGGCGAGCGCTCTTCAAATCTCTGCTTCAAGTATCATATTTGCCGCGTCAATAATAAACTGCATATCCTTCTCGCCAAGATTGGCTTTATAATATTGCTTATCTTTATTGACCGCGTTCATTTTTTCAAGTAACTCCGGCGCCTTTGCATTAGCTATCTCAACAATATTTTTATAACCGCTCTCATATATGGTTCTTGCGGCCATTGCCCCTATGCCATTGATTCTTACAAGATTACTCAAGTCGCTTAGTTTTTGCAGCATACCCGCCTCAATACCCACCTCCCGGCCGAAGGCGGATATATTGTTGAGATTGATAGAAAAAACGTCTTTTGATGTCTTTATGCCTTTATTCAACAGAACGGAAACTGTGTCGGCGGAAATATCGGGAAAATCAGAAATCGGCACCGGTTTCTGCTCCAGGCTTCCCATTTCTCTTTTCAAAATAGTCAGATAATTTTCAGGTATACCTGTCTTTGCGGAAAATTCGATAAGCCGCCGGAGCGAAGATATATTTGTTTTTAACTCCGCCAAATTAAAAATACCGGCAGCCGCTATCCTGCGGAAATTCTCGTCAATATTCTCTAACAATATTTTTCGCCCCGGTAACAGGTTTTGCTTTTTCAGCATCTCCATATATCGGTTGACGGGTATTCGGTTTAAATCAACGCTGTACCCCATACGAAACAATCACCTGCCTTTTCGATGATATTATAGCATAATTCCCGTCAGAATCCCGCATTTTCAGATATAATAAAAACCGCTAATTCAAGCGATTCTTATTACATCAAAGTTTGTTATTTAATTTGTCTAAAAGGACTTCTTTTGATATAATCGGACGTCCTTTAATTTTTGAATAAAAACGAACCCCCTTGTTGTAAAGACCTCTATAAAAGAGCTTCCATTTGCTTCTTGTATAGGCATAATAAAAGCCGCCACTCAAGCGAGCGCGCGATAGCCCCACAGGCGACAAGCCGCAAAAAGACGGTAAGTAAGCAAATCGGCATAAAAAGCGCGCGCTTGCAAGCGCTTAGCCGATGCGAACGTGGCTTTTTGCGGAAGAGGAGCAATGACGAAGCGTGTGAGCTTTTCGGGCGGAAAGAGCAACGCTCCGCCCAGAAAACGAGCGAAGCGTAGTCCATTGTTCCGCTGGTCGGGGTGACAGGATTTGAACCTGCGACCTTTTAGTCCCGAACCAAACGCGCTACCAAGCTGCGCTACACCCCGGGATATGGAGCCAATGAGCGGAATCGAACCGCTGACCTGCTCATTACGAGTGAGCCGCTCTGCCGGCTGAGCTACATTGGCGCAAAAAACCGGCTTTGTTTGCCGACAGTATGGAATTATACCATAAGTATTTAAACGTGCCAATACATTTAACCAAAAATATATTATTGCGCACATGACACCAAATAACGTAAATCGCAGCTCACTCCGTCCGCCGCCCAGCGCGGCAGCCGCGTACGTCGTGCAAAAAGGCTAAAAGCGCGTCCACGGTTTTTTGCTGCGGCGCCTTAAACACTATAAACGGCGGCTCGGCGGATTTAAGACGGGCGTTATCGTGCCTTTTAAGCTTTTTAAGCAAAACTTTTGCGTCAACTGCGCTTTCCTCGCCGTATTTTAACGTGAACGTGCGTCCGCTGCGGGTAACCGAAACAAATCCCGCCCTTGAAGCGAAGCTTTTTATAACCGATATCAGCATAAGATTTTCCACGGGGCGCGGCGGCTTGCCATAGCGGTCTGTTATCTCTTCTTTAAGCTGCTTCGCGCCGCGCGTTCCGTCAATCGCCGCAATGCGCTTGTATATTTCGATTCGCTGCATATCATCGGATATGTAAGCGTTTGGCACATGCGCGTCAAGCCGTATCTCAACCGATGTATCGGCGAAGCGTTCTATTCGCTCGCCCTTTATTTCGGCGACGGCCTCGCGCATAAATCGGCAGTACATATCGTATCCGACAGCCGCCATCTGTCCGGACTGCTCGGGACCGAGCAGATTACCCGCCCCCCTTATCTCAAGGTCGCGCATCGCTATTTTAAAGCCCGCGCCAAGCTCCGTAAATTCGGCGATAGTGGCCAGCCGTTTTTCCGCATCGGGCGTCATTCTTGAGCCGGAAAGATACGTTAAATAAGCGTAAGAGTTTTTTGCCGCGCGCCCCACGCGCCCTTTTATTTGATACAGCTGCGCGAGACCGAATTTATCCGCCTCGTATATTATAACTGTGTTGACATTCGGTATGTCTATTCCCGATTCAATAATAGTTGTACACAACAGCACGTCGTACTGTCCCGAGAGAAAATCAACCATTACGTCTTCCATGGCGGCCTCGCCCATACGCCCGTGCGCCGCGGCAACCCGCGCTTCCGGCACGTGTTTTTTAAGCTCTCCGGCGAGCCTGTCCATAAGCTCTATCCGGCGGCAAACATAATAAGTTTGACCGCCGCGCTCCATTTCTCGTATAATCGCCTCGCGCAAAAGCTTGGGGCTGTATTCTAAAACATAGCTCTCGGGCGGTTTTCGCTCTTCCGGCGGCGTATCCAGCATACTCAAATCGCGTATGCCGGTAAGCGCCATCTGCAATGTGCGCGGTATTGGTGTCGCGGAGAGCGTTAAAACGTCTATGCTGCGTTTTATGTCTTTTATACGCTCCTTGTGCGACACGCCAAAGCGCTGCTCTTCGTCTATTACAAGCAGTCCTAAATCTTTGAATTTAACGTCTTTTGACAGCAGCCTGTGCGTGCCGATTACAATATCCACCGTTCCCGCCGCAACGCCCGCCAAAACGCGCTGCTGCTCCGCCGCGCTTACGTACCGCGAAACGGCCTCTATGGACACCGCGAACTCGGCGAACCTTTCACGGAATGTATGATAATGCTGGCGGGCAAGAAGAGTTGTCGGAACAAGCACGGCGCACTGCCGCCCCTCCATAACGGCCTTGAAGCACGCCCGCATGGCAACCTCGGTTTTACCGTAACCAACGTCTCCCAAGAGCAGACGGTCCATAACCTTTTCATCCTGCATGTCGCGCTTTATGTCCTCTATGCTCTTTAGCTGGCCTTCGGTCTCCTCATACGGGAAAGCGTCTTCGAACTGCTTTTGCCATAAGGTATCCGGCCCAAAGCTGTGCCCCTTTTTTAGAACACGTTCGCTGTATATCGAAACAAGGTCTTCCGCGAGTTCTTTTACCGCCTTTTTGACACGCGCTTTTGTCTGGCTCCATTCTCTGCCGCCAAGCTTGCTCAGCCGCTCGCTTTCACCGCCCAAGTATTTTTGCACACGGTCTATCTGGTCTGTCGGTATAAACAGCTTATCGTCGTCACGGTACTTAAGCTCCAGGTAATCGCGCGATATATTCTGTACGGTGCGGGTAACAAGGCCCAAAAAACGCCCTTTTCCATGTATATCGTGTACTATCAAATCGCCCGGTTTCAAATCGGTGAATATGTCAAGCTGTCCGCCCTTATGCGCTTGCCTTTTCTTTTTTGAAAATCCGTATATATCTTTTTCGCCCAAAAAATATACTTTTAGGTCGGTAAGCTCGAATCCCGTATTCAGCTTGTCCGGGA
Organism: uncultured Christensenellaceae bacterium; assembly: GCA_964586785.1. Taxonomy (GTDB): domain Bacteria; phylum Bacillota; class Clostridia; order Christensenellales; family SZUA-584; genus SZUA-584. The sequence continues at coordinate 24,515 of CAZPHS010000002.1, forward strand.
AAGTACCCGTTTCGCCCTCGGTCAGCGATCTTGAATTTTCAAGAAAGGGCACAACCATTTTTTTATCCGTCAGCTCGGCGGAAAGACGCTGCGCCCGCGCGGCGCTTCCGCAGCAAAGGTAAACACGCCATCCCGCGGATACGCGCCCTTTGATATCTTCTCTTAATAAATCGACGCTCTTATTATACGCGAGGGCGCTTTTTGCGCTCAGCGTAATCTGAGCCTTTTGTCCAATCAAGGATTTACCGACTGTGCATATGTCTATAACGCTTTTCTCAAGGGTTTTGTTTGAAAAAATATCGAAAGAAATATAAAGCGCGCGCTGCTCTTGCGCCGCTTCTTTAGCTTCTATCATCGCGTTAAGCTTTGCCGAAAAGTTTTCCTCGCGCTGTTTCGCGGCGTTCTTTATACGCTTGTAATCGTCATATATAACAATCGCGTCCTCGGCGTAATCAAGCAGGCTGTGGCTGCCGAACACATGCGCAAAGTTTTCGATATCCTCGAAATATCTGTTGCCCGAAAGCTGCCGCGCATAACTCTCGTACCGTTGTGAAAGCAGGGCGCCTTGCGGTTGTATGCCCGAGAAATATTCGGCGCCTTTTTGCGCCGCTTTTTCATCAAGTATAAGCTCCACGGCCGGCGGCAAATTAATCTCGCTGTAAACATCGCGTCCGCGGCGCTGAGTACCCGGGTCGAAAGTATGTATATTCTCAACCACGGTATCAAAAAAATCAATACGGTAAGGAGCGGCCGACCCGGGGCAGAATACGTCCAGTATCTCGCCGCGCCGCGCGACCTGCCCGGGCGTTTCCACCGCGGCAACCCGCTCATATCCGCAAAAAACAAGGTTTTGTACCAGCTTGACGGGATTATAATAACCGTCCTTTAAAATCTTAATATGCGCGTTCTTAAACGTCTCCGGCGGTACAAGCCTTGCCGCGAGCGCTTCTTCGCTTAAAAATACCGCGCTCGCCTTGCCCGATAAAAGCCTTGATATGCCGCATATGCGCTCAAACATCGTTTCCCTGCTGCGCGCTACGGACGATCGGAGCAAAAGCGCCCTGCGCGGCAAATAAACCGCGTCATTCACCGCTTCGGCATATATTTGCGCGGCGGCGTCCGTTTCACACACTACTATTACAGGCCTGCGCGTCTTTTTTGCTAAAGCCTTAGCTATGTGCGCCTTTAAACTATCGGGAACTCCATAAAGCGAGCAGGGAACATGCCCTGCCCGCAGCTCTTTGTACAGCTTTAAAAAAGACTGTGTATTAAAAATATGCTCAATTATCCGCATCATTTTCAGTTATATCTGTTTTGCGCTTCGGCGACGCCGTATTCAATTATAGCCTCTACCGCGTCCGCGGCCATCAAAAGCGTATTATAAGCCTTTTGCTTGTCGCTGTGCTCGCCCAGCACATAATCTACTATATCGCCTTGGGGCTTTCCTATACCTACGCGCACTCTTATAAATTCATCTGTGTTGAGAGAATAGATTACGGATTTTAAACCGTTGTGGGAGCCCGCGCTGCCGCGTTCTTTAATCCGTACCGTGCCCGAAGAAATATCCACATCATCGTATACTATTATAAGCTGGTCCGCGCGTATGCCAAGCGCCGCCGAAAGCTCTTTTACGCTTTCGCCCGAACGGTTCATATAAGTCTGCGGCATACAAAGCAAAACCTTTTTGCCGCTTATTACGCCTTTCCCCAGCGCCGCGCCGTATTTATGAATCTTATGGGGGATACCGTGGCGCTGAGCTATAATGGATACGACGTTAAAGCCGGCGTTATGCCGTGTACGCGCGTATCGCCCGCCGGGATTGCCAAGGCCTATTATGTAATAGTCGGCGGTTAAACCCGCGGCAGATTTTCCGCGAAGCTTAGAAAAGCCGAATAATCTCCCTTTGCGCATTGCGGAACCTCCCTTGCGTCTCCAATAATATGGTTTGTCACCAAAAATCCTTTAAACCCCAGCTTTATACAACACATATCATCGCGCACATCGTTGCCCACAAATAAGCATTCTTCCGCGGAAAGCCCGTTTGCATAAAGCGCCTCTTTAAAATATTCGGGGTTTGGTTTGCAATAACGCGAATTCTCATAATGCGAAATATATTCAAAATCGTCCGGAGAAAGCCCCGCCCATTCTATTCGTTTGTATGTCGCCGCCGGCGGAAACAGCGGGTTTGTCGCAAGTATTAATCTGTAGCCGTTGCTTTTAAGCAGCGCGACAGCGGCAATCGCGTCGCTGTTCGGGCTGACGCAGTACTTTACAATGTCAAATTCGTTGGCGTAGAAATTGTCCATATGATTTTTAACTTCCGCTAAATCGGCTTTGGTAAGCGAGTAAAGCGTTTCAAAAAATACGTCTTTGTTAAGCGCGCGGCCGTTGTTTGTCAGCATGGCGTATACGGCGCTGCTGAAAGCCTTCCCGCCGTTTGTCCCGAGTATTTTGTAAAAGCCGCTCTTTTCTATCTGCGTGTGGTAGACGCGGACAAAGTCTTCCATGTCAAGAGACAATAAGGTGCCGTCAAGGTCAAAAAATACGGCTTTTATCATTCCTCTCTCCTTCTTTTTGCCCATCCGGATATTGTGCGCTGCCTGCATCGCGCAACGCACAGCGAGTCCGGCTCAACGTCGGACGTCACTGTGGACCCCGCGGCGACATATGCCCCGTCGCCCACGGTTACCGGCGCGACCAGATTTACGTTGCAGCCTATAAAAGCGTTTTTGCCTATTACGGTATCGCTCTTTTTCTTTCCGTCATAATTAACAAATACAACCCCGCACCCAATATTGGATTTTTCGCCTATTTCCCCGTCTCCTATGTACGAAAGATGCGAAACCTTCGCGCCGTCTTTAAGCCGCGCGTTTTTTATCTCAACAAAGTCTCCCACGCGGCAGCCGTTGCCTATAACGCTTTTGGGGCGAAGATAAGCATAGGGCCCTATCGTCGTGTTATCTCCTATTTTCGATTGTAATATTACGGAATTCTGGACGGTTGTGCCGCGGCCTATTGTGCTATCGCAAATACGGCTGCCGGGATAAATCACAGCGTTTTCCTTTATAACGGTTAAACCCTCAAGCGTAACATTAGGATAAATAACGGCGTCCCGCCCTACGGTTACGTTCGCGTCAATGTATGTATTATCCGGATCTATAAGCGTTGCGCCGCTCAGCATTATTTGATTGTTTATGCGCTTGCGCAGAAGCTTCGCCGCATCCGCAAGCTGAACCCGGTCATTAACTCCCAAGCCCTCGCTGCCGTCCTGCAAAGCAACCGTTTCTATACTGTGTCCTTCTTTGGAAAGGTATTCTATACAGTCCGTAAGGTAATATTCTTTTTGCGCGTTTTCATTGTTTAAACTGTAAAGCGCTTTTAGCAGCGGCGGTATGTGGAAGCAGTATACGGAAAGGTTTATTTCTTGTATTTTCTTTTGCTCGTCCGTCGCGTCCTTATCCTCCACTATACGCGCAACGCCATTGTTGTTTCTTAGTATGCGCCCGTAGCCCGACGGGTTTTCCGATACGGTTGAAAGAATGCACACCGCAAGCTTTTCCGCCACTGCCCTATCGGCCAGAGCCTTTAACGTCCGCGCGCGTATAAGCGGCATATCTCCCGCTATGATTATTGCGTACCCGTCTCCCGTAAGGTGCTCTTTAGCGGCTAAAACCGCGTGACCGGAGCCGAGAGGCTTTTGCTGAACGGCATAAAAGACTCTGTCGGAAAATATTGCCGTAAACTTACCGGTATCGGCGCCGATAACAAGCACCGGCTTTACTCCCGTAGCCTGCTCCGCGGAGTCAACCACCCATTCGCATAGCGCCTTTCCCGCCAGGCGGTGCACGGTTTTCGGCAGCGGCGATTTCATCCGTTTCCCTTCTCCGGCCGCAAGCACTATCGCTATACAATTGTTTTCCATAAGCATTCTCCAAAAACAAAAACTGAACTGTTGTACCGGTATTGACACCGGTATTTAAGCATTATAGATATTAGTAGATTATATTATGCATGTCAACGCATACAGCAAAATAAGAAAAACCAAGCGGCATGGGCGTCACGGCGCTTTCAGGCGTGCTTTAAATATTGGTAATCATGGCTCTCCGTAGCTTAAACCGATATCTCGGCCGACCTTTAGCAATTCGTCATCAAGCGGTATCGTTTTAGTTTTGCCGGCCACGTCTTCCACAAGGTTGGAAGTAATCTTGCCGTCTACCACGGCTACGGAATGCCCGAACCGGCGGTTTTTGATAAGCTTGGCGGCATACACTCCCATTTGCGTCGCCAAAACCCTATCATACGGGCAGGGCGCGCCGCCCCGCTGATAATGCCCGGGCACAACCACGCGAGTATCAATATCGATTACCTTGGACAGATCGTCGGCAAGCTTGTAGCCTATCGAATAATGCTGTCCTTTAAATATCTTGCCTTTTTCGTCCGCCACGCTGCGGGCGCCCTCCGCCACGGCTATTATAGAAAAATGTTTCCCGCTTTCGTAACGATCGTTTATTACGTCGGCGACGGCCGCTATGTCGTAAGGTATTTCGGGCAGCAGTATAACGTCGGCGCCTCCCGCTATGCCCGCGCTCAGCGTAAGCCAGCCGGCGGTGTTGCCCATAAGCTCAACTATCATAACGCGCGAGTGCGAGTGCGCCGTTGTGTGAACCTTGTCGATAACGTCGGTGGCGATGTCTACCGCGCTTTGAAAGCCGAATGTTACGTCGGTGCCGTAAATATCGTTGTCTATCGTTTTAGGCAGGCTTATTATGTTAAGCCCGTGCCGCGCAAGGTCTCCCGCCATCGCGTGGGTGCCGTTCCCGCCGAGAGTCACAAGGCAGTCAAGCTCCATCTTTTCATAGTTTTTAGACATGGCTTTAAACGTATCGAGAAATTTACCCGTACACTGGCCTGCCGGCATCCCGCGCTGACGGGACGTGCCTAATATCGTGCCGCCCCTTGTTAATATGCCGGAGAACTCTTCTTTTTTCATTATGCGGTAATCCCCGTCAATAAGACCGCCGAAGCCGTCCATTATGCCTGCTATTTCGGCGTCGCCAAACATCTGGTACGAGGCTTTGGCAACGCCCCGTATCGCGGCGTTAAGCCCGGGGCAATCCCCGCCGCTGGTTAGTATCCCTATGCGTTTCGCCATACTTTAACCTCCGCAGTACCGGCGCGAGCGCCGATCTGTTTTATTCAGTATACATCAACGCATTATGCCTTTCAACTGTTTAGGCGGCAAACAAATCTGTGTTGTCAATCGGAATATTATTAATTTATCGGTGACGCTTGTATACGCCCTCCCCGTACTCGTTGCATAACACAAGCCGGATATGATATATTCTTTTAGTAAATCATAAGTATAAAGGCAGATGTAATGGATTATAAAGATGCGCTGGGGCTGGCGGTTGCCAATGCCGCCGGCATACCAAAAGAAGACGCCGTAAAGCTTATAGAGACGCCCGCCGGTACGGATATGGGAGACTACGCGTTTCCGTGCTTTGGCCTCGCGAAAAAGCTGCGTAAAGCGCCGCCGCTGATTGCTCAAGATTTGAGCGGAGAGATTGAAAAACCTACTTTTATATCAACCGTTAAACCTTCCGGCGGCTATATAAACTTTTTTCTTGACAGGCAAAGTTTTATAAATGATGTGCTCGGCGATATAAGGCAAGCGGGCGGCGCGTTCGGCGGCGGCAATATAGGCGGCGGGAAAACCGTCTGTATTGATTATTCTTCTATAAACATAGCAAAGCCTTTCCATATAGGGCATCTTTCCTCAACGGTAATAGGAGGCGCGCTTTACCGTATATACGGATTTTTGGGTTACAAACCGATTGGTATTAACCACTTGGGAGACTGGGGCACACAGTTTGGAAAGCTTATCGCCGCGTACAAAAAATGGGGCAGTAAAGAAGATATTGAAAAAAACGCGGTGTCCGCTATGCTTGAGCTGTATGTACGCTTTCATGATGAAGCGGAAAAAGACGAGAGCCTAAATGAGCAGGGACGCGCCTGGTTTAAAATGATTGAAGACAAAGACAAGCAGGCGCTTGAAATATTCGAATGGTTTAAAGAGCTTACGTTAAAAGAAGCTGGCGTTATATACGATATGCTTGGCATAAGCTTCGACAGCTACGCGGGCGAAAGCTTCTACAACAATAAAATGCAGCCCATAATTGACGAGCTTAAACAAAAAGATATGCTTGAGCTTTCAGAGGGCGCTTACATTGTGCGGCTCGGCGAGCAGTTTCCGCCGTGCATTGTGCTTAAATCCGACGGGGCAACGCTTTATTCAACAAGGGATTTGGCCGCGGCGTTTTATCGCAAACAGACATACGGCTTTCACAAGTGTTTGTACGTTGTCGCATATCAGCAGAACCTGCATTTTAAGCAGATTTTCAAAGTTATTGAAAACATGGGCTACGGCTGGGCGAAAGATTTGGAGCACGTTGCTTTCGGAATGGTTTCGCTGGAGGACGGTACGCTGTCTACCCGAAAAGGCAAAGTCGTTTTCCTGCAGTATGTGCTTGAGCGCGCAATAGAAAAAACGCGCGCAATTATAGAGGAAAAATCGCCCGACCTTGAAAACAAAGACGAGGTTGCGAAAACCGTAGGCGTTGGGGCGGTTGTTTTCGACACGCTTTTATCGGCGAGAATAAAGGATATATCCTTCTCTTTCGACCGCGTGCTTAATTTTGACGGCGAGACCGGCCCTTACGTGCAGTATACGCACGCGCGGTGCGCAAGCCTTCTTAAAAAGGCGGGCTTTGATTGGCGGCGGGAACAAACTGACATTACCGCGCTCGATAACGAACAGGCTTTTGCCGTCGCCAAACTGCTGTATTCTTTTCCCGAAACGGTGCGAAAGTCATGCGATAAAAATGAACCGTACCTTATAACGCGGTATACTTTGGAGCTCGCGAAAGCATTTAACCGGTTTTATTACGAACACCGTATAATAGACGGCAACAAGGCGAATACATCCGCGAGGCTTTTGCTTTCGGCATGTGTCAAACAGGTTATACACACCGGACTTTCGCTTATAGGGGTAGGCGCGCCGGAAAGCATGTGACGTTAAAAATCCGCAAAACAAACATAAAGATATATTTTTAGAGGTAAGCTTATGCTCGATATCAAAAGAATACGTACCGTACCCGATGAGGTGAAAGCGGCGCTTGAAAGGCGCGGAATAACAGGCGTTGTTGAGCAAATAACCAAGCTTGATAAGCGGCGCCGGGAAATTATAGTAAAAACAGAGGCGCTGAAAAACCGCCGGAACGAAGCTTCAAAGCAGATTCCCCAAAGAAAAAAAACAGGCGAAAATGTTGAGGCGTTGTTTGCCGAATTAAAGCGGGTTTCAGACGATATTAAGGAGCTTGACGCCAAGCTCTCTAAAGTTGAAACGAAGCTTAACGCTGTCTTGCTGTCAACCCCGAACGAGCCGTACGCAGACGTTCCTTCGGGGCAAAGCGACGCGGACAATGTTGAGGTGAGAAAATGGGGCGAGCCGCGCAGCTTCGATTCCCCGCCGCGCGCGCATTGGGATATCGGCACAGCGCTTGATATACTTGATTTTGAGACGGCGGCTAAGCTTACGGGCGCCCGTTTTGCGATGTATAAAGGATTAGGCAGCCGGCTGGAGCGGGCGCTGATAAACTTTATGCTTGATATGCATACGGAAAAATACACCGAGGTGTTCCCCCCGTTTATTGTTAACAGGGCGTCAATGACGGGAACAGGCCAGCTGCCAAAGTTCGAGGAAGACGCTTTCAGGCTTGCGGATACCGATTATTTTCTTATACCCACCGCGGAAGTTCCGGTTACCAATATGTACCGCGATTGTGTGTTGGAGAAGCTCCCCATCTGCCATACGGCATACAGCGCATGTTTTAGGGCGGAGGCGGGCAGCGCCGGACGTGATACGCGCGGGCTGATAAGACTGCACCAGTTTAACAAGGTTGAGCTTGTAAAATTTGTTGACCCTAAAGATTCGGAGACAGAGCTTTTGGAGCTGCTGGCAGACGCCGAAAAGGTTCTGCGGGAGCTGCGATTGCCATACCGCGTGGTGCAGCTTTGCACCGGAGACCTCGGCTTTTCTTCCGCGAAAACTTACGATATTGAGGTTTGGATGCCAAGCTACGGCCGATATGTCGAAATATCCTCTTGCTCAAACTACCGGGACTTTCAGGCGCGCCGAGCGAATATTAAATTCAAATACTCCGCGGACGCGAAGCCCGAATACATACACACATTAAACGGCAGCGGACTTGCCGTAGGGAGAACGGTGGCGGCAATACTTGAAAATTACCAGCGTGCCGACGGCGGCGTTGACGTGCCCTCGGCGCTGCGAAAAGCTTTAAAAACTGACGTTATACACGAGCAGGCGCGTTAGATATAAGAGGTTGCAAAGGCTTAACGGAAAGACCGCGTCAAAGCTTTTTATACTTCGGCGCGGTCTTTACTTTTCCCTTAACTTGTATGGAGCCGGTTAAAAATTTATCGGCTTTGGCAAATCGTTAAGTATTTTCTTTTAGGCTCCTCTTTGTCTATTTAAAATATTTCTCGGGGTCTTTATACGCGCCGTTTACAATGTATTCAAAATGCAGATGATACGAAAGGTCAAGCTCCTTTGGCATCTCGCCTATCTTGCCAATTTGCTGCCCCGCGTTAACCTTGTCGCCTTCCTCAACAAGCATTTCGCCAAGGCCCGCGTAAAGCGTTTTAGATTTATCGGAATGCGAAATAATTATTACGCCTCCGTCCGCTTCATTGGCGTAAACCTCGGTAACCGTGCCGGCAAGAGCGGCCACAACTATTGCGTCCTTATCCGCCTTAATGTCCACGCCGTTATGCGTTTTCCACATATTAAGCGAAGGAAAGAATTCGAACTTATCGCCCGAAAACGGTTTTATTATCTGGCCGTCCACCGGCTTTTTAAGCTTTATACCGCCGCTGCTTAAAACGGGCTTAGACGTATTCGCGGGCGTAATCGCAGGCGTATTATCGGGCGTTGGCTGCGGGCTTGGCACGGGCGTGCGCGCGGCGATTTCGTCTTCAAGGTTGGGCCCTTCAATTATTGCCGCCCCCGTATTATTTTCAGGCGCGGGGGGCTCCTTTGGCCATGTAAGGAGAGCGGTAACTCCCGCCGCCGCCACGCATAGGAAAATAAGCACATAAAGCCCCTGCTTACGAAAAAATGTTTTGACGTTACTTTTGGTTAATTTCTCGGAAAATTTATTCCGAAAATTCTTAAAATTCATAGCTTACACCTCCACGCTAAAATCTTTCCCCATTTAGCAAAAAAAATACCATAATAAGAAAATGTACGGGTTATATGAAGGCGGTAAAAAAGAATTATTTAACCGTTACACCGGAAAAATAGTGGGTTAGTATATCGATATAATCGGAGCCTTGCTTAGCCATCGCGTTGGCGCCCGTTTGGCTTAACCCCACGCCGTGGCCAAAGCCTACCGTGGAAAATGTAACGCCGCCGGAAACATCGACGCGAAAATTGGCCGAATTTAACGAGAAAACGCCTCTTATCTCTCTGCCCGTGAATGTTTCGCTGCCGATTTGTATTGTGTTTACACGGCCGCTGTCATACCGCGTTATCTTACCTACTAATGATAAGTTTTTGAAGCTTATGCCGGGCGAAAAGGCCCTCATGCGAGATTTAAACTCGTCGGCTGTCACCGTTACGGTTCCGTAGTAATTGGACGAGTTTTCCTCGCCTTCGCTTTTAACGCTTACAAGGTAAGGCAGAGCTTTTGAATACACGTTTTCGCTGTTTTCGGTGCGCCCGCCCGAGGAAGCGTGATAGAAAACCTGTATCTGCTCGTCTTCGTAATAAATCATTTCACCCCGCGTTGATAAAACGGCTTCTATTATTTTATTAAGATATTTATTCATATCGTCGTTCCAGCGCGACGCCATCTTCTCCGCGGTAAGATAAGCCTGGCAGTGAGAGCTGTCGGTGCAGATATCCGCTCCCTTATGTGCTAAGCAGCCGCCGTGAAGCGATTTGTAGACCGTATATGTACGGGCGGCGACGGCCTGCGCTTTTAGCGCCTCAAGCTCAAACGACGCGGGCATTTCCGCCGCGACTACGCCTACAAGGTATTCTTCAAGAGGCATCGATACGACAGAGCCGCCGAGCCAGACGGCTATTTGTTCCGACCCTTTGCCGGCTTCCGATATTATTATTTCAATTTCACCGGCGGGGGGCGCCGACCGGTTATCGTCCCGCGGTTTGGACGGGAAAATAACGGGCAGCAGTATAACCGGCAGTAACAGCGATATAACCGCAAAAAAAACCGCGCCGCGCGGCGTTAATCCGTGCCGCTTTCTTCTTCTCAGAATAACTCACCTCTTTTGAAGTGTATGGCGGCACGGGTTATCTTATGCGACGGAATTTATGACGAAACGTTAGTATAAAGGAACACAAAACCGTATAAATAAAAACAGGCCGTCAAAAAGATAGTTACCCTTTGACAGCCTTGTCTTCTCGCTAATTAAAAAGCGGGGTTTTGAATTTGCGTGGCCTCAAGTATCAGTTTAAACTGTATATCTTGCCCTTCAATTTCGTTGCCGACCGTTGGGGGTATGGCCATACCGATTCGTATGTTCTGACCATTTCCATACCAACCGCTGTGCCCCGACGTTCCGAAGTTTGTTTCAATGACATGCCAATTAAACAGGTCTCTAAGCTTGCCCTTGAATACGTTTTTTATGCCCGCGGCTGTACCCGTTTCCAGATCAACGCTGCAAAGCATTGAATCGAGAAGTTCGTCATTGTAGCTGCCGCCTACAGCTGCCGCTTTCATGCGGTATTTAACGGCCAGAGTACCTTCATTTGTAATCCTTATGTCTTTGCGGCCGCCATCAAGATAACCCCAATGACTGGCGTCTTGATATCCCCACCCCGGGTAGAGATTAGAAAACCGGATTACTCCCGATGTCGGGTTTACGGATATATCAAGCGTCCCGACGAGTATGGTGTTGTTTGGAATTTCATTCGAGTCGTCAAAGTAAGCTCCGCTGCCGCCGGCGGCCAGCGCCGTGGTTATCATTGTAGCCATGGTAAGGACTGCCACTAAGACGATTCTAAGGGTTCTTTTTTTCATTTTTTAATCCTCCTATTTATCTTTTACGAGAATACTCGTAAAGGGTTTCGTAATTATGCCCAAAATATATACCGTTATTCATTGCTTGGAAGCGGAAGGAATATATCGAACGGCGTTTCTTCCGGGTCGGGAGAGCCTTTTAAATCTGATAATTGTTCGAACCCGCTTTCCGTAAAAATATCGCTTTCGTCGGGCATCAACGGCTGCTTTGCCATGTCGCTTAACTCGTTATCCAATGGCGTTGCCTCGGGCAAAGGCGCGACGAGAGACAACGCGTTACCATCAACGCTAATACTATCCGACAAATAAGCTCCGCTGCCAAAAACATCTTTGATGAGCGATACGGCATAACCGATTAACGGCACGCTCATAACATAACGCCCTATAACATTATTTTTTGTGAGCACCCAGTTATCTTCATAAGTATCCGTTGTGTTATTGGTGTCACCCTTGGTAAAAATACGGCCATCCGGTGTTATTTCCGCAATACGATGGGTGGTGCGGCTGTTTTTGTATTTAAAAGTAATAATGTCTCCGACACAAAGAACGGTATCTTCTTTTATTGGTTCAAGGCAAATCACGTCCCCCGGGTTAATGGAAGGCGACATGCTGCCGCTCGTTATGTAATACATTTTATATAACGGGTTATCCACGGCTAATCCTACGAATGCCCAAAGGACGAATAAGAATATAAGCACGAGCACCGCGGCAATGGATGTTTGCCACCATGTATAACGCTCGGCGGCATCGGTAACTTTCAATTCCGAATCGGCGTTAGCGTTTACTGCGGAATTGGCCTGAGCTTCAATTTTTAAATTCATAGACACCTCCATACAAAATAGACATTCCTGCGCCGGCAAAAGCTAAAATAAAAAAGCCGCATGATATTTGTTTGCATGCAACCGACTGTCATAACCAACAGGTCTTAGACTCGAAAGCTTTGCGTCACCGCTTTTCAACGGGTTTGCCCTTTGCTATACTGTTTACATATTGAAATATAATAATTTCGTTTTGAACTTTCAACAAATGAGACAAAACATTCCATGAACAATCAATATTAGTGGTTATGCTACATGTATTTACACAGCGATTATTTAATATGATAAGACTTATCTCAAGCAATGTATGTTTTTTTCGTATTGTTGGTACAATTAATTTTGTATTGCATATGTATTGCATCTGTAATTCAATACTGGCAAATTAAACGCCGGAGGATTTTATAATGGTTAAAAAGGCTATAACCGGAATAGCGTGTTTTATTGTGATCGCAGGCTTGTTTGCCATGTGTACGAACAACCGCAACCTTGAAGCTTCGGAATGGACATACGGTAAATCAGACACGATAAAAAGCAGTACGCAATTGAAACGCGCGATAGCTGAAAAGAAAGCTATTTTGGAACAGTTAAGCGAGATGGACCAAGACGAATACAGCAAAAATTATAAAAAGCTGCACGAACGGTATGATGCAGTTAATGAAGCGATTAATAATTATTAACGAAGGCAGCGAAGCATCATGCGGATTGCGCCCGCTCGATTCAGGAAACGCCAAGGGCGCCCGCAAGAAGTCTTATTTGCCTTTTGACTGTTCTTGCCTTTGTATATGTACCGTGTTGCCGTATTTCTCAAGCTGCGCTCGTTCAAGTTCATCGAATGCGCTAAAATCTATTGATTCTTCGGAGTCAAAGACTTTTCTAATAATAAGCTGTATATCACTTAAAGCTAATTCAGTGGTTAATAATCCTATACTTTCCGCATATTCATCGGGAACTATATATATATTACTTTGCTTCAATTCACCCGCAACTGAATAAAAAATATATAAGCAATACTGGTATAATACACAGTAATGTACCTTTGAATCCACACCGCTAATTCCGCCTGGTTTTTGCAGCGCATCATTAATAAGAAAAGTATGCAAATATTCTTCAACTAACTCTTTCAAACCTTTATCAAGGTTTTCTTTTTCGCCGCTAAAGAATTTTACATTGGCTTCAAAGAGTTTTCTGGCAATTTTCTGACCTTCACTGCCGTCTAAAAATAATTTATAAAAATCGAAAACATTATAATTTCCCTTCCAACTTTTATTCTTATAATCCGGTACAATAGTAGTATAAAAATAATTTTTATTTATATTTGTACCAGCGGTTATATTGGCTGTTTCGGCACTTATATTTTCAATATTACCACAGTTACATGCTAATAAAACCCCTTTAGTAGATTCATAATATCTCGGATCAGAAGTATCAACATTCACTTTTTTTAAATCTGGAATAAGATTATTAATTCTATTATCTACTTTAACCTCATTATCCACATCATCAAATACATGCGGGTCTTTTTCGTATATTTTAGCCAATACTTCGCTTAATTCTTCTGCGCCGCTCTCGTCTGTGTTACCCTGCTGCGCCAGCTTGATGAATTCTTGTTCTTCATCAGTCAGTTCGTAAAACTCAAAGTCTTCTATCCGTGATATGTTGCCGCTGATTCTCGTTCTTTCCTTTTCAAAATCCACAACATCAGGGTATAATTCCGACAAAGCTGTGTCGCTGAATATTTCGCTAAACACGTTTTCATAGCCAAACGGCGTCGGCGTCAGCTCCGGCGTCGGTTCGGGAGTGGCAACGGGCGTCCGTACTGGTGAAGACGCGGGCGTGGTTTGCGCGGCGGGTGTGCCGCAGAACGCGAAGGAAAGCAGCATAAGCGCGGCTAAAATAATCGATAACAGCTTTTTCATTACCATTCTCCTGATAAGAGTTATTAAAGTATATGTATTTAATGTAACATTTTGTAATATTGTAGCACGGGTGAACAGAAGACGTAAGAGAAATAACGCAGGCACACTTAACGCCGCCGCAGGCGGCTTTTCAAAGAAAAACCGCCGCGAAATTAGCGCAGTCCGCGGCGACATGGTGGAGCATAGCGGGATCGAACCGCTGACCTCTGCATTGCGAACGCAGCGCTCTACCAGCTGAGCCAATGCCCCATATATTACGTCCGGCACATAGTAAACTGCCTTGAGCCGGTTTAAACCGATATGCTGTAGTGGCGGAGGAGGTGGGATTCGAACCCACGTGCCGGTTCCCCGACAAACGCATTTCGAGTGCGCCCCGTTATGACCGCTTCGATACTCCTCCGCGGATTGGCCATATCTGTCCCCGCGAACAGCCTTATGTACTGTTACGAAAACCAATTATAAATGATTTGTCCATGTAATTCAAGTACAAAATACGAACGTTTCCACGATGTCAAGGACAAGTCTAAGATTTCCTTTAAAAAATACCGCCCTGCCCTTGGCAACATAGCGCAACCAGGGTTTGACGCTAAACAACACCTTCTTTTCATTCGCGCCTTTTTCATTGAACACAATCCGCGATTATGTTATACTGTGCGGGTATTTTAGTAGCTTAGTCAAAGGAGTTATTTAGGCTGATGAGAATGTCGCAGATGCTGTTTTCAACACGGCGCGAGGCGCCCGCGGAGGCGGAAGCGCAAAGCCATGTGCTGCTTCTTAAGGCGGGCATGATTCGCCGCCTGGCAACGGGAGTGTACGCGCTTATGCCGCTCGGGTTTCGCGTTTTTAAAAAGATAGAGAAAATAATACGCGAGGAGATGAACGCCGCCGGCGCGCAGGAGCTTGTTATGTCGGCGCTGCTGCCGGCCGAATACTATCAGCAGTCCGGCCGGTGGGATGTTTTCGGCACCGAGATGATAAAGTTTCAGGACAGAAACGGGCGCGACTTCTGCTTAGGACCAACTCATGAGGAAATATTCGCATATGTGCTGCGGCAGGAGCTGCAGTCCTACAAGGCCATGCCTAAAACCATATATCAGATACAAAATAAATACCGCGACGAGCGCCGTCCGCGCTTTGGCATGATACGCTGCCGCGAATTTGTTATGAAGGACGCTTACTCGTTTGACGTTGACGAAGCAGGCCTTGATAAGTCTTACAACAATATGTACGACGCGTACTGTAAAATTTTTGACCGCTGCGGGTTAGATTATGTTGTCGTACACGCGGACAGCGGCGCCATGGGCGGCTCGGGCTCCCAGGAGTTTATGATAATATCCGATATAGGCGATGATATAATCGTATCGTGCCCTAAATGCGGCTTTGCGGCAAACGCGGAGTTAGCCGCGTGCCCCGATGCCGCCGTTACCGAAGAAGATATGAAAGCCATGGAAAAAGTGCATACGCCAAACGCCGGAACTATTGAAGAGCTTGTAGGCTTTTTCGGAGAAACGCCCGACAAATTCGCCAAAACGCTGCTTTACATCGCGGACGGAAAAACAGTGGCGGCCATGGTGCGCGGCGACCGCGAAATAAATGAAACTAAGCTGAAAAATTATATTGGCTGCGCGAACTTAGAGCTTGCGGGGCCCGGGGAAGTATTTAAGGCAACCGGCGCGAAGGTTGGGTTTGCGGGACCTGTCGGTTTAGTTGCGGACAGGCTTATTGTTGATAAAGAAGTGCCGTGCATGCGCAATTTTCTTGTAGGCGCGAACGAAACGGATTACCACTTCATTGGAGTTAACTACCGGCGAGACTTTAATACAAACGATGTATGCGACATACGCATGATAGAGCAAGGCGATCCGTGCCCTAAGTGCGGCGCGAACGCCAATATAGACAAGTCCATAGAAGTCGGGCACATTTTTAAGCTGGGCACCAAATACAGCGTTGCAATGGAGTGCTTTTTTATCGATCGGGAAGCAAAACAAAAACCGTGTATTATGGGCAGCTACGGCATTGGGCTTAACCGTACAATTCAGGCTATTATAGAGCAGTATAACGATGAGGACGGTATAATCTGGCCGGACAGCGTAGCTCCGTATAACGCCGTGGTGGTTCCCGTAAGCGCCGCGAACGAAGTGCAATTCGCCTTTGCCGAGCAGATATATAATAAGCTTGCCGACGCGGGCATAGATACTCTTTTGGACGATCGTGACGAGCGCGCGGGAGTAAAGTTTAAAGATGCGGATTTAATTGGTATTCCCCACCGTATAAACGTGGGACGCCGCGCGGCCGAAGGCGTCGTAGAGTACAAGCCGCGCAAAGAAAAGCAGGCCTGTGAAATGACCGCGGACGAGGCGGTGCGGCGTATTGCCGACTCGGTGCGCAAAACAAAATAACAGGCGCATTACTGTCGGCATTTTCAAGCGGCGTCGAGCATGTATTGTATGCGTTTTAGGTGTTGACAGCGCCGCTGTCAGCCGTTACAATTGTGTGTGCGTACAACGGGGGATTAGCTCAGTTGGCTAGAGCGCTTGACTGGCAGTCAAGAGGTCACGAGTTCGAGTCTCGTATTCTCCACCAAAAAAGCCTTTTAGATAAGGCTTTTTTAATGCTTTGTTAAGCGCCATGGCGCTTGAGTTTACTTCCAATAATTATTAGCGGCGGCGACCGTTTGAAAGTTAGTGGCGATTATGTGAGACGCAGCTATAAGACTATTAGCGTTTTTTGAGTATATCGGTCGCAATGCTTTTCGAATATTCTCGGACGGTTGCGTGTACTCGATTCCCTTCTGGGAAAGTTTAATCGCAAGCTCGAACCCTTCTTGCGGCGTACTGGTCCTCAAAGTTGAAAGCCAAAAATCCATTTCTACATCACCCCCTATCCTTACAATATATGCTTTAAAAAATAAACGGTTCTGCAAAAGCCGCGCAGACACAAGAAAGAAAAAATAAAAGCGGGAAGAATGGCAAAGAGAGTTAGAGTTTGACGCTGAAAAGCCCTATAGGTTGGACGATATAAAAGCCATGCCTGCCATCAGCTTTATAAATTTTTATCCCGCGTTCACAGCCGCAACCATGCTTGTTTATTCAACAATCTTTTTTATGGCGTCTATTTTCCCTTTTAGCGCCTTAATCTCGCTTTGCAATTGCGCGTCCCCACTTTTACCGAACATAGCCGCGGCGGTCGCGCCGTCAACGTATCCGGTCTGCGGCACTCCATGCGCTTTCTGGAACGCTTTCGTCGCGGCTTCTGTTCTGCTGCCCCATTGCCCTAAAAGCTTAACGTCCATACCCTCCTGAAATCCGGCGTCAATCAATGCCGTCTGCCATGCCTTAATAACCGCCGCCGAACTTGATTTATTTATCATAATGTCAACCTCGCTCTCGTAAATAATATCTTTCAGTTTGCCCCAATGCGTCCACGGCCTGCCGCTGACCTTTGTTTTGACAACGCCGTATTTATACCCTCTGGCTTCAATCACGTATCCGCCGCCAACAAACACGCCTATATGCCCTTTTTTCCAAACGATAAGCCCCGGGATTTCGGGTATTGTTTTTATTGTGCCCGTTTCGGTGCAGCGGCTGAAAAGAGTGTCGGCTTTCTGGTCCTGGTATTTTGGGACGATTGACCGAAACGCCGCTATAATCAATCCGGAACAATCCGCTACAAAATGCCCAAACCACCGCGCGCACGCCTCAACGTAATAACTATACGCCGTTCCGGCAAACGCGCTGGGTTTGTTGCGTGTTTTAGCCCAGTACTCCGCCGTTGCCAACGAGTACATTTCGCCTTGCGCCGATAAAACGTAACCCCATTTTTCCGTCAACGCTTTTTCAGCAAATTCTACCAATTGTTGAGCTGTCATGCAATCACCCCTATCTTGTAATAATGCCAATCACCACCCGCACAAATAAATAGATGTACTTAACAAATTCTAACTCTACCATGCGGTTTTGCCAGCGCGTGTAGTATAATCTGTCATTACCGCGCCTTCGTTAAAAAATAATACTCACTCTTTGCAACCAATACAGCTCATTTTCGTCGTTATCGTAAAATTCATGCTACGGGTTGCCGAACGCACTAACGTTCCCCGGCCGCGGCCGCCTGTGTCGCTTAAAATGACACCATCCGTCGTTGCTATTACAGTATATTCACACTTGCGGTTATTCGCGCCTGTACAATTATTAAAACAGATCCAATCGTTATTTATATCAACGGATACGCACCGCCGTCGCGGGGTTTGCGCCGTCCATGGTGAAGGTTTCGTATTAGTGGAAGCTTTCCGCCCAAAATGTAACAAATCAATTGACAACTCAACTCAAAAGCAATCTTAGTTGACCGTCATGTATAAAAAATATATAATAATAAAGATTGTGAACAGACTAACGATATGGTCAATTATAACAGCTCAAGCCAGGCATAAATTTGGATCATATTTAAGGAGGATATATATGGGACTAAAACACACTATTGATGGCAACACCGCCGCCGCTCACGTGGCATACGCGTTCTCAGACGTCGGCGCTATTTACCCCATCACACCATCATCGCCCATGGCGGAGGTTTGCGACGAATGGGCGGCTAATGATAGAAAAAATCTTTTCGGACAAAAAATGCGCATAGCCGAAATGCAGTCCGAAGGCGGCGCGGCGGGCGCTGTCCACGGCTCTTTGGCGGCGGGCGCCTTCACGTCCACATTTACGGCGTCACAAGGGCTGCTTCTTATGATTCCCAACATGTATAAAATAGCGGGCGAACTGTTGCCTTGTGTATTTCATGTTTCGGCACGCAGCCTCGCGGCACACGCTCTGTCAATTTTCGGCGACCACAGCGATGTTATGTCTGCCCGCCAGACGGGGTTTGCCTTTTTAGCTTCGGGAAGCGTACAGGAAGTTATGGATATGGCGGCGATATCGCACCTTTCCACCTTGAAAACCAAGGTTCCCTTTGTACACTTCTTTGACGGATTCCGCACATCTCACGAGGTTCAAAAGATTGAGCTTATAGAGTACGAAACGCTCGAAAAGCTGGCGGATAAGCAGGCGATTGCGGACTTTAGAGATCGCGCTATGAATCCTGAACGCCCGCACCTTCAGGGCACCGCTCAAAATCCGGACATTTATTTCCAGAACAGAGAAGCGGCAAACAAATATTACGACGCGACGCCCGGTATAGTTGAACAGGTAATGAACGATTTTTATACCGCGGTTGGCAGAAAATACGGGCTGTTTGATTATGTAGGCGCTCCCGACGCCACAGACATACTTGTGCTTATGGGCAGCGGAGCGGAAGCGGCCGAAGAAACAATAAATTATCTTAACGCGCGCGGAGCGAAACTTGGGGCCATCAAAGTAAGGCTTTACCGCCCGTTCTCCGCTAAACACTTTTTATCGGCGCTTCCCGACAGCGTTCAGCGAATCGCGGTTCTTGACAGAACCAAAGAACCGGGCGCGCTTGGCGAACCGTTATACCAAGACGTTGTAACGGTGCTTTCCGAAGCGGGAAAATCCCTAAAGGTTATTGGCGGACGTTACGGTCTTTCGTCAAAAGAATTCACGCCTTCTATGATAAAAGCGGTGTTTGATAACCTATCCGGTGAAATGAAAAACCATTTTACGGTGGGCATAAACGACGACGTTACTTTCTTAAGCCTTGATTATTCGGAAACTATTGACGCTGCTCCGGAGGGCACTTTCCGCTGCAAGTTCTACGGTCTTGGCAGTGACGGAACAGTAGGCGCCAACAAAAACTCTATTAAAATCATCGGCGACCATACGGACATGTACGCGCAGGGGTTTTTCTATTACGATTCCAAAAAATCCGGCGGTCTTACGGTATCACACCTTCGTTTCGGAAAAAGCCCCATACAGTCAACGTACCTTATAGACTCTTCGGATTTGAGCGCATGTCATAATTCGTCTTTTGTAACCCGTTACGACATGCTTTCGGATGTAAAAGAGGGCGGCATATTTCTGCTTAATTCTCCGTGGAGCTTAGAGCAGATGGAGCGGGAGCTTCCCGCGCGGCTAAAAAACGCTATAGCCGGAAAGAAAATAAGGTTCTTTAATATTAACGCCATTGATATTGCTCAAAAAGCGGGCATGGGCGGTCGCATAAATACGGTGATGCAGGCGGCGTTCTTTAAAGTGGCGGGCATTATACCCGAGGCCGACGCTATTGAGTATATGAAACAGGCTGTAAAGAAAACTTACGG
Source organism: uncultured Christensenellaceae bacterium (assembly GCA_964586785.1). Lineage (GTDB taxonomy): Bacteria > Bacillota > Clostridia > Christensenellales > SZUA-584 > SZUA-584. Next base: position 44,589 of record CAZPHS010000002.1, read on the forward strand.
TAAAAAAGGCGATAAAATAGTCAATATGAATTACGCCGCTATCGATATGGGAGCCAAAGAGCTTACCGAGGTAAAATATCCCCAAAACTGGGCTGACACCACACAAGGCGCGCCTCTTGTGGCCGCTCCTCCCGAGGCGGGGGAATTCTTCACAAATGTTCTCTACCCCATAATCGAGCAAAAGGGCGATTCTTTGCCCGTATCCGCATTCGATCCCCGCGGATTCTTCCCTACCGGCACAACACAGTTTGAAAAGCGCGGTATCGCCGTCAATGTGCCAAAATGGATACCCGAAAATTGCATAATGTGCAATCAATGTTCTTTTGTATGCCCTCATGCGACAATAAGGCCTTTCCTCGCAAAGGATGAAGATTTGGCAAACGCGCCGGCGGGATATATCACAAAAGAAGCGCGCGGAAAAGACGTTGCGGGCTACAGGTATCGTATGCAGATTTCGCCTCTCGATTGCACAGGCTGCGGCAACTGCGCCGATATCTGCCCCGCCAAACAAAAAGCGCTTGTTATGACTCCGCTTTCGCAAACGGTTGACGCGGAAAGCGAAAACTGGGAGTTTGCAAAAAAACTTCCCCGTCCGGATATACTTATTAATAAATCTACTGTTATCGGTTCGCAATACATGCGTCCGTTATTCGAATTTTCAGGCGCTTGCGGAGGCTGCGGCGAAACACCCTATCTTAAACTGATAACACAGTTATTCGGAGACCGTATGCTTGTCGCCAACGCCACGGGCTGCTCGTCTATATACAGCGGCAATACGCCAACATGCCCGTATACCAAGAACGAAGACGGGCACGGGCCCGCATGGGCAAATTCTCTTTTTGAGGATAACGCCGAATTTGGTTTTGGTATGAATCTGGCAACCGTACAACGCCGCGAAAAGCTTAAGGATTTGGCCTTGAGGGCTGCCGACGCCGCCAAAGGAGAGCTTAAAGAAGCGCTGTCCACATGGCTTGAAAACGCAAACGACGGCGAAAAGTCAAAAGAAGCCGCGGCGGCTTTAAAGGCTGCGCTGCCCGACGCCATTGCTTCGGCCTCGGGAAAACAAAAGGAGCTTTTAGAGCAAATACGGACGGACGAGGACTTGCTCGTCAAAAAATCCATTTGGATTATCGGCGGCGACGGCTGGGCATACGATATCGGCTACGGTGGGCTAGACCATGTGCTCGCCATGGGCGAAGATGTCAACGTGCTTGTTCTTGATACCGAGGTTTATTCCAACACGGGCGGACAGGCCAGCAAGGCGACCCCCACGGGTTCCGTCGCTAAATTCGCGGCAGCGGGCAAGCGCACCAAGAAAAAGGATTTAGGCGCAATATCGATGTCCTACGGTTACGTTTATGTTGCGCAGGTTTGTATGGGAGCAAACCACAGCCAGCTGCTTAAGGCGCTTACGGAAGCCGAACAATACAACGGGCCTTCCATAGTTATCGCGTATGCGCCTTGCATAAACCACGGTATAAACATGGGTAAAACGCAGGCGCAAATGAAATACGCCGTGGAAGCGGGCTACTGGCATCTTTACCGCTATAACCCGCTGCTTAAAGGGCAGGGTAAAAATCCCTTTACTCTGGACAGCAAAGAACCCACAGCCGGCTATCAGGATTTTATAAACAGCGAAATCAGATACAAGACGCTGCAAAAACAGTTCCCTGAAACGGCAAAAGTGCTGTTTGCCGCGGCGGAGAAAGAAGCCAAGGAACGCTACGCTTTTTACAAGAAGATGGCGGAAGGCTGAAAAAGCATACAGTGAGGTTTGCCCGCGAAAACGGGCAGACCTCTTTTTGTTTACTTATTTAAGGGAAAAAGAGCCGTTTTTGAATGATACCGTATTTTCCGCCATATACATATATGACAAGAAATATGGAGGTGCTGGCGATGGAAAACCGGAATTTGCCAAGGCTCGAGACGGATGGCTTTATAACCGCCGGTATGCAAAAACGCGCCGACAAGCTTTCAGGAAAGCTGCGGACGCCGATAAAAACAAGCGGTATCCCTAATGATGAGCTGGATATTGGGTACAAAAAACTTCTTTATAAAACCGGTATTTGCGCCGCAATCGCGATTGCGCTGCTTATTGTGAGCAGTATTAATAATCCGGCGGCGGAAAAGCTTACCGAAACCATAGGTTCGGCGGCAAATCATCAGCTTGAGATTGACGAGGACATAGGGCGTCTAAAATTTGTGCAAAATCTTGGCGAGGAATCGTCAAGCGTTTTTTCCGCCTATCCGGAATCGTCGGTTGTATATCCCGCCGACGGAGAAATCGTAACAAGGTTCGGCGAAAGCGGCTCGTTTGGTGTGCGTATGACGGCGCAATCGGAAGATATACTGTGTATAGCCAAAGGGACCGTAAGTTCAGTGGGGGAAATAGGCGATGCCGGTTATGTGACTTTAGTGCTCGATTCGGGCGAGACGGCGGCGTTTTACAATGTCATACCCGCGGTTAAAATTAACGACATTGTATTGCCCGGTCAACCTCTTGGCGTTTTGTCCGGCAAATATCTTTATTTTGAGATGCGCGACGGCGAAGAATATATAGACCCGCTTGGCTTTATAAAACAGCAGGCGGTGGCGTCCCTGCAATAAAGCGCCATGAAAGCACACTCGCTTTTCGGCGGCAGGCTCAAAATAAATCTTCTTATGATTCCTGCCGTATTGGCGCTTGTCTTGCTCGGCATGGGCGATATCGTTTTATGCTATATACCCGCTCTCTTTTTGCACGAATGGGCTCATGTGATAACGGCGGCGGCTTTCGGTATGACAATAACGCAGATGGAGCTTTTCCCGTTCGGCTGCGCGGCTAGGATGCAATGTTTTGCAGTTTCGCGCTCAAAGGAATTAATAGTGGCGGCGGCGGGCCCCGCGGCGAATATGGCTGCGGCAAGCGCCGTTTACTTTATAAATAAATACGGGTTTGCAATAAGTATAGCCGACAAGCTCATTGCCGCCAACCTCGCGCTCGCGGCCGTTAATATGCTTCCCGCGCTGCCGCTTGACGGCGGCCGAATTGCGAGGTCTTTGTTTGCCTCATTTTTAGGATATAAACGCGCTACACGCTTAACGGCGGCGGCAGGCATATTTTTCTCCGCCGTAATGCTTGCCGTAGGCATAGTTGCCGCCGCAAGCGGCGCCTTTAACCCTACCATTTTTATTATGGCATTTTTTCTTTGCCTTGCGGCCATCAAGGAGCTTAAGACCGCTCCTTACACGCTAATACGCGATTTTTCAGGGAAGCGAACATCCATAGAAAAGCGCAAAACGCTTAATATAAACAGATTCGCGGCAATGCAATCCCAAACCTTAAATGAAATAATGCGCGAGTTTGAGGCGGGCAAATATAATATTGTTACTGTTCTTGATAAAAACCTTGGCGTGGCGCGCGATTTAAGCGAACAGCAGATTTTATACGGAATGATGCAGTATGGTTCCCAGGTAACGCTTGGCAGCCTTTGCCGCAAATTAAATAAATAACGGCGTTGTGAACATTGTTTCGCTGTGTTAGTATTATCTTATGGATAAATTGCCGCAGATATATTTCCTTCATCACAGCGCCGTCTGTATAAATATAAAAGACTGCTTGCTGATTTTTGACCACTGTTTATACAGACCGGACGGATGCGTTGAAGATGGGGCCGTCGGGGATAAGTATATAGCAAACGCCAGGCGCGTCTATGTTTTTGTTTCACATTCTCATCACGACCATTTTAACAGCCGTATTTTCGAATGGGCAAGCCCGCATGTTAAGTTCTTATTGGACGACACCGTGCCGACGGTTAGCGCCCCGAAAGATTCAGTTTTTATGCGCTGCGGCAGTAAATATGAAGACGAATATATATCCGTACAAGAATTCGGTTCAACCGACTGCGGGGGCAGTTTTTTTGTCGTATGCGGAAATACAAGCTTTTTCCACGCCGGCGATTTAAACGACTGGCACTGGAAGGACCACGGAGACAAACGTTATTCCCGAATAATGAGCGGCTTGTTCAAACACGAGATAAAGCGAATAAAGCAAAGCGCCGGAACGATAGATTACGCGTTCTTTCCGGTTGATAAACGCATGGGCGCCGACTTTGATTCCGGCGCGGATTATTTTATTGAAACGTTGCGCCCCCGCTTTTTTATACCCATTCACTTTGTGTCTTTTGAGGACACGCTGGCATATAAAAATAAAATGCGAAACAGCGGCACCAATGTTCTGGAGATACAAAAGAATGGGCAGCGGCTAGTATAAGCATACGAAACAAGTCTCGCGGCTTCTTCCGCGGCGGCGGTTTTATAGGCTTTCGGCTGGCTGAATTTGTATAATCATGATATAATGAAATTTAGTTTAAAATAGTTAGGACACAATATGACCGACATTAAAAAATTTAAACGGATACTTGCCGACGTGAGCAAACCGGCCAGATATACCGGCGGCGAACTTGGCGAGATAATAAAGCGGCCGCAAGACGTATCGGTACGTCTCGCTCTTTGTTTTCCGGATATTTACGAGGTGGGCATGTCCCACCTTGGCACAAGCATATTATATCACGCCGTAAACAGCATAAACGGAATTTCCGCGGAGCGCTGCTTTGCCCCGTGGCCTGATATGGAGCAGGCGCTGCGCGAAAACGAGACTGCGCTTTTCTCTTTGGAAACAAAGACGGCGCTGCGGGACTTTGATATAGTAGGTTTTTCAATTGGATATGAGATGTGCTATACAAACGTGCTTTGTATGTTAGAGCTTGGCGGAATACCGCCGCTGTCCCGCGACAGAGGCGATGATATGCCTTTGGTTATAGCCGGCGGGGGGTGCGCGTATAACCCCGAGCCACTTGCCGCCTTTATTGATTTATTCGTAATAGGCGAAGGCGAAGAAGCGCTGCCGGAGCTGATTGCGCTGTACCAAAACTGCGCAAACCGCAATGATTTTTTTGCTAAGGCGGCTTTACTTAACGGTGTATACATACCTTCGCTTTACAGCGTCTTATATAATAACGATGGCACGGTTAAACATATTTTACCCGATAAAAACGCGCCGCGGAAAGTTTTAAAGCGTATTGTCAAAAACTTTGACAAGAGTTTTTTTCCTTCCAAGCCAATCGTGCCTTATATTAACGTAGTACACGACCGCGTTACTTTAGAGCTTATGCGGGGCTGCACGAGAGGCTGCCGTTTTTGCCAGGCCGGATTTGTATACCGTCCATTGCGCGAACGGAATACAAAGACGCTTATAGAACAGGCGCTTGAATGTATTAAAAATACAGGACACGAGGAGATATCTCTCTGTTCTCTTTCCACGGGAGATTATTCGCAAATAGGAAATCTTACAGCCGCTTTATCCGATACTTTCACCGAAAAAGGCGTTTCCCTCGCGGTGCCGTCTTTGCGCGTCGACTCTTTTAAAGGGGGATACGCTAAGCGTCTTAAAGACGTGCGCAGTTTCGGGCTCACTTTCGCGCCGGAGGCGGGCACGCAGCGGTTAAGAGACGTTATTAATAAAAATATAACCGAAGAGTCGATACTAAGCTCCGCGGCCGAGGCGTTTGAAGCGGGTATCAGCTCCATAAAGCTTTATTTTATGATTGGCCTGCCCGGAGAGACGCTTGATGACGTTCTTGGAATAGCGAAAATGGCGGAAAAAATCCGCGGTATTTTTTACGGCATACCAAAAGAGCGGCGCGGCGCGGGGTTTAAGCTCACGCTAAGCGCTTCGTGCTTTGTGCCGAAACCGCATACGCCTTTTCAGTGGGAAGCTCAGGATAATGTTGATACGCTAAAATATAAGCAGCAAGCGTTAAAAGAAGCGCTGCGCCCCGTAAAGGGCGTAAAATACAATTGGCATGACGCGCAGCTTAGTATGCTTGAGGCCGTTTTTGCCCGCGGCGATCGCCGGCTTGGCGATGTGCTTTATAATGCGTACCGCGCCGGCTGCCGGTTCGACAGCTGGAAGGAGCATTTTGACTATATCAAATGGCAAAAAGCTTTTGACGACTGCGGTATAGACCCGGCCTTTTACTCGGCAAGATCTCGCTCATTTGAAGAAACTCTTCCGTGGGATATAACGGATACGGGGGTTTCTAAAAAGTTCTTGTGGGAAGAGAAAAAACGCGCGGATACGCAAGCCGCAACTCCCGATTGCAGGGAAGGCTGCACAGGATGCGGTCTTATGGAAGCGGGGCTTTGCAAATGAGACTGGCGTTGGAATTTTCTAAAAAGGGCGCTGCCAAATATATATCGCATCTTGATTTGCAGCGTGCTTTCTCACGCGCGCTACGCCGCAGCGGCATGCCTGTTAAGCTTTCCTTGGGGTTTAACCCGCATTATGTTGTCTCGTTCGCGTCCGCGCTGCCTCTTGGAATAGAAAGCGAATGCGAGTGCGTGGAGATAGCTCTCGCTTCCCCTGTGCAGCCGCGTGATTTTCTTCTGTCCGTTGCGCGCGAAATGCCTCCCGGGCTTTTGGTAAAACGCGCCGTCGTTTTGAGCGAGAATGCCCCTAAACTGATGGCGGCTTTGGAAAGGGCGGCCTATTGCGCGTATATCGAAACCGGCTGCTTTGAGCGCGTTGTTTCGGCTGTAGACAGCATAATGGACAGCGACGAGGTCTTAACCGTAAAAAGACGGGACGACAAACAAAAAAGCGTCAATATTCGGGACATGATATTAGAGCTTTCCTGCGCTGACGGAAAGGTTGACATGCTGCTTTTAGCGTCACAGAAATCAACGCTTCGTCCGGATGTTGTCATGCGGGCGATAGAGACGCGCACAGGACGGTTATACGCGGACATTGTAAGAACAGGTCTTTTTACCGAAACGAACGGCGTATCTGTTCCTTTGTTTACCGCCTTTGCTTTGTAGCTGACGGGCGCCGCCCGTTATATAAATTTTAAATACTATTTGGAGTTTTGTATGGAGAAAAAGATTATCGCCGATATCAACTCATTGGAGGCCAGAATCGCGCTTTTAGAGGACAACGCGCTTGTTGAAATTCATGTTGAGCGGCGGGGAAAAGAAAGGCTCGTGGGCAACATATACAAAGGCCGTGTCGCGAACGTGCTTCCCGGTATGCAGGCTGCCTTCGTAGACATAGGGCTTGATAGAAATGCTTTCCTTTACGCCGGCGATATACTCGCGGACACGTCCGATTTCGAGTTTGGCCAGCAGAAAAGCTCACCCCCCAATTTGCGCGCCGGACGCATAGAGGATATGGTTAAAGAAGGCCAGGAAATAGTAGTACAGGTGCTAAAGCAGCCCGGCGGCACAAAGGGCGCGCGTATAACCACTCATGTCACCCTGCCCGGCCGTATGATGGTTCTTATGCCGACGGTAAACCATGTGGGTGTATCGCGCCGAATTGAAGACGAGCAGGAACGCGCAAGGCTTAAAGATATAATGGAAGCGATAAAGCCGAAGGATATGGGGATAATAGTGCGGACGGCGGCGATAGGCAAAACAGAGGAAGATTTTATAGGTGAAATCCGCTTTCTCTCAAGGCTGTGGGAGCGTATCGTAAACCGCGGCGCGTCGCTTAACGCCCCAAGGCTGTTACATGCCGAGGAATCGCTGATATTCCGCACAGTAAGAGATATGTTTACTTCCGACGTCGCCGATTTTATTATAAACGACCGTGAGTATTATGAAAAGGTTGCCGCCGTCGCGGGCATACTCGCTCCGCAGCTTAAAGACCGCGTGCATATGTATTCCGGCGGCGTTAACATTTTTGATGATTTCGGCATACAGGCAAGAATAGATAAAGCACTGGAGAAAAAAGTATGGATGAAAAACGGCGCGTATATAATAATTGACGAAACCGAGGCGCTTACCGTAATAGATGTCAATACCGGCAAATTTGTCGGTGATACTAGCCTTCAGGATACTATACTTTCCGTTAATATTGAAGCTGCCAAAGAAATCGCCCGCCAGCTTCGCCTGCGCGATATAAGCGGAATCGTCATTATCGATTTTATTGATATGGAGATAGAAGGCAACAAACAAAATGTTGTGGATGCGCTTGAGGCTGCCCTTACAAAAGATCGTACAAAAACGAACGTACTTGGAATCACCGGTTTAGGTCTTGTTGAGATGACCCGCAAAAAGGTACGCAAAAAACTCTCAAGCCTCGTTAAACGAACCTGCCCTTACTGCGGCGGCAGCGGTCTTGTAGACAGCGAGGAGACGACGGCGATGAATATACGGCGGCTCATTTTCCGGCAAACCGCCGCTTCGGATATTAAAGAGTATTTGATTGAGGTTAGCCCTCATGTTGCCAAGCTTATAGAACAAAAGGATGCGGCCGGTATGCCTGTTCTTCCAAGAATTGAGGGCATAAAGCTTTATATAATGGCTAACGAGGCGATGCATATCGCCGACTATAAAGTGACGGAGATTGCGTCCCAGAAAGAACGCGAACGGTTGCTGGACAAAGCGCGGGTGTTTTGTTGACATCATAAAACGTTTATGATATTATTTTTAATTGAGCCGCGCGGAAACGGTTTGTAAAATTCCGATATTTCGGATACCGCTACGGCGAGACTGGTAAGGGGAGGTAAACAGCATGTATGCTATTTTTGAGACGGGCGGAAAACAGTATAAGGCTTCAAAGGGAGATACTGTTTTTATCGAGAAGCTCGATTTAGAACCTGGCAAAACTGTCAGTTTCGACGCTTTAGCGGTGTCCGACGGCAGCAAGGTTCAAATAGGCACGCCCATTGTTAAGGGTGTTAAAGTGCGCGCCAAGGTTGTTGAGCACGGCAAAGAAAAAAAGATAGTTATCTTTAAATACAAACCAAAAAGAAACTACCGCAAAAAGCAAGGACATCGGCAGCCGTACACTAAAATCACTATAACAGGCATATCGGCGGCTAAAGAAGAAGCGGCTGAAGCGGCTGCGGAATAATAATCCTTTTTTTAAGAAAGCGAGGTGCGGCAAAATGGCTCATAAAAAAGGTGTGGGAAGCTCCAGAAACGGCAGAGACAGCGAAAGCAAACGGCTTGGCGTCAAGCGCGGCGACGGGCAGTTTGTACTCGCGGGGAATATTCTCGTAAGACAGAGGGGAACAAAGCTGTATCCCGGCAATAACGTTGGCATAGGCGGAGACGATACGCTGTTCTCTCTTGTTGACGGCAAAGTCAAATACGAGCGCAAGGGGCGCGATAAAAAGCAGGTCAGCGTGTACCCCGCGTAGCTTTACATTGTTATAAAACGGGCTTTCGCTTTTGCGAGGCCTGTTTTTAGTATGGCTTAACCGCTTTTTAAACTTCACGCATTACCGCTGCCGTGATATAATTATTTTGTCTGAAATCACGGCTTTTGGAGAAATATATGAACATAAAGCGTATCAAACGCATACCCACCGCCCAGGAGATTACCGAACAAATACCATTTCCGGCACATCTTTCGGGTATCAAGACAAAACGCGACGCCGATATCAGAAGCGTCTTTGAAGGAGCAAACAACAGATTTTTGCTTATTATAGGCCCCTGCAGCGCCGATAACGAGTATTCGGTATGCGAATACATAGGACGGCTCGCGGCGGTTCAGCAAAAGGTAAGCGATAATATATTAATTATCCCAAGAATATATACCAACAAGCCAAGGACTACGGGCGAAGGGTATAAAGGCATGGTACACCAGCCCGACCCTGAAAAGAAGACTGATTTATACGAAGGCATAAAGGCTATACGAAGACTTCATATAAAAGCTTTAAGCGAGTTTCATATGCCCGCCGCCGATGAAATGCTCTATCCCGAGAATTATCTTTACCTTGCCGATGTGCTTGCGTATAATGCCATAGGCGCGCGTTCCGTTGAAAACCAACAGCATCGCTTAACGGCCAGCGGGGTTAATACTCCGGTTGGTATGAAAAACCCCACAAGCGGCGATTTATCCGTAATGCTCAATTCGATAAAAGCCGCTCAAATGAGCCATACGTTTATATACACCGGTTTTGAGGTGAAAACAGCGGGTAACCCCTACGCCCATGCCATACTGCGCGGCGCGGTGGATTCAAACGGGCGCAGCATACCAAATTACCATTACGAAGACTTAATACGCTTTGCGGACGAATATTTATCGCAGCGGCTAAAAAACCCCGCTATTATTGTCGACACCAATCATGCGAATTCAATGAAGCTTTTCTACGAACAGCCGAGAATCGTAAGAGAGGTGCTGATGAGCACAAAATATGACGCGACATTAAAGAAGCTCGTTAAGGGCTTTATGATAGAAAGCTATCTTGAAGAAGGAAACCAGGGAATCGGCGAGAATGTATACGGCAAATCCATAACCGATTCGTGCCTCGGCTGGGAAGATACCGAAAGGCTTATATATAGCATTGCCGAAAGCCTGTGATACAAAGCTATGAACTATACTTATAAAGGCGGACGCGTTGTTATAAGCGGACTTGAAAACTTCTCACTGTGCCAATGCCTTGACTGCGGTCAGGCGTTCCGCTGGAAACAGCACGGAAAAGGCTACCGCGGCGCTGCGCTCGGGCTTGCGGTATATGCCGAACAAAGCGGCGATACGCTTGCAATCGACGGGGTTGGTAAGAACAGCGTTGCGGCGTTTATACGGTATTTTGATTTGCGGCGCGATTACGCCTGTTTGCAGAAGCAATATTCGAAAGACCCGTTCCTTAAAGAAGGCATATGCTACGCGAGCGGTCTTAGAGTGCTTGCGCAGCCGCCTTTTGAAACGCTTATTACGTTTATAATATCCGCAAACAACAATATCTCTCGAATCAAACGCATAATTGACTCGCTCTGCGCGCGTTTCGGAGCGCCTTTGGCGAAAGGTATGTTCGACTTTCCTTCGCCCAAAGCGTTGGCGGAAGCGTCGGAGCGCTCGCTTTTAGACTGCGGAACGGGTTATCGCGCCGCGTATATAAAAGGCGCCGCGCAAATGATTGCAGACGGGTTTGATTTTGACGGCATAGGCAAATTACCATACGAAGCCGCGCGGCAGGCGCTTACGGCATTGCCCGGAGTCGGCCTTAAGGTTGCGGACTGCGTCGCTCTTTACGGCTTCTCTTTTCTTCAGGCTTTTCCTTTCGATGTATGGATGAGGCGCGTGTTGCGCTCTGTTTATGGATACGGCGGTAAAACAGACACGCAAATGCGCGATTTTGTGGACAATAAGTTCGGAAAGCACGCGGGCATTGCCCAGCAATACCTGTTCCATTACGCTCGCCATCATAAAGACTTGCTTAACAATAATCAGCCGCGCTCATGAATCAGTATCCGGCCGCATAAACATTGAGCAAAACGGTAAACAGACCGTACGGGAGAGCTTTGATTTGGCGGTTGTAGACACTGTAGGCGCGGCTTTATGGAGCCCTGTTGGGCTTATGCTTCTGATTGTAACGGGGCTTTTCTTCTCTTTCAGACTAAAATTCCTTCCGCAAAGAAAATTGTTTTTCGGCATACGCTCCGCTTTTTCCCGCGGCGGCGGCAACGGGGACATATCTTCTTTTTCCGCGCTCATGACGTCTCTCGGGGCGGCAATTGGTACGGGCAATATAGCGGGCGTGGCTGCCGCGTACGCTTTCGGTGGTCCCGGCGCGATATTTTGGATGTGGGTTACCGCCGTCACGGGCATAGCGACCGGTTACGCCGAGGGTATAACAGCCGTTAAATACCGCGTTCGTTCGGCGGACGGACAGATGCGCGGCGGTCCCATGTACGCTTTGGAACGCGGCCTTGTAAATAAAAAGCTGGGGCGCTTCCTTGCCGTTATGTTCTCTGTGTTTACCATCGCGGCGGCTTTTTGCACGGGAAGCATGGTGCAGGCAAACGCGGCGTCGGACGCCGCCAAAGCCGCGTTCGGTATAAATCCCGTCATATCCGGACTTATTATCACTGCTGTGTGTTCGGCTGTCATGCTGGGCGGTATAAAGTCGGTGGCGGCGTTTTGCTGCCGGCTGGTTCCTTTCATGGGCTTGTTCTATATCGCGGGAGGTATTATTGTTATAGCGCTTAACGCGCAGCGCCTTGCATACGGCGTAACCGCTATTTTCACGTCCGCTTTTACCGGCCACGCCGCAATAGGCGGATTCGCCGGAGCGTCGGTTATGGCGGCCATGCGCTTTGGAGGCGCCCGCGGCGTTTTCTCCAATGAAACGGGTATAGGGAGCACGTCTATCGCCTCGTCCGCCGCGAAAATCGACGATCCCGTAAAGCAAGGCCTTGTCCAAATGACGGTTCCTTTTTTTGACACGCTGGTGGTTTGTACCATTACCGCTCTTACAATAGCGTGTACCGAGGTTTGGCAGGAGGGTACGGCGGGCGTTCCAATGGCTATCGCCGCGTTTGAAGCCGGTCTTCCGGGCGCGGGGCGGTACATCGTTTCAACAGGGACTATACTGTTTGCGTTTACAAGCGTGCTGGGATGGTCGTTTTACGGCGAACGGGCGGTTGAATACCTCGCCGGCTCAACCCGTTTAACATTTGTATACCGCGCCGTTTATTGCTGTTTTATTTTTGTGGGAGCGGTTATACCGCTCAAGTTAGTTTGGGGGATAGCGGACATAGCAATAGTGATGATGGCTTTGCCCAATCTTTTTTGTCTTATTTGTCTTAGCGGCGATGTTGTTAGTGAATCACGCCGTTTCTGGCGTAAAACACAGCGGAAGAAAAAAAGCCGATACCTTATTAATTAGGCACCGGCTTTCATTTATTTTCGTTATTCTATAACGCTTGTTACAACACCGGAGCCGACAGTTCTGCCGCCTTCGCGTATAGCAAATCTTAAGCCTTCCTCTATTGCGATAGGCGTTATCAGCTTTATCTCCATTGTAATGTTGTCTCCCGGCATAACCATTTCGGTACCTTCGGGAAGCTTTATGCTGCCCGTAACGTCGGTTGTTCTGAAATAGAACTGCGGCCGGTAGCCGTTGAAGAACGGTGTGTGGCGGCCTCCCTCTTCCTTCTTAAGCACGTAAACCTGGCCTTTAAAGTGCGTGTGCGGCTTAATTGAGCCCTTCTTTGCAAGAACCTGTCCCCGCTCAATCTCGTCTCTTTGCACACCGCGAAGAAGCAGCCCCACGTTATCGCCGGCAATCGCCTGGTCAAGCAGCTTCCTGAACATCTCAACGCCCGTAACGACAACTTCGCGCGTCTTTTCGGTCATCCCGACAATCTCAACGGTTTCCTGAACCTTTATTGTGCCTCTCTCAACCCTACCCGTGGCGACTGTGCCGCGACCGGTTATAGAGAACACATCTTCTACGGGCATCAGGAAAGGCTTGTCTGCGTCTCTCTCGGGCGTGGGTATATACTTATCCACCGCGTCCATCAGTTCGAATATGCACTGGCACGCGGGATCTTCTTTCGCGTCCTTGCCTTCTGTCAATGCGTTCATCGCCATAAGCGCGCTTCCCTTAATAACAGGAATATCGTCCCCCGGGAATTCATATGTTGAAAGCAGGTCTCTAACTTCCATCTCGACAAGCTCTAAAAGCTCGGGGTCGTCAACCTGGTCAACCTTGTTTAAAAATACGACAATGTACGGCACGTTAACCTGACGCGCGAGAACGATATGCTCTCTCGTCTGGGGCATGGGGCCGTCCGCGGCGGACACAACGATTATCGCGCCGTCCATCTGCGCCGCGCCGGTAATCATGTTTTTAACGTAGTCGGCGTGGCCGGGGCAGTCAACGTGAGCATAATGCCTGTTGTCCGTCTCATATTCCACGTGCGAGGTGTTGATTGTTATGCCTCTCTCTTTTTCTTCAGGCGCCTTGTCAATTTCGTCGTATTTCATCACCTTTGCCTTGCCGCTTTGAGCGAGCGCCATTGTCACAGCAGCCGTCAATGTGGTTTTACCGTGGTCTACGTGACCGATTGTGCCTATGTTTACATGAGGCTTTGTTCTTTCAAATTTAGCTTTTGCCATTGGGTTCTCCTCCTAATCATTCTTATCTGTTTACTATTTTAACGGTAAGCGTAGTTAGCGCTTGCTATTGCCTGCCGTTGCTTGTTGGACTTAAAGATTGCCGGTAATTTTCTCTGCCAAGCTTTTTGGCACTTCGCTGTAATGCGAAAACTGCATTGTAAACGTTCCCCGCCCCTGCGTTTGGCTGCGAAGGTCTGTAGCGTATCCGAACATCTCGGAAAGCGGCACCGCGGACTTTATAACCTGCGCGCCGCTTCTAAGCTCCGTGCCTTCTATATGACCGCGCCTCGAGTTAAGATTACCCATAACATCTCCCAGATAATCATCCGGCACCATAACCTCAACCGCCATAACGGGTTCAAGCAGCACGGGAGACGCTTTTTTCATTGCCTCTTTAAACGCCATAGAGCCCGCAACTTTAAACGCTATTTCGGACGAGTCCACTTCATGGTAAGAGCCGTCCACAAGGGAAGCCCTAAAGTCCATAACCTCAAAACCGGCAAGCACGCCGTTCTTCGCGGCTTCTTTTATTCCTTCGTTCACCGCGGGTATATATTCTCTCGGTATAACGCCGCCGACTATTTTGTCCGCAAACTCGTACCCGCTGCCCGGCGGTAGCGGCTCTAGCTCTATAACGGCATGTCCGTACTGTCCGCGCCCGCCTGTCTGCTTTTTATAAATACCAGCCGCGGAAACGGCCTTGCGTATTGTCTCGCGGTAAGATACCTGCGGTTTTCCTACCTTCGCCTCAACCTTGTATTCGCGCATCATTCTGTCCACTATTATTTCAAGATGCAGCTCGCCCATTCCGGCGATAATAGTCTGGCCTGTTTCGGTATCAGTGTAAGTGCGAAAGGTCGGGTCTTCTTCCGAAAGACGGGCAAGCGCTATAGCCAATTTGTCCTGACCGGCTTTTGTTTTCGGCTCTATTGCCACTTCAATAACCGGCTCGGGAAAATCCATTGTTTCAAGTATAACGGGATGTTTATCGTCACAAAGCGTGTCGCCGGTTGTAATCTGCTTAAAGCCGACTGCCGCGGCGATATCCCCCGCGTGAACCTCATCAATCTCTTCGCGGGCGTTCGCGTGCATTTTAAGCAGCCGTCCTATTCTCTCGCGTTTTTCTTTGGTTGAGTTATACACATAGCTTCCCGTTTTAAGCGTGCCGGAATAAACACGTATAAACGCCAGTTTCCCGACAAA
Organism: uncultured Christensenellaceae bacterium; assembly: GCA_964586785.1. GTDB lineage: Bacteria > Bacillota > Clostridia > Christensenellales > SZUA-584 > SZUA-584. Next base: position 59,686 of record CAZPHS010000002.1, read on the forward strand.
AGGGTCTGCCATTATCTTAAAAGCCAGCGCGGAAAACGGCGCTCCATCGTCGGCCTCGCGCATCTCGTCTCCGCCTTTAGCATTTTTCCCTGTTATGGGCGGAATGTCAAGCGGCGAGGGCATAAAATCAACAATGCAGTCAAGCAGCGGCTGAACGCCCTTATTGCGGTAAGATGACCCGCAGGTAACCGGCACTATATCGAGCGCTATTGTCGCCTGACGAATAGCGGCTATCAATTCGCCGCGATTAATCTCGACGCCGTCAAAATACTTCTCCAGCAGCTTGTCGTTGTGCTCCGCCACGGATTCTATAAGCTTCTCGCGATACTGCTCCGCAAGCGTTTTCATATCGTCCGGAATCGGTATTTCCTGGGGCTTCGCGCCGAGGTCGTTGGCAAATGATGTGGCCTTCATGTCGATAAGATCGACAATACCTGTAAAATCCTCTTCCTTGCCTATGGGCAGCTGAATAGGAACGGGATTAGCTTTAAGCCTATCCCTCATCATTTGCACCGTATTTAAAAAGTCGGCGCCCATTATATCCATTTTGTTTACATACGCTATGCGCGGAACATTATACTTTGTCGCCTGCCTCCACACTGTTTCGGACTGCGGCTCAACACCGCCCTTTGCGCAAAAAACAGCGACGGCGCCGTCGAGTACGCGAAGAGAGCGTTCCACCTCTACAGTAAAGTCAACGTGGCCGGGTGTGTCAATAATGTTTATACCATGACCCCGCCATTCCGTGGTAGTGGCCGCAGACGTGATGGTTATGCCGCGCTCCTGCTCCTGCTCCATCCAATCCATAACGGCATCGCCGTCGTGTACCTCTCCAAGCTTATACGTTCTGCCCGTATAGAAAAGCACACGCTCCGTCGTTGTGGTTTTGCCCGCGTCAATATGCGCCATAATGCCTATATTTCGTGTTTTCTCAAGCGGATATTTTCTGGGCACTGTTATCCTCCTTCATGCTACCACCTGTAATGCGCAAAAGCCCTGTTGGCCTCGGCCATCTTGTGCGTGTCTTCGCGCTTTTTCACACTGCCTCCGGTGCCGTTGTACGCATCCATAATTTCGGCCGACAGCCTTTGCTTCATGGTGCGTTCATTTCTTTTTATGGTATTGGTGACAAGCCATCTTATACCGAGTGTCTGGCGACGCTCCGGCCTCACTTCCATAGGCACCTGATAAGTTGCGCCGCCGACTCTTCTGGCCTTAACCTCAAGCACAGGCATTATGTTTTCCATCGCCTTCTCGAATACCTCTAAAGGGTTAAGACCTAATTTTTCTTTTATTATATCGAACGCATCATAGCATATACTCTGCGCCGTCCCTTTTTTACCGTCAAGCATCACCTGATTGATAAGCTTGGTGACCACGGTCGATTTGTATATGGGATCGGGCAGAACTTCATGCTTCGGTGCGCCTGCACGTCTTGGCATTATCTGTCCTCCTAATTGATTACTTTTTCGGCCGCTTGGCGCCGTATTTGGAGCGCGCCTGCTTTCTGTTAGCTACGCCCGCGCTGTCAAGCGCGCCTCTTACTATATGATATCTCACGCCCGGCAGGTCCTTAACTCTGCCGCCTCTTATAAGAACCACAGAGTGTTCCTGAAGGTTGTGGCCGATACCCGGTATATACGCGGAACCTTCCATACCATTGACCAGGCGGACTCTTGCTATTTTTCTTAATGCGGAATTCGGCTTCTTAGGCGTCATCGTTCTCACCGTTAAACAAACGCCTCTTTTTTGAGGGCACTGTTTCAATATGGGAGAATCGCTCTTTGTTTTAGCCGTTTTCCTTCCCTGCTTAACCAGCTGGTTTATTGTCGGCATATTCCGTCTCTCACCTCCTTTGATAAATAATGTTTATTTATAACCCCTAGCAACCCTATAAGGGGATTTAGCGCTTATTGCCCGCTTTTTAGAACGCCCGCGCACGCGCTTCCAACATCAATGCCGCACGCGCTTCCGATTTGATGCATAGTATATACGTTATCGCTTGGTATGCCGTGCTTAGCGCATTCGGCCAAAACCCTGTTTATGATATCTTCGTCAGCGTCGCACGCAATATATACTTTTTCCAGCATAGCCTGCCTCGCGTACCGCATCACTTGTTTTAAGCCTGCGACACGCTTGCCCGGGTTTGAAAGTTCCTGCGCTATATTCAATATCATCCTCCGTAAAAATCAGAAAAAGAGCGCACAGCAGAGCCATTTTAACACCGGCAAAAAACATTGTCAATGCCTATAAAACGCGCAAGGCATCGCTTAATCACCGGCCTTTTTGCTCTCGTCACAAATATCAGAAAGCTTTTTCATAAGCGGTTTTCTGGAAAACAGAAAGTGTGTAACCGGACCGTCGTCCTGCACGGTAAACCAACCGATATCCCTCATCTTAGCCAAAACAGGAATGTCAAACACGTTAAAACAGGTTTCCTCACTCTTTTTATTCATATACCAGGAGCTTAATATCTTGCCCGCTATGTACCCCGCAATTCCGCCGGCCAGTACTATGGCGTACGGCAAAACGGGGTTTACGTTTACCGCGGGTATTAAACATACGCCTACGGAAACGCCTGTAAACGCAAGCAATGCAGCCCATTTAATAATGTCAAGTTTTTTAAATTGGCCCCTGCATCTTTTACATATGGAAATTGACACAGGCAGCAGAGAGCCTATTTTTTGACGAACCCTTTTACCCATACCAAAAAACATACCCTTTTTGCTTTCAGGCTCGCTGTGGGCAATATCGACAATAGCGTAGGTATGCCTTTTAAATTTGTGTTCGCCCTTGCAAAAACCGCATTCGTCTCCAAGGAGCGTATCAAAATTCTTAGGCAGCAAAGAAATCGTGACTTTAAAGTCGTTAAGCATTTTTTCGGCGTCGTCACTGTTAAGTTCGTTTATAAAACAGTCTTTACACTCTTTCCCCAGCCATTTACAGATTACGCTGTCGCTTACGCCGCATTCATTATTTTTTGCCACTTTCCTCGCCCCCAATCTTTAAAACTACAATAACAACCCGGCGCTTAAATCCTCGTCATAAACATCGGAAAACGCGTCTACATACTGTGTCCCTATGTTTTCAATCTGCGAGGATACGCTTTCGTTCAAAATATTTTTAATAACGTCTATATTTCTGTAACGCTTCATACCGGTACCCGCCGGAATAAGCTTGCCTATAATTACATTTTCCTTAAGCCCAAGCAACGGGTCGGACTTGCCCTTAATAGCCGCTTCGGTAAGCACACGCGTTGTTTCCTGGAACGAAGCCGCCGAAAGGAACGAGTCTGTAGCCAGCGAAGCTTTGGTTATGCCAAGCAAAACGCGTTTGGCGGTGGCAGGTTTTTTGCCCTCGCGTATTACACGCTCATTCTCCGCGTCAAACTGATAGATATCCACCAAAGAACCCGCCAGCAGCTCGGTATCGCCGGCCTCCTCAATTTTACATTTTTTCAGCATCTGGCGTATAATAACTTCAACATGTTTGTCGGAAATCTCAACGCCCTGCAGACGGTATACCATTTGCACTTCTTTTAACAGGTATGCCTGAACTCCTTTGGCGCCCTTTATTTTAAGTATGTCGTTAGGGTTGATAGACCCTTCCGTTATCTCGTCGCCCGCCTCAATGCCATCCCCGTCTTTTACTTTCAAGCGCGAACCGAACGGTATGCTGTAAACCTCCGCCACGCCGTCCTCGCCGGTAACCGTAACCTCCTGTTTTTTGCGTGTGTCGCCGACGGAAACCGTACCTGCTATCTCGCTTATAACGGCAAGCCCTTTTGGTTTTCTCGCTTCAAAAAGTTCCTCAACACGCGGAAGACCGTGCGTTATATCCTCGCCCGCAACGCCGCCCGTATGGAATGTGCGCATTGTAAGCTGCGTGCCTGGTTCGCCTATAGACTGCGCGGCGATTATACCGACCGCCTCACCTATGCTTACTATCTTACCCGACGACATATCCGCGCCGTAGCATTTTGCGCATACTCCGTGCTGGGTTTTGCATGTCAGCACGGAACGTATGTACGCTCCCTTTATGCCTGCCACTTCAATTCTGCGGCATCGGTCGTATGTAATCATCTCTCCGCTTCGGACGATTATTTCGCCGGTTTTTGTATCGACAATATCGGCAGCCGCGTAACGTCCGCCTATTCTGTCTATAAACGGCTCTATAATCTCTTTGCCATCTAGTATATCGCTCACGAATACGCCCCGGGGCGCGTCGCTTTCTTTTAAACAGTCGTTCTCCCTGACTATCACGTCCTGGCTGACGTCAACCAGGCGGCGCGTCAAATAACCGGAGTCCGCCGTTCTAAGAGCGGTATCCGCCAAGCCTTTTCTGGCGCCGTGAGTCGATATGAAAAACTCGAGCACCGTTAAACCCTCGCGGAAGTTTGCGCGTATGGGTATCTCTATAATCTCTCCCGAAGGGTCTGCCATAAGGCCGCGCATTCCCGCCAGCTGCCTTATTTGGTTTGTAGAACCTCTGGCGCCCGAATTGGCCATCATAAAAACCGGATTAAACGGGCTTAAACCCTCCATAAGCGCGTCCGTAACAAGCTTGGTGGTGTTTGCCCAAACCTTTATTACATTCTCTTTTCTTTCTTTGTTTGTCAGATATCCGCGCTTGAATTTTTTCTCTATCTCTACAACTTTTTCTTCAGCCTTTTGTATGTATTCCGCTTTTTCCTTCGGAACGACAATATCGCTAACGCCTATTGTAATTGCGCCAACCGTGGAATAATGAAACCCGAGCCGTTTTATATTATCGAGCATTTCGGAAGTCTTTGTTTCCCCGTATTTTCTGTAACAAAAATCAACTATCTTTCCGAGTTGTTTTTTGCCTACAAGGGAATCCACCTCCAATAAAAACTCACCGTCCGGCTGCGTCCTGTCCACAAGCCCCAAATCCTGCGGCAGCGCGTCGTTGAATATAATGCGTCCCGGCGTTGTTTTGAGCATATGATGACGCTTTTCACCGTTAATTTCTTTGGTTACGCGCACATTAACCATCGCCTGCAAATCTATATGGCCTGTTTGGTAAGCTATAACCGCCTCTTGCGGGGACGAAAAGGTTGAGCCTTCCCCGATTGCGCCCTCCCGGTGTATGGTAAGGTAATAACTGCCGATAACCATATCCTGCGTGGGGCTAACAACCGGTTTACCGTCCTGCGGCTTTAATATATTATTTGCCGCGAGCATAAGAAAACGGCATTCGGCCTGCGCTTCCACGGACAGCGGAACGTGAACGGCCATCTGGTCTCCGTCAAAGTCGGCATTGTATGCCGTACACACAAGCGGGTGCAGTTTTAACGCTTTGCCTTCAACAAGCACCGGTTCAAAAGCTTGGATTCCAAGCCTGTGCAGCGTAGGCGCCCGGTTAAGCAAAACAGGGTGGTCTTTAATAACCGTCTCAAGCACGCCCCATACTTCGGGGCGCACACGTTCCACCATGCGCTTTGCGCTTTTAATGTTATGCGCCAGCCCGTCTTCAACCAGCTTTTTCATAACAAACGGTTTAAATAACTCCAAAGCCATCTCTTTGGGAAGCCCGCATTGGTACATTTTTAAATCGGGCCCCACGACTATAACGCTTCTGCCCGAATAATCAACACGCTTTCCGAGCAGGTTTTGACGGAAACGCCCCTGTTTGCCGCGCAGCATATCGGACAAAGACTTTAACGGCCTGTTGCCCGGGCCCGTAACGGGACGTCCGCGCCGCCCATTATCTATAAGCGCGTCCACCGCCTCCTGAAGCATACGCTTTTCGTTGCGTACGATAATATCCGGCGCGCGCAGCGCAAGCAGCCTGTTTAAACGGTTGTTGCGGTTGATAACCCTGCGGTACAAATCGTTTAAATCGCTGGTGGCAAACCTTCCGCCGTCAAGCTGCACCATTGGCCTTAGCTCCGGCGGAATAATGGGTATGCAGTCGAGTATAATCCATTCCGGTTTATTTCCGGAAAGGCGAAACGCTTCTATAACCTCAAGACGCTTTATGGCGCGCACACGCTTTTGGCCAGAACAGCTTTCAAGCTCCTTTTTCAGCTCGCGCGCCGATTTAACAAGGTCAATTCTTTTAAGCAGCTCTTTTATGCCTTCCGCGCCCATCTTGGCGACAAACTCATCCTCGCCGTATGTTTCCTGGCACTCACGCAGCTCCTTATCATTAAGAAGCTGTTTATATTCAAGAGGCGTATTTCCCGGGTCAATCACAACAAAAGAAGCAAAATACAGCACCTTTTCAAGATCGCGCGGCGACATATCAAGCAGCAGCCCCATCCTTGAAGGAATGCCTTTAAAATACCATATATGCGAGACCGGAGCGGCAAGCTCTATATGCCCCATCCTTTCCCTGCGCACCTTAGCGCGGGTTACCTCAACGCCGCATTTATCACAAATTATGCCCTTATAGCGCACCCTTTTGTATCGTCCGCAATGGCACTCCCAGTCCTTCGTAGGTCCGAAAATACGTTCGCAAAACAACCCGTCTTTCTCGGGCTTAAGGGTTCGGTAATTTATCGTCTCGGGCTTTTTTACCTCGCCTCTCGACCATTCCCTTATCTTTTCCGGAGACGCCAAACCTATCTGTATGGAATCAAAATTGCCAACGTCAAACAATTAATCCCTCTCCTCTCATATATGCAAAAACTAATTAATCTTTATCATCATAATCGTCGTCGAATAAATCGTCTTTTTCGATAAGCCCTTCTAGCGACTCGACTTCTATGTCATCATACTTACCGCCGCGATATCGTTTTGAACCGATATCGTCTTCAAAATAATCGGTCTTCTTTGAACGACCGCCGCCGTCGTCTTCGTCTTCGTCATCGTCTTCGTCAGCTTCTTCGTCTTCGTCTTCATCATCTTCGTCTTCTTCGTCTTCGTCAGCTTCGTCGGCTTCGAGCTCCTCGAACTCATCGTCGTCCTCATATTCTTCTTCATCGTCGCCGCCGTCCGGCGTATCCTTAACGTCTATATCAATGTCGCCAAGCCCGTCAATATCGGGTACGTCGAGCTCGTCAAAGCTTATATCCGAAAAATCCTCTTCCCGCGTTTTATCCGTTCTCTTATCCGCGTAATCAATCTCCACTCCCTCGATATTTACCTCAAGGCCTGCTATATCGTCGTCAACGCTTTCTTTGATGGCAATCTCCTCGCCGACGTCTCCTAAAACCTTAACGTCAAGCGCAAGCGACTGCATTTCTTTAATCAACACCTTAAACGATTCGGGCACTCCGGGCTCGGGTATATTCTCTCCCTTTACAATCGCCTCATATGTTTTAACGCGTCCCACAACGTCGTCGGATTTTACGGTAAGTATTTCCTGGAGCGTGTTGGCGGCGCCATACGCCTCGAGCGCCCAAACCTCCATCTCGCCGAAACGCTGTCCGCCGAACTGCGCCTTGCCGCCGAGCGGCTGTTGCGTAACAAGAGAGTAAGGACCCGTTGAGCGGGCGTGAATTTTATCATCCACAAGATGGTGCAATTTTAATATGTACATGTTTCCGACAGTAACGCGGTTTTCAAACGGTTCGCCGCTGCGTCCGTCATACAGCACCGTTTTGCCGTCCGGATTAAGCCCAAACTTTTCAAACAACGCCATTATGTCCAATTCCGAAGCGCCGTCAAAAACGGGCGATGCAATACGCCACCCCAGAATTTTGGCGACGTACCCAAGATGCACCTCAAGCACCTGCCCGATATTCATACGCGACGGCACGCCCAGCGGATTTAATACTATATCAAGGGGCGTACCGTCCGGCAGAAACGGCATATCCTCAATAGGCAATATACGCGATATCACACCCTTGTTGCCGTGCCGGCCGGCAATTTTATCTCCTACGGATATCTTGCGTTTTTGCGCGATATAACAGCGTACCAGCTTGTTTACCCCCGCCGTAAGCTCATCCTTGTTTTCTCTGGTAAATACTTTAATATCAACGACTATACCTTCCTCGCCGTGCGGCACCCTAAGAGAGGTGTCGCGGACTTCTCTTGCCTTCTCGCCGAAAATAGCGCGCAGAAGGCGCTCTTCCGCGGTAAGCTCCGTTTCACCCTTGGGCGTTACTTTGCCTACGAGTATATCGCCGGCGCGAACTTCCGCGCCTATGCGTATGATTCCCCTCTCGTCAAGGTTTTTAAGCGCCTCGTCGCCGACGTTTGGAATGTCGCGGGTAATCTCCTCGGGGCCAAGCTTTGTATCCCGCGCCTCGGATTCGTACCCCTCAATATGTATGGACGTGAACACGTCGTCCCGCACGAGGCGTTCGCTTATCAGTATGGCGTCTTCATAATTATAGCCTTCCCATGTCATAAACCCTACAAGCACGTTGCGCCCAAGCGCCAACTCTCCCGATTCAGTGGAAGGTCCGTCGGCTATTACGTCGCCTTTTTTGATTTTATCCCCTGTTTTCACTATAGGATATTGATTAATGCATGTGCCTTGGTTAGAGCGCGCAAACTTAATCAGCTTATATTCATTTATTTTCTTGCCTTCGGCAACGGCTATTCTATTGGCGGATACGCTTTTTACAACGCCGTCGGCGGCGGCCAATACAACCGCGCCCGAATCCTGCGCCGTTTTATATTCCATGCCCGTGCCGATAAGGGGAGCCTCCGTAACTGTCAGCGGCACCGCCTGCCTTTGCATGTTAGAGCCCATAAGCGCCCTGTTAGCGTCGTCGTTCTCAAGAAACGGTATAAGCGCCGTTGCGACGGAAACAAGCTGCTTGGGGGATACGTCCATCAAATCAACTTCGTCGCGGGATACTTCAACAATCTCTTCATGGCGGCGCGACATAACGCGCGACCGCGCAAAAAACCCTTCCGCGCTTATAGGCTCGTTAGCCTGAGCCACAACGTATTTGTCTTCCTCGTCCGCGGTTAAATATACTATCTCGTTGGTTATAATCTTTTTCTTCTTGTCAATCGCGCGATAGGGCGATTCTATAAAGCCGTATTCGTTTATTCTCGCGTAAGTGGAAAGCGAGCCTATAAGGCCAATGTTTGGGCCTTCGGGAGTCTCTATAGGACACATGCGTCCATAGTGCGTATGGTGTACGTCGCGCACGTCAAAAGAGGCGCGCTCACGATTCAATCCCCCCGGACCAAGCGCCGATAAACGCCTTTTATGTGTCAATTCGGCAAGCGGATTGGTCTGGTCCATAAACTGAGACAGCTGTGACGAGCCGAAAAACTCTTTTATGGCCGCCGTTACGGGACGTATATTAATCAAATTGGAGGGCGTCGCTACATCCATATCCTGTACGGACATGCGCTCGCGCACAACGCGCTCTAACCTTGAGAGACCGACGCGAATCTGATTTTGCAGCAGTTCGCCCACGCTGCGCAAACGCCTGTTGCCAAGGTGGTCGATGTCGTCTATTTTGCCTACGCCGTATTTTAGGCCAATCTGATAACTCATAGACGCCATTATATCGTCAACAATTATATGTTTGGGTATCAGCTTATCAATATTATCGGCAAGCTGCTTTTTAAGCGCGTCGGCATCTTTGCCGCACGCTGCCAAAATAGACTTGAATGTAGGGAAATGCACTTTTTCGTTAATACCGACGCTTTTTGGGTCAAACGATAAATAGCCGTTGACGCGCACAAAATTATTGCCGAGCACCACAACCCGCGCCTCGCCTATAAGAAGGGATACTCTGTTTATACCGGCGTCTTCAATCTGGTTTGCCGCTTCGCGGGATATAACTTCGCCCTTCTGTACAAGAACCTCGCCGTCTTCCGTTATAATGTTGTCGGCGCTTTTAAATCCTTCTACGCGTTCCGCTATTGACAGCTTTTTATTGTATTTATAGCGTCCTACCCTTGCCAAATCGTACCGTCTCTGATCGAAGAACAGCGAATCGATAAGCATACGGGCGCTTTCGACCGTAGGCGGTTCGCCCGGTCTTAAACGGCGGTATATCTCAACCAAGCCTTCCTCAACGCTTTGAGCGCTGTCCTTTTTAAACGTCGCCGCTAAAAAGTCCTCATCGCCGAAAAGCTCCGTTATTTCTCTGTTGGTTCCGCATCCCATGGCGCGCATAAGCACTGTCATCGGAAGCTTGCGCGTCCTGTCAACGCGCACCCAATAACAATCGTTGCTGTCCGTCTCATATTCAAGCCACGCGCCGCGGTTGGGAATCACCGTAGCCGAAAAAAGCTTTTTGCCCGATTTATCTATGGACACATCGTAATAAACGCCGGGAGAGCGAACAAGCTGGCTTACTATTACACGCTCCGCCCCGTTGATAATAAAGGTGCCCTTGTCTGTCATAAGCGGAAAATCGCCCATGAAAACCTCCTGCTCCTTCATCTCTCCGGTTTCCTTATTAATAAGGCGCACAACAACTTTCAGCGGCGCCGCATAATTAACGTCTCTTTCCTTGCATTCGTCAACCTTATACTTAGGCTCGTTTTCAATACGATAATCAACAAATTCAAGTATTAAATTTTCAGAATAATCCGTAATCGGGGAAATATCATCGAGTACCTCTTTAAGGCCAATTTCCAAAAAGTTAGTATATGAGTTCTTTTGGATCTCTATAAGATCCGGCATGTCGAGCACTTCTTCAATCTTGGAAAAGCTCATTCTATTGCGTTTGCCGATTTTAACTTCGTGCATCATAGGCTTTATAACCACTCTCCTGTTTATACAAAATGCAAATTAGACAGTATTTAAGATGAAGGCACCCGCTGATTATTCCCAAAAAAAACTCGTTTTATACCGCTTATCTTCAAACCGACAGCACAAAACGTCCTGAACAAATCCGGCGACCTTCAGGGTTTTATTAATATAAATTAAGCGTCATCTGATAACAAAAACAAAGAATCCCCCATTATTTATGCACGCTAATGCAATATAATATATTACTACAATACAAAATAGCTGTCAACATAAATTTGCGCGTTTTTTTGCGCGTTGCAGATTGCAAGTTTAATTGCCCGCCATATAATAAACGGCCGCCCCTGTGTTTGAAGATCACAAACCTATCTAAAACTATAATTGCCCAGTGTGCTCAAAGTTTCTTTTTCGTTTAACACAACATCATAAAGGCTTATGCCAAATGTGTTGCACAGCGATGCAATATAAAAAAGCTCGCCGCCTATTTCTTTTTCTATCATGCTGCGGCACTCTTTGCAAAGCTCTCCTTTAAGCTGCGTTGAAATAAGACCGCTTAAATTCTTTATGCTTACCTCCTCGGGAAACGCCTGCTTTTTACCTTCAATCTCTATGCAGCCGCAATGCGTAACAGCCTTAATAACAGCGCGGTTCACCCTTCCCGTGCTCGTCTGCATTTTGCTTATAATATCAAGCACGCTCCTGTTCCTAACAAGTATTTCGCCGACAAAGCTTTGGAAATCCTCCAGCAGAATATCATTGATTGAATTGCCCATGACTGCCCCCTTTGTATTTTACATATTAAAGCCGACGCTATCCGCTTACTATTATATATCGCTAGTACTTTTTGTCAAAGAGTGTTTTTTGTCACTTTGTGACTAAAAGCCTCATCAGTACTCTATCCCTTTTCGGGCGCGAAGCCCATTGACATAATAGTGTTTGATTGAACGCATTAAAGTAACCAGATGCGCCCGCTTTATTATCTGCTTCGGCGCCCCGCGTCCGGTAAGCACTATCTCTGTTTTTCCCCTGTTATCAATGATGTCCATCACCTCGTTGATGTTAAGCAAACCGCATGTCAATGCCGGCATCGCTTCGTCCAGTATGAGCATATCGGCGGAATTAAGCCAGTTTTTAACCCGGGCGAGCGCTACAACCGCGTCAGTACGCATAACCGCCTTTTCATTGTCGTCAAGCTGATTAAAAAACTTTGCGGGGCACGGCACGCGCAGCGCTTCAATACCGTCTATTTTTTTCAGTATTCTAAGCTCTCCCGATTCTTCGCCTTTTAAAAACTGCACGAATTTAACCGTTAAGCTGCGCCCCGCGGCGCGTACCGCAAGGCCTGCGGCCGCCGTCGTTTTACCCTTGCCGTCTCCCGTATAAACCTGAACGCATGACTCCATTCTACGCCGCCTTTTTTTATTACCATATCACAAATATAACCTGTTTATCAACGATTGGCACAGCGCATACATTTGGCATGGCGCATACATTTGGCGGTGTGTTATAATTAGCGGCAGAAAGGATAAACATAACATGGCATTTTCGCTTGCTCCTTTGTTTTCCGGATCGTCCGGCAACGCTATACTGATAAGTTCGGGCAAAACCAAAATACTTGTTGACGCGGGTGTTTCCGGACGCCGTCTTGAAGAAGCGCTTTGCTGCATAGGCGAGGATATTAAAGATATAAAAGGCATTCTGCTGACCCACGAACATACGGACCACATTGCCGGAGCGGGCGTGTTATCACGCAAATACTCAATACCAGTCTACGCCACAGCGCCCACCTTTGAGGCGGGCGTCGAGAAGCTTGGCCGGATACAAAGCCGCCACGCCCGGGTAATATCAAAAAGCGGGTTTTTTATTGACGACCTTTTTATAGAGCCTTACGACATACCACATGACGCGGCGGACCCTGTTGGTTTTCGCGTATCATGCGGCGTCCGAAAAGTTGCCGTAGCCACCGACCTTGGCTATTTCTCTAAATCGGTGGAGCTTGCGCTGCACACCTGTGATTTAGTCGTGCTTGAGGCAAACCACGATACAACACTGCTCGCAACGGGGCGATACCCTCACGCTTTAAAGGAGCGTATTAAATCGCGCCGGGGTCATCTTTCTAACGACGACGCCGCGGACGCCGCTTTGCGGCTTGCCTGCGCCGGAGTCTCGTCCGTTTTACTCGGTCATTTAAGCCGGGAAAACAATTCTGAGCAGCTTGCTTTTCGCACGGTAACCGACAAGCTTCTATCGCAAGGAATAACACCCGGGCAGGGCTTTAGTTTGGGGCTCGCCTTCAGGGACAAGGTTACGGGCGTTTTTCAAATAAGATAACCGTTGTTTGGGGATTATCGTGCAAAGAATAAACTTTATATGCATAGGAAAGTTAAAGGAAAGTTACTGGCTTGAGGCGCAAACCGAGTATACGACTCGCCTTAGCGCGTTTGCGCGTACCTTTATAATTGAAAAAAAAGAAGCCGCGCTGCCAAAAAACGCTTCCGCCGCGCAAATTCAAAAAGCAGTCCGCGAAGAAGGCAAATCCTTGCTCTTAGCTTCAAGCGGGGCGTTTATCGCCTTATCACCCGAAGGCAAGCCTTTTTCTTCGGAGGGCTTTTCAAAATTATTATTGACCATGCTTGACTGCGGCGATATATCATTTGCGATAGGCGGTTCGCACGGGCTTTCCGACGAAGTAAAGAAAGCGGCCGATCATGTTATTTCCTTTTCGCCCATGACAATGCCGCACCAGCTTTTCCGCGTCGTCCTTTTAGAGCAGGTTTATCGCGCTTTAATGCTTGGGTCTGGGCGCGCCTATCACAAATAGCTTTTATTAATTCGACAAATATCGCGCGTACCTCCACTATTTATGTCGATATTTAAGAACAATTGCCGTCATTAAAGGACTCTTATCTTTTATGCCGAAATCTGCATAGAATCATTATTGTTTTTGAAAAATTGCGCGAAGAATAGTTGTCTGTTAACAATAACGATTATATCGGGAAAATGATTTTGTTTTGCGCTGTGCGCAATGTAAAGGAGTGTTTTAATAGTGTTGAGATTTCAGAAATCCGCAGAAAGTATGCGCAAATTCAGCATGGACAAAAGTGCGGAAAACGAGCTTGAGATTCTGCCTGTTGATTATATCCGCCCAAATCCGTATCAGCCAAGGCGGGTATTTACTGACGAGAGCATACTGGAGCTTGCGCATTCTATAAAACAATACGGTCTTTTGCAGCCAATAACCGTTCGTAAATCCAGCCACAGTTATTATGAGATTATTGCCGGCGAGCGCCGATGGCGTGCGGTTTGCAAAGCCGGTTACACCCATATCAAAGCGTTCGTACAGCCCGCAATAGATGAGGACAGCGCTATGATAGCGCTTATAGAAAACCTGCAAAGAGAAAACCTGCATTTTTTTGAGGAAGCGGAGGCGTACCTTAGCCTCATGAAGGAACACGGGTTAACTCAAGAAGAGCTTGCGAGACGGCTTGGAAAAAACCAAAGCACAATCGCGAATAAAATGAGAATACTTAGGCTTCCATGCGGCGTAAAAGAGCTTATACTTACCTATAAGCTTACCGAACGTCATGCCAGGGCGCTGCTTAGGCTTCATAACGAAGAAGCGCAGCTTAAGCTTATTAAAGACATTACGCAAAAAAACCTTTCTGTAAAATCCACGGAAGAATTGGTGGAAAAAACGCTTTCCAAGCTTTATGGGGAGATGCCGGCGGATTTAAACAATCAGAAGGTTGTATGTATTATGCGCGATTACAGGATATATCTTAATACAATAAAAAAGGCGTTGTCCCGTATCAAAAAATCCGGAATAAAGGTAAGTTACCAAACTCTCGAGAGCAAGGATAAAGTCTCAATAAGCATTGAGCTTGCCAGGTAAATTTAATTGTAACCCCAAGTTTGTCCCCAATACCCCTACTATTGGCGGAACCTGCGTTCCGCCCTATTTTTTTTTGCGCCGCACTTTTTACAATTATATTGTCTAATATGCGGTAATAATGTATTATTCAATTTGATGAATAAAAATGAACGATGCGTATGGTATAAGCTTGATAATGCCGCCAAGCTTTATCCGGCGATAAAAAACCGAAAATGGACGGCCGTATACCGTGTTTCTGTCCGGCTTACCGAAAAGGTAAACACGCTTTTGCTGCAAAAGGCTCTTGCGCAAACAACCAAGCGTATGGGCGTTTTCTCGTGCAGGCTGCGCACGGGGCTTTTCTGGTACTATTTCGATAAAAACAATAGTCCCCCCGCGGTAACCGGCGATGCGATAAACCCTTGCATACGTCTTTACACAAAGGACAGCAACGGCTATCTGTGGCGTGTCAGGGTACACGAGAACACCATCTCTCTTGAGGTTTTTCATTCCGTTTCAGACGGATACGGCGGAATAACTTTTTTAAAAACGCTTGTTGCTCAATATCTTATGCTAAAAGGGCATCATATACCCGCCACTCACGGCGTTTTAGATTGCGGCGAACAGCCGTCGGAGGAAGAAGCCGAGGACGCTTTCATACGTTTTTATAACAAAAAGGCCGTTCGTTCCTGGAAAGAATCCCGCGCGTACCATTTCGCCGGCACAAAAGAGCCGGGACACACGCTTAATGTAATACGGGGTATAGTATCAGTTAAGAAATTAAAAGAGATAGCAAAAGGGTATGACGTTTCGCTCACCGAGTTTTTGGTTGGAACGTATATGTACGTTCTTTACCTTATGCAGCAAAAACAAAGCCCCAGAAAGGTTCTTCCCGTTAAAGTTTCAGTGCCCGTAAACCTGCGCTCTTTCTTTGATACAAAAACGCTGCGTAACTTTTCATCCTACGTTAACCCCGAAATAAACGCTAATTGGGGCGATTACAGCTTCGAGGAAGTTTTAAGCGTCGTTCATCATCACCTAAGGCACGAGCTTACAAAGAAAAGCCTTTCGGCGAAAATGTCCAAAAACGTAAAAGCCGAAAAAAATATATTCGTGCGTATAATGCCCCTTATAATGAAAAACAGGGCTATAAGCCTTATATTCCATCTCGCGGGCGAAAGCCGCATGACAAGCACGCTGTCTAATATCGGAGTTATAGAAGTCCCTCGGGAAATGGCGGCGCATGTCGAGCGTTTTGACGCAATGCTCGGAGCTCCCCGCCAAACGGGCATCAACTGTGTGGCGTGCGCGTACGACGATACCCTAAGCCTGTGTTTTTCCAGCGTGATTAAAGAAACCGATATCGAGCTGGAGTTTTTCACTTTACTAGTAAAACTGGGCGTTCACGTAAAAATAGAAAGCAACAGGGGGATTTAATATGTCTTATTGTGTTAACTGCGGCGTTGAACTGGCGCCCGAGCTTCGCGAATGTCCTTTATGCTCGACCGCCGTTATTAATCCCGCCGCCGCGCCAACCAATTTTCAGACTGCATTTGCGCAAACACGGGACGAACAGAAAAAAATAAACCGGGGCTTTTGGATTAAGTTCAACTCAATACTCGCCGCGGTGCCTATAGCAATATGCGTTTTATGCAATTTGCTTCACGACAATACTCTTAACTGGTCGCTTATTGTCAGCTCCGGCGTTTTTATCGTTTGGTCTTTATGCACTTCCCCCTTTCTCTTTAAACGCTTTAACTACATAAAAATGCTTATAGCGGACTTTTTAAGTATAAACGCCGCGCTTTTATTTATTCAGTTGCTACTTCCGCAAAAACCGTGGTTTATATTCCTTGCGCTTCCTATTACTTTGTTCTGCCTTCTTTTTTGGTTACCGGCCATATTTCTTATAAAACGCGGCAAAATAAGAGGCCTTCGGATTGCCGCGGCCTTTTTCGTTTTCGCTACCCTAGTGGTTGTAATGATTGAAATGCTTCTGTCTTTATATAACTGTAACGCCGTTATTCTTGCCTGGTCATGGTTCGCGGCCGCTCCGTGCATTTCCATAATCGCGCTTTTAATACTTTTGGACAGCAACGAGCTGGTGCGGCACGAGCTTGCCAAGCGCCTGCATTTTTAATTGTATGCCGTTAATCGAGCGTAAACCGCAGTTCGTCTATCTCGTCCGCCTTTTCGCGCCTTATGTCGGCGCCCAGCATTTTTAGTTTTTCTTCTATATGATCGTAGCCCCTGTCAATGTACTGCACGCCCGTTATTTCAGTTTCTCCGTCAGCCATAAGTCCGGCCACTATAAGCGCCGCGCCCGCGCGCAAATCCGTCGCCCTCACAGGCGCGCCCGTCAGCCGCCGCACGCCCTCAACAACGCATACGCGCCCGTCTATCTGCACATTGGCGCCCATACGCCTTATTTCATTTATATGCTTAAAACGAGATTCGAATATATTCTCAACTATTACGCTTACTCCCTCCGCAGTGCTTAAAAGAACGGTGGCCGGCTGCTGAAGGTCGGTAGGGAAACCGGGATAAGGCAGCGTTTTTATGCTTACATGTTTAGGACGCTTAGAGCACATAACTCGCAGCGTATCATCGCCTTCTTCCACATCTATGCCCATTTCCATCAGTTTTGCCGACAGCGCCTCCATATGAGTGGGGATTACATTTTTAATAGTTAAATCTCCGCGTGTCGCCGCCGCCGCAATCATAAGCGTGCCCGTTTCAATCTGGTCGGGTATTATTGAATAGCTGCATCCGTTCAGCTTTTCAACGCCCGTGATTCGTATAATATCGGTTCCGGCGCCTTTTATTTTCGCGCCCGTGCAGTTCAAAAAGTTTGCCACGTCAACCACATGGGGTTCCTTCGCCGCGTTTACAATTGTGGTTTTGCCCCTTGCCCTGGCGGCGGCAAGCATAATATTAATCGTGGCGCCTACAGAAACAACGTCAAGATATATGTCGGTTCCCTTAAGACCGTCCGGCGCCCACGCCTTCAGCTTGCCGTACTCGGTTTTTACCGTGGCGCCCAGCGCCTCCATGCCTTTTATATGCTGGTCGATAGGGCGAAGACCTATTGCGCAGCCGCCCGGCAAGCTTACCTCGGCCTTTCCGAAACGCCCAAGCAGCGCGCCCAAAAAATAATACGACGCGCGCATAAGCCTAACCGCGTCGCTGTCGATTACATGAGAGGTTATGCCCTCCGCGCCAATTTTCATTACAGTCCTGTCAAGCACAATTTTAGCGCCTATATGGTCAAGCAAATAGGCCAGCAAACGCACGTCTTCAATATCAGGCAAATTGTCTATTACGCATTTACCTTCGCAAAGTATCGCGGCGGGGATTATGGCGACGGCGGCATTTTTTGCTCCGCTTACGCTTACTGCACCTTCAAGCGGCTTACCGCCCCTTATTACGATTTTTTCTTTCATTTAGTATAAGCGCGTAAAAAAGCGCGCAACCCTCCGTATTGATTTGCGCATTACATACAGTTGAGTATAACAGGTTATATCAAGTGTATCAATATAAAAAATGCCGCCGTATTTTAATAATTTGCGTTACCGGTACAGTTAACCGCCTAATCACGCTTGGCGCTAGCGACTATAACAAACTGACCGTTTTCCGCGTGATACGAACATGTAACAAGTGTCAAAAGCATATCGCCGTAACAAGCGGCGCCGCCCGTATCATACAGCGAAAGCGCCTTAACGTTTGCTATGTATTCGTCAAATTCCCGCTCATTATCCGCGTCCAGAAAATTATAATACTTAAAAACCGCATCTTCTTTTTGATAAATCCGGCTTTTAAAAACCGCTATAATTTCAAACTTTTGCGATTTATATAGCGTGTCAAACAAAATTATGGGGTGTTCTTTAAAATAATACTCGTTTTCATAATTTACGAGTGCGGTAAACATACTGCCGTTTTTCATATGGTGCCCGTAGATTATAGTATTAGCTCCAAACGGCTGCACCGCGCACCTTCCGTCAATAAACGGCACGCCGCTTTTCGATTTTTCTTTATCAAAGTCGTGAGACGCGTAAAAATCATCTCCGCTGTACATTACGGGATAATCAATGGACGTACCGTCAATCTTAACCCACCCCGCCATATCGGCGTTTTGTTCATACAGTTTTTTATATTGTGGCAGCATGGCGTTTGCGCCTTCTGCCTGTACGGTAAAAGAAACTGCTTCGGTGTCGGCCCCGGGGTAAACCGCTTTTTCACCGGCTATAGCGGCCAGCCTTTTAAAGTTATCTTTTTCTTTAGCGTCTTGCGCATAATCAGTTATTAGAATTATTGATGATAGTATAAAAAATGCTGAAAAAATCCCAAGCAAAACATACCGCAGTTTTTGTTTACTATGCGGGCGCCTTTTCCATAGCATAAATAATCCCTCTCCGTACAAAACGCAAATAACGTTTTATTAAAAGCTACTTCTTCAAAACTTTCTTTTTCCTCGGCGCAATCAAAAACACAATTCCGATAAACGATGTCACGCACAGCGTCCACCAAATCCAGTAACTATCGCCGGCGCCCATCTTTGGGATATCGTCGTCGGGAGTATCGTCGTCGGGAGTATCGTCGTCAGCCAGAGGGGTCGCGCTGATTTCCGCTGTCTCACCTGCGCCTGCGCCATTTATCGCGCGCACCATAAATGTGTACGCCACGCCGTTTGTAAGTCCTGAAAATGTATGCGTATCGTCACTGTCGGCGTCCACCCAGCTTTGCCCCGCGTCTTTTGAAACTTTATAGCCCGTAACAGCAGAGCCGCCGTCGTTTGATGGAGGAGACCAGCTCAGCGTCGCCACAGTATCGCCGGCTGCAACCGTAAAGCCCAAAGGCGCCGAAGGGGCTGTCGCTACATCCTGCGCCCTTAAAACGGTTATAGTATATGTTTTCGGGCTTTTATTATCTTCTGTTGAAACCACCGTAATAACTTCCGGTACGCCCTGCGTTAAGGCGATAGCGCCCGACGCGGCGCCGCTTATAACCTGCGTTCCGTTTACAGTTATTGTTCCCGCGCCTGTGGGAGTAACTGTTATGCCCTCCACGCCGCTTGCCACAGCCACATTGCTGTACGTATAGACATTGCCGGCAAAACTAAAATTCTCCGGATCTCCGCTCAGCTCTATATTTTCAAGATCTGCGGATTTGGGCATGGGCACTTGGTTGTTAACGTAATGATCGGAATCCGCCGCCAATGCAACGCCATAGTATGATTCGACCGTTCCCGGGGCGTATGACAGCCTAACGGTCTGGCCATATTCTATTGGGCTTTCCAGCCGCAGCACATATGAGCTGTCAAAATACGGCTTTCTGTATATCTGCGTTACATCAATACTAACGCCGTTTGCGGTTACGCTAAAACCGTCGGGCGCCGCGGGAGGATCGGCCATCCGCATCGAAAAACCAACGCTTAAATACGTGCCGTCATTGTTTGTGCTGTTATTATCGTCCTGAGTTGTAATCGAAAATATTGTTGGCGCGGATAATTCCAAGTCATTGGTTACGGATAAACCGTCAAAGCCTTCAAGCAAATCGCCGTCTTCGGAGCATATTGGATTGTATGAATCCGGAGTATAAGATAAAGTGACGGTATCGCCCGGTTGAATACCGGTATGCAAATTCAATTCATACACCCTCGGGTTGCCTACGTATAGGTTTACCGAGTTGACTTGACGCGGATTACCGTTTATTGTATATGAAAAACCGGCGTCCCCCCAACCGAACGGGTCTATCATATCCCTGTCAAACCTCAGTGTTATTTTGTGTTGGGCTGTTATCTCCGCGGTAAACTGAGGCGCGTCATCTGCCAACGCCAACCGCGGCGTCAACACCGACAAAACCAATACTAACGACAAAACCAGCGATAAAAAATTCCGAATCGTTCTTTTCATACTCATATCTCCACAATACGTTAATCATTTTGTTTAATTTAAGCCGCTGAACAGCTTATCTTTATGTAATGGGAAACAACCGTTGCCAGTGAGTTATACATGTCAGCGTTACCCGAATAATATCACAGTTAAAAACGAGTTACAAGTAAAATAGCACTTTATATACAAAATGCTTCCAAAGATAAACACACACATGAAATATAACTGATTTTTTACGGACGACTGACGTTATAGTCTTGGCTAAATGCCGCCGTATTTTAATAATCTTTTGTGTTCTTCGTTTGACCGCAACGCGATGCTGTCGTATACTGTCATCAGGCAATAATACGGGTGTGCGCATGGCCGCGGCGACACTAAAAACTTATGAGGAAGGAGCCTTATGCAGCTTAAACTTAAATACCATTCAACCGGAACGCTGGTGCCCAACAGGTTTATAGAAAACTGCGTAAACGCTCCGGATAAATTTATAAGCGTATACCTGCTTACGCTAAAATACGCGTCCGTAAACGGCGCGGCGGATATAGATATATTATGCGCGCGTCTTGGAATGACAAAAGAATACTTTTTTGAGGTTTTTGAATACTGGCAGAAAAAAGGGTTTATGCGCATAATTAACGATACCGATATGCGCTTTGAGTTCGGAGACTTTACCCCCTCCGTTTTAACGGAGGACGAGCTTTACACCGAACGCGAGTTTAACCAGATGCTGCAGAATCTTTTTGGATCGCGGCAGTTATCGCCGCATGATTATATCAGAATATACGACTATACCGATATGTTTGGGCTCGGGAAAAAAGTGGTGCTTGCGCTTGTAGAATACTGCATTATGCAAAAAGGCAGGCGGGTTTCGCTATCGTACATAGATAAAGTTGCGCAGGCATGGTCTGAAGAAGGGCACATAACAACCGAGGAACAGGCGAGGGAGTTTATAGCGCAAAGCAAAGCCGCTTCAATGGGCGTAACGCGCGTTTTAAAACAGCTTGGCCTTTCAAACCGCACGCCAACCAAGGACGAAACCGAGCTTTTTGAAAAATGGACCCGCGACTGGGGTTTCACTCTGGACGCCGTACTTACCGCATGTTCTCAAACAACGGCGGCGCGCGAGCCCAGCTTCAAATACTTAGACAGAATACTTCAAAGGCTTTATACACGCGGGCTGATTACATCCCGCACCATTACAGAATCTAATATTAAAAACGAGGATATGTCTATTTCCATAAAGGAAGTGATGCATCTTGCCGGCGAAGTAAGCCTTAAACTGTCTTTTGAGCAGGAAAGCCTGTATCAGAAATGGACTAACGTATACGGCTTTGACCAAAGGCTTATCGTCTTTGCCGCAAAAAACGCAAGCCTGCGCGGCAAAAACCCCTTTATATCTCTCGACGGCGTTTTAACCGACTGGTACAATAACCATGTGACGACTATAACAAACGCGCGGCGGTACTTAGCGGCGCAACAATCGCTTAACGAACGCATAATGGCCGTATTCGAAACGGCGGGCATAAACAAAACGCCAACCGAAGCCAATCGCAAGGTATATATGCGCTGGAACGAAACATGGGGCATAGGTCACGACGCTATATTGCTCGCGGCGGAAATAAGCACACTTTCGGATAACCCGTACAGATACCTGAATTCCATTTTGTCAAACTGGCACTCCGCGGGCATCAAATCGCTTGCGGACGCGCAGCGCGATGCCAAGAAAAATGCGGGCGGCAGTCCCGCCGCCGCTAAAGCCGCGTATTTTGATCGCCCGACCGAAAATTACGATCATCTCGCGTTAAACCCTTTTGCGGACGGAGGAGCGTAAACTTTGAGTATATCCAATGTTCTGGCGGCGTTTGAGCAAAAAAAAATGCGCAACGAACAGGAGATGGAGCGCCGCAAACGCGAGGTATATCTGCGCGTACCGCAGCTTAAAGAGGTAAATGCTCAACTTGAATCACTGCTTTCAAAGCGCCTTATGAATGCTATTACGGGCGAGCCCTTCGACGAGAACAAGCTTAATGAGTTGCGCGGCAAGGCGGCTTCTCTTCTTAAGCAAGCCGGATTCCCCGCGGTTTATCTTAACCCCGTTTACTGCTGCTTAAAATGCAATGATACGGGTTTTCTGCCCGATGCGGAACATTGCGAATGCTTCAAAAAAATGCTTCTTGAAGACAAGCTTGATTCCGCCCGTTTAACCGACAAATCAATAAGCTTCGAGCATTTTTCTCTTGATATTTTTGATGATACTCCTATAGAACAAGATAAATCGCAGCGCGATTATATGCTGAAGTACAAAGACATTTTTGAGCGTTACGCGGAAAGCTTTCCGGATTGTATTCCCATACTTTTATTTGCCGGCAGCGCCGGGCTCGGTAAAACATACTGCGCCAAATGCATAATGCGCCGCGTTATAGAACGCGGATACACCGCGGCTCTTTATACCGCGTACCGCCTTTTTTCAATGTTCCACGCGCACCGCTTGGGAGAAGAAATAGATCTGAACCCTCTTTTTGAAGTGCCGCTGCTTATTATAGACGACCTTGGAACCGAACCGATGACGAAGAACGTGACCATCGAATATTTTTTCGACCTTCTTAACGAGAGGTTTTCGGCAGGCCGTCATACAATAATCGCGACGAACCTTGGGTTTCACGAGTTAAAGCTGCGCTATGACGATCGTATACACTCAAGGCTTATGGATACGCGGTTCTCGCAAAAGATAATTTTTAAGGGTAAAGACTTACGGTATTAGCCGTCATTTAAGGGCATAATGATAGAAAAAGCTATATTTTTGGGGGAAGCCATGAAACGCGATGAAATTGATGAAAAATATAAATGGCGGCTTGAGGATATCTACGCTTCCGAAGACGAGTGGGAAAGTGATTTCAAAAAGCTTGGCGAAATTCTGCCTTCGCTTAAAGATTTAAAAGAAGGCTTCGCGGACAGCGCGCAAAACCTTTTAAATGCGCTGAGGCGCATTGACGAGGTTTCGCTGCTTTGCGAGCGGCTTTACGTATACGCGAAAATGCGGCGGGACGAGAACAACTCAAACGCGCGCTATCAGGCGATGACCGACCGCGCAATGTCACTTTACGTCGCGGTGTCGGGCGAAACGTCTTTCGTCGCGCCCGCGCTGCTCAAAAAAAGCGCCGAAACTCTTGAAAGCTATATAACAGAAGAAGCAAAGCTTGCCCCTTATGCTTTTATGATACGCGACGTTATTCGTCAAAAGCGGCATGTGCTTGGCGAAAACGAAGAAAAACTGCTTTCAATGAGCGCCGATTTCGCTTCGGGCGCCCGCGATATATTCACTATGCTCAACAACGCCGATTTAAAATTCGGCATCGTTGATACCCCAAGCGGCGCCGTGCGGCTTTCACACGCGCGCTTTGTCGAGCTTATGCAGCACAAAGACAGGCAGGTACGTAAAAACGCGTTTGACGCGTATTACGGCTCCTTCGCGGACAATATAAACACCATCGCCTCCACGCTGTCAACCAGCATCAAAAAAGACGTATATTACGCCCGTGTCCGCGGCTACAAAAGCGCTCTTGAAAAATCGCTTTTCGCCGATAACGTGCCTATGGCTCTCTACGACGGGCTGATAAACCGCATACACGAAAGCCTGCCCGTAATGCATGATTATATTGAAACAAGGCGGCGCATTCTTAACATTGACGATATCGCGATGTACGATGTTTATGTTCCTCTCGTTGACGACACGGACAAAAAATACGACTACGAACAAGCTATAGAGCTTGTAATAGAGGCAATGGCGCCCCTTGGCGGCGACTATATTGCGCTGCTTAAGCGCGCGTACACGGAAAGATGGATAGATGTTTTTGAAACCGAGGGAAAGACAAGCGGAGCGTATTCGTGGGGGGCTTACGGCACGCACCCTTATGTGCTCTTAAACCACCGTCCCGACCTTGATGGCGTATACACAATAGCGCACGAGCTCGGGCACGCCATTCATTCGTATTATTCGGACGAAGCGCAGCCCTATTCCCTGGCATCGTATACAATATTCGTCGCGGAGGTAGCCTCCACTGTTAATGAAATTCTGCTTACGCATTATCTCTCGGAGCATGGGGATAACGTACTTAAAAAATACGTGTTAAACCATTATCTTGACCAGTTTAGAACCACGGTAGTCCGCCAGACTATGTTTGCGGAGTTTGAGCGCATATCTCATTCCATGTACGAAGGCGGAGAACCTTTAACGCACGAAGCGCTGTCGGAAAAATACGCGGGCTTAAATAAGCTGTATTACGGCGGCGGTATTAAAACATGCGGCACCATAGCAATAGAATGGGCGCGTATACCGCATTTTTATAACGCGTTTTATGTTTATAAATATGCCACGGGCTTTTCCGCCGCGGTTACGATTGCCGCGGGGATATACGAAGGACGCCCGGGCGTGCGCGAAGCATATACAAAGCTTTTAAAAAGCGGGGGCGGCGATTACCCCCTCGCTCTTCTTAAAGAAGCGGGCGTAGACTTTACGGACGGCGCTCCCGTGGCCGGCGCGATGGAATCCTTCCGCGCCGCGCTTTTAAAGTTTAAATCCGTAATGAATGTTTAATATATACCCCGCCGTTTTAGAGGCCGGCCGCTGATAAACAAAAAGGAGGCATAGCGTGAAAATCAGTTTTTCAACCCTTGGATGTCCGGAATGGTCTTTCCCCGAGATAATATCCGTGGCTTCCGACCTTGGATATGACGGTATCGAAATAAGGGGCATACAGCGCGAGCTTTACGCGCCGGATATAGAATGCTTTATTGATTCGCGGCAGCTTGAAGCGACAAAAAAACAGCTTAAACGTCTTTCTCTTGCAATACCGTGTTTGGCGTCGTCATGCAATCTTAATTTTGAAAGCGATATTGAAAAAGCCAAAGCATATGTGGATACGGCGAGCGCTTTAGGCGCGCCTTACATACGTCTGCTTGGAAACGCCACTCCGGAACCTTCTGACGATATAAGCCTTAAGGTAATTATGCCTAATCTTATTGAAATAGCGTCATACGCGAAGGATAAAAGCGTTACTCCTCTTATTGAGACAAACGGGTTTTTCGCTAAAACGAAAACCTTGGGGGCGATGTTTAAAGAGCTTGAAGACGCCAATGTAGGCATTCTCTACGATATACATCATCCGTACCGATTCTTCGGAGAGGAGCCCGCCTATACCATAGATAATATAGGACCGTTTATTAAACATGTTCATATAAAAGATTCCGTGCGGGACGGCACGCAAATAAAATATAAAATAGTGGGAGAAGGCAACCTGCCCGTTAAAGAGACCATACGCCTGTTAAACGGCGCCGGCTATACCGGCTTTTATTCTCTCGAATGGGTAAAACGCTGGGATTTGACGCTTGAAGAACCGGGAATCGCTTTCGCGCATTTTATTGAATACATGAACTCGCTGTAATCTATCGCCGTTATGCTATTTTAATAAAGAAAATATTTGCTTTTGTGGATGCCGTCACTATCATGTTATTATAAACGGCGGGAGTCGCCTCTATAGGTTCGCCAACACTAATACTGGTTACTTCTTTTCCCGTCAATCCGTCAATCAAAGCAACGTCTCCCGCGCTGTCGCACTGCACAATATATCCTTTGCCGTCCCGCGTGTATACCGACACGGGCGACGAGGGCGACCAGCCGCCGGTCTGCATATCATATTTCCATACCTGTTCGAACGTTGATTTATCCAGCGCTATAAGGCTGCTTGTTACGGAGCCGCCGTACACTTCTTTAGTAACACCGAATACTATCAGCCCTTCCATATCGGTGCCGTCTTTGCCAAGAACCGGAGACGCCAATATGCCGCCGGTGCCTCCGCCGTCCGACTTTACGGTAAATTCCTTTTCGAAAACCACTTCTCCGGTAATGCCGTTAATCTTTCGCGCATATACCGTCCCCGTATCGCCGAGCGGGCGCACCAGAGGGTCGTAATTACAGCCGCTGTACAAATAAATCGTACCGTTTTGCGCGTCTTCCTCTAAAACCATTGTCATATCGCTGTCATCTGTTAAATCGTTCGCGTACACAAGCTCCATGGTGTTAAGGTTAATGCACGAGAGAATTCCGGCGTTATCGGCAAATATCAAATTGTCCCGCCACGCAACCGCGGAGCTTTGAGTGCCCCAGCGCCCTTTTTTGCTTGCGTCCTTATTGCGCGGGGACGTATAGCGGTACTTAACCATATAAGGCTGCTCGTCCATAGAGATGCTCCCCTCCTGCTCGTCATAAACAGTATTAAGGCTGCATACATAAACGACGCCGTTTTCACCCGGGATTATAAGCGTATCGGACTGGCCGTCTATAAGCGGGCTTGAGCTGTACGCCTGCCATCCGCGGTGCGCGAAAGGGTCAGCGGTCTGCCAGCCGAATTTTAAAAGCTGCGATCCGTCGATAAGGCTGTAGGCACGCATATACATGTCTTTGCAGTTGTTTTCCCTGCCGTTAGACTGAAGCCCCTGGCCCGCGTAGATAACGGGATACCCCCTTGGGTCTATGCTCGCCGTACCCGTAACGGGCGCGCCCGTAGCTATCGGGTCTCTTGAAAGCTCTCCGGTAAAAAGATCCATAAAGTATATATGCCCGCTCAATGTGGCATAAATGACTTCTACAAAATTATCATCGTCCCGGTATTGCTGATACAAAGAGGTCATAATGTTACGCGTTTTAGCCGGCCATTTTACTATAAGCGGCTGACCGGTATATGTGCCGCCGCCCTTGCCGCCTATTTTGCCTGTTTTTTTAGTCGCGACAAGCTCTAAAGATGCGGCGTCTGAATTTATTGCGCCAAAGCCGGACATATCCCTGTAGTTATTTCCGCGGAATGTGATTATACCGTCTATGCCTGCGTACTGCCGTCCCGTACCGAACGTTATAGGGTCGCTTGCCGAATAAGAATTGACAATCTCGCCGTCCGCCATTACATCGGTTATAAGCCCCAGTTTATCGGGATGCGTTTTGTCGGTTGAGTATGGCAGAATATCGCCGGATAATACGCCCATATCTTCGTGAGCCTCATCTGTTTGCTCCGGCAGATAAACATCGTCGGGCGGCGTCATAACCATTGCGTCACTGGGCGGCAAATGTTCCCCCGGCTGATTGCACAAAGACATGTAGATCAGCGCGACTCCTGTTAAAAAGGCGGCGGCAACCAACGCGCAGATAATTTTAAAACGTTTCTGTGTGCGTTTCCTTACTTTTCTTTTGATTGCGTATCGTCTCTTTTTCATTTGACAAGCCTTTTTATAATTGTTTCCTTAACAGCGTTTATTATTATACAACTTTCTTAACTTTCTGACAAATAGATAGGCTTCGTATTCTTTTTATTAAAGGTGATAACGTCTTATTCCGATTAAGTTTGTTTGTTGCGATAAAACAGCTGTGGTATAATCGTTATATTAAACTTTAAGGAAAAAATATGAACGCGGAGCTTATCAGTATAGGTACGGAAATTTTGCTTGGAGACATTATAAACACAAACAGCGCTTTTCTCGCGCGCCAATTATCGCAGCTTGGAATAGATGTTTATCATCAGTCTGTAGTGGGCGATAACGCGGCACGGCTTAAGCAAGCTATAAACGCGGCTTTATCCCGTTCAGACATAGTGCTGACGACAGGCGGACTTGGCCCTACATGCGACGACGTAACCAAAAAAACCGTGGCGGAAATGTTTGGCGTGCCGCTTCAAAGGCATATCCCTTCGGAACAAAAAATAAAGGCTTATTATTTAAACCGCGGCATTGATATGACGCCTAACAATCTTCTGCAGGCCGATGTACCCGCCGGTTCAACCGTCTTCCCTAATGACGCCGGCTTTGCGCCGGGCGTGGCGCTTTCAACCGGCGGCAAAACGGTTATAATGCTTCCCGGTCCGCCTTCCGAAATGTGCCCGATGTTTCAAAACCATCTGGTACCGTTTTTACAGGCGATGACAGATTCAATTATCCGTTCTAAAACGGTTAATATATTTGGTCTTGGCGAATCTGCCGTTGAAAACGCTTTAATCGACTTAATGATAAGTTCGAATAACCCTACCGTGGCTCCTTACGCGGCTTTGGGCGAGGTTAAAGTGCGTGTAAGCGCGAAAGCGGCCGACGCCGCGGCGGCTGACGCTCTTATTGACCCCGTTATAAATACTATCAAAGAAAAGCTTGGCGGCGCCGTATACGGAATAGACGCGGAGAGCCTGCAAAATGTTCTTGTACGGGAGCTAAAAAATAAGCGGATTACCGCGGCGGCGGCGGAAAGCTGCACCTGCGGCATGGTCAGCGCGGCCATAACGGATATTCCTGGCGCTTCATTTGTATTTAAAGGCGGTATCTGCGCCTACACTAACGATAGCAAGCTAAAGCTGCTTGGCGTGAAAAGCGATACGCTTAAACTGTTTGGCGCCGTCTCGGAGCAAACCGCAAAAGAAATGGCGAAAGGCTCAAGAGAAGTATTCGGCGCCGACATAGGTGTCGGCGTCACCGGAATTGCCGGTCCGGACGGCGGTACCGAACTTGAACCCGTCGGACTTGTAT
This sequence comes from uncultured Christensenellaceae bacterium, assembly GCA_964586785.1. Classification (GTDB taxonomy): domain Bacteria; phylum Bacillota; class Clostridia; order Christensenellales; family SZUA-584; genus SZUA-584. The sequence goes on from CAZPHS010000002.1 coordinate 88,639, forward strand.
ATATAGCCGTTAAGAGCAAATCATACAGCGAAGCGAAAAAGCTGTATCTGGCTCGAAAGCTCGCGAACGACCGTTCCGCCATTCGCCGCATGGCGACGCTTCATGCACTGTCTCTTATGCTGACCGCGGTCTTAAACGCATAAAAAAGCGCACAAAAGAGCCGCCCGACTTAAAGCGGCTCTTACACGTTATCTTCCAAAAGACGTCACAAATAAATCTTTCCGTGTATATTTATTGTGAGCTATTGCTCCGAGCCGCACTTTCCGCAAAAAGCCGCCCCTTCGGGCAAATCGGCGCCGCATGAAACGCATTTGTTTCCCGTCGCTTCCGAAGCGGGCGCGGCGGACTGTACCGGCTGCGCGGGTGGAGCATACTGCTGCTCCGGACGTTTTGTTCCGCAGGACGGGCAAAAAGCCGATGTATAAGCGACAAAGTTTCCGCAGCCCGGGCACGCGTATCCGGCCGATTTCGCCGCCGAGGCGGCGCGCATGGATCTGAACTTTTCCGCCTTTACAAATATAACAATCGCTATGGCAGCAAAAATCAAAAAGTAGAAAAACGGAGTGAACAAAAAGCTGCCGCCCACCACAATACCGAAACCGTAATTTCTTCCCGCAAGACCTATTATCCAAGCAACAAGGCTCCCAAGAGCAATCGTGCCGCTTGATATTACCATTGTTAGACTATCTTCCTTTATCACTGAAAGCAAAAGTCCCGCCCAGATTAATATTGTTCCCAAACACACAAAGGCTTCATATACTTCAATGATAAATAATCCGAGCAAGTAGAACAAGCCTCCCGCAGCGAAAATGAAAATCTGCGCGCTAAGCAAAAACTTTAAAAAAGCATTGCTGTTAAAAAAGGCTTTGGTTGCCGCTAAGAAATTTTTGTACGGAGACATGGGAAAACCCTCCTTAAAATTAATATGTGATAATATCTGTACTTAAGAAATATATTACATCATATGCGCTGTTATTCGCAAGCTTTTGGGTAAACTTTTTAAAAACATTATATTTAAATGCCTTAACGTCTTTAAAAGCACGCGCCCGGCGCTTTTTAGCTCGTTAGGCGCTTAAAAAAATATAACGTCCGATATGCCGCAATATATCTTTATGCGAGATGGCTTTCGATAAACCTTACCATATCCACGGCTTGGCGCTCAATTTCTTTTTTATCCCGCCCCTCAATCATAACCCGAACAAGCGGCTCGGTGCCCGAGGGACGTATAAGTATGCGGCCTTTGCCGCCCAATTGCTTTTCAAGCGTATCAATGCGTTCTTTAACTCGCTTATCTTCCATTATTACGTTTTTATATTCGTCCTTAACGCGCGCGTTAACAAGCACTTGAGGAAGAATCTTTACTATATCCGCCAGCTTTGATAAGGCCTTACCGCTTCGCCTCACAATGGACGCAACCTGCACGCCCGTTAATATTCCGTCGCCGGTTGTAGAATAATCGGAAAATATGATATGTCCGGACTGCTCCCCGCCAAGCGAATAATCTCCCTTTTCTATCTGTTCAAGCACATAACGGTCGCCAACCCGGGTTTTGATAAGCTTTATTCCGCGCTCTTTCATGGCTATATCAAGCCCTAAGTTGCTCATAACCGTACACACAAGCGTGTTCTTTTTTAAAAGCCCCTGCTGCATTAAATCCGCCGCGCAGACGGCCATAATCTGGTCTCCGTCAATAATAAGCCCATGCTCGTCAACGGCAATCAGCCTGTCCGCGTCGCCGTCAAAAGCGAATCCCAAATCCGCGCCCGATTCAAAAACAAGCTGGCGCAGCTTCTGCGGATGTGTTGAGCCGCAATTATCGTTTATATTTATTCCGTCAGGCGTATTGTAATACGGTATTACCTCCGCGCCAAGCTCTGAAAATACGCGGGGACCTATTGCGGACGCCGCGCCGTGCGCGCAATCCAGCACAATTTTAAGCCCTCTTAAATTAGTGTCCGTTGTTGAAAGTAAAAATTCTTTGTATTCTGCCGCCGCGTTGACCGCCCTTACCCTGCGCCCGACGCTTGTTCCTATTTTCAGGTCTATTGCTTCGCTGTTGTCAAGTATAATGCTCTCTATGCGCTCTTCAACCTCATCAGGCAGCTTTTTGCCTTCGCAATTAAAAAATTTAATGCCGTTATACTGCGAATCATTGTGCGACGCGGATATCACCACGCCCGCGTCAGCTTCATAGTCCCTCGTTAAAACCGCGATGCCCGATGTCGGTATTATACCCGTAACAACCGCTTCCGCGCCAACGGAGCATATTCCCGCAATCATTGCGGCTTCAAGCATATCGCCCGATATGCGCGTATCACGCCCTATAAGTATCCGCGCCTTGTGTACCTTGCCCATCAAAACGTGCGCGCCTGCCTGCCCAAGCTTAAAAGCCAGCTCGCACGAAAGTTTTTCGCCTACAACGCCGCGAACACCGTCAGTTCCGAAAAGTTTACCCATAACGCCTCCGAATTACGGCTTATTATACTTTCTGTTATACCATTGTGCAAATTGGTATGCACCTACTCGTTTCCTCTGATATAGCTTCGCGCGCCAAACGCGGCTATGGCGCCGTCCGCCGCCGCGGTTACCACCTGCCGCAGCGGTTTGGCGACGATATCCCCAGCCGCAAATACGCCCGCAATGCTCGTGTGCATACCGTTATCCGTAACGATGTATCCTAACTCGTCAGTATCAATAATATCTGTTAATTCTTGCGTATGCGGCGAAGTTCCTACGGCAATAAATACGCCGGACACGTCAATTGCGCGTTCTTCAAATGTTTTTTTGTTACGGACACGAATTGCGTTTATCGAATCTTCGCCTTCAATTTCCAAAACCTCGCTGTCCCAGACAAATTCAATCAATTCATTTTGCAGAGCCGTCTTTTGCAGCGCTTTTTGCGCCCTCAGCTCGTCGCGGCGATGCACCAAATAGACGTGTTTCGCAAGCTTTGCGAGATACAACGCGTCTCCGACAGCAGTGTCGCCTCCGCCTATAACCGCTACATTTTTTCCCCGAAAAAAAGTTCCGTCGCAAGTTGCGCAATATGACACGCCCGAGCCGATGAATTTTTTCTCGGACGACAGCCCCAGCTCCCTATGCGACGCTCCCATTGCCAGCACTACGGTTTTTGCCTTGTAAATATTATTCGCAGTCACTATTTTTTTCTCGGCGCCTTCAATGTCAAAGCCCGTAACCTCCGCGGTTTCTATAACGGCTCCGGCTCTTTCGGCATGGTTTTTAAACATCATTGCAAGGTCTAGCCCCTGTACGCCTTCAGGAAACCCGGGATAATTCTCAACGCTTTGCGTGCGGGTTATCTGGCCGCCCGGAAACATTTTCTCAATTATAAGAGTGTTAAGCCCCGCCCGCGCGGCGTACAATCCTGCCGACAGTCCGGCGCAGCCCGCCCCGACGACAATAATATCGTGCATCATTTTCTCCTTAAGTTATTATATACAGTAAAGTACAAGCTAAGCACACCCATTGTATCAGCCAAAAAATGCGCTTTCAAGTATTGTGTTATTTTTTGTCCGCAATTATTAATTTGAGTATCTCAAGCGCTTTATCAAGCTGAGCGTCCCCATCTTTGGCGTTCTCGGCGTAATAATCGGGATAAACGCCGTTTCCGTCTATGCTCCTGCCCTTGGGCGTAAAATACTGTGACGACGTAATCTTAACGGCGCCGCCGGCGGACGCTATGGAAATTACGTCCTGCACGACGCCCTTGCCGAATGTGCGCGTTCCCACTATAGCGCCCGCGTTATAGTCTTGTATTGCTCCGGCGAAGATTTCGGACGCCGACGCGGTATGCTCATTAACAAGCACGACTAAAGGAAACGATAAAGACTCCGCGTCGCTCTCCCATGTCTTTCTGCCGCCGTGCTTATCTTCCGTATATACAAGCGTCCCTTGCGGCAGCAGCGTGTCAAGCATCTTTACAACCTTATCCATGTAGCCGCCCGGATTGCCGCGCAAGTCAAACACTATTCCGCGCGCTTCGCCGCGTTTAAAATGTTCAATGCCCTCAATAAAAAGCGTATCGCAGTTTCCGCCGAATTGCTTTATTCGCATATACCCTATGCCGTCCTCCAGCATATAGTATTCAACCATGTCCTGATGAAACGATCTGCGCAGCATAGTAAATTCCAGCGTTTTATCTCCCCGCATGATTCCAATGGTTACGGGCGTGCCATCCTCGCCTACGCAAAATATACGTATATCGGTCAATGATTTTTTTGTGACATCCTTGCCGTCTATCGAAACTATTAAGTCTCCAACCTCAAGACCGGCTTCCTGCGCGACCGAATCCTCCATAAAACTGGTGATTACCGCCAAGCCGGTTAACTCGTCAATCTTTATACTCATACCTACGCCGTAATACTCTCCGGACGAGTTCTGGTTGAACACCGAAAATTCCTCCGGCGTATAATACACGCTGTACGGGTCGCCCAGCGACGCAACAATCGCTTTCAAACCGGCATACTGCAACTCCCGCATATCGAAATCACGAAGATAATGGTCTTTGATAATCTCCTGCACGCGGTGGAATTCGTCGAGAGAGAGCTGCCCTTCGTCACCGGTATATTTTGATGTGGCGATAACCCATGTTAAAGCGGAAAAAATAATGCCGACCGATAATGCCAGCAGAAAAGCGCGTGATTTTCTCATCACAAAATCTCCTTTAATGCATATACAAATATAAATATGCTTTTAAGCCTGCCTATTATACTAAAATCTATTACTGTTTAATATAAAAACAAAAAGCCTTCTTCCGCCGCGATGCGCAAAAGAAGGCTGCGTCTTTATATTACTTTTTGCCCTTGTTATAGGCGTACTGAACCGCGCGCTGGTGCTCCGGACATGTTGTTCCTGCCCTGGATGTTCCCGATAAATGCAGCTTGGAATCTTTAAAGTGAATACAGAAATGACCGGGGAACCCGTTATCCTTAATCTTGTAATTGCCGTGGGGATAGAAATTCATCGAAGCCGCGTAAGTAACCCCGCCTACCGTCACCCATATTGCCCGGCGATTCCACGAATAGCCGCCGCCGTAGTTCTTTTTTATAATAGCCGTGTCGTTAGCCGTAAGCGGTTCCGTATCGGCATGCAATGTGCCGCCGTAGCGCCTAACCCAAAACTTCCTTCCCGTCCTCACGTCCGTTACCAGCGCCTTTGTTCCTCTGTCAAATATATTTTTTATGCTGTTCCATGAAGATAGTTTTACGTCTCTTACACCGTAAAGCTCCGCCTGCGAAATTGAAATCTTTTTATCGCTAAAAATCACTTCCAGCGTTTTAGGACCCGCCTTGCCGTCTTGTTTAAGCCCGGCCTTTTTCTGAAACAGTTTTATGGCGGCTTCCGTCTGTTCGCCAAAGAAGCCCGTGGCCGACGCCTGTAAAAACCCGCGTTTACGCAGATTCTGCTGCAGGTTTCTAACGGACGCGCCCGACATGCCTTTTTCCAGCAGAGTAATAGGGGTATCGCCCGAGCTTAATTGCACATAATCCTTATGAACATAGCCCCTGGCCACATTCTGGGGTTCATCATATTCATCGAAGTCTTCTTCCGACTGTTCCGCATCCGGATCTTCCTCCTCATCGTCGTCCGTCATCAGCTCGGCCTCTATATAATACCAGTCTCCTGAATAATCCTTTATAATAACGCCGGTGCCGGCGTCAAGCGTCATAACCACGGAACTGTATGTTCCGGGATTCTGGCGCAGGTTGACCGTTTCTTTTATATTGCCTACCTTGGAATTTGCGGACGGTAAAAACACAAATTCCTTGCTTATGTAACCGCGGTAGTTGCCGTAAATAATGCGATACCAGCCTTCGGCCTCCTCACAGAAAACACCTATCCTGTCTCCTTTTTGCAAAGTGGCGATGCTGGGCGAATCGGTGGTCGGGCGTATACGGACGTTTACGTTATCGCCCGTTATTGTAGCGTCCTCAAAATAAGGCATGGCATAAGCTTCGGCCGCCGGTATAAAAACCGCGCCCAGAACAGCCAATATTAAGAATAAGGTTACCGTTCTTTTCATTCGAATTACTCCTGATTCAATTTGCCGTAATTATACACCTAATGTAGTCAATTGTCAAAAAGCATACGGTACCGTCCCCTATAACCGGCAATCCCCGCTGTCTTTTCAGGTAACATACGGCATGGGTATCAGCTTACCGCGTCCGCCAGGCTGATTTTAAACCTATTATAAATCAAACAAATCTTTATGTCAAAAAGATTACGCATTTGTTACAAAAAAAGTACGGCTTGGTGCCCTTGCGCGGGTGTGGTAAAATAGAGGCAATACGATGGTTACGCGCGACTGCCCTTGCCGCAGGGATGGAGATGATACAAATATGTATAAGTCAAAACTTAAATCTGATGATCTTGATAAACTGTTCACCGCAATTTTATCTTTAAACTCCAAAGAAGAATGCTATATGTTCTTTGAGGATATCTGCACAATATCCGAGCTTAAATCTATATCGCAGCGCCTGCGCGTCGCGCAGCTTTTGTCGCAAGGGAGAACCTGTCATGAAATTTCCTCGCTTACAGGCGCAAGCACCGCGACGATAAGCCGTGTCAACCGCTACCTTAATTACGGCACCGGAGGATACAAATCCGTGCTTGAGAGGCTTTAAGGAGAGGGGCAATGGATTTTAGCAGCTTAAACGACCGACAGCGCGAAGCGGTTTTATCGAAGGATGCCGCCGTTTTAGTTCTTGCCGGAGCGGGCTCGGGGAAAACCCGCGTCCTTACAACCCGCGCCGCTTACCTTATCGAAAACGGCGTTTATCCTTATAACATACTTGCGATTACATTTACCAATAAAGCGGCCGCCGAAATGAAAAACCGCATAGCCGCCTTGGTGCCCGATTCCAAGGATATGTGGGTTTGTACTTTTCATTCAATGTGCGCCAAAATATTGCGTATTGAGGGCGGCAGGCTCGGTTATACATCGGCGTTTTCGATATACGACGCCGGCGATTCGCAAAGCATTGTAAAGGATATATTAAAAGAAATAGATGTTTCCCGCGATGCCGCGGAGCCGCGCGCGGTACGCGCTTTAATAAGCCGCGCCAAAAACGCCTGCGTAAGCCCCGGCTCGTTTATTGAAACCTACGGCGAAGGAGATACTATTAAATATGCCGCGCGGGTTTACTCGCGATATGAGGAGCGTCTGCGCCTGCACAATGCTATGGATTTTGATGATTTGCTTATAAAAACGCTTGATTTGTTCAGCCAATTCCCCGATGTGCTGTATAAATACCGCAAACGTTTTTTATATATAATGGTGGACGAATATCAGGATACAAACGCCGTGCAATACCATATAGTTAAGCTTCTCGCGAAGGGCGGCGGAAATATATTTGTAGTGGGCGACGACGATCAATCCATATACGGCTGGCGCGGCGCCGACATTACCAACATTCTTGATTTCGGTAAAGATTTCCCCGGAGCGCGGATAGTACGGTTGGAGCAAAACTACCGCTCACATCAGCATATACTCGATGCGGCCGACGGCGTTATCAATAATAATATCGGACGTATGGGGAAAAAGCTTTGGTCTTCCACAAAAACGGGGCAGAAGCCTCTTGAGTTTGCCGCGGAGAGCGATCTCGAGGAGGCGCAGTTCGTCGCGGAAAAGGCGGCAAGCCTTATAAGGGAGGGCAAATACGCGGCGGATGATATCGCTGTGCTTTACCGTATGAACAGCCAGTCGCGCGTTATTGAAAATAAGTTAAAGGAACGAAGCCTTCCCTACAAAATATACGGCGGCCAAAGTTTTTATGAGCGCAAAGAGATAAAAGACTTGCTGGCTTACTTAAACCTTTTATGCAATCCCGCGGCTGATGTTTGCTTTATGCGGGCAATCGGTGTACCGCGCAGGGGTATAGGCGATGTAACATTGGGAAAACTGTTGGTTGCGGCGCGTTCGCGGCGCGTTTCGCTTATGCAGGCAAGCCTAGACTCAGATGAAATACTGCCTGAAAAAGCAAAAGGTGCGCTTCGGCGATTTGCCGGTGTGCTGGCGGACATACGCGCAAAAATGAACGAGCAAACGGTGCTTGATACCATAGAACAGGTTTTTAAAGCTTCTGGGCTTTTGGAGAACATGCAAAGCGACACCACTCCCGACGGCCGAATGCGTCTTTTGAATATTGAGGAGTTTTTTAAAAGCGCGGCGGATTTTATACGGGAGACGCCGCCGCCGCACTCTCTTGAAGCGTTTCTCGAGCGCAACGCGCTTATATCCGGCACGGACGCGGCCGGCTCGGACGAAGGAAATATAACTCTGACAACGCTGCACGGCGCAAAAGGTCTTGAGTTCCCCATTGTGTTTATTGTCGGGCTTGAGGAAGGGCTTCTCCCGCATAATCTTAGCCTTATGGACGGCAGCTTAGAGGAAGAGCGCCGGTTATGCTACGTAGGGATGACCCGCACCAAAAAGCGCCTTTACCTTACCTGGAGCCGTACAAGATATGTGCGAGCCGCCGGCGGTTTTGAACGGGTACCGAGCAGGCGTTCCCGCTTTTTAGATGAGGTGCCGCATGATTGCATAGAAACCGCGGGAGTTAAGCGGCACACCAATCAATACTTGTCACGCGAACCGGCAAGTCAAAGCGCCCATTCCTTTGCACATGGCCAAATAGGTATGCCCCTTGCGAGCGTTTCCAAAAAAGCGCAGCACGAGCCGTCAGAATTTCGCACCGGAAAAGCCGTGTCTCATCCCAAGTTCGGAAACGGCAGAATAATTTCCACAAACGGCGAAGGCAATGAAAAGATTGCGGTTGTGCGGTTTGATTCCGAAGGAGAGAAGAAAATGTTTGTGGCTTTCGCGCCGCTTAAACTTATTTAAGGATTAAGAATGGATAAACAGAAAATAGACGCTCTCGTTAAGCGGCTGACGGAATACATGTACCGTTACTATACGCTCGATAACCCAAGCGTCAGCGACGCCGAGTACGATAAACTTTATGACGAGTTAGTAAGTTTGGAGCAAAAGACGGGTTATGTGCGCCCCGATTCGCCTACGCGGCGGGTAGGCGGAGAAATGCTGTCCGGCTTTGTCAAGCAGGAGCATCTCTCGCCGCTCTACAGCCTCGATAAGGTGCGGACGGAAGAAGAACTGCTTGCGTGGGAAGCGCGCGCCCGAAAGTTTTCGGATGAAAAGTTTACTTATATTATTGAATACAAATACGACGGGCTAACCGTAAACCTGCGTTACGACAATGGAATTTTAGTTTCCGCCGCCACACGCGGAGACGGAACTATGGGGGAGATAATAACGCCGCAGGTTAAAACCATTAAAAGCGTACCTTTATCCATAGATTACAAGGGGTTGCTTGAAGTAAACGGCGAGGCGCTTATGCGCTTATCGGTCCTTCGCGAATATAACCTTAAAGCCGAAGAGCCTTTAAAAAATGCGCGTAACGCCGCCGCCGGAGCGCTGCGCAATCTAAATCCCGCCGAAACCGCAAAACGAAGCTTGAGCCTGTTTTGCTACGGTATTAATTATAAAGACGGCGAAATGTTTGACACGCACACAAAAATGCTGGATTTTCTGCGTGAAAACCGTTTTCCTGTCAGCGAGGATATTAAAACGGCGAATACGGTGCCCGAAATCATGAAAACCGTGCGGGATATAGAGAACAAACGCTCGTCGCTTGATTATCTTATCGACGGAATAGTTATAAAAGTCGATAGCACAACCGCGCGCGAACGCCTTGGGTTTACTCAAAAATTTCCCCGATGGGCGGTGGCGTATAAATTTGAGGCGGACGAGAAAACGACAATGCTCCGCGATGTTATATGGCAGGTGGGGCGCACGGGCAAGCTTACCCCGTCCGCCGTCCTTGAGCCGGTGGATATAGGCGGCGTTACCGTAAGCAAAGCCACGCTTAATAACGCGGGCGATATAGCGCGCAAAAGGCTCAAATTGGGCTGCAGCGTTTTTATCAGGCGCTCGGGAGACGTTATACCCGAAGTGCTGGGCATAGCGGAGTGCAAAGACAACGCGAAGGAAATACCTGTTCCCCAACACTGTCCCGCGTGCGGCTCACGCGTTATAGAAAAGGGAGCGCATTTGTTTTGCAACAACGCCCTTGTCTGCCGCCCTCAGCTTATACGTTCGGTGGTGCATTTCGCGTCGCGCGATGCAATGAATATAGAAACCTTTTCGGATAAAACCGCGGAAGCTTTTTTTGAGTGTTTGGGGCTTACCGACGTTTCAGATTTATACTACCTTGATTACGATAAGATACGAAAGCTCGAACGCTTCGGGGAAAAAAAGACGCAGAACTTAAAAGCCGCTGTTGAGGCGAGCAAAACGCGCCCTTTTAGCGCTTTTATATACGCGCTTGGCATACCCGGTATAGGCGCAAAAACCGCAAAGGATTTGGCGAATAAATATGACAGCGTTGACGCTTTAATGTCGGCGGACACGCAAAGCCTTATGGGCGTCGACGGCATAGGCGAAACGCTGGCGGACAATATTACCGCCTTTTTTAAAGACGACAGGGCTAAAAGAATAATCGAGCATATGTTGGCGGCGGGCGTCGCTCCCGTGTTTGACAAAAAACAAAGTGCCCTCACGCCGCTTTCCGGAAAAAGGGTGGTTCTTACGGGCGCGCTTTCCAGGTATACGCGCAAAGAGGCGACAGAGCGGATTGAGGCGGCGGGCGGCGAGGTGGTATCCTCCGTAAGCAAAGCGACCGATTTTGTGCTTGCCGGAGAAAACGCGGGCGGCAAGCTTGACAAAGCCGTCGCTCTTGGCGTTAAGATTATAAGCGAGGAACAGTTTGAATCAATGCTGGAGCAGCCTTTGCCGGAATAAAAAAGAGATGCCGCCACGGCACCCCTTATTATGCTCTTTGCTTTATGCCCAGCCGCGCAATCTTACCGCGTCTGCCACACGGTTTATGGCGATAATGTAGGCGGCGTCCCGCATGTACAGATTCTTCTCCACGGCAAGCTTGTATACCGCGCTAAAAGCCTTTGTCATGCTGTATTCCAGCTTTTCGAAAACCTCGGCTTTATCCCAAAAATAGTTCATACCGCATTGCACCTGCTCGAAATAGCTGCAGGTTACGCCGCCGGCATTGGTAAGAAAGTCGGGCAAAAGAGTAATTCCGCGTTCGCGAATCAACGCGTCGCAATCGGGTGTGGTAGGACCGTTTGCCGCTTCGCAGATAATTTTCACCTTTGAAGATATATCGGGAAATACCGCCGGAGTAATCTGGTTTTCCAGCGCCGCGGGAATAAGTATGTCAACATCCTGTTTTAACCATTCGGCTCCCGAAAGCACCTGATACCCGTAAGCCGACGCTTTTTCCTTGTCTATGCCGCCAAACGAATCCTTTATGCTCACCAGCTGTTCAATGTCGCAGCCCATTTCGTTTTTGAACGTGTATGCCTTTGCGTCCGCCTGGTTCCAGCAGGATACCGCAATAATCTTACCGCCCAGCTCCGTATACATTCTGGCCGCATATTCCGCCACGTTCCCAAACCCTTGTATACTGGCTGTGGTAGACTCAATCGGTATGTTCATTTCGCGCAGCAGGTTCTTCAGAACATAAACGACGCCGTAGCCGGTAGCCTCCGTGCGCCCCAGCGAACCGCCCATGCCAACAGGCTTGCCGGTAATCATATCGGGGCGGCGTCCTCCGGTAATTGTTTCATATTCATCAAGCATCCAAAGCATATGCTGCCCGTTAGTCATAACGTCCGGCGCGGGCACGTCGCGGTTAGCGCCCAGCTGCGTGTATATCTGACGGATATATCCGCGGCACAGCCTTTCCTGCTCGGCAAGCGATAAGTTGTGCGGGTCACAAATTACGCCGCCCTTTCCGCCGCCCAGGGGGATATCAACCACCGCGCATTTCCAAGTCATCCACATGGAAAGCGCGCGCACCGTATCGGCTGTTTCGTGAGGATGAAAACGTATTCCGCCTTTTGCGGGCCCTCTGGCGTCGTTATGCCTTATTCTAAAGGCCTTGAACACCTTTGTTGAGCCGTCGTCCATTTTAACCGGAATGGAGAAATGCGTTTCCAGCATCGGTTGACGCAGCAGCTCGCTAACGCCGCTTTCAAGCCCGAGTATATCCGCCACCTTATCAAATTGTTCCTGTGCGCTTTCAAATGGATTATAAACCGCTGCCATGTTGTACCTCGTATTTGTTTATAGATTTTTTAGAAAACTAAACCGCCGAATAATATTTTTATTTGTTATCGGGCGGAATGCGGTTTTTATTATATACCTTTTTTGTTGAAAAAACCACTATTTTTTTCGACGTAATTTTTTGCGCCGCCTGTCCGGAAAGCTTTTCTTACCGCCGCGCGGCCGCCGGCAACAATATTAATTATCTGAAATCCACAAGAATCTCGTTGGTTTCCTTTTCATAGTTTACCTTCCAGTCCGGTTTTTTAATAGAGAACAAAGCGCAAAGGCTTTCGACGTTCTTTTTAAGTTCGGTATTTGTCGCTTTGTATTCGGCAGTATTCTCTTCCGAGACATATTTTGCGCTCCAAGATAAAAGCTGCTCATACTGGCTTACCGCCAGATTATACAAATCCCAAATATCGGCGCCGTATTTTCTCCATCCTCCCGGAGGCGCTGTCGGCTCAGGCGTGGGCTCGGGCGTGGGCTCGGTATCCGGTTCCTCCGGATCGACAGGCGGCGGGGGAGCGGGCGCCGGCTTTTCCGGCCTTAGGGCATCCTCATCCAACGCTGCTTTTACTTTTTTTAAAATAGGTTCCGTCTTTTCAGTTATAACTCCCGCCTGCATCGATTCCCATAAAAATGACGCCCTTTCAATAGTGAAATCCTCATATTGCTTAACGGTTATACCGTATATTTTTTTTATAAGAGCAACCCTTTTCTTTTGATTGGTGATTAAAAAGTTCCAGTTAAATATGTTTACGTTTTTATTAGGGTTCCCCTCCATCAAATGCAGTTGTATGCTTTCGCTGTCGACATACTGGTAAAAGAAAGCCGCCAGTCCGGCTGTCTGCCCCAAAGTCGTATTTGTATAAAAATTGCCCTCAAACGCGGCGAGCATATCGGGTATGTGGAATAAATCGCCGTTTTCTTTTACTTTTTTAAATATCTCAACCAACAGCTTTTTTTGCCTGCCGGTCCTTTTCAAATCGCTGTCTAAATGCCGAACACGCAGATAATCAAGCACCGCCTGCCCGTCTAAATGCTGCATTCCCTTAGTGTACGAACGCCCCTGCATTTTATAATTAAACTCTATTTCAAAATCAATTCCGCCTATGCTGTCGACAAGCTGCTTTACCGCCGCCATATCAACGGCATAATAATATTCCACGGGTATTTTACCGCCGAGCATCCAGGAAGCGGCTTTGCACACTTTATTAAACCCCGAGTCGGTCGGCCAGCCTCCGCCGCAGTCTATTGAAGCGTTTAATTTATATATTCCTTTTACTCCCGGTATATTAGCGTAGGTGTCGCGCGGCAGCGAAATAAGATTGACTTCATTTGTCTTTGTATTGATAGCCATAATCATCATTACGTCGGCGTGAAAAGCCTTCTTCCCCTTCCACGTCTCACGTTCTTCGGCATAATCGACGCCTATAAGCATTACATTGATAATATCCTTTAAAAAATCCATATCCGCCTTTGAAAGAAGCTCCTCGTACGGATCCACGGTAGGTTCGGGAGTTTGTATGTCGTCTCCGGTTATGTTCGGCGTTTTATCGGGAGGAGCGGTAACAGGGGGAGAAATTTGATCCGCCGTCGTCCTCCACTCGCCCAAAGGGTTAAACCATATTGACATAGCGTACGCAAAGATGGTTATAAGCGCCAAACCGACGACAAGCAAAGACGCAAAAAGCGCCTTTTTCTTTTTGCTCCAAGAACGGCGCTCCCTCTTTTTGCTTACCGTCCCAACGTCGCCGCCCTCAATTCCGTCAGATTCGTCCGGTTCTATTTCTAACAGCGAAACATCCGGCTGCTCTTTTTTGTTTTTTCCGAACAATGATTTAAACCAATATTTCATATCGCCGCTCCCATAATACTTAGCTAATTTATACCGGGCTTGCCTATATTCCCGCTTAACCGCGTCTCTTATTTTTCCTGATTATCCATTTTACCCGATATATATAAAATACTCCATTAAAAAAAAGTATTAACGCAATTATATCAGTTTTTTTGTTTCTCTGCCAACGCTGCCCGAGCCAAGCGTTACCACTATATCCCCGCCGGAAGCGTTCTTTTCAATATATTCGTTTATTTCTTCAAATGTAGGTATGTACAGGCATTTTGCGTACCGCCCGATTGTGTCCGCCAAATCGCGCGCGTGTATCTCTCCCCTGTCGATATCTCTTCCCGGATATATATCCGGAACAATAACTATATCGGCATAACCAAAACACGTCGCAAGCTTGTGCCTTAGCGTTTTAGCGCGTGTGAATGAGTTGCATTGAAAAACAGCAATAAGCTTTTTATGAGGATATCTTGACGCGGCTTCAAGGCACGCCGCAATCTCGCTGGGGTGGTGCGCGTAGTCGTGTATTATCTTAACCCCGTTTTTCTCTCCCATCAGCTCAAACCGCCGCCCCGCGAGACGGTAGCTTTTCAGCGCCTCTCCGGCACTGGCGGGGTTAACGCCAAACACCTCACTGCACACCGTTATTGCGGCGAGGGCGTTGGCCATATTGTGCCGCCCCACAACAAATAGCCGCACATTTGCGTCGCCGCGCGGCGAGCATACGGTAAACGAAGCACAGCCGTTTTCATCATAAGACTCGTCAACTGCGGTATAGTCCGCATTCGAGAACCCAAAAGTGACCGTTCTGTGCCCGCATTGAGATGCAAGCTTTGCTGCCAGCGGGTCATGCGCGTACGCAAAAAGCACCCCGTCCGCGGGAAGAAGGTTTACGTACTCTTTGTACGCGTTATAAATTTCATCAATGTTTTCGTAATAATCCAAATGGTCATCGTCAATATTGTTGACAAGCGCGTGCGTAGGCTTAAGCTTTAAAAAGCTGCCGACATATTCGCACGCCTCCGTAAGAAACGCGGGATAATCGCCAACCGCCACGCCACCGCCGAGAAAATCAACCATGCCGCCTATATGAACCGTCAAGTCGATGCCGCTTTCGCGGAGTATAAGCGCGCACATTGAGGTTATAGTTGTTTTCCCGTGGCATCCGGCAATACCAACTACCGTTTTAAACTGGCGGCTTATAAGCCCGAGCAGTTCGCTGCGTTCAAGCATGGGAAGCCCGCGCCTTTTTGCGGCGTCAAACTCGGGGTTTCCCTGTTTTATAGCCGCGGAGTAAACAACAAGCGCCGCATCGCCAAGATTCTCTTCGCTGTGACCTATAACAAAAGGTATGCCGCAGCTGGCAAGCTTATTGGTAAAAACAGATTCGCTTATGTCCGAGCCCTTGGGCGAAAAGCCCTGATCCTTCAATATTACGGCAAGACCGCTCATGCTGCACCCGCCGATGCCAATAAAATGTATGCTTTTATCTTTGAACTGCCGCAAACAGATCATGTATACCCTCTTTGTTTTGTTACTTGCCGCATATCAATGCATTATACTCCAAACATAAGCGCAATATCAACAAAAAAGGCTTAAAGTATTTAAATTTGCGGACAGACACATTATAATAAATGTTAATAATAATAGTGAGGTATCGTTATGGAAAAGGCGGACAGAAAAACCCGGCTGGCAATAGTGTCGGCCATGCTGCTTAACGAGCCCGGGCGGTCTTTTCAGCTAAAAGTCTTCTGCGATAAATTCGGAGCCGCCAAATCGACAATGAGCGAAGATATATCTATGCTTAAAAATATGTTTAAAAAGTTCGGCCAGGGCGAAATTGAAGTGTCTCTCGGCGCGGGCGGCGGTGTACGATATGTTCCTTCGCTTTCTCCCGAGCAAAAAACAGCCTTGCTGTACGATGTGTCCGCGCGTTTGTCAGACCCTTCGCGTATACTGCCCGGCGGATATATTTATACCGTTGATATTCTTTCAAACCCCAAGTACTTAGGCCCCATGGCGGATATGCTCGCGGCCATGTTTGTTCGCGCCAACGCTGATTTTGTGGTTACCGTTGAAACAAAAGGAGTCGCGCTTGCGCTGCTTGTAGCGCGCGCCCTTGGAAAACCGCTTGTGGTGGCAAGGCGTGATTTAAAAATAACCGAAGGGTCGGTGGTCACAATAAATTATCTTGCGAATTCATCAAGGCGCATGATGACTATGTCGCTTTCTAAGCGCGCCGTAAGCGCGGGGCAAAAAGCGCTTATAATAGATGATTTTATTGCCGGAGGCGGCACCGTTCACGCCCTTTGTGAAATGATGAGAGAGTTCTCCATAACCGTTGTCGGCAGCGGCGCCGCAATTGTTACCCGCCTGCCAGAAAAAAAGCAGATTGACGGCTATAAAGCGCTGCTACAACTTGAGGATATTGACGAGGCATCTCAAAGAATTATTATACATCCCGTATAAGCTGTTCCGCTTTTGTTATCTGTTCTATGCATTTGTCAAACAAGCCCAATTCGTCAAGCGCAAAAGCGACGCTATACCTTCTCCGGTAGTCTTTACTGCAAATAAGCGCCTTTTTAAGCCGGCTGACGTCTATACCCGCTTGCGCGGCATAAGCCGGCGCGCCAAGCTTCTTGAGCACGCAGACTACATCAATGTGTTTGGGCAGCTTAGAGACGCTGTCGTTCCTGTACCGCTCATGGCAGTCCGCCAATGCGTCAATACGTCTTCCCAGTTCTTTTTTGCTTATGTACCAATACCTGTTTTCTCGCAAAACCTGTTTTCCTATACCTTTAGGATATCCGTCGACAATCAATTTCCTTTTTTCACCGCGCTTTATTCTCTCCGCAAAAATACGCGCTTTATCCGCCTTTGAAGGCCTTGCGTTGTAAAGCATTTCGTGCAGCATAAGCGCGTATACAAGTCCTATTCCCGCGCTTATTCCGTGCGGCGGCGCGCATCCCCCATATGCAAGCTTGCTTATTTCAAAATAATGCGCCATATTGTGCTCATAAGAAGCTACGGGGCGCGTATCCCCCACAATAAGAACGGTAAGACCGGCTAGTACCAGCGATTCTATAAGCGCCTGTGCGCCAATCTCGCTGCTGCGCGCAATCTCATCAACATTTTTCGCACATATTTCAAGAGCCTGCTCAACAAGGCCGGCGCAAAGCGGGCAATAGCGCTCTCCCGCGACATCGCGGCCAAGCCGCCAATCTGCCAACACATTATATTTAGCGAACACATCGCCGACGCCCGCGGCACTCATAAGCGGCGGAGCCGCCGCCAGTATAAAAGTATCAAACATAAGCAGCCGGGCGGCATGCCCATACCTTGATATTTTCATACCGCCCTCGAGCATTGACGATGTTATTGACGTATAAGCGTCCATTGATGCCGCCGTGCCAAACACCGCGAAAGGTATATTCGCTAAAAAAGCGCTGCGCCGCGTCAAGTCCGTAATAACGCCCGAGCCTACGGCCAGCAGGAATTCAATATCACCGTCAAGCTTGGACATAATATGCTTTACCATATCAGGGATCGGCTCTATATTCTCTCCTTTAAGCACGCACAAACGGCAGTCAAACCCGTCGCTTTGCAGAGACTTAAAAATATTGGCCGCCGCCACCGAATGCGTATTGCTGTCGGCGACAATAAGCGCCTTTTTCCCAAGTCCGCTTCTTGATATGCAATAGGCGCAGTTATTAATAAGTCCCCGCCTGATATAAATATCCATTTTAGGCGCGGCGTGGTTAAATCCGCAATCGCACTCCGTATTTTCCAGCCATATTCTTCCGTCCTTTCGGACAATATCGGCTCTCATATGTTATACCGGTCCATATTTATTTTTTCCTTAATGACGGTTGCCGTCCGCGATATATCCCCATAACGGGAATAACGGTTAAGTCGTATGAATCTCACCCAATATTTTCTTTTCATTTTATAGACACGCCGTAAAAAAAGCAATGCTATATAAAACCTTGTCGGGCTATATGTAAACAGCTTCCGCGCGCTTGCGCGAAGGCGCCGCCGCATATATAATATAATTAAATTTTAAAATCGCAAAATAATTATTTTACATAGTAAC
This sequence comes from uncultured Christensenellaceae bacterium, assembly GCA_964586785.1. Classification (GTDB taxonomy): domain Bacteria; phylum Bacillota; class Clostridia; order Christensenellales; family SZUA-584; genus SZUA-584. Next base: position 106,744 of record CAZPHS010000002.1, read on the forward strand.
GGGCAGATAAAAAGAGGAGCGTATGAACAGGGAATATGAACTCGTTTTGCATCCGCGTTTAAAGCATATCTGCTGCTTTATAGTAGATATCGACTACCGCACGCCGCACTTGCACAGAGAGATAGAATTAAGTCTGGTTTTAAGCGGGTCCCTTATTGTCACCACACAACGGGAGACGGCGAGTTTTCCCGAGGGAAGCGTTATTCTTCTAAATACAAACCAAGTACACGAATACAAAGCCGCCGATGCCAGCTCCCGTATGCTATGCATACAGGTATCCCCGCAATTCTGCCGGGACAGCTTCCCTTCTCTGTTAAATATGCGCTTTTCGGATTTTCGCCTGCGGGAGTATCTGCCGCCGTGCGAGTACAAACACTTTCGCGCCCTTATGATTGAGTTCGCCTGCAGTTACTGCCGCGGCTTTGCGGGTTATGAGCTGGAATGCATGGCTTTGCTTTATCTTATTTTAAACCGTCTTATTAAACGCATTCCAAACAAAGCTCTGCCCGATGATGAAATAAATCGTTCACAGGAGAGGGAAAAACGGCTCGGCCGTATTTTAAATTATATAGACGCAAACTATATGAATAAGATACAGCTCGCGGATATTGCAAACAGCGAACATATATCAACCTACTATCTTTCCCATTTTTTCACCAAGCATTTTAATCAATCGTTTCAAAAATATTTATTGCAAATACGTGTGCAGCGCGCGCGAGTACTTTTAACGTCCACTGATAAACGTCTTATCGATATTTGCTTAGAGTGCGGATTTTCTGATTACCGCTACCTTAACCGCGCTTTTAAAGAGCAGTTCGGTTGTGCGCCAAATGAATACCGCGGCCGGCACAGACTGGTAAACGGCAAACCGCGTGAAGGTTCTCACATGTCTGTGGAACGTTTTTTACCGGAAACGGAAATGCTTTGCGTTCTTAAAGCGCAAAAAGACGCGTATGCCGAAGAATTTACCGAGCTGTCAAAGCTTTTAATTACGCGGCAATCAGCAATATAATAGCTTTTCCACAGCAAACTTCGCATAGACAAAAATACATGTGTAGTATAACTTTGTTATATAAGCGGCGCGGATCTGTTTTTGGCGATACCGCGTTTACATAACACAATCCGTATCCGAAAATCAAAAACAGGAGAAGTAAGTTATGAAACGTTATAACGAAATCAAAAATGTACCATATGCCGGACCGTCCGGCCGGGATCCTTTTTCATTCCGCCATTATGACGCAAACGCGCCCATATTAGGCAAACCAATGAAACAGCATCTAAAATTCGCCATGAGCTGGTGGCATACAATCGTAGGAAGCGGCACGGATATGTTCGGCAGGGATACTATCGACAAATCCTTCGGCAAGACTGAAGCGATGGCAAAATGCAAAGCAAAAGCCGATTTCGCGTTCGATCTGATGGATAAACTGGGAATCGAGTATTATTGTTTCCATGATACGGATATCGCGCCCGAAGGCAGAACACTTGCCGAAAGCACGGACAATCTAAGCGAGATTACCGAATATCTGCTGTACAAACAAAAACAACACGGCAAATCGCTGCTGTGGGGCACGGCCAACATGTTTTCCGATAAAAAATTCATGTCCGGCGCTGCAACGAGCTGCTTTGCAGATGTGTTTGCTTTAGCCGCGGGAAAGGTTAAAGCCGCTCTTGACGCAACCATACGCCTTGGAGGTAACGGTTATGTATTTTGGGGCGGGCGCGAGGGTTACGACACGCTCATCAATACCAATGTGGAGCTAGAGCTTGATAATCTTGGGCGTTTCTTGTCCATGGCGCGGGATTACGGGCGCGCGAACGGTTTTTTAGGTGATTTTTATATAGAGCCTAAACCAAAGGAGCCTACCAAACACCAGTATGATTTTGACGTGGCGGCATGTGTCAACTTTTTGCGCAAGAACAACCTTATCGACGATTTTCGAATGAACATAGAAGCGAACCATGCGACGCTTGCCGGTCATACCTTCCAGCACGAGCTTCGTATGGCCAGGGTCAACAATGTATTCGGCTCAATTGACGCCAATCAGGGAGACCTTCTTCTCGGCTGGGATACCGATCAATTTCCTACCAACGTATACGAAACCACACTGTGCATGCTTGAGGTTTTGCAGGCAGGCGGCTTTACAAACGGCGGCTTAAATTTTGACGCAAAAACAAGGCGTGCCAGCAATACTTTTGAGGATATACTTTTTGCGTATATAGCGGGCATGGACGCTTTTGCGCTGGGTCTTAAAAAGGCAGTCCGTATACTTGAAGACGGCAGGCTTGCGGCTTTTGTGCAGGAACGCTATGCCTCCTACAACGAAGGCGTCGGCCGCCGTATTATAGAAGGGCGCGAAACCCTTAAAACCTTATATGAATACGCAAAAAACATAGAAAGTTTTCCGGTGCAAAGCGGAAGGCAGGAATATCTGGAAAGCATACTTAACGACATACTGTTCTCATAAAGGAGGCGAAAATGTTTTTAGGCGTAGATTTGGGCACAAGCTCGGTTAAGCTGCTGCTTGCGGACAGCGAAGGACGCATTATCGACCAGGCAAGCGCGGAATATACAATCAGTTACCCAAAAGAGCATTGGAGCGAGCAAAATCCCGAGGATTGGTGGAAAGGCTTTTGCTGTGCGCTTTCAATCTTATCGGACAGGCAAAATACAGGCCGCGTCACCCACATAAGTTTTTCCGGCCAAATGCATGGGCTGGTGCTGCTTGATAACGCGGATTGTATAATACGTCCCGCTATCCTTTGGAACGACGGCAGAACAGCCGATGAATGCACATACCTAAACGAGAATACAGGACGGGATAAGCTTATATCATTAACGGGCAACATCGCGCTAACCGGCTTTACCGGACCAAAAATACTGTGGCTGCGCAGGAACGAACCCGAAAACTTCGGCCGCATAGCCAAACTGATGCTGCCAAAGGATTATATTGCTTACCGGCTTACCGGCGTTTTCGCAACGGATGTCTCGGACGCTTCCGGCACTCTGTTTTTCGATGTAAAGAACCGGCAATGGTCTAAGCCTATGCTTGATATCCTGGAAATCCGGCCGGAACAACTGCCAAAGGTATACGAGAGCGGCGATATAATAGGTAATATTCGAAATAATATAGCGTCAGAGCTTAGCCTTGCACCAAATACCCTTGTAATAATCGGAGGGGGCGATCAGGCCATGGGGGCTATAGGCGCGGGCGCCGTTGGCGAGGGAGCGGTATCGATAAACCTTGGCACAAGCGGTGTGGTATTTATTAATTCCAAAAAATATACCCTTGTAGGCGATGCGTTGCATTCATTTTGCAATGCTTGCGGCTCTTATCATCTTATGGGCGTAACCCTCTCTTGCGCGGGCTCCGCAAAATGGTGGGCAGAGGATGTGCTTAAAACCGGCGATTACGCCGCGCTTTTCGCGGGGCTGTCCCGAATGCCGATTGATTCGCTTATTTTCCTGCCTTATTTAATGGGCGAGCGCAGCCCTATCAACGACCCAAACGCGCAGGGTATGCTCTTTGGGCTTAACGCCGGACATAACAGGCAAACCGTCACCAAGGCAATTTTGGAAGGCGTTTGCTTCTCTTTGCGTGATTGTGTAGAAACCGCCCGTGAAGGCGGTGTACGCATCGCTTCGGCGCGTGTTATCGGCGGCGGCTCACATTCAGAAGATTGGATACAGATTCTCTCGGATGTTATTGGAATTCCCCTTTTTCTAATAAACACCAGCGAAGGCGGCGGGCTTGGCGCAATCATACTCTGCATGGTTGCGTCCGGCAAATTTGCTGATGTCGCCTCTGCGTGCGATGCGCTTATAACCGTAACGCGAAAGTTTGAGCCGGATACAGAAAAACACGCCGCTTATAAAGAAAAATTCCGCTTGTATAAGCGCGTGTACATGCAAAACAGGTTTTAACCACTTAAGCTTTGTTTTTATATTCATTTTATTAGTCCGCAGACCCTTTGTTAACGCGGATTTTTACATACCCGCTTTCTCCCTGTTTATTTGCCTCGCAAAAAGCAGCTATAATAACGCCCGTAAAGCCTTCGCATACCTCCGAAGATAAATACTTGGTTTGCGCGCCGCCAAGCTTTTTACATTTACCTGTTTTATCGTAACCAAATAAGCGGTAGTTATATGGGTCGCCCTGAATTTTTAACCGCGCTTTTGAGTTGTTATCTATGTCAAGCGTGCGGAAAGATAACAAAATACCGCCAATTGTCGCCGAGCCCGCAATCGCGCACATGTCTTCACCTTTCAGTACATAAACGTCATAATGGTTTTCTTCGCTGTAATAAGCGGTGATGCCCGCGGTTTGTCCGGCTTTCATCGTAGAGGTTTCAACCGTAATTTCCGCGACACAATCAAAATCTGTTTGACGCATTCCCACAAAAGTAACATTCCCCGTGCCGCTTAGTTTATCAATTGAGCCTTTTAGGCAGAGGATATCCTCATCTTCGAAACGGTAACTGTCCGCATCGGGGCAACGCAAATAACAAGCTTTCTTTTTATCCAACGTCCAATAAAAAGTCGGATAGACGGGGTCTTCCAAACGCCTGCAAGAACCGTTTTCCACATCATACGAACCTCTTGTCGTACCATCGTCGCCTGCAGAAAGCCATTTGTCTTTTGTCCAAAAAGCCGGCGCTAAGAATACTTCTCTGCCAAGATGGTGAAACGGGCGCCATTTGTTTATCTGCCTGAAAGCTAAGTGCACCAGCCACCACCGCCCCTGTTCGTCTTCGACAAGTTCGGCATGTCCGGCGCCTTGAATGTAATATCCTCCCAAATTACGATTTGTGAGAATAGGGTTATGGGGACAGCTTTCGTAATCACCGTAAATTTCTTTGCTTCGTAAAAGGCATACCATGTGCCCATACTCCGTTCCGCCCTCAGACACCAATAAATAATAGTAGTCCCCGATTCGATAAATATGCGGAGCCTCAAGGAAACGGCCGCCGGTTCCTTGCGAAACGCATTTTGCTTCATTTAGAATCTTGCCGGTGTCCATGTCAATTTCACAAACAAAAACACCTTCTTTGCCATTGTCGGTTAAACCGTTGCTTATAAAGTACGACTTACCGCCGTCAAAAAATAAGGAAGGGTCAATGCCGGGGCGATTAACAAATATAGGGGCAGACCACTCGCCGTAAATATCATCCGTATAAACATAAAAATGCCCGCCAAAGCTGACATTTGTAACTATCATATAAAACCTTCCCTTATTATAACGAATCGTGGGCGCAAACAAACCGCCGGATGCAACAACTCCGGTTAAATCCAATTGGTCCCTGCGTGTAATACAGTGCCCGATTTGCTCCCAGTCCACGAGATTTTTACTCTTAAATAACGGAATGCCGGGAAAGAACTGAAAAGTGCTGCATACCATATAAAAGCTGCCCTTAGCATAGCATACGCTAGGATCCGGATAAAAGCCCTTCAGCACAGGATTAGAATATCTCGTAATATACTCCTTCGCATAAATTATCCGCTAAAGCGTCATTAAGAAAGCTTAATATCAAAAACGATGGGAAGCCCGCTTTTTACTGTCTTTGTTTTAATCGCCAGCCCCTTTTCTGATTTGTGCCATTCGGGTTTCTCGTTAAACCCCAACACTTTGACATCTTTGATTAACCCATGAAAATCCGGCCGATTCTGGTCTGTGGAATCCGCAAGCGCGCGTATCAATACGCGCCCGTCTTCCGGATAACGCAGCGCAAAAACATAGATTGAACTGCCGCGCACCGTAAAACGAAAATCCTCCCGGGTATAATCTTTCTCCGCTTCCGAGAACTGTCCTTCCGCCTCAACCGTCGGCCCTTCGCCGGATATGCGCCATACCTTACTTGAATAGACGGCCTCTCCGTTTAGCTCCATCCACCGGCCGATTTCTTCAAGTATGTCACGTTCGTTGTCAGATATTGATCCGTCGGGCTTAGGACCTACGTTAAGCAGAAAATTACCATTTTTGCTTATGGTATCAATCAAACCACAAAGAATTTCCCGAGCAGATTTTAAATCAAGATTATCCGTGTAGCACCAAGAGTTCCTGGCTATCGATGTATCCGTCTGCCATACGTAGGGCTTGGCCTGTGCAAATCGTCCCCTTTCAATATTGACAATAGCGCTGCCGAACATCATAGCGTCATGTTTGTATGTGATTGCAACCGAACGGTTCCATTGCACGCCGCGGTTATAGTAGTACGCGGCAAGTTTCCGTATATAAGGCTTAAAAGCTTCATGCTGTATCCACCAGTCAAAATACAAAAGCGCGGGACAATATCTGTCTATCAGCTCACAAGTGCGCGCAAGCCAGTCTTGCAAATACTCTTGAGTAGGATAAGGGCTGCCACATAAATCGTTGTGGGACGGCTCAGGCATTGCGGGCCAGTAAAAATCTCCGCGGCAAAGCGGTTCGCGGATATCGCTATCAAAGTTTTTCCCGCCGCCCATAAAAAACCAGTGCTCGGCGCGATGCGAAGATACCGCGAAATGAAGTCCTTGCGCAGCTGCCGCCTTTTTAATCTCCCCAAGAATATCACGCTTAGGTCCCTTTTCGTATGCGTTGTATCTTGAAATATCGCTTTTATACATCTGGAATCCGTCATGGTGCTCTGCCACCGCAACAATATAACGCGCCCCGGCTTTACGGAAAAGCGACGTCCATTCACCGGCGTTAAATCTTTCCGCCGTAAAAAGCGGAATAAAATCCTTATACCCAAACGTTTTATGCTCTCCATATGTGCTTATATGATGGCAATACTCAGGCGTATCTTTAATATACATGTTGCGCGGATACCATTCATTAGAAAAGGCCGGCACGGAGTATAACCCCCAATGAACAAAGATACCGAATTTTGCGGAACGAAACCAAGCGGGCGCCTCAAAATTTCCAAGCGAGCCCCAATCGTCACGAAAAGGACCGCCCGTTATGCATTCTTCTATTTTTTTAAGGTACGCTTCCATGCTTTATTCCTCAATGCCGATAATCACCTTTGCGGCACACAGACCGCCCTTATCCGCGCCTTTAGTAATACAGCGTGCAACAATACTTTTTATACGTGTTTGGCCCGCGTTATAATACGCATTTCAAAAGGCGAAAGCGCATACTGCTCGCCAAAAAGGTTAATTGCCTGCCGCGACTCGTTATTGTTGAATACAAATATCCAAATGGTCGTATCGTTCTCACGCGTAGAAATTTCTACGCCAACGGGTATGGACTCGTAATAAGGGATGCCTTTACCGCTTAGTATTACTTTTGCCATGTGGCGGTAAAAATCTCTGTCCCCAACAGTTCCGACATAATAGCACTCGCCCCCGCCTAACGTATTAACTGTTATCGCCGCGCCGCCCTTGTAAAACGAGTCGGAATATAACGCAAAATCCTTGGCTGTTTCAGCTTCCAGAACATCGCACCATCGCGTAACCGTAAACGATTGGCCGGATAACATCTTTATGCTTTGATACAGGTTCCCGATCGGGTCGTATTCGCGGACAACACACCCTGCAAGTTTACGAAAAGCGTTTGGAAGAAGCTCGGTAATTCTGTTGTTATCCGGCGCTTTCACGCCCGTGCGGTTAGTCAAAACTACTGTTCCGCCCGCCTTAGTAAACGCTTCCAGCCTGTTTACGAGAGATTCGTTGCTTATAAACTGCGCAGGCGCAACAATAACATCGTATCCGTCAAGCGCAACGTCTTCCCCAACCACATCTATATTTATCCCAAGCGCTAAAAACCCGTCGTGCCATAGTTTAAGCTGCTCCCAATACGAAAATCCTTCTGATTGCGGTTGAATTCTAAAAGCGCGGTCCTGAATATACGAATAAAGTATTGCAACCCTGCTTTTAACCTTCGTTCCGAAAAGAGCAGGCATTGCGCGCAGTTCGCGTACAAAATCAAGAAACTCGGCATACCGTCGGCCGGAAGGAATCTTCGTATCAAACAATCCATGATAGAACATTTCGGCTCCGGAGCGCGCGCTGCGCCAGCGGAAAAACAATAACAGGTCAGCCCCGCGCGCTATAGTCTGCCAAGCGTATCCTTTAAGCATGCCGGGCAAAGTAGTAGGCGATATAGGAACCCAACAGCCCTTAGGTCCCGATAGCTGCTCTAAAATCCAAAAGTTTTGCTGCTTATACCCCCGTACTAAATCGAGCGCAAAGGCCTGGGACGATTTAACATTAATGTCCGGTATACGGACTGGCGGGTAATTATCATAACTCGCAAAATCGTATTCCCTAAAAATCGCATGAAAATCCGGCATATTAGTATTAAAACAGGCGTTAGTAGTAACTATAGCGTCCGGCTTGAAACTTTTAATTATGTCACGCTGAAAACGAAGAAATTCGGCGCAGGAAACAGACGCCCATTTTTCATAGTCGAGCAAATATGCCGGATTCATCCAGCCGTATTGATAGTCGGCGCCAAGCGGCGGCATAATCGATTCAAAATCATCGTACTGACCGCTCCATACGTCATTTCCCCATGCAAGGTTTATATCGTCAACGGTTTTGTATTTCCCGCGCAAATACGCGCGGAACCCCTCCGCGCAGGCGGAACAGCAACAATGATTGCCCTCCGGTTCATTATCTATCTGCCATGCAATAACCCGCGGATTGTTTACGTAACGCGATACCATTTTTGTAACAATCCGCGCCGCGTATCGCCGAAATACCGGGTCTGTCATGCATCGGTGCCCGCGGATTCCAAGAGCCGTACGATTCCCGTCCCTACCAACCTGCCGGGTTTGAGTATGCTTTGTGTACAGCCACACGGGCGCGCAATTAGTCGGCGTCCCTAAAATCACATCGATATTATAACGGTCAAATATGGCAATCACTTCGTCCAGCCATTCAAAGTTAAAGTTGCCGTCCGACGGCTCTAAAACCCCCCACGCGAATTCCCCTATACGAACCGTATCTATATTCGCCCGTGCCATTTCACGCGCATCGTCTTCCCACCATTCCGGGCTCCAATGCTCGGGATAATAATCGACGCCTATTCGAATCATACAGCCTCCTTAAATATAACAAAGCGCATAAAAATGTCTTCCGCATAAAATGCCGCTCCTCTGTTGTCATCTATGGCTTTCGCGCCGGATACTGCCTTTATAAGCTTATTGCCGGCAAAAATAATTTTGAGACCGTCCGGCGGCATGGATAACCTTATTTCAATTTCGTCTTGTTTACGCTCCGCATTAACAATAAACGATACGGCTCCGTTTACATCTACTATTTCGCGCGAGGCGAAAGCGCCGTCGCAAAGAGCATACACTACAATATCAAGCTGCCTATCATATGCGTACACCGCCGCAGTATTCGTTCGTCCCAAAGGAATAATTGAATTCTGTCTTATATAAAGCGGCAAAGAGAAAAAATCGTGAGTCTCCGTTCTCCATCCGTCCCCGTATACTAACTCGCCGGTAAAAAAATTGGTCCATATTCCGCGCGGCAGAAAAACATCTACAGAACCATTTTCCCGCAAAACCGGCGCCACAAGCAAAGAATCTCCCAACATATACTGCTTATCGCACGCCACGGCGCCCAATTCGTCAAATTCCAGCGCCATAGCGCGCATTGCGGTCAGCCCCGTTTTCGCCGCCTCGGACGCCAACCCATAAATGTATGGCATAAGCTCGCATTTAAGTTTTGTGAAAAAGCGGCATACTTCGGCTGCTTCCTCGCCAAACAGCCATGGAATACGATATGATTCCGAACCATGCAATCGGGAATGCGTGGACAACAGGCCGAACGCCAACCACCTTTTATAAACGTGAGACGGCGCCGTTCCCTCAAAACCGCCTATATCATGGCTCCAAAAGCCAAAGCCCGAGAGACAAAGCGACAACCCGGCGCGCAGGCTTTCGGACATCGCCTGATATGTAGAGTTGCAATCGCCGCCCCAGTGCACCGGAAAACGCTGTCCGCCCGCAGTTGCGCTGCGCGCGAACAGGCAAGCTTCTTTTTCGCCGCGCTCTTCCGCGATGGCTTCATAGACAATTTTGTTATAAATATAGCTGTAGTAATTATGCATACTATATTGTTCAGACCCGTCAAAATAGACACAGTCGACGGGTATTCTTTCGCCGAAATCAGTCTTAAATGCATCAACGCCCTGCCGTAGCAAGCCCTTAAGCTTTTCTTTATACCAATCGACCGCGGCCGGATTCGTAAAATCATACACCGCAAGACCGGACTGCCAAAGATCCCATTGCCAAACAGTGCCGTCAGAACGCTTTAATAGATACCCCTTATCCTTCGCCTCGCCAAACACCTTGGATTTCTGCGCGATATACGGATTAATCCAAACACAAACCTTTACGCCTCGATCATGAATTTTTTTAAGCAAGCCCTCGACGTTTGGAAACATTTTTTCATCCCAAACAAAGCCGCACCACTCGTTTTCGCGCATCCAGAAACAATCAAAATGAAAAACAGATAACGGAATATCTCTTTTTAGCATCCCGTCTATAAGCGATAAAACCGTTTTTTCATCATACGACGTGGTAAACGACGAGCTAAGCCACAGACCGAAAGACCAAGCCGGAGGCAGCGCCGGCCTGCCGGTAAGAGCGGTATACGTTTTCAGCGCGCCTTTCATATCGTCCGCGCCTATAATCATAAAATCTAGCGCATGACCGGGCACGGAAAACTGAACGCGCTCAACCTGCTCCGTGCAAATCTCGTATGATACGTTTCCGGTATCGTTGACGAAAACGCCGTACCCGCGATCCGTTATGTAAAAAGGAATGTTTTTATATGAAATTTCGCTAGACGTTCCGCCGTCCTCATTCCAGATATCAACAACCTGACCGTTTCGCACAAACGGCGTGAACCTCTCTCCCAGACCAAACACGTGTTCACCTATATCCAGATCAAGCTGTGCGCGCATAAAGGGCCCCCGCGGAGTTGAAACAAAGCTTAACATGCGTTTCCCAAACTGTGCGCCTATGCCGGTCAGCATTCTTCCGTTATAGTACCATGTAAAATTAGAAGGGCGTTTTTCGATGACAAGCATGGTTTTTCCCGAACGGACAACCGTTTTTTCAATCGTATCCTCAACATCAAGTTCACATTTCGCATCAAAAAGGTCGAATTTAGCGTATTTTTTTGTATCGCCTTTAAAATGAACGGCACGCAGCCTTATAATATCCGGCTGAGGGGACGTCACCTCCAATTCAATCGCGGGTCCGTCCAAACTCCTTCTGTCTTCCTGATATGTAACGCCGTACAGCCAAAGCTTCGTTTTCGATTCATTTAGCTCAACTTCACGAACTTGTTCACAGTTGTGCGAAATAACCCCCGGCTTCATCATCCATTCACCACAGTTAAACTTCACGCGTTACCCCTTTCCGCGCCTATGCGCGTAATATCAATTATTTTTTCTTCTTTTTCGAATATGCCTGAAATATAAGGAATATTCCACCCAGCACCGCCGCGCCGCCCGCCGCCCCGAGTACGGCAAAAATTACGGCTTGCATTACATCGTCAGGCTTTTCTCCGTCAGATAGAGACGATGCTTTAGGGCTTGGCGAAGGCGATGCCGGGCTTTTTGTTTCATATGCGGGTTCTAGCAAAATAAATGCGGAAGGCTTTGCGTATATATCCCTTGTCCCTTCAAGCGCGGGCCTTGCAGCCGTTGAAACAACAGAAAACTCTTTTATCTCTTCGCTTCGCGTACGTACGCTTACAGTGGTTTCACCGGGCCCCATCGGCACAAGGTCAACTGTCGCAAAGCCTTTCCCATCCGGCGCTGCAAATACGGGAGAAACCCATACAACCGCCGGATTTTCCGAAACAAAGCACGCGCTGTCCAATGTATTTTTTGGCGTTAATGCCGCGGCATACGAAACAGCGCCTGTTGAGTCAAGCATAACATCCGCCGAAAGAGAAACCGATGCCGGTGTGGTCTCCTTAACTTCCGCTCCCTCATCTTTAGCCAAAACAAAATTAGAAATAGTAAATGTAACGGTAATAGTCTTAGGCTCGGGAATGCCGTCAAATGAAATCATATAATTGCCCGTTTTGGCTTCAGCCACAGACGAGCCGTCCCAAGCGTTGACGGGATCGTTCGTATCAAAACGGTTTCCGGTTTTAAGCGCTGTTTTTGGCTCTGTTTGCGTAATAGTAAGCTTAACCCCGTCAAGCAAAATCTCATCGTAAAAAATATCGCAGGATGTGAGCAGTCCGTTTGTTCCCTTAACGTCCGCCAAATAAACAGCGCCTACGTTGGCAAGCGATGTTACGCCCGCTTCTATCGCTTCCTTAGTAAGATCACTCGCACAATCAAACATAAGCGTATAAGTGCCGTTCCCGGCGATAATAATATTCTCGCCCCTGCAATTATTATAAAAAGAATGTTCCGAATCATTATAGTAAGCGTTAATAGCTATTTCCAGCGAGTTTTCCGAAGAAACAGCTTGCGTAACATCAACCCGAACGGTTTTTGTCAAGCCCGAACGCGCGGTTAAAACTACATAGGCAGTCCCGACATTTTTGCCCGTCAGCGTTCCTAGCTTGCTAACGGTTACAACGCCGGTATCAGAACTTACAAAAGATACCGCGTCGTCTGTGGCGTCAGGCATGGCAACCTTTATTTGACCGTTCGATGCCACCGCCACAGAATACTTTTCCGCGTCAGTTTCAATTGATTTGAGCGGCGATAGTAGCGTCTCGTCCGGATACACCGTCACTTCAATTTGATCCCGCACCTCGCCGCTTTGCGCAGCTGCGTAAACGGTGCATCTTCCGGTGCCTTTTGCGCGTATAAAACCGTTGTACGCAGTCGCAACGGACGGATTCGATGTTGAGTAAATCACCGTTTCATTCGTATCGGCGGGCAGTACCTTAGCCGTAATGTTTGCCCACGAACCAACTGAAAGTGACAGCGTATCTGCAGATAAAAAGACGGAAGATATGGGAACAGTCCCGACGGGATTATCCTTGGTTCCGCGGACTATCGATTTAATATCGTTAAGTCCGGCCAACTCGTCCGCAAAAAAGTATCCGCGCAAAATCGCCCGAATAATCTTTGGATAAACGGCTTCGCCTGTGCTGCGATTAATAAGAGCCATACCGTAATCGGGGTCTCTTGTCATATCATACCATCCGTTGTCCCATACGCAGCAAACAACACCCGAAAGCCGCGAAAGCCGCGCCATAACTTCGTAATAATAAGCGCGCGCCTCTGTATTGTTTTTATTTACCGCGCCATATTCGCCCAAAACAACCGGTATGCCACCCGAAGTAAAATTGTTAATCAGCTTTTGAAAATTACCCGCCATCTTTAGCGCGCTATCCTCGCTCCAGCTTGTAATTCCCATCGTCTCCAGCAGCCCGAAGCTGTAATCATAGTCATGTACGGAAACCATTAAACGGTTTTCATCATTCCACGGGTCTTCAGGAAGAGCAAAGCCGTTTTCTTTATTTGTCGTGTTAACGATATTTGTATATCGTCCGGGCACAAGCAGCCATCTGCGCGTATTATTTCCGCCCGTTTTGCGTACAGTGTCAACAAAAATCCTGTTAAGCTCGTTGATCGCCTGAAAATCGCGTAAGATGCCTTCACGCGTATCATCGTCGCTTTTTACCTCGTTCATCGATTCGAAGATAACGTGTTCATCGTACCCTGAGAATGCTAAAGCGATTTGCTCCCAAACACGGGCGAACTTCTCCTTAACCGTTACAAACTCCCCATCTTTTGCGGCGACGCGAAGCCAACCTGTCTGCTCAGCGCCGTCATGATGAATATTTATTATTACATACATGTCTTGCGCAAGGCAGTAGTCAGCTACCTCCCGAACGCGATTTAACCACATTGTATCGATGGCGTAATTATTTTCGTCATCTATTTTCAGCCCCCATGTCACAGGGATTCGGACGGTATTAAACCCAAAATCATGTACAGCGTCAATAAGCCCGCTAGTCGTCGCCACGCTTTGCCAAGCAGTTTCCGACGGCATAAAAGCCGAGTGCCCGTCCATGGTGTTCCCCAAGTTCCATCCTATCCCCATTTCTTTGGTTATTTGCGCCGCGGATAAATCACGAAAGGGAAGCCTTATTGTTTCAATTTTGTTTATAACTGCGGCAGCCGAATGCGTGGACGTCATTATAAGCAGCGTAACAATAACGCAGCAAAAAGCAATGCGCAATACTTTTTTTTTCATAACCTAACCCTCCTTGTTTGTTCCGTCTTATTCTGGGCCCGCCTTTTCCGCTTCAATTACACGGAAAAGCTTTATTGCAAAAGCGCTTTTAGTTGCGATAATCATAATCGGAGCAATAAATATACCTATAAAAAGCAGCATCCAGCTGTTTAAGAAAAAAAGCCAAACTTCAAAAGCCACGAGAACCAAACAAAGCATCGAACGCCCGAAAAAACGGACAAAAATGCTTCTGGAATTCGTTAAATGTCTAAAAATTGAGTTGTGATATCTCGCGGCAAGCGCCCACACATAAAAAAAATGTACAAAAACCAATACCGCCGATATAATTCCTATAATAAGGAATCCGATAGGGTTGTCCTTAATATTTTCGAACAATACAAAGTCGATTACGACAGCCGCGGCAGCAGCCGCATAAGCAATCGTCAGTATCAGTCCCTGGCGCAGATTAGCCTTAAACGCGCGAAAATATGCAAGTACGATACTTTCCTCACGGTCTTCTGCCATTTTAAGCGTCACGGAATAAGCGGCAATCAGCGAAACTCCAAACGTCACAACAAACAGGGAGCCAATAATAAAAAGTAAGTTCAGCAAAAGTAAATCCCAGATCCGAGAAAGAAATTGCATCGTTTTGCTGTCAACTGAGAATAACTTAGCCAAGCGTTGTGCCCCCGTTCCTTTTTTAGAGGGGGGCTTAGCCCCCCGTCAGAGATAACTATATGGCGGCTAATTTTCTTCTAACTGAAGTTTATAACGAGCCGCGGCCTGCTCGTTTCCCCACTCGAGTATCTTGTTATAGCCGTATTCCCCGCAGACTCTTATCATCTCTTTTATCAGATAGTCAAACTCCGCGTCACTTTTGGCATATATCGCTTGCCATGAGTATTTTTTTGCAACCGCCTGCTGCACCTGTGTCCAAATAAGCTCAAGCTCTTTGGAGCGCTTCGGCTCGGCATATGATGTTCCGGGGATAAGGGTATAATTTGTGCCGCCCATATAATCCTGTATGTAATCATACCCGGTATACTCACGCCAATCCTGTTCAATTTCACATCTTGCGTCGCCCAGCATGCTTCGCCACATTTCATAATTATACGTCTCACCGCTCGATTCGGGGTTCTCCGCATCTATAACCCAAGTTGTATTATTAATTTGCAGCATACCATCCGTGAACATGGCGCCAAGCTGATATGTCCTGCCGGTTTCAGCGCTGGTCCATTCAACGCCGCCCAAGTCGTAACGCGGGTCCTGGCGGCATATATGGCCAAGTTCGGTAAAGCAGGTATTGCCGTCTTCGTCATAATACCACATCAAATCCTTAATTCCATACCAAATACTCATCGCGCCCTCGGGCGTATAAAGCCACTCGAGAATCTGCATACAAAGCTCAGGATATTCCGTATGCGCGCCGATAGACCAAATACGGTTGCCTCCAAGCATACTCATGCCGTACACGGGCGGAGACGCTTCATTAGGAACAAGCGAAAGCATCATCTTGTTATCCGCTATATGCTCGACTGTGTTATATGTAAACGATCCGCTGTAATTAAATATCGAAAAGAAGGTGCCTCCCCGTTTAACTTTCTCGGCCATTTGGTCGAACGTTTGCGTCATCGAATCGGGATCGAGCAAATCGTTTTGATACAGCTTATTAAAAAACCTGAGCATTTTTATATACGGCCCGTCTTCCTCAAGCTCATGGTACAATTCTCCCGTATTCGGATCGTACAGCCCAAGCGTCAGTTCATCATATCCATAGTACGCCGTCGCCATCGCTTTCGCATACATAACCATCGTACCGTCCCAGTCCGGCCAAAGCGATACGGCATAGGTTTCGTTGCCGTGCTCATCCGTCGGGCATATTTCCTTCATCTGTTTTAGCACCTCAATATAGTCGTCAAGGTTGTTAACTTCCGGATGCCCAAGCTGTTTGTAAAGATCCCACCGGATATCCCACGTATAGAAAAAACTTTGACGGTCCTTAGGGCTCGAAGCAAGATTATGCCCTAAACCATGTATCTTCCCGTCTCCGGAAATCTTTTTGTTCGTTTCAAGGGCAATCTGTGCCTTTTCCCATATCGTCGGCGCATATGTCTGGCATATATTATTTTCTTCCCAGTCATATAAAAGCCCAAGGCCGACGGCATCCTTATACTCCGCGCCATTATCGCCCCAGACGATGATATCTCCAAGGCTTCCGGATTCAAGAAGCGTTTCGTATACGCCTTCCAAATCGTTAATAATGTTCAGTCGAACGTTAAATTTATCCTCGCGCAGGGCGGCGTACCAGCCTGTCTGGTATCCGTTCCAATTAGCGGTCTGGCTGTACACGTTCAACACTATCAAATTGCCGTCACCCGTCTGGCCGTTCGATGACGGTGTACAGGCGACGGTCCCAAACATAATGGAGAAAAGCATCGCTACGCAGAAAATAAACGCTCCAAACCGTTTAATACCTTTTGTTTTTTTCATGCCGAACACCCTTTCATTTATTTTATTGCGTTTTCGCGCAAAAATCACCCCTTTACCGCGCCAAGCATAATACCTTTTACGAAATACCGCTGCATAAACGGATAAATCAACATAATTGGGATAATCGTAGCCATCGAAATCGTATATTTTACAACTTTCGCGTTCAGCGCGTTCTCCAGCACCATAGCCGTGCCTGCGCCGCCGCCCATGACCGCCTTAAGGTCGGACGATTTTTGAAGGTAAACATACAAACGATGCTGCAGCGTATATAATTCGGGCGCGCCTTTCATCAATATTAACGAGTCCTGAAAAGAATTCCAGTTTCCTACCGCCCCGAAAATGGCAATTGTCGCAAGTATAGGCTTTGAAAGCGGCCATATTATCTTGCGGAAAATTACTAACGTCGTAGCGCCGTCTATTATAGCGCTCTCCTCCAACTCCTTAGGGATAGACTCAATATACGTTTTGACAAGAATGATATTAAAGGGCGCGATAATTGCCGGGATAATATACGCCAAATAGCTGTTTGTTAATCCAAGCATCATCATATTTAAATACCATGGAATTAATCCGGCGTTAAAGTACATAGTTATAACAATTGCGCGATACCAGAAGCTTCGATGCCAAAGCGCCCTTTTTGTAACAAGATAACCCGCAAGGCCGCTCGCTATAACCATCAGTCCCGTCCCAAGAATTGTTCTTGTAACCGTTACAAGAAAGGCATTGGCGAGATCGTTTACATCTTTTAGCGCAATATAATTTGAAATATTAATGCCTATGGGGAAAATTGTAACCGCGCCTCTTGACACAAGCTCATTATCAGAAATCGTATTTATGAACAGATAATAAAAAGGAAAAATGCAAAGCAGCGTAAAAACCACAAACGCCGTAACGTTCATGACATCAAATATCGCGTTCCCCGCACCCCGTTGTTGTTTAAGCCGACGCTTTTTTGGCGCTTTCGCAACTGACTTTCTCATCACAAACCTCCTAAATAATGCTTTCGCCACGAATGATTTTCGAAACTTTATTCACCAAAAACAGGAGCGCAATACTGATTAGTGATTTGGCCATGCCAATAACGGTCGACAGTGGAATTCTGCCGCCATCGATACCTATATTAAAAACATACAGGTCCAAAACTTCAATTACATCCTTGTTGTTCGCGTTCTGAAACACCAGATACTGCTCCAAACCGTTAGATAAAAAGCCAGCAACTGTCAGCAGCAGCAGAACCAAATATGTGGGTAAAAGGCTCGGCAGGGTTATGTACCACATTCGCTGGAACCGTCCGGCGCCATCGATTGTCGCGGCTTCATACAGCTGCGGGTCTATACCTGTAATCGCCGCTATATAAATAATCGCACTCCAGCCAAGCCCCTTCCACATTCCCCAAAGAAGCATCTTTATCCAGATATTATCCGCGTTCATCAGCCAATTGGTACTCGAAGTAACCCCAAAAAGGGACAATACCGAGTTAAAAAGACCTTCGGAATTGAATATTGCCAGCGCGATTGCGTAAATCAATACCCAACTGATAAAGTTCGGAATCGTTGTAAGTGTCTGAACAATCCTTTTGAATCGGGTGCTTCGTATTTCGTTAAGGAACACCGCAAAAACCATGGGAACCCAGCTTACAAGAATGCCTAAGCCGCTCATCGCAAAAGTGTTTGTTAAAACGCGCGTAACGTCATTAATTGTCGCGCTGTTGGTAAACAGCATCGAAAACCATTCAAAACCTACAAATTTATCGGCGCTTAACGTCTCGCCTGCCGTATAGTCATAAAAAGCGTAGCGCCACCCCCAAAGCGGAAGATAGCAAAATACAAAAGTCAGCAGCAAAATCGGCAGCAGCATCAAAAAGAGAGAGTACTTCTCCGGCATCGCCATTTTCTTTTCTACCGCAGCCGGCCGCTTGAATACAAGTATTATTACGGTAATTACAAAAATCAATATAGCTAGAGCCGCGTACCAATAAAATCCGGAAGGAAAGTTCACCTGCACTCGCTCGGCGACAGCGGAAAGCTGGGAATAAGACAAATAGATACCTGCAAGTCCCGCAATCATTGTGACAGACCCCGCTAAAGGCAGCCAAATTCCG
This sequence comes from uncultured Christensenellaceae bacterium, assembly GCA_964586785.1. Taxonomy (GTDB): domain Bacteria; phylum Bacillota; class Clostridia; order Christensenellales; family SZUA-584; genus SZUA-584. The sequence continues at coordinate 125,489 of CAZPHS010000002.1, forward strand.
CGCGACTTCATCCGGTTGTTGCCCATCGACATGCATGCGCCAATACAGCACGCGATTATTCCTATGATTACCATTGTCGATGCGATGCTTAATAATTCAAACGTTGATCTGTCGACTACGCCCTGTCTGAACAAAGCGGCAAACCTTGTCGTAAGGTCTGAAAACGAGATACCGGTCGTGAACAATGAAATATTCTTATTGATCCAAAGCGAAATTCGGCCCGGGTTAAGATCAGCAAAAAACATAAATATAAACGCGCAAAGTGAAAGTACACGAACAGCGCCATATAAAATCAAGGATGATGTCATATGTATTTTAGGCGTCTTTGCTTTCTTTAAATTGTTGTTTACCTCTTTCATTTCCGTCTTTCTCCTTCTACTAGTACAGCACAAAGGCCGTAAAAACGGGAAGAATACAGTTTAGCGTCAAATAAAAAACAGAGGATGCGGTTCCCCATATGGGAAACCGCATCTTATCTTTAATTAGTCATTCTTTTTCTTTTTTCCGGATATTACGACAACCGCGATGATGCCGCCTATCACCAGCACCAGCCCGCCCGCAATGGCGGCAATAACGCCGGGGCTTAGTGAATCGCCGGACGGTTCGGTTGATGCCGTATCGTCAGGTTCTGGCACAACCGGAGGTTCCTCTGCCTGGGAGGATGAATCTTTGCTTAATCCTTCAACCGTGAAAGTTATCATAACGTCCTTCGCCGGCATTGTGTACGGAATGGCTTCAGTTCCGGTTGCGGTATATTCGTTTAAAATATCAATTTGCAGATATTCGCCGGATGTATTGACCGCAAAGAACGATTGACCCTTTCCGCCGTCAATTGCAGTATTGACGCCGCTTATATTAATCAGCCCATCGTCAAAAAGCTGGCTTGGTATATCTGTCGAAACGAATAGCATACGCATAGTTTCATCTTCGCCCAGTCCCTTATCCCCGAGCGTAACGCCGACGGTAAACGTTCCGTTCCCGTCAACCGCCGCGTCTGTAAACGCTCCGCCGTAGTCAACCTGATTGTTTTCGGCGTCCCAACCGGTCAAATGGGTCCAGTTATCCGTCTCCTTGCCGTAACTTGGCTCATTCCAAGCGTTGCGGAAAATATAGTTTTGCGTCTGAATTCCGAAGTAAGCGTTATAATCTTCCGCCAGCGCCGCCTCCACATCGATTTCAACCGCAGCAGATTTAGGCGCTTCGCCGCGCATGTAGGTAAATGCAATTTCAAACTTCTGCACGGAGGCGAATGCCGCCTTGTCTGTAATTATCCAGCCGGCCTCTTCCAGATTGTTATCGTACGAACGCGCGTCCGCGGGAAGCTCCCCGACCCATTCGTTGTAAATGTTCATGCGGGTCGTGATGCCGTCGTCCGAGCTCGTATAGCCTTTGGTAAACGCAACGTCCTCGCCGTTTACCTTTATGGAGTCTATACGAATAAACCAGCCGGGATGTGTGATTTCGGCATTCGTAATACCTAGCGCCGTAAACGCAAGATCTGTCGCGGCGCCGGTTTCCGTACCGGTAAAGTCAAGCGCCACCTTATAAGCTCCCGCATTTGTCACCGTGGCATTTGTTACTTTTATGCCGGTGTCCACATCCTCGCCCCAGTACTGGTACGTCCAGCCGCCGTCCGCGTACATAATATACGCATTAACCGCAGGCATGGAATATTCGAACGTTACTTCAACCTTTTGTACGGAGGCGAAAATTTCTTTGTCTACAGTAATCCAGCCCGCGTCCTCAACGCCCGCGTCGAACGATCTGGCGTCGGCGGGAAGCTCCCCGACCCATTCGTTATAAATATTCATGCGGGTCGTAATGCCGTCGTCCGAGCTCGTATAACCCTTCGAAAACTCAATCGATTCGCCGTTTACCTTAATGTCGCTGATTTTGATACAATAGCCGGGGAAAGTATTTTCACCGTTTACTATACCAAGCGCTGTAAATGACAAACCGCTCGCGGCGCCGTCTGCGGTTCCCGTAAAATCAAGCCCGACTGTATAGGTGCCCGCGCCGGTCACTGTGGCCTCCTTGGCGACAACGCCGGTGTCAACCGCATCGCCCCAGTACTGATAAGTCCAGCCTCCATCCGCGTACATAAGGTACGCCTTATCCTTAGCCTCGTGCAGCGCAAAGGATATCTCAATCTTTTCGACCGAGGCGAAGGCTTCCTTATCTACAATAACCGCCGAAGCGTCGGAAATGTCGCCGTCAAAACTTCTGGCGTCTGAAGGAAGCTCTCCCACCCACTCGTTGTAAATGTTCATACGAGTCGTAATACGGTCGTCCGAGCTCGTATAGCCTTTCGTGAACACAACTTCCTCGCCATTAACCTTAACGGACTTTAATTCAATTGTAGCATTAGGGTAGTTGAATTCGCCATCTTTAATGCCAATCGCCGTAAAAGCGATTCCGCTTGCGGCACCGCTTTCTGTTCCCGTAAAATCGAGCGCGATTTTGTAATCACCGTCACCCGTTACCTTAGCCGTTGTCGCCTTAACGCCTGTATCAACCGCGTCGCCCCAATACTGATACGCCCAGCTGGAATCGGCGAACATAAGATATGCTTCGTTATCGCCGGAATCCGCAAGTGCGGTTAATGGCGCGATGCCAATCAGCAGGATTAACGCTGTCAACAGAGAAATTAGACTCTTTTTCATTTTACTTCTCCTTTTTTTAGATTAGTGCCTTTTACGCTGGATAACGGTTCTCACCTGAGGTTAAAGAATGATTTTTAAGACATGCTCTTTGTTATCCCGTGGTATGGGAATCGTATCGGAGCAGCTTTTTCCGTCCAGCTCAAATTTCGTCTTCTCATCAATGCGGAAAGCAACGTCTTTACTTCTTATCTTAACCGTCAAAGCGGTTCCGTCCCTGTCAAGATTTAGCCTGTAACTTAAGGGTGCGCCATTGTTCAAAATAGGCGAAAAACGGAGCGTACCGTATTTTTGCTCGAACCCAAACGTCTCGAAAACGGCAAGTGTGAGCCATGAAGCCGTTCCGGAGAGTATGGGACCTATGTTCTCACCGGTTTCGCTGTTATTGTACTGCGTACAAAATCTGGGGTTGCCTTTCGTCTCGTACGGCGTTTTTATCGTGCGGTACGGAAAAGTCTTATCCATCATAAAAAATGCAAGGGCCGCAAGCCTTTTCGCAAGCGTAATATCCTTTACCGTTTTCGCCGCCTTTAACAAAGCGACGGCTGCCATCATCGCCGCATGTTTGAAAACGCCCCCGTTTTCACGATCGCCGGAAAAATAAAGCGCGGTAGACGTGTCTGCGCCAAGAAGCTCAAATCGTATCGGCGTGCAAAGCTTAAGCCCCGCGTCCGTCTTAAGATGCTTTTCGACTATATCAAGCATTATGCCAATCTGCTTCTCATCTGCAATACCGGAAAGAATCGTCCAGTTAAAAGAATTTAAAAAGTAACTGCCATCGATACGCGGATCGGCGGAAAGCCCGTCCCCCGCCGCCCCAAGAAATGTATACCCGCCCTTGCGGGCATCATTAATAAGCGCCCGCGCGTAAAAGTCGCCCTTCCAGGCGTTATCCCTCATGCTTTTCTTAACGCGCCCCGCCATCGCCGCGGCCTTTCCGCCATCCTCCGCATTTCCCGCGCGTAATGAAAGCTCAGCAACCTGATCAGCCGCAATTTTAAGCAAGCAGGCGTTCATGCAGCTTTCGGTAAGCGTATTACGCAGCGGCGCTCCCCATTCCCCGCCGTGTTCTTGAAGTTGCCGTCTGTACAGCGCTTCCTTCTCCGGCCCCTTCATACAATGCCTGTCAAGACGCAGAGTGTCGTTCCAGTCGGCCTTGTCAAGAAGCGGAAGCCCGTGCATACCAACAGAAATGCACCCGCTGTAACACAAAACCGCCATCAGCGTATCCCAGAGCGGCCGTGTCCCGTCTCCATCCGCGACTGCAATTTCCTCATGCAGAAAATCAAAATCGCCAGTAAGCGTCACATAGCGATAAACCGCTTGTATCAGCCAAAGCTGGTCGTCCGAACAATCGCCCGGTTCTTTTCCCATCCATGTAAAGTTGTGGTTTGCATATCCTGCGCGAAAAACGTTTCCCGCCCACAATATTATCAACCGCTGGACAATATCCGCTTTACCGGCCGAAACCAGATAGTACATCGATGCGTAAATATCCTGAATCTCGCGGAAACCTATCTCTCGGTAAGCTTTTTGCGTCCAGGCAAACGAACGGGAAACAAATGTTTGGTAATATACTTGAAAAGGAAGATTTCTCCCAACATATGTGTCAAAATCCGCGTCATCGGTTTTTGGTATCAAGTAGGAGCTTAAGCTTTCCTGATTATCCAGCATACGCTTAAACGCGTTCTCCGCTGCTAACGTATCAGAATAACGCTCGACAAATGTATGCAGCGATGAATAAAAACGCTCGCTCACATCGCCGCCATCTATGCAAAAAGACATGCCGGCAAAGCTGTCTATACAGCGCTTTTTCCCCGCGGGAAGCACAAAAGACTTGCCCAGCGCGAAAAAAGGCGATATTTTACGTTCCGGACGCGAGGGCAGACGCGTAAGCAGCGCCGGATTTGCAAGCGTTCGTCCGCCAAGGAACGATGATAGGTTCATAGTAAAATCATCCATGGTTTCGCCCTGTGTTAAAAGAAGAGCAAAACGCTTAACTTGCTTTTCTTTCTCCGGCTTGGCATTAAGAGCCAGCGCTATAGGACGCTTTGCATCAAACACTATTTCGCTCTCCTGTACAATGTTAGCGTACACCACATCGTTAGCTATCGTTTCCGGCGCCGAGATACCAAACATACCGGTTACAACGATACGAAGATTACGGTCGCGGCCTGATAGGTTTTCAACCGTTATACGCTGTAATTCGACCGCCTCGGGCAGCCCCTCTTCTTGCGGCAGTATAAAAATTTTGCGTTCAATCTTCAGGCCGCACTCTGTTTCATATATAATCACGCTATAATTTCTGCTGTGTCGGCAATATGCGGAAAGAACATTTACGGAGGTATCCAATGAATAAAATATTTGTTTTCCGTCTTCAACTATATAAAATTGCCGGTTCGCCGGTTCGCCGTTCTCTTCTAGCGAAAGCGTATAACGCGTGGCAAGCACCTGCAAAGCCCCTCCCGCCCGAAAGGAGCCGGCGCCAAACGCATCAATCGCGCTTTTTGGCGTCGTAAAAAGCGGATATTCACAGCCCGTCCTGTCACCAATTAAAAGATTTACCGCGTAATGAGGCCCAACCGGAAACGTTTTTAAATCGATAATATGATCGCCGTCCGCGTTAAATTCACCGCGGCTTTTTATTATGCGCCCCAAAAGAGCCAAAAGCGCGTCTTTTACGTCATCGGGGATAATACGCTCACCTTCTTTAAGGTAAAGACGTACCGTGCCGCCGGCGAACGAAAAAAGCAAATCACCGGTCGAATCGTTATTAACCAACGAAGAAACTGACGGCTCGTTCATTATTTTTTCGCATATAGGCGCAAATAGCGGAAGGCCGGTTGCTCCAATAACAAAACGTCGGGTTGCGTCTTTCCATTCCGAATCCGTTTTGCCCATAAAGCGCGCCGCCGCAAAACGTTCCGCTAAAACGGTTGCCGGTGTTAATACGGATGCTCTTGCTTGTTCAAATCTATAATGCATTAACTTCCCCTGTTTCGTTATTTGACTGTCCTCTTATATCATCGCCTATTTGCTTAACGGATTTCCCGAGCTGTAGTTCGCCTTTTATAATCGTTTGCTCGCCATGACTTTTCTTTGGTTGTTCAATCTGCTCGATAAGTTTAGCTACAGCCATTTTGCCGATTGTCTCGGCATCCTGATGATAAGTGGTAAGCTTTGGGCGCAAGAGCGTAGAAAGATAGATTCCGTCGTACCCGACCGCGCTGACATCCTCAGGAACCGATAGGCCGTGTTTTTCAATTTCACTTAAACCCCCAAGATACGAATAATCATCGGGGTAAAGAATACAAGTCGGCGGAGACGGAAGTGAGAGCAGCCTTCTTGTCGCAAGACCGCTTTCCTTAGGGCTGTGGTATTTCGCTTCAATTACGTATTCTTCAGGAGCCCGAATCCCAAGCTCCATGCATCCTTTGTAAAACCCGCTTATCCGCTTCTGCGTAACGGTGCTGCGTTCTTCTCCATGAATAAAAGCGATTTTCCGATGACCCATACCGGCAGCATACCACATAATCTCAACCATACTTTGGACGTTTTCCGACATAATAGAAACACGCCCGGGGAAAACATGATCAAGCACGACAATGGGCAAATCGCTCGTGGCAAGCTCAACAACGCCGGTTTGCTCATAACGCGCCTGCGCAATGATAACGCCGTCGCAGTTTCGATAAACCGCGTAATGATAAAAACTTATCTCCGAACTGCCAATACGGTTGCATATAAACGTTATGTCATACCCGGAATCTTTGGCGGCTTCGCGAATGCTGTCAAGTATAAGCGCAAAATATTCGTGATTGATACGGTCGGCAAACAGAACGCCGAGGTTGTAAGATCGATTCGTTTTCAGCGAGCGCGCAGCTGCATTAGGATAATACCCTAAATCACGGGCTATCTGTTTAATACGTTTAGCCGTATCAGTATTAACATCAGGCTGTCCGTTCATGGCCTTTGACGCGGTTGAAACCGATACGCCGCATATTTCCGACAATTGCTTAAGCGTTATCACATGAAGCCTCCCGTATCCGAAATCGTTTTCGTATATAAATTGTATATTGTTCTTTATCGTTAATATATTTATTAATTTACTTTTCTAATTATTATAGAGTTATAGCGCATAAATTGTCAAGGCATGTTTCATTATTTGTGTAAACTCTTATAAAAAGGACTCAATTTGTCGCAAAACCCCGAAACCGTTTTCGGCTATACCATTTAAACGCTTCTATAGCTAATATCCAACCATTTTGTGATAACAGGCGGTGTACAAAGGTGATACAATCCGTGATTTGCGATATTCAGTTTGCGTTTAACTTGGCGAGTGCCCCCTTATGCTTGTTTAACATACCCGCTTGCCATATTGTAAACTTACTGTAGGGAAAACGCAGAGAATGATTTCACTCACCCCAACGGGGGTGAGTGAAGAAGGTCGCCATATGCCCTTAGTATATAGGTTACAACCAACTAAGGAGGAGGCGACCTATGGACAGCATGTCCTTCCGCACTGCATCCCGGGGCATTGGGATGGTGCTTGGCTGCTATCTGATCCCAATGAGAGTATATATAACGGAATCCTTTCAGCGTCTCAGAGAGCGCGTCGGGTTGCCTAACGTAGTTTTCCACTCACTGCGGCACTCCAGCGCCACCTACAAGCTCAAGCTCAACAGAGGCGACCTGAAGGCTACACAGGGCGATACCGGACACGCGGAGATCGACATAATCACCAAGGTGTACGCGCACATTCTCGACGAGGACAGGAAGCTCAACGCACAAAAGTTTGAAGCAGCTTTCTATGCCAACCCCGACCTGCGCAACGTGAAGCCGCCGCAGGAGAATGTGCTGGATATCAAGACGTTGATCGAGCAGTTGCAGTAGTCCCCCGAGCTTGCTAATGCTCTGGCCGAGCTTATCAAGTAAGCTGCAAGAAAGCGCAAAATTCGTATTAGCAGGGCTGCTAATTTTATTAGCTGGAACGCGAAAAACGGTTCGAATCCTGTTAGCAGCAAGTTAACTGTTATGCATGAGGATGCAAAGTGCATTTTCAGGACAGAAAAGAAGTTTGAAAAAAGAGAAAAGCCGCAAAACTCTTTATTTTACGGCTTCTGGCGTTCCCGGCGCGATTCGAACGCGCGGCCTTTCGCTTAGGAGGCGAACGCTCTATCCTGCTGAGCTACGGGAACAAGTTATTCATCGAGTTAGTATGCGGCCGCTTCGTTCCGCCAGGCTGCGCGAATTTAATAAACGCGCTTTCGCGTACGCCTTGATATTTTACAAACAAACATGCAAAAAGTCAACGTCAGTTTCTGATGCCCGCAAGCGGCGCGGGAATGCGTCCTCCCCTTTCTATAAGCCGCTCGCAGCCGTATTTTCCCACATCCATAACCACCGCGCGTCCAAGAAGCCCGCCGTAGTCTACGCACTGTCCCACTTTGGCATTTGGTATGGGTATAATACGCACGCCCGTTGTTTTAGCGTTAACCACACCTATTGCCGCCTCGTCAGCGATTATAGCCGAAAGCACGGATTCCGGCGTGTCTCCCGGGACCGCCACCATATCAAGCCCTACCGAGCAAACGGCAGTCATCGCCTCAAGCTTGGAAAGGGAAAGCGCGCCCTTTTTAACGGCTTCTATCATTCCCTCGTCTTCACTTACCGGTATAAACGCTCCGGAAAGACCGCCAACATGCGATGACGCCATCATACCGCCTTTTTTTACGGCGTCGTTAAGCAGCGCGAGGGCGGCGGTGGTGCCGTGCATTCCGCATACATCGACGCCTATTTCCTCAATAATGCGCGCGACGCTGTCTCCTATTGCGGGGGTAGGCGCGAGTGACAAATCAACAATTCCAAAAGGCACTCCCAGACGCCGCGAGGCTTCCCTGGCGACAAGCTGGCCGACGCGCGTCACCCGGAAAGCCGTTTTCTTAACAGTTTCCGCTACAATATCAAAGCTGGCTCCTTTTACCTTCTCCAGCGCGGCTTTTACAACTCCCGGCCCGCTTACGCCAACGTTTATTGCGCATTCGGGTTCTCCGGCGCCGCAGAAAGCGCCCGCCATAAATGGATTGTCTTCTATTGCGTTAGCAAAAACAACAAGCTTAGCGCAGCCGATGCCGCCGTCATTTTTCGTCATCTGCGCGGTTTGCTTTATAACACGCCCCATTTTTGCCACAGCGTCCATATTGATACCTGTTCGGGTGCTTGCCACATTGACAAACGAACATACGCGATCCGTCGACGACAACGCCAAAGGGATAGAGGATAAAAGCGCCGTATCGCTTTGCGTTTCTCCTTTATGCACAAGAGCGCCAAAGCCGCCGATAAAATTAACGCCCGTATCCTTGGCCGCTTGATCAAGCGCTAGCGCAAAAACAGTGTAGTCGTCAAGCCCGCTGCCGGCCGCGATCTCGGATATCGGCGTTACCGATATTCTTTTATTAACTATTGGCACGCCGTATTCGCGTTCAATATCGTCGCCTACACGCACAAGGTTTTTAGCTTTTGAATAAATCTTATGCTTTATTTTTTCGCAGCATGTTTTTGCATTCTCGCTTACACAATCACGAAGAGATATGCCCATCGTTATGGTACGCACATCAAGGTTTTCGGTATCTATCATTTTTATGGTGTCAAGCACCTCGCGTTTAGAAATCAAATTTACGTCCTCCGTACATTGAAGCTTAGCGGTATTATAAACTACCATAAATTTTTGCGCAAATATCAATAGCGATTACGTCAACCCGCCGTTGGGGCAAATAGCCGGCGTATATCCACGCGTATTTTTTTATATGGGAGTTTTTACGGTTTATTTTTGCCTTGCATTTTCGCGCGGATATGATAAAATATATTAAAAGTAAATAACTGCTTTGAGCTAACGCGCCTAAAGCTTTTCGGCCAAGGACGTTAGCCGGGGTATATCCGGAAACAGATATGCCTTCCGTGTTTGAAAAGAAGCATAATGCAATGCGTCTCTTTTCATATGCAAAAACAGGGGCGTTTTTTTGCGCCCAAAAATGAAAAGGAGAACAAACAAATGAAAAGACAACTATGTACGGTATTGTCGGTGCTGATGCTGTTAGCGGCGCTGTCCGGCTGTGTACAGGAAGAGACTCCAAAGACGGGGCTGGCCGCGGATTTTGCGGTGGAAATTTCGGGCGAAGGCGTTGAAATTACACTAACGGCCGCCGATATGCAGGCGCGGGAACAAGAAACAATAACATGTACTAACATTGAATCAAGCGGCAATGTGAACGAGGTTACGGTTTCGGGTTTTTCGCTCCGAAAAGTTCTTGACGAAAACGGTATAGTAATGGACGGGCTTGCGTCCATTAACCTTATAGCCGCCGACGGTTATTCTATAATTGTACCGTCCGAATATTACGCGGAATCGGATGTATACATACTGCTTAGTTTTGAGGGCGATAATCTTGAGCATCCGAGAAGCTGTCTGCCGGACCAACGCGCCATGTACTGGGTTAGGGATTTAATCAAGATTGAGCTTATGGGCAAAAATACGGTTGATGAAACCCAAAAAGATATTGTCAGCCGCATAGATATTTTCCGCGAAGGCGTAAAAGAGCTTAACGCCGTAACGCTAAGCTATATGGACTTGCGGATTCCGGCGTATTCCCTGAAAGAATACTGCGAAAAATATGATATAAGCCTTCCGCAAAACACAGTGACGCTAAGAGCGAGAGACGGATATGAAAAAGTTGAAACCGCGGAATCCTTTTTGGACAATTATGTAGCGCTCGAATCAGACAACGCGGACGATTTGCCTTTCTATTTTTCTGAAGAAATGAAAAGCGGTATGAGCGTTAAGCAACTGGAATATGTGATTTGCGGGGGCAATGCGGTTTACTTCGGATTTGAAACAAGCGTTTCCGGCCTTTTTGAAGCGATGGGCATGGCTAAAGCCGATACATACATATTTACGGCAGGCGACGGTTTCGAAGTTAATATTCCGTACGACGCGATAGAATTTGGAAAAATATATGCCGATGAGAAAGAGGGCTTTATACGCGCCGAATTCGAAGGCTATGATTTTGGGGGCGCGAAAGGCGGCGGTAAGGTTAAATATCTTGTTTCTATAAAAGCCGCGCAATAGCCAGACTGTCCGCGCATGTTGGCAATAGTGAAAAAATGATTGATACGGTGGATATATGAATAGCCAGGAAAAAAAGTTACGCGGCAAGCTGTCCGATTATATTATTTTAGCGATGATGGCGGCCATGGGAATCGCTATTAAGACGATTATAGTGCCGCTTGCCCAAATAATTACCGGACCGCTGTTTATACCGGGGGGCGTGGCGGCCGGCGGCTTTTATATGGCTTTTCTCGTACTCGGCAAGGCCATTACAAAAAGACGGTTTGCCGCAACAACAATAGCGCTTATACAGGCGGTGGTTGTGACAATAACAGGAACAATGGGCTCGCACGGGGCGGCCAGTCTTTTTACATACACTCTTCCCGGAATAGCGACCGATATTTTATTTTTGCTGATTCGTCACAAGGCGTGCTGCGCACTGTGTTGTTTTTTGGGCGGAGCAACAGCAAATGTAACAGGAAGCTTTGCCGTAAACCTTGCAATATTCAATCTGTCCTTCGTGCCTTTAATGCTGGCTCTTTGTGCGGCCGCGCTCTTTGGCGGATTAGGCGGGCTTGTGGCAAACGCTATAGCGGTCAATATAAGAAAGCTTGACATACTTGCCAAGCCATGCCCGCCCGCCCCCATGGCGAGTGAAAATAAATTAACGCATATAAAAGGGGAACGAAATGAGACACGCTAGGCGCATTGGTTTTATACTTGCCGTTACTGTTTTGATTATGGGCTCTTTGTCGTGTTCAGCGTCGTATACGCCGCACAGCGCATTTGTAAAGCCATCGCTTATTATAACGGGCGACGTGCAAAACGAGCTTATTCTCACGGACTTTTCACATTATATAGAAATCAAAACCACTTATAACGATGAGCCTGCATCCGCCATTTCTTTGCTTAGCGTTCTAAAAGACGCTGTTCCTGCGGGGAAAGACATATCGCTATTTTTTGTTTCGCCCGACGGGGCAATGGCGCAAATACCATATTGCGAAATAGATAAAGACAGTTTGCTTTTGCTTACCGACGAAAACGGCTGGCAGTTTTATTCGCAAAAGCATCCGAAGCAATCTCGCATAAGGAACATGGACAAGATAGTTGTTTGCGCAAAAGAGCCGATTGCCGGACAGAAATGTTTTAGTATGATTTACGGCGAGCAATCGCTTACATTTACTCTTGGAGAATTGTTTACCGAAAACGCGTTTTTACAATCTGTTTTCGAAGGTCAGGCGAAAATGGATGAATGGACGACAAACGTTTACGCGAAGCGCGCGCTTATTCCGCTTGCTCAATATGCAAAGCGGTTGGACGCGGAGAATTTTAGCGGCGCTGCAGCATACTTTGGCGACGGTTCTCAGTACATAATAGAATTGGACGGTTATTTGGAATGGCGGGGCAACTCGCTCGATTATTTGGCATCGGATAAAAAATCAAGAAAAAAAGATATTATAGGCGTTTGGATTGACGCGCCCAAAGGTTCCGTTACGGATATCGCGTCCTTTGCGCTTGAAAGATTAAATGACGGCAATGTGCTGATAATACTTCTTGACGGAGCGGGTTATTATAATCTTTTAGAGCATTCCCCCGAATTTTTAAACAGTCAGGATATAACTCCCATAAGAACGGTTATGCCGTCCATATCAAATGTGGCGTTGGCCGCTATTGTTACGGGAGAAACGCCCGCTGTTAACGGTGTAAAAGAAAGAAAGGACAGAAGCCTGCTCGCTGACGACATATTTAAAACAGCGGCTGATTTAGGTTATAAATGCGGGGTGGCGGAAGGTTCAACGCGGTTGATATCGCTTAGCATTGAGCAGACTTTAAATACCGATACCGACGGCGATGGCTATACCGATTCCGAAGTGCAAAAATCTGCATTTAATATGATAAATGAAGGCGCAAAGCTCTTGTTTGTGCATTTTCATGGGTTTGACGATGCGGCGCATACTTTTGGTCCGTCGTCTTCAAAGGCCGCCGCTAAGCTTTATGAGCTTGATGAATATGTTTTGGCGCTGTGCTCCGCCTTTAACGGTACGGTTATTATTACCGCCGATCACGGGCAGCATTCAACCATAGGCGAAGATAGAGCGGGCGGTCACGGAGAGTTTTTGCCGCGGGATATGACGGTACCTTTAATAATAATTGAGGCGGAATGATAATGAAAAAAATAAAAAGAGGAACACTTATTGTTATTGCATGTATATTGCTGCTCACTGTTGCGGTGGCTGTATTTGCGATTGTTGGCGCGGGCGATATCGGCATAAAGCGCGAGCTGGAAATGAAAGCGCAGTTCGCTATAAAATATAACGATATAGAGCGGCTGGTGACAATGCAGGATATTATAAACCTGCGGCCGGCGGAGTTTGACGCCGTTTTAAATACCAGCAATACCGGCCCGACAGATGTTAAGTTTACCGGCGTTGAGCTTTCAAAAATATGTGAAAACAAAGGATTCGATATATCTTGCGCCCAGGTATTGGAGGTGCGCGCTCTGGACGGTTATTCATCCGCCCTTACTGTTGATGAGGCGCTTGAGGAGGACAACGTATATATATGCATATATATGAACGGAGAAGCTTTAAAGCCTAAGGGCGAGGGAGGCTTTGGGCCGTATATGATGGTTATTCGCAGCTCCGCTTATTCACAAAGATGGTGCAAGTATGTGCAAGAGGTTGTTATCCGGTGAAGGCTATTGAGGGCGCGGGAATAGGTTTTGCTTACGGCGGGACGCCGTTGTTCTCTGATGTAAACATTTTTGTATCGGAGGGGGAATGCGCGGCGCTTACAGGACCTTCGGGCTGCGGCAAGTCTACTCTTTGTTATATACTTTCGGGGGTGATACCGCGTTCAATAGAAGCGGATTACACCGGAACGGCAAGGTTATACGGCGATGATATAAAAACCCTTACTTTAAAGCAAACCGTCGAACGGGTAGGCATAGTTTTTCAAGATCCCGACGCTCAGCTTTTTTCGCCGACCGTAGAAGATGAAATAGCGTTCGGGCCGGAGAACATTTGCCTGCCGCGAGAAGAGATAGAAAAGAGGATAAGCGCCGCTTTAGCGTCCGTGGGTATGCGGCGGTACCGATACGCGAAGCCCTCAAAGCTTTCCGGCGGGCAGAAACAGCTTGTCGCCCTCGCGGCTTCTCTGGCGTTAAAACCTAAAGCGGTGATATTGGACGAGGCGCTCTCGCAGCTCGATTCAGATTCCACTTCGCTTGTTAAGCAAGCAATATTAAAGCAAAAAGCTCAGGGAAAAGCGATTTTGCTTGTTGAGCACGACCATGAAAACCTTGATATTGCGGACAGAATATACGCTTTTTCCGAAGGAACGCTTAAAGAGGTGCGGGTATGACGCAGCCGGCGATAAAGCTTTTAAACGCGAGGTTTACATATCCAAAAAACACATTTACGGTATACTGCGATATGCTGTGCCTTAACACCGGCAGGATAACGCTTGTTACGGGCAAAAACGGCAGCGGAAAAACCACTGTTCTCAAGCTTTGCTGCAAAATATTGCGCCCGCAGATTGGCTCTCTTTATATTTTCGGCGAAGACGCGAAGAAATGGCCGCTCGGACGCATAGGGCAAAGCATAGGTTACCTTTTTCAGGAGCCGTCGCATCAGCTGTTTACCGCAACGGTTTGGGACGAGATGACATTCATAGGCGGCATAAGGGGAGACGACAGCGAAAAAACAAAAGAAAAAGCGCTCGAGCTTTTAGACCGTTTTAATCTGCTTGATTTTAAAGAGCGGAGCATATACCGTTTAAGCAGGGGAGAAAAGCAGCGTTTGGCTCTCGCGGCGATACTGATGCAGGATATACGCTATTTAATATTAGACGAGCCGACGACAGGGCTTGATGCAAAAAACAGAAACATACTGTATTCTCAAATAGAATCGTTGTCGGACAAAGGCATAGGAATAGCCGTTATATCGCACAGCGGCGAGTTGATATCGCGGTACGGAGAGAACAAAATTGTTGTTGAAAACGGGAGGGTGGTTTTATGAAAACTCTCGACCCGCGTATAAAGCTTTTTTCGGTGATAATAATAACCTCGCTGGCGTTATATTATAGGCGCCCGCTGTGGATGCTTATATTGTCCGTATCCGCTTTTTTTATGACGGTAATGCTGGGAGCGGATTTCGCGGCTTTTTTTAAACGTATACGCAGATTCTTCGGGCTTTTGCTTATGATATCTCTGCTCCAGATTATTTTTGTCAGAACAGGCGAGCCTTTGCTGACGGTAAACGGTTTTGCTCTTATATACGGCGACGGGCTTTCGCGCGGGGTAAGCGTTTCGCTTCGCTTTTTCGTTATAATATGCTCCGCAGCCGTTATGGCGGGCGAAAACAGCCGCCGTGTCGTCGCGTCGCTTATAAAGCTTAAAATGCCGTATACGTTTGTATTTATGATTATGATTACTCTGCGCTTCGTACCGGTTTTCGCGGAGTCTTTTTCCGACGCGATAACTTCCGTCCAGTTAAGGGGTATAGAGCTTAAAAAAGTTAAGCTCGGAAAAAGAATACGGTTATACAGCCATTTGCTGCTGCCGGTTGTCGCCGATTCGGTTATCAAATCGCAGGAGCTGTCAATCGCCATGGAGGCGCGCGGTTTCGGAGCGATGAAAAAACGCACGGCATATATAAACGTCCGTTTAGCGCTTTGCGACTATATAGTTCTTGCCTTATTGATAACACTTGGCGCAGGCGCGTTTGCGGCTTACGGCATTTACGCGTAAAGGGGAAAAAAATGAAAGCTATAGCGGTAGTGGGAACGTCGGGCACGGGGAAGACGACGGTATGCCAGACAATAATAAGCGGGCTTAGAAAAAGAGGGTTTAGCGTCGGGTCGGTAAAAGAGATTGACTGCAAGGAATTCACAATTGATACGAACCCGGATGTTGATACGAGAAAACACAAAGCGGCGGGCTCCTCGCTTGTAACGGCGCGCGCCCGGCATGAAACCGATATACTTTATCAAAAAAAACTGCCTGTAGAGCAGATTCTTATGCACTATAACCATGACTATGTGATTCTTGAAGGGGTGGCGGACTGCAACGTACCCATAATTATTACCGCGCAAAACGCCGGTCAGATAAATGATAAAAAAGACTGCCGCGCGATTGCCGTATCGGGAGTAATCGCAAAAACCGGCATAAAAGAAGCCGAAGGCTTGCCTGTTATAAACGCGCTTAAAGAGCCTGATGCGCTTACGGATTTTGTACTAAACCACGCGTTCGAGCCTCTGCCGTCTTTTAACGCGCAATGCTGCTTCGCGTGCTCTTACGGCTGCCGCGAGCTTGCCGGACTTATAGCGCATAAGAAAGCCGGTCGGGGCGATTGCGTATTGACGGCGCCGGAAATTAAGCTGCTTATAAACGGCCGCTCAATAGAGATGGTGCCTTTTGTTCAAAGCATACTCAAAAACGCGGTGACGGGCGTTATAAAAGAGCTTTCGGGTTACAGCGGCGACAGCGATATAGAGATAAGGTTTAAGACATGAGGTTATATTCGCGAAAAAACACAGTAACGCTGGAAAACGGCAAAGTAATAAAAAAGTTTGCCGATATTATTTCTCTAAGGCGCGAATTTGATATGGTAAAGCTTTTAAAAAGCCGTGGGGTGCCTGTGCCCGATGTTTTGCGCGTATACGGCAGCACCATTGAATACGGTTTTATAAAAGGCGAAACGTATCAGTCTTTGGTGGACTGCTTTGAAAAAAAGCACGCGCGGGCGCTTCTTGAATGGCTTGAATTGTATTATGCCGCCGCCGGCACATTAAGAGGCGATGTGAACCTACGCAATTTTATATACAGCGGGGAAGATGTTTGTTACGGTGTCGATTTTGAAGAGATTTGCCATGCGGGAGAGCGGGAATCTGACTTTGGACGGATAATAGCTTTTGCCGTAACGTATGAGCCGCCATTTACAAAAGAAAAAGCAAACTGCGCCAAATTGCTTCTCGGCTGTTTTAATGACTCGGGCGCGGACGAAATAAAAATACGGGAAGCCTATATAAAAGAGATGCAGGATATAGTAAAACGCAGGCGCGAATCAAGTTATGATACCGATAAAGCGCGAAACTTTTGGAGTTTGCGTATAGCCGGCCGGTAAAACCCGCCCCGCATGGGCGAAGGCTGTGTATAGTTTACGCCAGCCGAGCCTTAAACTCGTTTATCAAAGCGGGCACAACCTGCAGTACGTCGCCGACTATGCCGAACGTAGCCACTTTAAAAATAGGCGCGTCGGGGTTCTTGTTTATGGCGATTATGGTATCGGAGGACGACATTCCCGCAAGGTGCTGCACGGCTCCCGATATACCGCACGCGAAATAAACCTTGGGGCCGACCGTTTTGCCGGTTTGCCCCACCTGATGACAGTATTCTATCCAACCGGCATCCACAGCCGCACGGGACGCGCCAACCGCTCCCCCCAATATTTTTGCGAGCTCCTTAAGCAGACAAAAGTTTTTCGGATCGCCAAGGCCCCTTCCCCCCGAAACTATTATATCGGCCTCGGTAAGGTTGACCATTTGCGTGAGGCTTGATACCACGTCCACAACCTTGGTGTCCAGATTTTCCGGCACTTTAACGTCCGGCTTTATTATATTTCCGCTTCGCGTAAAATCAGGCTCAAGCGCTTTCATAACTTTTGGGCGGACTGTCGACATCTGCGGCCTGTGGTTGGGGCAAATAATTGTGGCCATAAGATTTCCGCCGAAAGCGGGGCGGGTCTGGAGCAGTATTCTTTTATCTGCGTCTATCTCAAGCTTAGTGCAATCCGCCGTAAGTCCGGTATTTATTCTGGAAGAAATCCTCGGAGCGAGAGAACGCCCGTAAGTGCTGGCGCCCATCAGCACAATTTCCGGCTTGTATTTATTTATAAGCTGAACAAATATATCGGCGTATGACTCGTCGTTAAAATGCCGCAGCGACGGGCTGTCAACCATGTACACGTTATCGGCGCCGTGCGCTATAAACAGCTTTGCCGTCCGCTCAACGTCACTGCCAATCAGCACCGCCGACAGTTCGGCGCCAAGCCGTCCGGAAAGCTTACTGCCCTCCCCTAGCAGCTCTAAAGCGACGCCGGCGGGCGTTTTGTTTGCCTGCTCTCCAAATACCCATACGCCTTTATATTCGCGGATGTCCACGGCGTTTTCCGTTTCGTCTTTTACAAAATCAATGGCGTCGAATTTGCATGAGCCGACGCATACGCCGCATAAAGTGCAGTTGTCTAAAATTACAGCCCGTTTCCCCTCAATCTTTATAGCGTCAAAAGGGCAGGCCTTAACGCACAGCTTACATGCTATACATTTATCATTTATATTAATACTTGACATTAATAAACCTCCGATTACCGCCTGTTAAGCGCCGGTTTCAAATCGCATAGACAATAAAATTTCCGCGAGTCTTTTAGCCTGTTCTTCCGGCTGACCGCCTATCATTTCGCTATGTACATCGTGAACGGGAACAAATGTGGAAACCACTTGCGTAGGAGAGCCTTTAAGCCCGCACAAATTTAAGTCCGCCCCTATATCCTTTGCGCTCCAAACGGTAACGACGGCTTTTTTTGCCCGCATCATTCCCTTTATAGAGGGCAGCCTTGGCTCGTTAATCTCTTTTACAACGGTAATAACGGCGGGAAGCGCCAGTTCTATTACTTCGTAGCCGTCTTCAGTCATCCTCTGGCACCGTATATATCCTTCGCGCAGCTCTTCTATTTTACGAACATAGGTGGTATGGGGAATTCCAAGTTTTTCGGCAAGGCTTGGGCCAACCTGCGCGGTGTCGCCGTCGGACGCTTGCTTGCCGCATATTATAAGATCGTACAGACCTATTTTCTTTATTCCCATAGAAAGCGCGTAGGCCGTCGCCAGCGTATCGGCGCCCGCGAACGCCCTGTCGCTGAGAAGCACGGTATCGTCCGCTCCGAGCGCAACGGTCTCTTTAAGCAGCTCCGCAACGGCGGGTATGCCCATGCTTAATACGGTAACCTTGCCTTGCGTCTTTTCTTTTACGCGAAGACCTTCTTCAACAGCGTAGGTGTCGAAAGGATTTATTATCGCCTCGACGCCCTCCCGTATTATCGTATTTGTTTCTTTATTCATTTTAACTTCATTTGTACCGGGCACCTGCTTGATACATACGATTATATTCAACTCTGCTCACCCCTTATTGTATTTAAGGCCGTATAATTTTTTACGGCGCCAAACCGCAGCCGAACAAAAGACCTGTTCTTAACATCAAAGGCGCTCAGCGGTATTCTTTAATCAGCTCATGAGCAATAATGTTTCTTTGTATCTGATTGGTGCCTTCATATATCTGTGTGATTTTCGCGTCTCTCATCATTTTTTCTACAGGGTACTCTTTCATGTACCCGTATCCGCCAAGCACCTGCACCGCGTCCGTCGTTACTTTCATTGCGGTGTCGGACGCTATAACCTTGCACATGGCCGATTGTTTCGAAATGTTTTTGGCTCCCGAATCAATATATCTGCATGTTTGGTACACAAGCGCTCTTGAGGCTTCAATTTGTATAGCCATATCCGCCATAATATGCTGAACAGCCTGGAAAGAAGATATAGGCACGCCAAACTGCACCCTTTCCCTCGAGTATTTGACGGCGGCGTCCAAAGCGCCCTGGGCTATACCGACAGCTTGCGCCGCGACGCCCGGTCTTGTTCTGTCAAGCGTTTTCATGGCGACAATAAAGCCGAGCCCCTCTTTTGAAAGAAGGTTTTGCTTAGGTATTCTGCAGTCTTCAAATATCAGCTCAACCGTTGCGGAAGCCCTTACGCCCATTTTGTTTTCTTTTTTTCCGAAAGAGAATCCGGGCGTGCCTTTTTCTATTATAAAGGCTGAAAAACCTCTCGCGCCGCTTGATCTGTCCGTGCAGGCGACGATTGAATACACATCGGCGGCTTCGCCGTTGGTTATCCATTGTTTCGTACCGTTTAGTATGTATTCGTTTCCGTCAAGCACGGCGGATGTTTGTACTCCGGCGGCGTCGCTGCCGGCGTTTGCTTCGGTGAGGCCGAAAGCCGCCAGTTTCTTTCCGGCCGCAATATCGGGCAGATATTTTGCTTTTTGCTCATCGGTGCCAAACAGCAGAATGGGGAAGGTTCCAAGCCCCGTGCCCGCGTAGCTTAACGCAATTCCTCCGCAGGCGCGGCTTAATTGCTCAACCACAAGCGCCATTTCAAAAATGCCGCCGCCAAGGCCGCCGTATTGCTCGGGTATATACACGCCGCACAAATCCGAATCCGCAAGCACTTTTATAATATCATGGGGGAACGTACCTTCTTCATCATATTGAATTGCCACCGGAGCAATTTTCTCATCCGCAATCTTGGCCGAAAGCTCCTGAATCATTTGCTGTTCATCTGTAAGAAAATAGTCCATACTATATCTCCTGTTATAAAAAGAATGGCGAATAAAGATGCGAAACCCTTATTCATTAGTATTGCTAACATAGTATAATATAGTTTTCGTAACAATGCAACAATGTGTGAGCAGCCACAGTTTTACAATAAAAATGTTTACAATTGGGAAATTCCTTTTCGTTTCATATTATGCTATACTAATGTACTGATAAATAATAAACTTTATGCCGCGAGGTGCCGCCGGTATGCTTTTTGAAACAATAAACATTATTTCCGTCGTACTTTTCGTAATCGGCATTTTGCTGCTGCTTATAGAGCTTTTTATGCCGGGCTTTGGTATATTCGGCGGGCTTGGATTAATCTCTCTTGTAATTTGTATTATTGTTCAGGCTAAAAACATAACAGAGGCGCTTATACTCTTACTCGCCATAGGGGGTATAGTTACGGTTCTTGCCTTAGTCGTCGCCCGAAGCTTCAGGCGTGGTTTTTTGTACCGTTCGTCTATAGTATTAAAGAACGCGGCGGATAAGGATGAAGGTTATATTGCGAATGAGGATAAATCACGGTTTGCCGGCAAAACCGGAATAAGCCTAACGCCTCTTCGGCCTTCTGGGACGGCAAGCTTTGAAAGTGAAAAAACAGATGTGGTGACTGACGGAGAGTTTATACCGAGCGGCGCGCGCATAGAAGTCGTCCGCATAGTCGGCGCGCGTATTATTGTAAGACAGCCAGAGGAATGATATGAAATACTGTCCCGTATGTAATATAGAGTATTCTGATAACGCGAAGTTTTGTAAAAAATGTGAAGCTTATCTGCAAGAGAGAGAAAGCGACCATAAAGAAGTGAAAACGGATTTAAAAAGGTTTTCGCTTATTTGTATTTATACGGGCGGATTTATTGTTTTTATAATGCTTCTGTATTATTTGTTAAGTATGCTTGTATAGAATATAATAATAATTGAAAGGAGATTTTGCTTATGAATGATCCAAACGTATGGTTGGTTATCGCGCTTATTACCGGAGGATTTATTTTTCTTGTATTGTTCTTCAGCTTTGTGCCTGTGCGCTTGTGGATTGCGGCGCGCGCGGCGGGTGTTAAGCTGAGAATTATCTCGCTTATTGGAATGCGGCTGCGGAAAATTACGCCGTCTAACATCGCGAATCCTCTTATTAAGGCGGTAAAAGCGGGTATTATGATGACTACCGACATGCTTGAGCAGCATTATCTCGCGGGCGGTAATGTAGACCGTGTGGTTGACGCGCTTATAGCGGCGCAAAAGGCGGATATACCGCTAAACTTTAAACGCGCCACCGCGATTGACCTTGCCGGCCGTGATGTTTTAACGGCGGTTAAAATGAGCGTTAACCCGAAAGTTATTGAAACGCCCGTTGTGGCGGCTATCGCCAAAGACGGCATAGAACTGCGCGCCAAAGCGCGGGTTACGGTTAGGGCGAATATAGACCGCTTGGTTGGCGGCGCGGGCGAGGAGACGATTATCGCGCGTGTAGGAGAAGGCATAGTCACAACAGTCGGTTCAGCCCACACTCATAAACAGGTTCTTGAAAATCCAGATCTTATTTCGAAAACGGTTTTGGGTAAAGGGCTCGACGCGGGAACCGCATTTGAGATACTGTCTATAGACATCGCGGACGTGGACGTTGGCCGCAATATAGGGGCGCAGCTTCAGATAGATCAGGCGCAGGCCGATAAGAGAATAGCCCAGGCCAAGGCGGAAGAGCGCCGGGCTATGGCTGTCGCCAGGGAACAGGAAATGCTCTCCTCCGTACAGGAGATGCGCGCTAAGGTTGTGGAAGCCGAGGCGGAAATACCGCGGGCGATGGCAGTCGCGTTCAAAGAAGGCAATCTTGGAATAATGGATTACTATAACATGAAGAATGTTATGGCCGATACAAGTATGCGTGACGCCATCTCAAGCGCGGCTAACCCCAAAATGAATACAGATTCTCAAGAGTAGGCGGCCGGTATGGAATTTTTACTGATTATAATAATCGGTGTTATAAGCGCCATCGTTTCCGCGGCGTCAAAATCTAAACACAAGCAGAGCGATGACGCGCCGCCGCGCCCATTTATCAGTGATATTCAGCGCGCTCTCTCGTTCCTTGACGATAAGGAGCAGGTAAAGCCAAGCCAAACGGAAACAGAACATACTTTTAACGAGGCCGGGCCATACGGCGATTTGCCGGTTACGTCCGGCTTGACTGATATTGAAAGCCCGCAGAATCCTCAACGGTATCAATGGGGCAGCCTCGGGCAATCTTTTGATTCGACGCAGCCGTTTAATCAACGTATACGGGTTGTAGGCGAGCAGGCAAAGGCAGCTCAAGCCCCCAAGGCGGGCGCCGCGGGTTCGTATGCCGCGCCGGAAACAAAAAAGCGCGACAAGCCCGAAACCGGTACGGGAAGCGGTCTGAAACTTTTGTTTGAAAGCAATGAAATTGTTCGCGGCATTGTTTATTCAGAAATACTTACCCGTAAAAGCCGTTAGAAGCGGCTTTTTAACGGATTGCGGTTATACACAAACGTCTTGTGAAAGGCGTTTTTTTCTTGACAAACTACGCCCTGTCTGGTATCTTATCAGTAATTATTATTAATAGTGATTTTGCGGAGTAAATGTTTTGCGCAGCGGCATAAAGGTAAGGAACACCAAACAGCGAAAATACCTGCTTAAGCTGCTTGAATCGACAAAATCCCATCCTAACGCGTTTTGGCTTTACGAGAAAATGCTGCCCGAATTTCCACGGTTAAGCCTTAGCACAGTTTACAGGAATCTTGGGGTTTTAGAGAGCCAAGGGCTGCTTTTGAGGCTGTCGTCCGGCGGCTCTTACGACAGGTACGACGCCGACACTTCAATGCACTCGCATTTTTTCTGCCGAAGCTGCGGCAGCGTTTATGATGTAAAAGAAGAGAAGATGGAAAAGGACGCGCTAAAGCGCGTTTGCGGCGAAGGCCATCGCATTGAGCTTTGCAGCATAACATATTACGGTTTGTGCTGCGAATGCCATAAAAATATTAATAAATAAGGAGGGAATGGTTATGACTCGATATGGGGATTATTATCAATGCGCAATCTGCGGACATATTATAGGCATACTAAAGCCGGGCAAACCGTCGCTTGCCTGCTGCGGGCAGGAAATGATACGCCTTGAGGCGAAAGGCGCGGCGGAAGAGGGAAAAGAAAAGCATGTGCCGGTTATCGTGCCCGAGGGTTACAACACCACGATAAAGCTTGGCGGCATACCGCATCCTATGACGGAGGAACATTATTTCTGCTTTATTGAAATAGTTAAAAAAGACGGCCAGCGCATAAACGCGCAGCTTAATCCGGGGGACGAACCCGCGGCTGTGTTTAACGTTAATGTTATGGACATTGACGCGGTATATGCTTATTGCAATATACATGGCCTTTGGATAAAGCAAACACATTAATTTTAAGAATAAAAAAGGAGGATATGCTATGAAAAAATTAAGCGGAACAAAAACGGAGAAAAATCTTATGGAGGCTTTTGCGGGAGAATCTATGGCGCGCAATAAATATTCTTATTTTGCCTCACGCGCCAAAAGCGACGGTTATGTGCAGATATCCAATATTTTTGCCGAGACAGCCGATAACGAAAAAGAACACGCGAAGCTGTGGTATAAGCTGTACGCGGGCATAGGCTCTACAATGGATAACCTTGTAACGGCGGCGGCGGGTGAGAACGACGAATGGTCTTCCATGTATCCGCGTATGGCAAAGGAAGCCAGAGAAGAGGGCTTTGACGATATCGCCGATTTATTTGACGGCGTAGCCGGAGTGGAAATAAAGCATGAGGAGCGCTACAAAAAGCTGTACGATAATATAAAAGCCGGAATAGTATTTGAGCGGGATACGGCGGTTGAATGGAAGTGCGCAAACTGCGGTCATCGCTTTGTCGGCAAAGAAGCGCCCGAGAAATGCCCCGTATGCGCGCATCCCAAAGCGCATTTCGAGCTGTTCGCTCAAAATTATTAATACGGTTTTTCCAAAGAGGCCAAAAACGGCCTCTTTTTTCGTTACAAATACTTTGACGGATATAAGTTCTGACAATATTTACAGCCAAATTATTAGTATACAAGCGTTATCTTCTTTAGAATGTAACCATAGGGTAATATAAACTTAATATATATTCGTGTTTACAAATAGGCTGTGATAGCACGCGCCTATTAGTTTTGTGTCTTTTGCGGCTAATAGTTATAATTACATAACTTAGTGTATAGGAGGTGTTAATAATGAAAAGGCCATTAAGATTTGTTATCGCGGCCGCCTGTATAATAGCGGTTATGTTCGTGTTTTTACCAAACGCGGAGGCATCGGGAGCTTTAATGCGCTTAGGCAGCGGCGGCGGCGCCGTTACAAAGCTGCAAAACCGCTTGCATGATCTAGGATATTTTGATTATCATGCTGCAACGGGTAATTACGGTACGATTACCCAAACGGCGGTTGTAAGGTTTCAAAAAGTAAACGCTCTCGCGGCGGACGGTATCGCCGGTCCCGCTACGTTAAACAAACTATACTCGAGCTCGGCAAAAAGCTTGGTTTTGCGCGCGGGCAGCGGCGGGGAGGCCGTGCGAACAATGCAGCTTAAACTAAAAAACCTTGGGTATTTTACCGGAACCGGAACCGGACATTTTGGCGCTATAACGCTTGATGCCGTAAAAAGGTTTCAGCAGTCCAACGGGCTTGCGGTTGACGGAATAGCCGGACCGGCAACGCGCAAAAAGCTGTTTTCAAACAATGTAAAGGCATACCGTCCGGCAAATACATCCGCGCCTTTGATTGCCGATATAGCGCTTTCTCAAAACGGCAAGCCTTACGCCTGGGGCGGAATCGGTCCGTCGTCATACGACTGTTCGGGGCTCGCGTATTACGCGATGACAAAGGCCGGCTACGGCATATCAAGGCTTTCGTCGGCGGGATACGGCGCCGTCGCGTCATGGCCGAAAATAACGGGAAGAGATGGCTTGGCAAAGGGTGATTTGTTATTTTTCCGCTCGGACGCTTCCCCGGGCGTAGGGCACATGGGCATATATACGGGAAACGGTGAATTTGTTCATGCCTCGTCCGGACAGGGCAGGGTTATGATAAGCACTCTCGACAACACCTATTGGATGCGTAATTATTTGTTCGCACGCCGCGCGATGTAGCCGAATATAAAAAAGCGCTCCGGATTCGGGGCGCTTTTTCACTATTTACGGGTGTATATTATATGGTTTCGGCCGATTCAACCGGAGCCTGCGCATCGTCGTCGCCGTTTCCGAAAACGC
>CAZPHS010000003.1:0-133589 GCA_964586785.1 uncultured Christensenellaceae bacterium
TAAACGCGGCTTTGATACAGCTTGGCAAAGAGCTCTCCGTTCCGCTTGTAGCAACCAACGACGTGCATTATACAAGGCGCGAAGACGCGAAAGCGCAGGATGTTCTTCTTTGCATACAGACGCGCTCTTTTATTGACGAGACTGAAAGGTTAAAGTTTGAAACCGACGAGTTTTATATAAAGAGCGCGGAAGAGATGGCGGCTCTTTTTCCGCATGTGCCCGAAGCTATAAGCAACACTGAAGCGATAGCGAACAAATGCGATGTCAGTTTTGATTTCGGCGAAAGGCATATGCCGGTTTTTAAGGCGCCAAAGGGCTATGAAAACGCGCAATATCTAAAAAAGGTTAGCATGGAGGGGCTAAGTTTTCGCTTTGAAGCCGTAACCGATGATTTAAAGGAACGGCTTTGCTACGAGCTGTCGGTGATAGAGCGCATGGGCTTTACAGATTATTTTCTTATAGTATGGGATTTTATACGCTACGCGAGGGAAAAAGGAATAACGGTAGGCCCGGGGAGGGGCAGCGCCGCCGGAAGCCTGGTCGCGTACGCGCTTCGTATAACCGATATAGACCCCATAGAATATTCGCTGCTTTTCGAGCGTTTTTTAAACCCCGAGCGTATAAGTATGCCGGATATAGATATAGACTTTTGCATAGAGCGGCGCGGAGAGGTTATAGACTATGTTGTGCAAAAATACGGCGCCGATAAAGTGGCGCAGATAATAACATTCGGGACGCTTGGCGCAAAGCAGGTTATTCGCGATGTCGCAAGGGCCATGAGGGTGCCTCTTGCGGATGCGGATAAAATCGCCAAGATGGTGCCTTTTGCTCCGAAAATGACGGTGGAACGCGCAATGCGGGAAAACCCGCGCCTTATGCTGGAGTACCAGACGAGGCCGGAGATTCGCGAGCTTATAGACACCGCGCTGAAGCTGGAAGGCATTCCGCGCCACGCTTCCACACACGCGGCGGGCGTGGTAATATCGCGCAGCCCCGTTACGGAACACGTTCCCCTTGCCGTAAACCCGCGCGACGGAAGCGTAATTACGCAGTTTCCGATGAACACGCTTGAGAGCCTCGGGCTGTTGAAAATGGACTTTTTGGGGCTTCGCAATTTAACCGTAATACGCCACGCGCTTGAAACGATAGAAAAAACCGCCGGCATTAAAATAGATATAGGAAGTTTAAAATACGACGACCCAAAGGTTTTCAAGCTTATAGCGTCGGGAGACACGGATGGTGTTTTTCAGCTTGAAAGCGCCGGTATGCGCAACTTAATGCAGCGGTTAAAGCCTACCGACCTGGGGGATATAATGGTGGGTATATCATTGTACCGTCCCGGTCCTATGGATTCCATTCCGGCTTATCTTAATGCGAAAGAGAACCCGCAAAATGTGCGTTACATGCATCCTAGGCTGGAACCCATATTGAAAGAGACTTACGGTTGCATAGTGTATCAGGAGCAGGTTATGGAGATTGTGCGCGATTTGGCCGGATATTCGCTCGGGCGCAGCGATCTTGTCAGGCGCGCGATGGGAAAAAAGAAAAAAGACGTTATGGAAAACGAGCGAAGAATATTCGTACACGGAGATAAGCAAAGCGGCGTTGAAGGGGCTGTGCGCCGCGGCGTGCCCGCGCAAACGGCCGAGCGTATTTTTTCGCAGATGGTGGATTTCGCGGAGTATGCTTTTAATAAGTCCCACGCCTGCGCTTACGCGGTGATAGCTTATTATACCGCGTATTTAAAGTGCCATTATAAAATTGAATACTTAACGGCGCTGCTCAACAGCCTTATAGGCGCGTCGGATAAAATATCGGCGTATATACAATACTGCACAGGCGGCGGCATACCTTTGCACACGCCCGATATAAACGCGTCGCAGTTTTTATTTATGCCGGAGGACGGCGGCATACGTTTTGGTTTTGCGGCTATACGAGACGTTGGGCGCGCGGCGGAAGATATAGTCACGGAACGCGCAAACGGAAAGTTTACGAGTTTTCGTAATTTTATTAACCGTACCGCCGGAATAATAAACAAGAAGATGCTTGAAGGGCTTATATTGGCGGGCTGTTTTGACAGCCTCGGCCTTAGGCGTTCCGTGCTTATGTCGGTCAGCGACAGGGTTTTAAAGGCCGCGCAGGACGCGAAACGCAAAAGCGCGGACGGGCAGATTTCTTTGTTCGACTCGATTCCCTCGCAGCTTTCGGGAGACGTCGACGATTTTGATATGATACCGGAATTTAAGCGTGACAGATTGCTTGCCATGGAAAAGCTGTCAACCGGCGTTTATCTTTCCGGACATCCGCTCGATAAAATTAAAACCGTTCTTGAGGGCAGGGACGTAAACATATTTAAAATTATGTCCGCCGTTGAGGACGTTGACTCGGCGAGGTATTTCGAATCGCGGAGCGTTGAGCTTATAGGTATATTAAGCGGATTGCGC
The DNA here is from genome assembly GCA_964586785.1 of uncultured Christensenellaceae bacterium. Classification (GTDB taxonomy): domain Bacteria; phylum Bacillota; class Clostridia; order Christensenellales; family SZUA-584; genus SZUA-584. Next base: position 2,445 of record CAZPHS010000003.1, read on the forward strand.
AAGCGTTCCACAAAACAGAAAAAAATGATGGCGAACGCTTATCTTGAAGATTTGTACGGCTCCATAGAGCTTGTAATTTTCCCCGGCGTTTACGCTAAAACGGAACATTTGCTTGAAGACGATACCATAGTCCGCGTAACGGGAAAGGTGGATATAAGAGAAGCGGAGGCTCCGCAGCTGCTGGTTGACGGCGTGCGCCCGTATATTAAGAGCGACGAAAAATATAACGGCAAAAAGCTGTATGTGCGTATACCTAAAGATATGGGAGAGGACACCGGTAATTTAAAAAGGGTTTTGGCGTCGTCCCCGGGGAGCGACGAGGTAACGGTTATGTTTGAGAAAACGGGAAGCAAATTTAAAACGGGCGGTAAGCTTGCCGTAACGCTTACGGACGCTTTGCTGCAAAGGCTGCGGGCGGTGTTCGGCAGCGAAAATGTTGTTGTAAAGTAACGGCGGTTTATTTTGCCGTTATATTGAAGTGGCTGATTAATTATGTTAGCATATTGATAAAAGGATGGTTGCGCATATGGAAACGGAAAAAGATTATAATCAGGGTTATGTTATAGTTAAAGCGCTTGAGGACGGCGTGAGCATAATAGGTATGACGCGGGGCAAAGACACCCGTTTCCATCATACCGAAAAATTAGACGGCGGTGAAGTTATGATAGCGCAGTTTACCGAAAATACGTCGGCAATTAAGATACGCGGCAAGGCACAGCTTTGCACCGCTTACGGTATGCTGTTTTCCGGCAAAACGGAAACATAAAGGGGCGCTTTATGTGGGTAGTCGTTGGCATGACCGGCACAAAAAAAACCGCGCACGCTATGCAAAAAACGCTAGAGGCCGAAGGCATACTGGTTAAACTTCGAAACGTTTCGGCTAAAACAAAAATAAGCGGCGATACTTACGAGGTTTTAGTGCTTGCGTCCGAGGGCGGCGAGGCAAGGGAAATACTGATAGAGCAAGGTTACTGATTTATTAAGGTTATTCGTTAATAGAGTAATTTATTATACACAACTGAGCATTTAACATAATCGGCATATCTTTTATGGTGTATAAAAATGCGTAAAACGAAAAGAAGTAAACGTATACGGATTGCACTGAGCGTGTTATTGGCGGCATTCATACTAATTGCGGTTTATTTTATTTTTTTTAATAACCCCGGGCAGCCTGTTGATCAAGCGTTTATAGAAAGATACAGAAACGATGTGGACGATTGGTGGGGACAAATATGTTACGCTTCGGACGATATCGTTATATTTTATGACGCATTCGCGCTTATCGTTTATGATTTGAATGAAATGCAAATAACGGGGGCGGTAGATTTAAAAGAAATAGGCATGAATTACAGGCAAGGATCGCTTGCTTCAAATATTCATGCGTCTTCTGACGGAAATATTGTTATCTTCGAAAAGATATTTGTTGAGATTCCAAAAGTAGTGGAATGTTACAGATATGTATATCATACGAAGATAAATAAAGTTGAGCGGGTAAATTCGTTTGACGATTTTAATATAGATTTATTTGAATACACTTATGAATTTGATTTAGAAATTATGAATAAACTTGGTGAATGGATAAATACTTATCCTTCAAGTGAATTTGTCAAAATAGATGAAAAATATATTTATACAAGACGTGATACCATTTTTGACGGTGACAATAATAACTTGGAGATTGTGATAAGGACGCCGGATGAAGTGCAAGTTATTTCTGTATTCTAGTTATTTTAATACATGTTAACGTTTTATTCCATATGAATTTGCAAAAGTGAATAAACTTTACAGATTATTAAGACAAAGCTTAAACGGTAAGCAATATGTAAGTAAGTGGATAATTATATAGCGAAACTGTTGCTTGGCTTTAAGGTCTTATTTTACCCCTTTATTTTCTTCGCAAGCTCGGCTATATTTCGTCCCAGCGTTACCATAGTTTCAATGCCTTCAGTGTCGTTTTGCACGTCTCCCGCGGCGCCGCCTATGCCCTGGTTCCAGTAGCTGGAGCCTACTATTATCCCTTCGCCTATGGTAAACAGATTATTCATGGCGTTAAACGCGGTAAGCGCACCGTTGCGCCGTACCGCGGCGACGCTTGCGCAAAGCTTTCCCGCCAGCAGCCTGTAAGGTCTTCCCGCGTAGCCTACGCGGTCTATAAACGCCTTCATCTGCGCGGTCAAACCGCCGAAATACACGGGAGAGCCGAGTATAAGTATATCGGCCTGCGCTATTGCCGCCATCGCTTCGTTTACAATATCATCGTCAAAAAAGCAGCGCATCTTATCGCCTATGCGGCATCGTCCGCAAGCGATACACCCGTGCATATCGCGTCCGCCGGCCTGAATAAGCCGTGTTTTAATACCGGACTGCTCTAATTGCTCAAGCACGGTATTAAGAAGAATATATGTGTTCCCCTTAGGCCTTGGGCTGCCGTTTATAGCTATAGCTTTCATAAAAATTTAAATCCTTTCTGATTTTAAGGCAATCTGCCGTTTTAAAGACTGATACAAATCGAACACGCTTTCAAATATATAATGGGGCTTAAAAGGGCTTTCATCTATATCCTTTTTAGTCATTTCGCCGGATAAAACTCCAACGGCGCACATGCCGTTGTCAACAGCCAGTTTTAAGTCTGTGTAAAGACGGTCTCCCACAACCGCCGTTTTGCCGGCCGGAACGCCGGTGGCGGCCAAAATATAGTTCGCAGTATATACGGACGGTTTTCCAAGGTACAGGGGAGAGCGTCCGGAGGCGTGCGAAAGCATGGCGCATATGCTGGCGCAGTCGGGAATAACATTGCCGTCTTCAAGCGGACATACCGCATCGACATTGGTCGCGAGGAACGGAAGGCCGTCACGAAGCAGCGACACCGCTTTGCGCGCTTTTTTATAATCATACGATGTGTCAAAGCCGACAAGAACACAATCCGGATTATTTTCCGTACATAGAATTCCGTAATCTTTTAGTTGTTTATGCAGCGCTTTTGTTCCCGCCGTATAAACCCGCGCATTGGCGCCGAAGGTTTTTATTATATAATCCGCCGAAACATCAGCGGAAGTTATAACGCGCGGCTGCCGTCCAAACTTAAGCGATTTAAGCTTTTGCGCGTAATCTTTTGGATTACGGGACGAGTTATTGGTAAAAAATCTGTAGCTTATACCGTGCTCCGTGAAAAATGAAAGAAGTTCTTTAGCTCCGTCAATCGCTTTATTACCAATATAAACGGTGCCGTCCATGTCGAGAATAAAGCATTCAGCCGATAAAAGGTTAATCATTTGCGTCACATCCTTAAATTTTATTTTATCAGAACGTCAGGTACAAAACAACAAAACGGCGGTTTCAATTTTTTGGGGCTGTTTATTATGTTTGGCTTTACGGAGCGAATACATAATGGTATATTAAAAAAGGTGAATAATACGGTTATGAAAACAGGTTTGGCTTTAGGCGGAGGCGGAGTTCGCGGGATTGCGCATATTGCTTATATTGAAGCTATGGAGCGCGCGGGAATTTTTCCGGATATCATTTCCGGAACATCAAGCGGCGCCATTGTGGGAGCGCTTTATGCCGGAGGCATGTCCCCGCGGGAAATTTGCGGCGTGCTGGAAGACTTTTTAAAAACCGCCAAGCGTTTGGGGCTGGCGTTATTAAAAAGAAAAAAAGACGGCGGCAGAATAGCGTCTTTCGTAAGGGACTATTTGAGCCGCGTGCTGCCCGTGGATAGATTCGAAGAGCTGCGAATACCGCTTAAAATCGTCGCGACCGATTTTCACACTCTGCGAGAGAAAGTGTTTGACAGCGAAGATATACTTCCGGCGCTTATGGGCAGCATCGCGCTGCCAAGCGTTTTTGTTCCGCAGTTTACCCGGGGCGCTTATTATATGGACGGCGGCGCGACAAATATTGTGCCCTTCGATATTATACGAGATTTGTGCGATGTGCTTATAGCTATTGACGTGTCGCTTGTCAGACCGAATGATTACAAGCCCAGCACTAAAAACGCCCTCCGCGCGACATGGGCGGCAACTCACGAAACGCTTATAGCGCTCAAATTAAAATCGTGTTCGGTAGAAATATTCGAACGGCCGACATTTGATAAAGCGTCAACAATGGAATTTCAAAAATATAAGCATATATACAATCAGGCGCAGGCAATGACGCCGGCGTTTATCGAAAAAATAAATAAATATATTTTATGAGAAGGGATAACGGTTATGTCTAAGACATTGGGAATAGCTTTCGGGGGAAGCGGCGCGCAGGGCATCGCGGGCGTTGCTTATGTTAAGGCGCTTGAAGCGCTGGGTATAAAGCCCGACATCGTATCCGGAACGGGCATAGGCGCCGTGGTCGCGTCTATGTACGCGGCCGGCATGGACAGCGACGGCATGATGCAATTTATGCGTGAAGTCGATTTTCCGGGGGCTAAACGTCCGGTTAACGCCGCAAGGGTGAAAGACGCGAAGATAGGTATATTAGACGGGCTTGGGCTTGAGGAATACTATCAGATGATTGTTCCCGTCAAGGTGTTCGACAGGCTTTATTTTCATCTGAAAATTGTCGCGGCAAACGCCGTGACGGGAGAAGCGGTAATGTTTACGCATGGCGACGTGGGCAGGGCGGTTCGCTGCGCGGCTGCCGTTCCGGGAGTGTTCCTGCCGCATAAAGTTGAAGAAGATTATTTTTTTGACGGCTCATGCGTCAACCCCGTGCCTTTCGATATAATCCGTGACGATTGCGATGTGCTCGCGGCAGTATATCCGCAGATTAAGGCGAAAGAGGATTCTTACAGTACGCAGGTGTTTTTCGCGCTTACGGACGCTTACAACGCCGCGAAAAAAGCGCTGGCGGAAGAAAAACAAAAAACGTGCCGTGTAGATAAATATGAATCCATAATACTCGAGGGCTTTTCAATGTATGATTTTGCCCTGTTTGAAGATATTATAGAGTCTGCGGAAGAACAGGCGGGAATGTTCGCGCTTGATTTACAGAACAAACTTAAATAAAATACTAATGAAATCGTGATTTGCGGAGGTTGGTATGATTAACAAAATAGCGTTTACTATACCCATAGGTGAAGGTTTTAACGTATACTGGTACGGCGTTATAATAGCGGCTGCGGTTTTGGTTGCCGTAACGCTCGGGACTATCGAATCAAAAAGAAGAGGCTATCGCTCTGAAATGGTGTTGGATTTTATGCTTCTCGCGATACCTTTGGGAATACTGTTCGCGCGGCTTTATTACGTGGTATTTTCGGATATCGCGTACAACAGCATAATTGACGTTATTGCCATATGGAACGGAGGGCTTGCGATATACGGCGCGGTAATAGGCGGCTCCATTGCCGCGGTGATTTTCTCCAAATGGCGGAAAGTGCCTCTCGGAGAGCTGTTTGATATAGCGGCTCCAAGCATAATAATTGCGCAGGCGATAGGGCGCTGGGGCAATTTTGTAAACCAGGAAGCTCACGGGGTATTGATAACCAGCCAAAACTGGCAGTGGTTTCCCGCGGGCGTCAACATCGGAGGCCAATGGTTCATGGCGACTTTTTTCTATGAATCGGTATGGAATTTAATTATATTCGCTGTTCTGATGCTTATAAGAAAGAAGATGAAGGTAAGGGGCGGGGTATTCGCGCTGTATGTGGCATTATACGGTTTTGGGCGTTTCTTTATAGAAGCGCTAAGGACTGACAGCCTTTTTGTCGGCGAATTCAGAGTGTCCCAGCTGCTGAGCGCCGCGCTTGTGGTTGCCGGAATACTGTATATAGTTTTGATGTCAAGAAAAAAGAAAGAATGGCCGGCATACGAAGGTTTTTACAGTATAAACTTAAGCTTAGAGCAGATTGAGGAATATAGGGAAAGCATGAAGAAAACCAAAACAAAAAAAGACAAGGACGAGACAGAAACGGACGAGATGAAAGAGAGCGCGGAAAAAGAGCAAAAAGAGAGTAAAAAGGTATCAAAAAAGAATAAAGATAAGAAATCGGATAAAAACGAAGAGAACAACGAAGAGTAAGTTATAAGTATTAGTATTAACGCAAAATAAGACCGGTCAATTAGCGCCGTCCGACAGTTTATACATTCGGGCGGTGTTATTATTTTGGCAAAGGAGGGTGGTCTTATGGAAAAATTAAAAAAGAGCATTATGGGAAAATATAATGCCGGTGATGTCGATAAACTGCTGCAAAAGGTAAGAGAAGACTATGAACAGTGCTTAAAAAATCAGAAAGAAAGGATATTGTTGCTCAGGGACGAAAATAAAGATATGGCAGGTATGCTTGAAGCGTATAAAAGGAATGAGCAAAACATATTAAGCGCTATAACCCACGCCGAAGAGAAGGCGCAAAGTATAATCCGGCAGGCAAAGGAAAAGGCGGCGTTATGTTTGGAAAACGCGCAAAGGGAAGCGCAGAGCATAAGAAGCTCCGCCGAATGCTATTATCAGCGTTTATGCAGCCTGAAAAAAGCGAGCGAAACCATACACAAAGCGTTTGATAAGGTTATAAACGAAGAGCGTACCAATGTGCGGCCGTTTGTCGCCAATTCGGACAAAACGCAAACATACTGACGCCGCGCCGGGGCTGCCGCAAGGCAGCCTCGCTTTTCGGGTCTCATATGTTTGGAACACGCTGCGAAAAAACGCCAAACAACGTAAAATACCGGGTCTTGGGATTTTTGACGGAAAAGATATGTTGATGCCTGAACGCTAAAAGACCTGTTATTGTTCCAATTCTCGCCGGCCTTTGGAAAACGGCATGTATGAGATCGTGGCTGGTCACAACAGGGTTAAAGTGTCTGATTTAACTTCAGGACAACTTGTCCCCGAAGTTAGTAGAAGCAAGAGAAAAAGTTGCAAATGTGGCAGGAGAAAACTATAAACAAATATTAAGGTATATACGGTTGACTCAGCTTACACCACAACTTTTGGAGAAGATAGATGAGAAGAAGCTGGCGTTCATACCGGCTGTCGAGTTGTCATATCTCAAGGAGCGCGAACAAAAGTGGTCCTTGGATGAAATCACAAGGTCATTTCTGTGGAGCCCATACATTCTGATTAACGTTAGGACTATATAGTGTTAATATTTAAGGCTTAATTTGCAGACTGCATGGATGTATGTTCTTCAGTTGCAGACCATGCAGACTGCCATCTTCCTTATCAGATGTATACCGCCCGCGTCATTCATTCAGAAAACGGTTTCTATACAAACATATTCAAATAGCCAGTTAACGCACCCTTTATATCTATAATATAAGATCGAAATTGACACTTGCAATTACCCGGTGCTATAATAAATAGAAAACGATAACTATCAATGAAGGGATGTGTTTGTCTTGATTATCGATTGTCACAACCATATACTGGCAGCGGGAGAATACCCCGGATATGAAAAGTTTATTAAAGAAATGACGCTTGGTTATTTCAGATCAATGGGAAAATTGCCGGTAGACAGAATGCCGGTAGACAGCGACTGGGAAGGTATGGAATACCTATGGGCGCCGACTAGCCCCGAAAAGCTCAAAAAGGACCATCCGGGCATCGACAGGTGTACGATTCTCGCGGTAGCGCCTTCTGATTATACGGCTTACAGCATCCGAGGCAGCATAGACGTGGCAGGGCAGACCAATGTACCGGGTCCTCCTTCTATTGATAAGGGAAACGACTATATTGCGGACATCGTGAAGTCTGACCCTAATTATTTCATAGGTTTTTGCGCGGTCAACCCAAAATACAAGGGTGTCGATGCGGCAGTCAGAGAGCTTGACAGAGCGATTAACGAGCTTGGATTAACCGGACTTAAGCTTTATCCATCGTACGACCATTATTCTCCGGATGATAGGGAGCTTGCGTTTCCCATATTTGAAAAAGCACAGGAGTTGGGTATACCGGTTATGGTTCACCAGTCCTCAACGCCTGTTATCGATGCACCGCTTAAATTTGGAAGGCCCTTCCTGTTGGATGATGTTGGCTGCGCATTCCCGAATTTAAAACTACTGGCTTGCCATGCGGGTGCGCCATGGGTAGACGAATGCCTTGTGTTGGCCGCAAAGCATCCCAATTTTTATATCGACATATCATTTTATAACAGCCTGTTGAGCGCTAAGGATACGCTGCTGTTTTTGCACAAGTGTGTCGCATACGGTCTGCCGCTGGCAAAGGTATGCTGGGGAACGGACTATCCCGGCTTTGAGATGCCAAGGCAGCTGCTAGAAAAATTTATGAGCATCAACCAATTTGCCAAAGAGCTTGGAGTCGCGCCCATTTCGCAGCAGGATATGGACGGATTGCTGGGACAAAACTATCTGAACTTTATTTCCCGGTAACACGAGCTTTCAGATTTAATAAATTGCATTTTAACGGGGCAGTCTTAAAGTAGGGCTACCCCGTTAAATGGAGGAATTTTTGTGTTTCACATTTTGACCAAAGCAGACTGTTCAAAAATACATGAAGAAGCGCTCAACGTGCTTAAAACCACGGTTGTCAGAAGCAAAGACAAGCCCATGTATGATAAACTGGCCGGTTCCGCGTAGGCATACCTGTCAGCGAAGAAACGCTCGCAGCGGATGTTATCAAGGAAGTTGGCTTTTCTGGTGATTACCTGTTGACAGATACGATGCGTCATTTTAGAAATACATTATGGAGCCTTGAGCTTGCGAACCGTTTGACCCGGAATGTATGGGAAAACCGCAGCACGATGTCCATTGAGCAAAGAGCCGCTGAAAAGGTGAACAGCATACTGTCTCAAAAGCAGGATATCTATGTGGAACAAAGTCAGCTCAGCAAGCTGGAAAGAATCAGAAAGAAGTGGATGAAAAAGCTGACGCAGCTTATAAGGTGGGAGGCACAGAATGAGTAAAACGGCGATCATAACCGGCGGCAGCAGAGGCATAGGCTTTGCGATAGCGCAGCAGCTTGGCAAAGACGGTTACAACATTGTGATAACGGCCTCCGGCAGCAAACAGAAGTATACCGAGAATTTAGATGAGCTAAATAAAAACAGCATACCGCATGTGTATGTGCAGGCCGATATTTCGAAATCTTACGACAGGCTGAGCTGCTTTAACCGGGCGCTCGATGCTTTTGGCGGTGTGGATGTGCTGGTGAACTCTGCCGGAGTGGCACAAAAAGTGCGTGCCGACCTGCTTGAGATGACGGAGGAAAGCTTCGATCATGTGTTGTCGATAAACCTAAAAGGACTGCTTTTTTTTACACAGCTTGTTGCAAACCAAATGGTAAAAAAACAGGAGGGCTGCATCATCAATATTTCTTCGCTGTCTGCTTACGCGGCATCGGTCAACCGAGGCGAGTATTGCATATCCAAAGCGGGAGTCAGCATGGTGACATCGCTTTTTGCGGACAGACTGGCCAAAGAGGGTATTTTGGTATATGAAGTGCGCCCCGGCATCATAGCGACCGATATGACGTCGGGCGTTGTACAAAAATACGATGCGCTTATTGAACAGGGCATTTTTCCGATTGCGCGATGGGGTAGGCCGCAGGACGTCGCCGATGCGGTTAGCGTTTTGTGCAGTGGAAAGTTTTCCTATTCAACCGGACAGGTGATCAATGTTGACGGCGGATTTCACATTCGACGTCTGTAGATGAGGGCTATGGATACACTGAGATTAAGCGGGCATAAGGTTAGAATTGTTTCCATGAATACGGCCGTGGTGGGCGCAGGCGCCGCGGGGCTTTGTGCTTTGGGCAGGTTTTATGCCTACGGTCAGCGCGATATCGCTTTAATCTGCGAGGATATAAAAGCCGGCACATCCCGCAACACAGGGTCGGACAAGCAGACATATTATAAACTCACGCTTTCGGGTTCAAAACCCGATTCAGTACGCAGCATGACAAAAACGCTGTTTGACGGATTATGCGTTGACGGCGATATTGCGCTTGCAGAAGCAGCGCTTTCTGCTTCAAGTTTTTTCTGGCTTGCCGAGATGGGCGTTCCTTTCCCGAAAAACAGGTATGGCGAATACACAGGGTACAAGACCGATCACGATCCGATGCAGAGGGCAACTTCTGCAGGCCCATTAACATCCAAAATGATGACAGAGGCTTTGGAAGCCGACATCAAACAAAAGGGCATAAAAGTATATAACGGATATCAGGTGATTCGTATCATAACAGAGTGCGGCAGTATACGTGGTCTTTTATGCCTTGATCTTAATATAGAAGACAGAGCCGAATATGTGCTGTTCAACTGCAAGAATGTGATTTACGCAACGGGCGGACCGGCGGCTATCTATCAAGATTCGGTTTATCCCTTGAACCATTACGGTTCGAGCGGTATTGCTTTTGAAGTAGGCGTCAAAGGTAAAAACCTGACCGAATGGCAATATGGGTTGGCTTCTGTCGCTCCGAGGTGGAACGTATCGGGCTCTTATATGCAGGCGCTGCCAAGATTTTTTTCTGCCGATCAAAAGGGCCGTCATCAAAGAGACTTTTTAAAAGAATACTTTAAAAACGACGCGGTTTATCTAAATCGTGTGTTCTTAAAGGGCTACCAGTGGCCGTTCGATGTCAGCCGTATTGAAAATGGTTCATCGGTTATCGATTTGCTGGTTTATGAGGAAACCAGAAAAGGGCGCAGGGTCTTTATCGATTATACGCAAAACCCGCTGGATACCATGGATTATTCGCTGCTTGAAAATGAGGCGTTTGAATACCTTGAGAAAGCGGATATGCTTTTTGGTACACCGATTGAGCGGCTGATACGGCTTAACGAACCCGCTTATGCGCTCTACCGCGATAAGGGCGTGGATTTAAAGACGCAGCCGCTGGAAATCGCACTGTGCGCACAGCATCATAACGGCGGCCTTTCTACCGATTGCTGGTGGCAGACCAATGTTGAGGGCTTTTTTGCTGTGGGAGAGGTGAGCGCGACGCATGGCGTGTACCGGCCCGGCGGCAGCGCATTGAACGCAGGCCAAGTGGGTGCCGAACGCGCTGCGCTTTATATATCAGTGAGACGCAAAGGCAGCCCTGGAGCTAACGATGCGTTTATAAAAGCAGCAGCAAATTCTGCAATGGAGCTTATAGAGTGTGCAGACAGCGCTTGGGGCAGTACGGATAATGTCGTAGAGCTTTTTTCGGATGCCGCAAAACGTATGAGCCTTGCAGGGGCGGCGGTCAGATGTAAAAAACAAATTGAACAGGCCATAGACCGGGTAAAAAAACTGATGGATGGTTTCTCAAAAAGTGTTCAGGTAGCGTCGGTCGCTTCCTTGAGCCGCTTCTTTTATTTGCGTGATGCGCTGTTGAGTCAGTATGTCGTTTTAAACGCAATGGCCGATTATATCGATCGCGGAGGCGGAAGCCGCGGTTCGGCAGTATATCCGGACGAAATGGGAGAGAAAACCGTCGCTCTGTCCGATCGCACATTCTCGTTCTCGTCAGCAGACTTAAAATTTGGGCATATGGTACAGGAAACATTGCTTAAAAACGGACAATGTACATTTTTTTGGAGACCGGTGCGACCTATCCCCGGCGAAGACGATCTTTTTGAAAATGTATGGAGAAGATACAGGGAAGATAAAAATATCTATTAGCTAAAAGGTGAGGCACAATGATTGAAGAAATAAAAAAACGTTGTAAAGATCAGGGTATCCAAATCGGTTTTAGCGAGGATATCGGCATATTTAAGAAAAAGAAAGCTTTAGGCCGATTTGAGCTTGAAAACACGCTTGCGGTATTGCCTATGGAAGGAAACGATTCGGAGGAGTCAGGGGCGCCGTCCGAACTGACATTCCGCCGGTACAGGCGTTTCGCGCAAGGCGGAGCAGCGTTGATATGGGTAGAGGCGATTGCCGTTCAAAAAGCGGGCAGAGCCAGCCCGCATCAGCTTTACCTTGACAACCAGACACAGGAAGCTTTTGCTAAGCTGTGCGCGATGATAAAACGTGAGGGGCTCGACAAAAACGGTTTTGAGCCTGTTGTAATCGCCCAATTGACGCATTCGGGACGATACTCAAAACCACAAGGCCCTCCAAGCCCTATAATTGCGGCGCGCAACCCCTGGCTGGATGAAAAATACAATATTCCAAAAACGCTTTCGCCAATCAATGATGAATCCCTTTTAGAACTGGAGAAAAAATTCTTTAATGCAGCGCTGCTTGCAAAGCAGGCCGGGTTTGACGGAATCGATATCAAAATGTGCCACGGATATCTGCTCAACGAGCTGTTGTCGGCATTTACGCGCAAAGGAGACTTTGGCGGCAGTTATCAGGGCAGGACACGATTTGCAAGGGATACCGTTAAGAATATCAGAGAAAAGACGGGTGAAGGCTTTATTATCGGCAGCAGGATGAGCCTGTTTGATGCCATGCCGTATCCGTACGGTTTTGGCATGACACAAGACGGTACCGTAAAAAGCGATTTGACTGAGCCGGTCAAGCTGATAATGGAACTGAGCCAGCTTGGCCTTGATGTCGCAGCAATAACAATCGGCAACCCCTACTATAAACCGCATTACAACAGGCCTTACGACAAAGGATTCTATGAACCGCCCGAACCTGCCTTAAAAGGCGTAGAACGTATACTGACGCTGACTAAAAACGTTAAGGAACAAACAAAGGATGTGCTTATAATAGGAGCGGGTTACACGTATCTGCGTGAAGCGGCAACCGAGGCGGGTGCGTACGCACTGCAAAACAACTATGCGGATTTAATAGGATTTGGCAGACAAGCCTTTGCATATCCTGATTTTGCATCTGACATTGTAAAGAATGGATGCCTAGACACAAAAAAAGTATGCATCACCTGTTCAAAATGCACAGAGATTATGCGAAAAGGCGGGCCGACAGGCTGTGCCATCAGAGATTTTAAGTACAGAGAGATTTATAAGGAATACTGCCTGTGAAGTCAGTTTGTAATTTGGCGCACGGTATCGCGTACGATAAGTCTTGGTTCAATTTTGAGACTGGCATCCAAGGGCGTGCTGCCGTTTATTTTGTCGATCAATATTCTGCCGGCTAGATCGCCCATCTCGAACGCGAAGCATTTCACCGTGGTGAGCGCCGGTGAAAACATTGATGCAAAAGGAATATCGTCGAAACCGATGACCGAAACATCGCGTGGTACCTTTAAGCCCCCTTTATTGAGTTCTTGTATAAAGCCGAACGCCACCATATCATTGACGCAAAGCGCCCCGGTTGCATCACATTTTAATTGTATAAACCGCTTTGCTAGCTGCGTGCCGATTGTATATTCGTAGCCGAACTGGTTTTCTTCCTGTTCGCTGTCCGCTTCAAATATGATGGGTTCGCCGGGCGTATCGGCACGCTCAGAAAGTGCGTCCAGATAACCTTTAGATGTTTCTCTGCGTGTCCAGCGAGTAAGGGGTGTTGTAATCAGCGCAATTTTGGTGTGGCCCTGATTAACAAGGTATTCGGTGGCAATTCTTGCCCCCTCGCGCGAATCAAAGAGTATATTGGTGCAGTTTTTGTCTTCAATTCGCTGGTCCAGCAACACAAAATTCATGCCTTTTCGAGAAAACTCCAGTATATTCTTACCGTCTTTGGCAACGGCGGATATGATGACGCCGTTAACTCTTTTGTTGTAGAGTATTTGCAGATAATTCCGTTCATCTTCAGCATGTCGAAACGTGTTGCACAAAAGTATGTTGTATCCGCGTTTATGGATTTGTTTTTGTATACCGAGCAGCGCCGTCGAATAAAAAGGGTTCGAGACCGTTGGGACGATGACGCCGATTTCGCTGCTTGTTGAGGATTTTAAACCACGTGCCATTGCGTTGGGCGAGTAGTCAAGCTTCTCGACAACATCAAGAACCCTTTGACGCAATTTATCCGATACCGGATAGCCGTTATTGCTCAGAACACGCGAAACAGTTGTTGCGGACGTTCCCGAAAATTTTGCTACATCATGTATGGTATAATTCTTTTTGATTTGCATGGCAGACCCCTGTTTTAACCGACTATTTCTGTTAATATATAATTATTTATCAAGCGGTTTAGTTATCGATTTCTAATTTAATAGAAATTATATACCATTGCAACTTCAATGTCAAATTAATGCGCAATTAACCTATATCTTAAGCATTCGGAGTATTTTGAATGATACTATTCAGGTAAATCTGTATGCTTGACACTAAAAATGATTGCTGATATAATTACAAAATAGAAAACGATAACTATATGTTTTCTATACAATTTGAAATGAATATTGCAATAAGGGAGGATGCGTTATTGTGACAAAGAAAATCGCTGTATTGCAGATTGATTCGGTTTTGGCGGATATAGATGCGAACTTATCCAAGATAGATAAGATGATCGGATCGATCAACGACAGGGATGTGCGTATGGCTGTTTTCTGCGAATACGGATTGACAGGGTACTGCACTGATTTGAATAAAATCGCCGAACCTGTTCCGGGTAGAATGATAAATGCCCTTGAAGCGATTTCGAAAAAGCACAACATATGGATCAGCGGAGGCACTGCAGAGCTGGTAGGCGACAAAATCGCCAATACAACAGTAATGATTTCTCCTGATAACGGTATGGTGGCAAAGTACAGAAAAATACATCCTTTCGGTGACGAGAGAAATGCCATCATTTATGGTGATGAGCCTGTTGTCGTCGATACCGAGATAGGAAAAGTCGGTATGACAATCTGTTATGACTTTATTTTTCCAGAGCTTGTACGCGGGCTCGCGCTTAAAGGCGCCGAAATCATTCTCAATTCAACATTCTGGTTTGCTGATGATATCAGCGGTCCCGCCGGTTTTGAGCCCGAACAGGTCATGTCGCTGGCAAGAATCAGAGCGCTTGAAAACAACGTTTATGTGGCCATGGCGTGCCGTACCGGCGAAGAAACGGCACCATGGGGCGGAAAGGTGCGCGGTTTCGGGTATTCTTCAATTGCAGGCCCTGTCGGGAAAACGCTTGCTCACGCCGGTCTTGGAGAGATGGTTATTACAGCGGATATCGATCTTGAAAAACGCAAGGCATGGGCTGAATATGCTGCGTATTTAAAGGACCGCAGGCCGGATATCTATAAAAACATTCTTGATTTTTAAAAAGCTTTTATGGGAGAGAAAATGAGTAAAACCCAGATAGTAAACCAATACAATAGCGTCTATATCGTAATGGTCCTACTGTGCGTTGCGGCTTTTATATACAAACCCTCGTATATGCAAGCTGAGAACATTTATGTCATGCTCAGGCAGACATCGGCACTTGGCATGCTAGCGTTGGGGCAGCTGTTTGTCATATCGGCAGGCGGCGTTGACCTATCCGTCGCGGCCACGATGCAGGGCGCTGTAACGATTTTCATGTTCAGTTCCAATACCTACGGTCCTGCAGGATTGGTTGTCGGGATCGTTTTGAGTCTGATCGCCGGACTGATTGTCGGCCTTATAAACGGAATCATTATTGCCAAGTTTAAAGTACAGCCTTTTCTGACAACTCTTTTTACAGGCGCCATACTGGTCGGCATCAGACGCGTATTTGCAGGTGTTACACCGATGGGCGTTGCACCCCGGCAAATAATGGACATTGTCAAAGGCGAAAAGTCGGGCGCTTTTCCAAATGCTTCGTTGATTTTTCTGTTTTTCTCTGTAATTGTGTTCGTAATTTTCAAGTACACGGTTTACGGCAGAAAAATCATGTCGGTAGGAACAAATCCGACTGCGGCGTTGTTCTCGGGATATAAAATAGACCGCATTAAAATATCGACGTATTGCATAAGCGCATTGGCTGCAGTGCTTTCCTCAATCGTTATGGTCGGTTACACGGGATACGCAGACCAGGAGGCACTGGGGAAAGGCATGGAGATGGATTCGCTCGTGGCGGTCGTGCTTGGCGGCAATTATCTTGGCGGCGGCCGCGGATCGGTTGTCGGTACGGTGGGCGGCGTGCTTGTCACAACATTAATTATCAACATTGTAATACTGTTCGGATTTGAAATACAGCATCAATATGTTGTCAAGGGCGTTATATTGCTGCTTGTTACATTTATCGCTTCACTTGTCAGAAAAAATGCACATGTTTAAATTTCGGAGTAAATCCGGATTAATTAAAGGAGGTAATACAATGAGACTTAAGAAAAAGACAGGCTTAATACTCGTAGTAGCTATTGCCGTTATGATGCTTTTTGCGGCTTGTGCTCCGACTGAGAGCCCGGAACCTGGGAAAAACCAGCCTGATACCGAAACTAAAGCTCCGGGGGATGGACAAAAATACAACATCGGTGTGAGCTGGCAGGGTGCAAACAACGACTGGGCAAGCATGGTGCTGTACCATTTCAACTATGGGTTTGATGTCAAGTATGCCGACAAAGTAGAAAATGTCTACATCAATGCATGCGACATGGATGACACTAAGCAGATAGCCGACGTGGAAGACCTTCTTGTTAAGGGTATCGACATACTGCTGATACAGCCTGTCAGCGAATCCTCGCTGGCGAATGTAATCGAAAAGGTCAAGGATAACGGTATTCCGGTTGTTGTTTTTGGAGCAAGCGCAGGTACGGATAAGTATGACACGTACATCAACCGTGACGGCTATATGACTGGCTATAAGTATACCCAATGGATGGGTGAGAGACTTGAAGGCAAGGGCAACGTCATCGTAATAATGGGATGGCCGGGCTCCGGTTACTCGAACGATGTTCTTCGCGGTGTCGAAGATGCGCTTGCAGATTACCCCGAAATGGAGGTTCTCGGTACAGAGTACGCTTTATACACGCCCGCAACTTCCAAACAGATCGTAGAGAGTTACATGGCCAAAGGTGTAACCATCGACGGCGTTATTGTTGACGGTGGCTTGATGAACTTCGGCGTCATAGAAGCCTTCTTAGATGCTGATATGCCGATTCCCCCGACAACGGGCGATGACAGCACCGGTTTCTTAAAGAAAGTCAGAGATCTTGGCTATACAGATTTCGTATCTCAAAGCGGCGGCGCCGAACTGGCTATTGATGCAGTGGACGCGGTATTCAGCATACTTGCTGGAGAAGAAGTGCCTAAAGATGATGTCAGAGAGCCTATGTATGTTGAAGGCGCAGAAATTATTGCAATGATCAAAGACGAAATGCCGGACAGCTACTGGCTGGCGTGCCAGATTCCCGAAGAGGAGCTGGGAAACTACTACAGCATAGAAAAGTAAATAAGTAAAGCATAGATTATTTACAGGGCGTTTAGATGCAGAGCTGCACATCTGCAGCTCTGCATAAAACGCAAGGAGGTTTGATTGACCACTATGGCCGCTTCAATATTACAAATTAAAAATGTAACAAAACACTTCTTTGGCGTTAAAGCCTTGAATGATGTTAGCTTTGACATCAACAAAGGCGAGATCGTTGGGCTGCTTGGAGCCAACGGTGCGGGGAAAAGCACGCTATTGAAGATCATAGGCGGTATTCAGTCGGCTGATTCTGGAGAAATTCTCTATGAGGGCGAGCCGCTTAATTTAAAAACGCCCCATGATGCACAGCAAAAGGGGTTGATCAGCGTTTACCAGGAACTGAATCTTTTCCTGAACATGACCGTAGCGGAAAATCTCTTTTTGGGAAGGGAATGCAAGGATGGCCTTGGTTTTGTAGACTGGAAAAAAACAAATAAGGAAGCAGAATTCATACTGAAGGGTATGGGTCTGAATATCGATCCGTGCACAGTTGTTAGCAATCTGAGTGTTGCACGTCAGCATTTGATAGAAATCGCAAGAGCGATCAATGAAAAACCGAAAGTACTTCTTCTGGACGAGCCCACGGCGGCATTGTCGGAAGATCAGATAGAATGGTTGTTTAAGCAGGTGCGCGGCTTGGTTGAGGCCGGAACGACAGTGATTTATGTTTCGCACCGTTTGGACGAAGTGTCCGAGTTTTGCAGCCGTTGCGTGATACTGCGTGACGGACGCTTGACGGCCATATTAGACGACGAATTTGATAAATGCAATATAGTCAAGAACATGATCGGCTATGATGTCGTTTTGGAGAAAAAAGCCGCAGCAAAAGAATGTAAAGACGTGGTTTTTGAATGCGAAGGCCTGAGCGTAAAGGGCAAGCTTGATGATGTCAGCTTTAAAGTCGGACGCGAAGAGATTTTGGGTATCGCCGGTTTGGTGGGGGCAGGGCGCACAGATCTGCTGCGTGCGATATACGGTGTCGACAAGGCGGATAGCGGAATCCTTAAACTAAACGGTAAGCCGCTCAATATAAATCATACAAGCGACGCGATAAAAAATAAAATAGTGCTGATCAGCGAAGACAGAAAGCTGGAAGGCTTGTTTCTTGCCGAACCCGTAAAACTCAATCTCGCTGCCAATACATTAAAAGACAGAGCAACCGTGGGATTTATAAAAAGCAAAGAAGAAACAAAAGCGGCAAAGGAGATAAGCGGGAAAGTCAGCCTTGATAAAGGACGCCTTAGAAGCCCTGTGCGGATGCTTTCGGGCGGCAACCAGCAAAAGGTGGTTATCGGCAAGGCGCTGCTTACAGGCGCGGATCTTCTGTTGATGGACGAGCCGTCTCGCGGCGTAGACGTTGGCGCACGTGAAGAGATATACAAGATTATCAACAGTCTTTCAGAAGAGGGCAAAGGCATTATACTCGTATCTTCCGACTGGGAGGAGCTTTTGGCGCTGTCGGACAGGGTAATCGTAATGTCCGAAGGAAGGCTCACTCAAGAGCTTTCGGGCGATGCCATCACTGAAGAGAACATCATGCACGCTTCAACAATAGCCAATCTGAATAAGGCTGAAAAAGCGGTAAAGAATGGGAGCCCCATAAAGCGTATGACGTCTAAGATGCTAGGCAAAAACTCGGCTGTTTTGGCGCTTATGCTGGCGGTGCTGATCATCATAGGCATGAGTACATCACCGACGTTTTTAAGCATCAACAATGTTAAAAATCTTTTTTGGCAGTCTTTTACCTTTATACTGTTGACGCTCGGACAGCTGACGGTGATCATATCAGGCGGTATAGACCTGGCAAACGGCGCGATATTGACTGTATCAGGCGTTACAGGCTTAACGATCATGAATTCAGGGCCGAATATGTTTTGGCCGGGTCTGTTTGCTATGCTGGCCGTCGGGATTGTTGTCGGTCTGATAAACGGGCTGCTGGTAGTAAAGGCACGTATGGACGCTTTTATTGCAACGCTGGGTATCAGCATTGCTTTGCAGGGTGCGGCGCTTATCATCACACCGAAACCCATATTTCCTGTGCCGGATGTACTTAAATACATATCCAATAAAGAGTGGCTTGGGCTGCCAATCATACTGTTTATCGGTATTTTGATTGTCGCAATATTCGCGGTGCTGCTAAAATACCGCCCAATGGGCAGGCGGCTGTATGCCATAGGAGAAAACCAGAGAAATGCGCATTGGCTGGGCTTGCCGGTTCAATCAACGCAAGTCTGTGCTTATATGGTCAGTGCGCTGTTGGCGGCGGTGGCATCGATCTATATGCTCGGAAGAAGAGGTGCTGCAGAATCGGCTGTTAATTCGGGCATGATGCTTGACTCAATCGCTTTTTCACTGATTGGCGGCGCAACGCTGGCGGGAGGAAAGGGCAGTGTAGCGGGTTCACTGCTTGGCGTATTTTCCATCGCGATACTGATGAACATATTAAACCAGATTGGTGTGGGCATGTACTTCCAGCAGATCATACGCGGTGTGCTGCTTATGGGCATTATCATTTCGTATGAACGGCGGATTTCGAAACGAAAAGAAATAACAGTTTAAGGTTCGTTATATAACGAAAGAAGGAGGTGCTGTCATGTTTAATGACGGAAGATCAAAAAAAGTTGTTGTTGTTGTACACTGCGTTTTGAATCACAATGCCAGAATGGATCCTTACGCAAGGCATAAAGGTGCCGTGACCGAAATCGTCGATTATTTGATGGAGAAAGATTACGGCATACTGCAGATACCATGCCCTGAGTTTTTATACATGGGTCTTCTGCGCGAAAAAAGAACAAAAGAGCTTCCAGAAGTGTGGCATGTATTGGGAACGCCGGAAGGTCGCGCGAAGTGCAGGGAAATTGCGCTGCAAACGGCTATGCAAATCAAACAGTACAGGGAAAATGGTTTTTATGTGGCCGCCGTTATCGGAAAAAATCAAAGCCCCTCATGCGGCGTTGAGGAAACCACGATCGGCGATGAAGTGTTGGAAGGGCCGGGAATCTTCATACAAGAGCTAAGAAAAGTATTTGAGGAGCAGGGCATTGAGATCCCCATCGTTGCCTGTCCTCAGGGAGAAAACGAATCCGTGGGGATACTCGATTGGCTTAAGGAAAATGTAAAATAACCATAAGCGGAATTGAGCAGCAATAAGGCTTTCGCTGCACCTTGCTTTGGGCAATAGGTATCAAGCAAATATACAATTAGAGGTATTGACAAATGAGAAAATTACTAGAAAAGACAGCGGACAGATTAATTGTTAAGGCATTTGAAACTCGCGAAGAGATGGGTCGTGAGGCGGCAGAAGACGCAGCGCAAAGAATCAATGCGATTATTGAGAAAAAGGGCTTTGTTAATGCTGTTTTTGCGGCTGCGCCATCGCAAAACGAGTTTCTTGCGTGTTTACTTGAGCAGGATATTGACTGGAGTAAGGTGCAGGCTTTTCATATGGATGAATATGTCGGACTGGACAAAGACGCGCCGCAGGGCTTCGGTAATTTTTTAAGAGACGCTATTTTCGGCAAAGTCCCGTTCGCGAAAGTTAACTACCTGAACGGACAGGCGGCAGATATCAGCCGGGAATGTGAACGCTATTCGAAACTGCTTGAAGAGAATCCTGTGGACATCATATTTTTGGGTATAGGTGAAAACGGGCATCTCGCATTCAACGACCCGGCCGTTGCAGATTTTGATGACCGCCGTAAGGTTAAGGCGGTACAGCTGGATATCGTCTGCAGAAACCAGCAGGTGAACGACGGTTGTTTTGAAAAGCTGGAGGACGTGCCTAAATCGGCACTGACGCTGACGATGTCTATGATCATGAGCGTTCCAGAAGCGGTTGTCATCGTTCCCGGCGCTCAGAAAAAGTATGCGGTTAAAAGAACAACCCACGGTGATATCACGACACAGTGCCCGGCAAGCATACTTAAGCAGCACCAAAGTGCGGTTTTATATCTTGATAAAGAAAGTGCGCAGGATTTGCTGTAAAGAAGGGATAAAGAACATGTTGTCTTATGACATGACCATAGAAGATATTGAAAAACTCAATCCGGATACGGCAGTGCTTGCGTTTGCATCTATTGAGCAGCATGGCGCGCATTTGCCGGTGTCCACAGATTATATAACGACGGAAGCTTTTGCACGCGGTGTTGCCGAGCAGCTCGGGGCTTTTTTGATACCGACTTTTCCGATAAGCAATTGCCGCGAGCACATGGGCAAAAAGGGAAGCGTCTGGATGAAGCCAGATACATTTTACAATATGGTGATCGATATCTGCCATTCGCTCAAGGAGCAGGGGTTTAAAAAGGCCGTCATCATTCGAGGGCACGGCGGCATATTTGTTTTGTCTCCGACGATACGAGAATTAAATGCTACGCTGAATTCTGATTTTATGGTGTGCTGTGTTGAGTATTATGATTATGTCGATGCATACAGAAAAGCAGGCATTATTGAAAGCGATGTATGCCTGCATGCGGACGAGCTGGAGACTTCTGTCGTTATGCATTTGCGCGGCGATCTGGTTAAAAATGATCAGATAAGCGACTTTGTTCCTGATGCACCAAGGACTTATTTAAACTATGGCAGCATTTTCTGCGCAAGTCCAAAAGGTGTCTGGGGCAGGCCTTCATATGCATCCGCAGAAAAGGGAGAAAAGGTGCTCAAAATGGGAATCGAGCTGATGGCCGCGGAGGCAAAACGAGCGTTTGATTACATGCAGAATAAAAACACAATCGGTTATAGTGATTTTTAACATTAAAATTTTTTAAGAGAAAGTAACCAAACGGTTACTGAATCGGGGAAGGCTTTGAAGAGGGTTAAAGACAGCAGAAAATCAAAAGAAGATATATTGAATGCCGCAGAGATGCTGTTTAGCCAAAAAGGTTTATATGGTACGCGCGTTGATGACATCGCGGTGATGGCAAAAATCAATAAGCGCATGATCTATGAATATTTCGGTTCTAAAGTGGATTTGTATAAAGAGGTGCTGACAAAGGTATACAGCAAGATCGGCAACACAGGAAAGGCTGTAATCCGGCAGGACATGGTGTATACGCAGGCAGTAAAAAATGCAGCCGCATTTTATTTTAACTACTTAAATGCGCACCCGACATATGTAAATCTTTTGCTGTGGGAGAATCTGAACCAAGGGGAATACATCTCTAAGGTTCAGATAAAAGAGCTCAATCAGCCGGTGCTTGAGGACCTGCAAAAGATTATAGAACGTGACCAGAAAAACGGTACCATCAGAAGCGATTTTGAGTCTAAATTTATTATCACGGCGCTGCTGACAAGCACGTTTGCGTATTTTTCAAACAGGTATACGCTCTCAAAGCTGCTGCAGTATGATTTTAAATCGATACAAAGCATACAGAAAAGGGCGGAAGACTTAGCCGAGATGATGATTGCATATATACAGAAAACTAAGGAGGAAGAAGATGAAAAAAATTAAAGTGCTGCTCTTGGGTGCGGCATTCAGCGCGGACCTGCATGTTGATGCATATGCCAGAATCAAAGACAAAGCGCAGATTGTCGCGATAGCCGATAAAGATGCAGCGCGTATTGAAGCGCTCGCAAAGCGTTACGGTATTGAAGGATATCAGGCTTTTGACAGCTATGAAGAAGCAATAGAGAAGGTGGACTGCGATTTGGTCGATATTTGTCTTCCCAACTTTTTGCACCATGACCCGGTGATCCGTGCGTTGAACAAAGGACGGGATATTATAAGCGAAAAACCGCTGGCGACTTCGGTAAAGCACGGTGAAGAAATGATCACTTTGGCCGAGCAAAAAGGCAGGCATATCTATTACGCGGAAGACTGGCTGTTTTCTCCGGCCATTTGCAAAGCACTGGATATGATCAAACAGGGGGGTATCGGAAAACCGGTGTTTATCCGCGCGCGCGAATGCCACTGCGGCTCGCACAGTCCTTTTGCTCAGAAATTAAAATACTGCGGCGGCGGCAGCATGATCCACTTAGGCATTCATCCGATCGGACTTATGCTGGCGCTTAAGGATAACAATTGGACCGAGCTTAGCGCCATGACATCGGGCGGTATGGACGGCAATTTGATACATAAACAGATGGAAGGCGAAGATTGGGCGGTGGTCACAATGAAATTCAGCGACGGTACAGCGGGGCTCTTAGAAGGCAATTATGTGACCACAGGCGGCATGGAAGACATCATTGATATATACGGCACACAAGGGTGCCTGCATCTTGATCTGACATTTACCAGCGCCATAAAGTGCTACAGCATACCCGGCGTGGATTATACGGTGGAAAAGGCGGAGATTACGACAGGATGGTCGCGCCCCGCCGTCGATGAGAAATTCAACCTCGGATATGTCAAAGAAATCGAGTATTTTGTCGATTGCTGCAGAGAGGACAAAGAAGCAGGTGTTGGAATGCGCGGTATCGACGGGCTTGAGGCGTTGCGCGTTATCGACCTTATCTATAAGTCGGCCAAAGAAGGCAGAACGATGAAAAACGAAAGACTGAAGGTGTAGCAGATGCCGAAAGAAATCATTATACCGGTTGAAATAGGCGGTGTGACGTTCAAGAATCCGTTTTATGTTGCGTCGGGCCCGACGACAAAATCGGTCAAGCAGCTCAAAAGGATAGAAGAGACGGGCTGGGCGGCAGCCAGTATCAAGCTGACGATAGACCCGACGCCCTATGTGAACAGAAAGCCGCGTTACGCCATTTTCAATGATAGAGATGCGCTTTGCTTTACAGCGGAAAAAAGGCTGGAGTTTGAGCAGGGACTGAAACTAATGGAGGATGCCAAAAAGGAGCTGAGCGGACTGCTGCTTTTCGCCAATATCACATACGCCGGAGACAAAGGGTATCTTGGCTGGGTCAATATGGCCAAAAAGTTTGAAGAAGCAGGAGCTGATATCATCGAGCTGAATATGTGCTGCCCGAACATGTCTTATAATATGGAGCTGACATCAGGAAATGACAAGGCATGCAACGTTCAGACAGGGGCCAGCCTCGGACAGCAGGGCGATGTGGTTTCTCAGATCGTACGGGAAATCAAAAAAGCTGTTAACATACCGTTATTCGTTAAATTGACGCCCGAAGGCGGACGCATCGCCAAAGTTGCACAGACGCTTTACGCGGCAGGTGCCGACGCTGTCGGCGGTACGGCAAACCGCCTGGGGATCCCGCCTATCGACCTTGAAAATCCTGAAAAGGCGGTTTACCACCTGCAGGAGGAAATCAGCATGTCGTGCCACTGCGGCGGCTGGCTTAAGCCGCTTGCGCAGAGGGATACCTATGAAATCAGAAAGGTCAACGGATCAAAGCCGCGCATTATGGCAGCTGGTGGCATCAGAAACCATAAAGACGCCATCGAAATGGTCATGTGCGGCGCCGACCTGCTTGGCGTGTGCGCAGAGACATTGATCAGCGGATTTGATATTGTGCGGCCAATGGTCAAAGGCCTTAAGCAATGGATGGACGCGCATCATTATAATTCTCTGCAGGAATTTAGAGATGCCATCGTTTCAAAGGTGAAAACAGCGCCTGAACTGACACTTTACGGTGGGTACGCAAAGATTAAAGACCCGCATTTGGCTGCGCCCTGCAAAGATGCATGTCCGCACCATGTACCCGCTCAGGCATATGTACGCAAGGTGGCAGAGAGAGACTTTAAGCGCGCGTATGAGCTGATCGCAAACAAAGGTCCGCTGCAGCAGACATGCGGCTATGTGTGCAGTCACCCGTGTGAAGACGCGTGCACAAGAGGCGTAAACGGCAATCCGGTGCGCATACGCGATATTAAACGTTTTGTATTCGACTATGCAAAGCAAAACGGATGGAAACAAAACAACGAAGCTCAGGAACCGAACGGACACCGCGTGGCTGTCGTCGGTTCAGGTCCGGCGGGCATATCCAATGCGTATTACCTTGCAAAAGCCGGTTATGACGTGACAGTTTTCGAACGCGAGCAAAAGACCGGAGGCATGCTGCGCTATGCGCTTCCCGGTTTCCGTATGGCAGACGGTTTGATTGATGACGAAATACAAAAGCTGCTTGATATGGGCGTAAAGATTGTAACGGGCAAGGCGCTTGGGCGCGACTTCAGCATCGATTCGCTTAAAAATGATGATTTTGAAGCTGTGTTTTTGGGAATAGGCGCACAGCAGGGACGTGCGCTTGAGATTCCGGGTGAGCATACAAAAGGCGTAATCAACGCGGTCGATTTTCTAAAGCGGGTCAGCCTTGGTGAAAAGCCAAACGTAGGCAATACCGTTGTGGTATTGGGAGGCGGATTCACGGCGGTGGATTCGGCACGGACAGCCAAGCGGCTCGGCGCACAAAACGTCTATATTGCTTACCGCCGTACAAAAGAGCAAATGCCCGCGACGGCGGAAGAAATTGCCGAGGCCGAGGTCGAAGGTATCAGAATCATGTATCTTGTATCCCCTGTCGAAGTCGTAGAAAGCGGCGGCAGGCTTGGTCTTAAGATGAGCAATCAGGTGCTCGGAGGCCGGGATGATACCCAAAGGAGAAGGCCCGAGTCCGTTAACGGCGCACAGTTTACACTGCCGTGCGATACTGTGATTGTTGCAATCGGACAGCAGGTTGAGCCTGTCGGAGGCATTGACTTAAAGAACGGTGCTATTAAGGCTGACGAAGAGTCGCTAAGGGTTCAGGAAGGCGTCTTTGCTGGTGGCGATTCGGTCGAAGTCAAGACCATTATCGCGGCTGTTGCTGCAGGAAAAAAAGCAGCTGTTTCAATCGACAAGTTTATACGCGGCGAGCAGGCCATCCTTCAATATGAACCGCAGGGCGGTGTTGTGGATAAAGAAGCTGTGCTTAAACGTACCGGCTATTTTAAGGACAACGAAAAGCTGTCGCTTGAGACTCAGGAGGGTCATGAAAGAGTTAAGAACTTCGAGCCATATACGCGTACGATGACCGAGCAAGAAGCGGTTTCGGAAGCATCAAGGTGCCTTGCATGCGGCTGCGGAGAAGGCTGCGAAATATGCAAGACCATCTGTTCCGAGTTCACAATACATGTTGAAGACTTCGATACGCTTGCCGTAGACAACAGTGACTGCGTTGCCTGCGGAATGTGCTTCAACCGCTGCCCAAATCAAAATATAGAGATGGTCAATACCGGCGAACCGGTATAAAGGAGCAAAAGATGAGTAAAACGATATTTCAGAAGGATCTTGAACAGTTCTGCATTGATGCGTTGAATAAAAGCGGTATGGAAAGCTTATACGCGGTAGTAACGGCAAAAGTGCTAGTCGAAACGGATGCATACGGCACACATTCACACGGCACAAAGAACTTAAGGCTTTATATTGAGAAATTCAAGGCAGGCGCGCTCGATCAGAAAGCGCGGCCCGAATTTATACTGCAGGGCGGTGCGTTTGCGGTGATGGATGCTAAGGATGCCATGGGCATGGTATCCTCGTATCTCGCTATGGAGAAAGCCGTTGAGCTTGCGCAAAAAAGCGGCATCGGTTTTGTCAGTGTAAAAAACAGCTGTCATTTCGGAGCCGCGGGTTACTACGCAAACATGGCGGCCCAAAAAGGGCTTATCGGCATTGCAATGAGCAACACCGACCCGAACATGACGGTGCCGGGCGGAAAAAGCATGATCATAGGAAACAGCCCGATTGCGTATGCGGTTCCGGCCGGTAAGTATAAGAGTATGTTTTTGGATATCGCGATGAGCGCAACGGCTGCGCTGAAAATAAATCAGGCCAAGCTCGAAAAAAAAGCGATCCCAAATACGTGGCTGGTTGACGATAAGGGCATACCGACGACCGATCCAAAGTATTACGGAAATGGCGGGGCGCTTCAGCCGATGGCGGCGCACAAGGGCTATGGGCTTTCTTTACTGGTTGACGTGCTCTCAGGGGTGCTTTCGGGCGGCGAGATAACCAGCGGCATCACAAGCTGGTGTTTTGATATGGCCGCAAAAAACAGAGTCAGCCATGCTTTTATTGCACTGGATATCAGACAAATGCAGCCGGAAGATAAATTCATAGAAAGAATAGAGGGCTATATCGATTATTTGAAAAATGCGCCCAAAGCCAAAGGCAACGATACGATTTATTATCCGGGTGAAATTGAATGGCTTAAGAAACAAAAGGCCGATGAGCAGGGAATAGCTCTGCCTGATGATGTGGTTCAAAGCTTAGAGCAGCTTGCACAAAGCACAGGCCTGAGTCTTGCTTGGGTCCAATGAGTTTAAACGGCTAAAAGGGTAACGGTATGCCGGATTTCTCATCACTCATATTGATGCTGATGCTGATTTGCACGGGGTTTGTTCTGAGCAGGGTCAAGCTTTTACGCCGGGAGCAAACCAGTGCGCTTCCGGGGCTGCTGCTCAATATGGCTTACCCCGCGTTGATCATAAAATCGGTCACATCAGTCGATGTGGGCAGACTTGCAAAGGAGAGTCTGATCGTTGCGGGGGTCACCGCTGCGGTGACGCTGGCGCTGTTTGTTTTGGGTACTGTGCTGTTAAAGCGGTATAAAGACGCAAAGAGAAGGCCTTTGATACTCTTTTCTATGGCAGTCGGCAACATCGCGTATGTGGCTCTGCCTGTGGTGCGGATGCTGTACGGAGATGTGGGCGTTTATTACACGATACTCCACAGCACCACGCAGGATGTGATGATATGGACGCTGTATTATGCCTATTTTGTAGGCGGCGGCACGCTCAAAGGGTTTAAGCCCAAAAAAATATTGAGCCCCGGATTTGCCGCAATCGTGCTGGGGGTGCTGCTCGCGGCATTTGGAATCAAACCGCTGGGCACTGTGGCAATGTTTTTAGAAGCGCTTGCGGCGCTTACGGTGCCTCTGGCGCTGGTTTACATCGGTGCCGTTTTGGCATCGTACAAAAAAAGCAGTGACTGGATGCCCGATAGGGATACCTGTTTGATTTCTGTAATCAAGGTTCTTGTGCTGCCGGCCGCCGTTTATGGCATTATGTGGCTTGTGCCTGCCGATGCGGAATTAAGACTGATGATGGCATTGTTTTTCGCGGCGCCGGTCACGGTGCTCAGCACCATTTGGGCAAAAGAGTATGGATTCGATTACCATTTCTCGGTTAAAGCGCTGATTTTCTCGACGCTGTTGTTTCTGCTGGCGGCCGGAGCCACCATAATATGGATGGACAGATAAAAAATTTGAAACTGGAGGATTATAAATATGCAGATGCGTATCGACGGTAAAGTTGCCGTTGTAACCGGAGGGGCAGGCGTATTGTGTGCGCAAATGGCAGTAGGGCTCGCTGCAAGCGGTGCTAAGGTTGCCGTACTTGATATAAGCACCGATAAAGCGCAGGAAGTTGCGGACGGTATCGCAAACCTCGGCTATAAGGCCATTGCGATGGAATGCAATGTACTGAGCAAGGAAAGCGTGGAGAAGGCATGCAGTTTAGTTATCGGCAAGTTCGGTACGGTCGATATTTTGATAAACGGTGCCGGCGGAAATAAAGCCGACGCGACGACGGGCGCTAATATGAGCTTTTTCGATATGCCCAAAGAGGCCATAGAATGGGTGTTTGATTTGAATCTTATGGGCACAATACTGCCCACGCAGGTTTTCGGACGTGTGTTTGCACAAAAAAAAGGAGGCTGTGTCGTCAACGTTTCGTCTATGGCGGCCTTTACGCCTTTGACTAAAACGGTGGCTTACAGCGCAGCCAAAGCGGGCGTGACGAATTTTACGCGGTGGATGGCGACGCATTTTAATCAGGAGTATTCGCCGAATATTCGCGTTAATGCCATTGCGCCCGGGTTTTTGCTGACACAGCAGAATGAATACCTGCTTGTCGATCAAAAAACAAAACAGCACACAGAAAGGGGCGCAAAGATTATCGCGGGCACGCCGATGGGGCGCTATGGCAAACCCGAAGAACTGGTGGGCGCCGTCGTTTTCCTGTGTTCTTCCGCCGCTTCTTTCATCAACGGTGCAGTCTTGCCGATTGACGGGGGATACGCCGCATATTCAGGCGTATAACGATATAAACAATTTTAAGGAGTGCAGAAATGGATAATGTATTGAAAAAAATCGGAGACATGGGTCTGGTACCGGTCGTCGTCATTGAAGATGCCGACCTTGCGGTACCGGCGGCAAAGGCCTTGATTGACGGCGGGCTTGATGTGATGGAAATCACCATGCGCACCGAGCAAGGTATTGCCGCAATCGAGAAAGTCAAAAAAGCGTATCCGGATATGCTGGTAGGAGCCGGAACGGTACTGACGGTCGAAAAAGCCAAAGAAGCCGTCGGCGCCGGTGCAGAATTTATCGTCGCGCCAGGATTCAACCCAGATATGGTTCAGTGGTGCATGGATAAGAATATTGCGATAACACCGGGGTGTGTAACGCCCACCGAAATCGAGCAGGCGCTCAAAGCCGGCCTTAACACGCTTAAATTCTTTCCGGCCAATATCTACGGAGGCATAGACGGATGCAAAGCGCTGAACGGTCCGTACCGTATGGTCAAGTTTATACCAACAGGCGGCGTCAGTCTCAGCAACCTGTCCGATTTCACCGACAAACCCTTCATACATGCCATCGGCGGGGGATGGCTGTGTAAAACAGCCGATATCAAAGCGCAGAACTTTGAAGCCATTACCAAGGTGGTTAAAGAATCGATCAACGTGCTGCTCGGGTTTGAAATGGCGCACATCGGTATCAATGTCCAAAACGCGGATGAGTCCTTGAAAACTGCCGGGAGGTTTGCAGACGGTTTCGGATTTTCGGTCAAACAAGGAAATTCCTCTAATTTTGTGGGCAGTGGCATTGAAGTGAATAAGGCGGCCGGGCTAGGTGCCAACGGGCACATTGCGATACGCACCAGCAGCATCGCGCGTGCGGTTTATTATCTTGGTAAGAGAGGTTATTGCGTCGACTGGAGCACCAGTAAAGGGCCGGAGCAAAGGCCGGTTGCTGTTTATCTGAAAGACGAAATCGGCGGCTTTGCAATACACCTTTTACAAAAATAGCGGAGGAACATGATGATGAAAAAAGTTATTACATTCGGAGAAGTGATGCTTAGGCTCAAGTCGCCCGGCAATGAAAGGATGTTTCAGTCTCCCGCGCTGGAGGCGACATTTGGAGGCGGAGAAGCAAATGTGGCTATTTCGCTGGCCAACTTTGGTATGAACGTTGCTTTCGTCACTGCACTGCCCAAAAATATGATCGGTGAGAGCTGTGTGCAGGAACTCAGAAAATGGGGCGTGGATACATCGAAAATCATCAGGAGCGACGCACGAATGGGTGTCTATTTCCTTGAAACGGGCGCGAACCAGCGGCCATCCAGCGTGGTCTATGACAGAGATCAATCCGCAATTTCACTGGCAAAACCGGGTGATATCGACTGGGATGTCGTGTTTGACGGTGCAGAATGGTTCCATATTACCGGCATTACCCCGGCTATAAGCAAAGATGCAAAAGAGCTTTCTTTCGAAGCGGTCAAAAAGGCAAAAGAGAAAGGGCTGACGATATCCTGCGACTTCAATTTCCGCAAAAAACTGTGGAAATACGGCGAGTCAGCCACCGATGTGATGCCAAGGCTCGTTGAATACTGCGACTACGGCATAGCGAATGAAGAGGACTGCCAGAAGTCTCTCGGTGTTCATATAGACGTAAAAGTGGAAAGCGGCAAACTGGATACCGATCAATACAAGGCTTTGGGTGACAAGGTTTTAAGTATGTATCCGAACTTAAAGGCCATTGCCATCACGTTGCGCGAAAGCGTCAGTGCGGATATAAACGGCTGGGCGGCATGCCTGAATGACAGAAACACCTTTAGCCTGAGCAAAAAATATGAAATCAGGGACATCATTGACCGCGTCGGCGGCGGTGATTCGTTTGCTGCCGGTTTGATATACGGTCTTAATGCCTACAGCAGCAAACAGGAGGCGCTTGAATTTGCCGTTGCGGCAAGCTGCCTTAAGCATTCCATCATGGGCGACTTCAACCGTGTGACTGTCGCCGAAGTGGAGAAGCTCAAAGGCGGTGATGCGTCGGGCAGGGTTCAGCGCTAAGCCATGCGGGATGTAGCCAAGCATCGGGATTCGGGAGATGTGCATTGAAAAATAATAAAGAAATCCTTGGAGTTTACCCAATATTCTTTTGTTATGCTTTTTATTTATCGATGCTTGGCCAGCTGGTCCCGTATCTGCAGCAAAAATACGGACTTGTGCTCATGGGCGCGGGTTTGTTTTCAACGCTGCAGTCGGTGGGGGGTATAGCAGCGGTATGTATCTACATAATGTATCTGGATTGGGTCAGCAAACCAAAGCTTCTGGCAGTTTTGGGCATCGTCTTTGGCATCCAGATGGCATTTGTAGGAATGATGCCGACTTTTTTGCTGGCTTGTCTGCTCTTTGTACTCATAGGTTTTGTCAACAGCTTCGTCAACGCACTATCAAATGCCGTTGTATCAGATTATACCATGGAGCAAAGAGGGCTGTATCTTAATCTGCTGCATGGTTTTTTCGGACTTGGCGGAGCAGTAGGTTCACAGGCGGCGGGCTTTATAAAAGGTGTTGCCGGTATAGAACAGACCTTTTTGTGGTTTGGTGTCATCGCAGCGGGGTTTGCTTTTAGCTACCATTTGTTATTGAGGCGCGGTATGCAGTTCCCTGTTGTTGCAGTGAGACAATCATCAGCGGTCCGGTTGCACGTATTAAAGCAGGCCATTAAAATACCCGGCATGATAAGCGTTGTTTTGGTAGCATTTTTCAATGCATTTGTATTGATCAACGTGCTATACTTTACATATTCATATGTTTACGGGTTAAGCGGTAACATACGTATTTCGGCAGCCGCGATAACAGTTTTTTTTGTTTTTATGGCATTGAGCCGTTTCATCGGAACAAAACTGACGAAAAGGCTAACGCCCAAACAGTTCGTTTTCTGGGGCAGCCTTCTTGGATTTGGCGCATACATCATTGCCGGCTTGACGGTAAACGTATTTGTTGTTGTTGCTATGATAGGGATGCTTGGTTTTTTTACGGGAAACCATTTGCCTCAGATTACCAACGCCGCGTGCTCGATCATCCCCGAAACGTCGGCAGCAGCGACGGGGCTGATCACTCTTGGTTATTTTCTTGCAACCATTGTGGCTTCGCCGATTATCGGATGGGTAGGCGATGCTTTTAGTCTCAAGCATGCGTTGATGGTTAATGCTTTGATGCTTGTGCCGGCCGCAATGCTTTCCTTGAAGATGGGTAGCGGAAAACTGATAAATCATAAAGAATATCAATTAAATATAAAAATATGAAAGGATGGCATTATGCTTAAATTTGAAACAGACAAAACCGCGCTTGTGATCGTTGATCTTCAGAATGATTTTGTGCGTATCGGAGCCGCTTTGGAAGTTGCCGATGCACGAAAAACAATACCTGTGGCTCAGAAACTGATTGCTTTTGCACGTAAGAAAAATATGCCGATTGTCTTTACTAAATTTGTTGCAGGGCCAAAGAGAACTCTTCTTTGGAACTGGAGCCCGCAAATTAAAGAAGACAGTTGCTGCTTTCGCAACTTTAAACGCTATTATCTTGAAGAAGGAAAAGAGCTCGAAGTTACCGATATTATATCGGAGTTAAAACCAGAACCCCATGATTATATCATCGAAAAGTATGGTTACTCTTCTTTTAGAAATACTGCGCTGCAGGATATCTTGGCGGCTGAAAACAGAGACTCCATCATTGTTTTAGGTACGGTTACGCAGATCTGTGTTGAGGATACGGTGCATGATGCTTTTCATCTTGGTATTAAAACGCTGGTGGCAAAAGACGGCGTATCCTCGTTTGACAGCCAACTGCATGATGCCGCGATAAAGAATTTCGAGATGAAATATGCGGCGGTTGCGGATTCGGACAGCATTATAAAGATGATGAGTGAAAATTAACGGAACTATCCCATATTAGCAAAAAGAAACCGAGCTGTAACAAAAGAAGGTTCTAGGTGACAGAGAGCATAAGCTTGGCGCAAAGTATAAAGCGAAGCAGAACGAGCTTAAGGTCGGCCTGTCGGAGCTGAAAGCGGAGTTGGCTGTTGTTAGGGACGATACCGAAAACATCAAACATATGATTGAACGCTTTAAGCAGTGCGTTTACATTGAAGAACTGGATAGGGATACCGTATGCGAGCTGATCGACTAAATATGGGTATACAAAAAGGATAATGCCGGGAAAGGCTACAGGCAGAAGATCGGCATACACTGCAACTTTGTCGGGGATCTGAACGGCTGCGATATCATGGCATATTTCGATCACATCACGAGAAACCAAAAGAAAAAGTCCGAAAACCCTGTATTTATCGGTGTTCTCGGACTTTTGGCGGAGAAGCCGGGATTTGAACCCGGGCACCGGTTACCCCGGTCTACTCCCTTAGCAGGGGAGCCCCTTCAGCCGTACTTGGGTACTTCTCCACAGACGCTTTAAAACCAGTTTATTATAAGAGATAACCGGCTCGGCTGTCAACTGTCAAACATGACGGAATTTCGCGTTGTCGCGCCGCATATTAACCATATCGACACCAAATTCGTTGCGAGAGGACACTATGGTATAGCCAAGCTTATTGTAGAAGCTAATATTTTTTACGCTGTCTTTTGCGGTAAACAATATAAACCCGCGGCAATCTTTGTACATATCGTGTACGGCAAACATGAGCGACTGACCGATTCCTTTACGCTGGTGATAGGGATGCACGGAAAGCCTGCCTATATAACAGTCGCCATTTCCGTCCGGACACGCCCTGACAGAACCCGCTATTTTACCGTTAAGTGTGTATTTGAACATTGTCATTCTTTCAAAATCGCCCGTTATCTGCTCAATTGTTTCTGTCATAGGAGCGATATCGGGCCTTTCGCTCTTAAGCGCGATTGGCGCGAATGCTGCTTTCTGCACCTCTAAAACTTCGGCCAAATCCTTTTTTTCAACCATAACGACTAACCCGTCCATTTTTGCCTCCGCGTAAATAATAAAAATTTTGCTGCGTCTTTTTAGAAAAATAAAATAAGCCTTATCCTCAAGGGACAAAAGCTTATGCTTCTGCGGTACCACCCAAATTGATGATATAAATCACCCGCTCGTTTCGCATACAATAATATGCACCCCGCTGATAACGGAAGGGGTTCCCGTCGGCGCCTATTTCCGGACAGGTTTCAGGCCGCCCTCACAAGTCCATTCGGTAAAATCTGTGCTGCCGCGTTCCCATCGCCCGCGGCTTTCTTTATACACCCGATATTACTTACTAATCATGCTCTTAGGTTTATCTTAATAAATTATATGTTATTTGCTGTAATCATGTCAATAAAAAAACGGTTTTACTTCTTTACTTGTGATTAGGCATTATGATTTTGTTTATATATAATGTAAGCGCAGTTATCGCTTAAGCATACCGGACACGATAAGGCAACCAATAGTAGGGGCGGAAAAAACAAAGAAAACAGGGCGGCCTTGCTCTGTTTTCTTTGATTGATGAAAAAAACACCGCAAGCGTAACCGAGGTTTAATTATTCACGCGCCTGAACAACAAATCAGCATATTGCCTCTTGTCAGCGGCCTTTGCGCCATGTTATAATCCTTTGGTTGATTTAGGGCGGTCCGCTTTCCGAGCTGCGCATTTTTGCGCCGCGCTTACGGTTATGAACGCCTGTATTGGGAGGAGGAATCAGCATGAATAATATAATAAAAGCCATAGAGCAGGAACAGATTCGCGGCGATTTGCCTAAACTTGAAATCGGCGATCTCGTCAAGGTATTCGTTAAAGTTGTCGAGGGCACAAGGGAGAGGCTTCAAGGATTCGAAGGTTATATAATCGCCCGTCGCGGCGGCGGGGTTAAAGAGACTATAACCGTAAGGAGAGTTTCTTTCGGAGTGGGAATAGAGCGTACGTTTCCGCTTCATTCGCCTAAAATTGCGAATATTGAAAAGGTGCGCGGCAGCAAAGTACGGCGCGCAAAACTATACTTTCTGCGCGACCGCATAGGTAAAGCGGCAAAACTTAAAGAAAAAAGACATTAAATAAAGGGAGCCGGCAGCGGCTTCTTTTGTTATCGCAAGATTTGGTACGGAGGTTCGTGATGGACATTCAATGGTATCCCGGGCACATGGCAAAAACCCGGCGCCAAATAACCGAAAAGCTAAAGCTTATAAGCGTTGCCGTTATAGCGGTGGACGCGCGCGCGCCCAAAAGCACGTTAAGCCCCGATTTAGTGTCCCTGCTGTCCGGAAAATCCTGCGTTATAGCGCTTAACAAGAGTGATTTGGCGGATTCTTGGCAGACAAAGCTTTGGTTAAATTACTACCGAAATTCTTTTGGCTTCGCGGTATCGTTTTCCGCCACGCGTGACAAGGCGGGAAAGCTTATAGATGTTATAAACAAAGCCGCGGCGCCGGTTAAGGACCGTTACGCAAAAAAAGGTATGCGCAAAAGCGTCCGCGTTCTTGTCGCGGGGGTGCCGAACGTGGGCAAATCGGCTATCATAAACAGGCTCATAGGCAGAAAAAGCGCTAAAGAGGGCAATATACCCGGGGTTACGCGCGCGCTGCAGTGGGTGCGGCTTTCCGACGATATTGAGCTTATGGATTCTCCCGGGCTGCTTTGGCCTAAAATTGAATCGCGCGAGGCGGCCGAAAGGATAGCCGTTCTCGGCGGCATAAAGCATGAGATAACGGACGGTATAGCGCTTGCGAGGAGCCTTATAAACATGCTTGCCGACGCAGCGCCCCACGCCATAGCGCGGCGCTATGAAATAGAGCCTTCGGGCACGGCGGACGAGGTACTAAATGCCATATGCCAAAAAAGAGGGTTTCTTATAAAGCGCGGCGAAATTGATACGGAGCGCGGCGCCCGTATGCTGCTTGATGAATTCCGCGGCGGGCGTCTTGGACGCATTACGCTTGAACGGGTTTAAAATTATATGAAAAATATAAAAAATATATCGGAAGAGCGCGTAAGGCTGCGGCAATTAAGCCAATATGAAAAGCCGTTCTGGAAAAAGCGCCTGCTTGTCGCGGGGGTTGATGAAGCGGGGCGCGGACCGTTGGCGGGGCCGTGCGTTGCGGCGGCAGTGATAATGCCTCCGGACTGCCTTATAGAGGGCGTGGACGATTCAAAAAAGCTGTCCGAAGACAAACGGGAAGCCTTGTATGAGAAGATAACGTCACAGGCCGTATGCTATGCGGTCGGCATGGCGGACAACCGGCTTATTGACGAAATAAACATTTTAAAGGCGGCGCAGTACGCTTTTTCACAGGCCATATCGGTTCTGGCGGTAAAACCCGCGTTTATATTCTGCGACCGTATAGGCGGCATAAAAACCGATATAGACTACGAAGAGATTATAGGCGGAGACCGTTTGTGCTACAGCGTCGCGGCGGCGTCAATAATCGCGAAAGTAACGCGAGACCGTATGATGCGCGAATTTGACGAGAAATACAAAGGCTACGGTTTCGCGCAGCACAAGGGTTACGGAACAAAGCAGCATTACGACGCTATAGCGGCATTGGGCGTATGCGGCATTCACAGGGCTACATTCCTAAAAAAACTGTCCGTATGAACAATAGGCGCAGGGGAGACGACGGTGAGATAATAGCCGTACAATATCTTAAAAAACAAGGGCATACTATACTCGCCAGAAACCATTGCGTGCGCGGCGGCGAAATAGACATTATTTTTTTAGACGGGAGCACCGTTGTTTTCTGCGAGGTTAAGCTTAGGACGCAAAGTAAATTCGGAACCGGCGCGGAGGCGGTTGACGAGAGAAAACGGCGCTGCATATGCCGGGCGGCTCTTGATTACGCGTATACCGGCGGGTATTTGGACAGCGCCATGCGGTTTGATATTATAGAAATTACGGGCGGGCGCATAGCGCATATAAAAGGCGCGTTCGAGTTTATAGAGCCGTAAGCGTTTTTCCGAATAATTATATATTTTAAACAAATATTAAGAATACTTGATAATCAGCAAAAATACCGCGCCCCTTTTATTTCCCGCCAAAAGAAAAAGTTGCCGTAAGCTTTTTTTTTGGTATAATAATGGACGGACGCGGCAGAAGGGCAGTGGCTGCCTATATTTATAATGCCGGAGAAAAACAGGGAGGCGTTGTGCGCAGATATATTTTTTTTGCCGTGGCGCTGCCGGCGGCGATTACGCTGTTTATGACAACGGCTTACGCGGCCAATACATTCAGTCCGTCGCAGGCAACCGAACAGCAAACCGCGCTTATAACGGTTTTTACCATAATTACGGCGGCGGTTTTCGCGCTGGTATGCCTGCTGCTGCTTATGCGCGCGGGCGGTGACGGCGGCGGGCGCGTTTGGCCGGCGCTTGCGCTTGCCGTGGCGCTTGCCGTGGCGCTTCGCGTTTTCACGGCGCTTATATTCAAAGGCCATGAGACTGATGTAAGGTGTTTTACCATTTGGGCGGAAACCGTTTACAAAACGGGACCC
Organism: uncultured Christensenellaceae bacterium; assembly: GCA_964586785.1. Lineage (GTDB taxonomy): Bacteria > Bacillota > Clostridia > Christensenellales > SZUA-584 > SZUA-584. The sequence continues at coordinate 40,024 of CAZPHS010000003.1, forward strand.
GAACAGTTTTATACGCACGGCATATTTTCGGACTACCCGCCCGGCTATATGTATGTGCTTTGGCTGTTGGGTTTTATTCGCGATTTGTTTTCGCTTGATATAAACAGCGCTATTAACATACTGCTTATAAAGCTGCCTTCCATTGCGGCCGAGGTTATAACCGCGGTTATTGTGTACAAGGCGGCTTCCAAACAAACGGGCAAAATGTTCGGACTGCTGTGCGCGTCATTTTTGCTGTTTAACCCCGCCATGTTTTTTAACAGCAGCGCGTGGGGGCAGATAGACGCTTTTTTCATACTGTTCGCGGTTCTTGCGTTATATTACGCAAGAAAAGAAAACCCGTATCTTACCGCGCTTTATTTTGCCGTTTCACTGCTTTTAAAACCGCACGCGCTTATGGTCGCGCCGGTAATAGGCTTATATTATCTGTATTCATTGTTTAGAAAAGGCCGTTTTGGACGCGCGGCGCTCGGAGCGTTGGGAGGCGCCGCCGTTTTTACCGCCGTTTTTGCCGCGGGAGTGCTGCCGTTTACCGGCAGCCAGCCTATAACATGGATAGCTCACAAATACGCGGGAACGGTGGCTTCGTATAATTACGCCACAATAAACGCGTTTAACCTTTTTGCTTTAACGGGAGGAAACTGGGTGGACAGCGGCGAGGCTTTGTGGCTTAATCTGCCGTACGCCACATGGGGATGGTTTTTTATAGGGCTTGCGGTATTGGCGGTTATTATACTGCAATGGCGTTCGCGCGAATACGGGCGAACCTTCGAGCTTGCCGCGTTTCTTATTATATCGGTGTTTATGCTCGCGCATTCAATGCACGAAAGATATATGCTTCCCGCGTGCGTATTTTTGTTTTTCGGGTACGTGTATACGCGCGAGAGAGGAACGCTTCTTTTCGCGGCCGCTTTTTCATTCACGTCCCTTTTGAACCAAACTGTAACGCTGTTTGCCGAAACCACTGCCGCCCCGCAAAACTCCGCGTATATTATAGCGGCAGTTAATATAGTGTTGTTTTTAATATTCGTTCCATACATGTCAAGGAGGCTGCTGAGCGGAAGGGTGCTTATAAAACCGCCCGCTCTTAACGGATGAGAATATGAGGTTTCTGATGAAAGGCAAAAGGATAGACTGGAGAAAGCACGCGCGCAGGCGGCTTTTTGATAAGCATGAGAAGGCGCGTTTTACGCGGCTTGACTTTATAGTTATGGCGGCGGTAACGCTTTGCTACGCTTTCGTGGCGTTTATAAACCTTGGGTCGACGGACATACCGCAGACTTTTTATACTTTTGAAAAGGATGAGGTAATCATCGAGTTCAGTGAAACGCGGCTGATTGAATCTATACGCTATTTTACATCCGTGGTGAAAGGCGACACCGATATTTATATCGGCTATTCATTGGACGGAGAAGGCTACTCCGACGCGGAATTTATCAAGAAAGACGAAGACGGGGTCGAATACTCCGAATATGTGATAAAGCATAACGATACGAATCTTTACAGGTGGCAGATAATAGAGCCGGTGCCGTTTAACGCAAAGTACGTGTCTGTACGCGCGCAGGGGTATCCTCTTCCGATGCTTGAAATGGGATTTTGCGATAAGGACGGCAGCCCCTTTGATGTAGTATCCGCGGTAAGCGCCGATCCGCAGGCGCCGCGGGGAAACCCGCCTATGTATATGTTTGACGAACAGCGGCATGTACCCAAACAGACGTACTATATGAACCAGATGTACTTCGACGAAGTACACCACGCGCGCACGGCTTACGAGCATATAAACTATATAAGCCCGCGCGAGATTTCGCACCCGCCTCTCGGTAAAATACTTTTGGGCGTCGGCATACGTATATTCGGCATGAACCCGTTCGGGTGGCGGTTTATGGGAACGCTTTTCGGCGTTATGATGCTGCCTCTTATGTATGTTTTCGCAAAGAGGCTGTTTAAAAAAACGCTGTTCGCTTTTATACCCACAATGCTTTTCGCTTGTGATTTTATGCATTATACGCAAACGCGCATTGCCACTATAGACAGCTACAGCATATTTTTTATAATGCTTATGTGCTATTTTATGTACCTTTATACCGAAACCAATTATAACAGGCAGCCTCTTGGCAAATCACTGCTGCCGCTGGCGCTGTGCGGCGTAACGTTCGGGCTTGGCGCCGCGACAAAGTGGCTGTGCATATACGCGGGCGCGGGGCTTGCGTTTATATTCGCGGTACAGATGGTGAAAAGATACAGGGAGTACGCGTACGCCTGCGGCGCGCTTAAAGAGCAGGACGATATAAATCCGCGGCGGCGCGGGTTTTTAGAAGAGGTAAGCCGCGACTATTTCAGAAAAACTTTTATAACGCTTCTGTGGTGCGTGCTGTTTTTCATTATTATACCGCTTGTCATATACCTGCTTTCATATATACCCTACACATTGGTAAAGGACGGCGCTTACGATTTTAACGCGATTTTGCGCAACCAGGAGGTTATGCTGAGCCACCACAGCAAGTTTAACGTGCATCCGTACAGTTCGCCGTGGTATTCGTGGCCGCTTAACATAAGGCCGGTATTTTTCTTTAAAGGCCAGGGCTATCCGGAGGGGCTTATATCGTCCATGTCCACTATGGGCAATCCCGCGGTTTGGTGGGGGGGCATAGGGGCGGTTATAGCGCTTATCGTTATACGCATACGCAAAGGGCGGCTCGGACGGCGCACATTCTTTATCGCCGTAATGGCTCTCTCGCAGTATATTCCCTGGGCGCTGCTTTCAAGGGAGACGTATATATACCACTATTTCGCGACTGTGCCTTTTCTTATACTGCTTATAGGCGTTCTCGCGAAATATCTTACAGAGCGTACAAAGCACGGCAAAAAGGCGGTGTTTATATACCTTGGCGTATGCCTTTTGCTGTTTATTATGTTCTATCCTATAACGACCGGCGTTATGGTGCCAAGCTGGTACCCGTACACATTCTTAAAATGGTTTGGCAGCTGGCCGATATAAAAGGGGGCTAAATTGCGAAACAAGCCGTATGCCGGACACAAAGAAAGCATAAGGCAGCTTATAAAATTTATTATTGTAGGCGCGGTCAACTTTTTTGTTGATTTTGGAATACTTGCTTTGCTTAATTACGCGTTCGGATGGCCGCTTATTATATCAAACACAATTTCTTACTCTTGCGGCGTAATAAACAGCTTTTTGCTTAACCGGCGCTGGACATTCAAACAAAAACATAAATTTTTATCCGACCGCTTTGCGTTGTTTATTATTATAAACTTAATATCGCTGGGCGTTAACAATCTGGCGGTGCATATACTGGGCGATATTTACGGACTTCCCGTCATGTGGGCAAAGCTGATTGCGACCGTATTCTCGTTTACGGTAAATTTTGCGGGAAACAAGCTGTTTGTATTCAACCGGCCTGTTACCGAAGAAAATAAAAAGTAAACCGAATCGAGGCATGGACAGTGCTTTCAAAAGTACGCAGTTTTGGACTGCTCGGGCTGTGCGGCTATCCCGTTACGGTGGAGGCGGACATAACTACAGGTATGCCCTCATACGAGACGGTGGGGCTGCCGGGCGCGGCCGTGCGCGAATCAAAAGAGCGCGTAAGGTCGGCTATAAGAAACTCCGGCTTTTGTTATCCGCAGCAGCGCATAACGATTAATCTGGCGCCCGCCGATTTAAAAAAGCAGGGGCCTATTTACGATTTGGCTATAGCGCTCTCTCTTTTGTGCGCAAGCGGGCAGTGCGGCGAACCCGACGAAAAAAGCATATTTTTAGGCGAGCTTTCTCTCGACGGACAGCTCCGCGGCATTGCCGGAGCTTTGCCTATGGCAATATCGGCGCTTGAGGCGGGATACACAAAGCTTTTTATACCGGCGGACAACGCCGGAGAGGCGGCGTACCTTTGCGGTATAGAGGTTTACGCCGTCGATACCCTTGCCGACGTCGCCGGACATTTTGCGGGAGACAAAAAGCTTACGCCGGAGAAGCTGCGAATATTCGAGCCTTACGGCGAAGCGTTGTGCGAAGGCGATATGGCGCATATTAAGGGACAGCAGCAGGCAAGGAGAGCCATAGAGATTGCGGCGGCGGGAGGGCACAACATAGTGTTCATAGGTCCGCCCGGCTCGGGCAAAACGATGCTCGCGCGGGCTTTGCCCGGCATACTGCCGGACATTTGCTTTGAAGAAGCGATAGAGATATCCAAAATACAATCGGTATGCGGACAAAACAGAGGCGGCATAGCAACGCGGCGTCCTTTCCGCGGGCCGCACCATACGCTTTCAACGGCGGCGCTGACAGGAGGAGGGCACGGCGTAACGCCCGGAGAGATAAGCCTCGCGCACGGAGGCGTGCTTTTTTTGGACGAGCTGCCCGAATTCTCTCGCGCGGCGCTGGAAGCCTTGCGCCAGCCTCTTGAAGACCGCCGTATAAGCATAGCGCGCGCTAACTTTAAAGTGACATATCCCGCGAACTTTATGCTTGTCGCGTCTTTAAATCCGTGCCCCTGCGGAAATTACGGCGGCGAAAAACCCTGCCGATGTACGCCCCGCGAGATTTCACGTTATCTTTCGCGCATAAGCGGGCCGCTGCTTGACAGGATAGATATGCACATAGGTATGGACACCGTATCCTACGGGGAGCTTTCGCAGCGTCAAAACGCCGAAACCTCGAGGGATATACGCGCGCGCGTAAATACGGCCAGGCGCATACAGCAAAGGCGTTACGCAGGCAGCGGCATATACAGCAACGCGGCTTTGCACAGCGAACAGCTCTCGCGGTACTGCGCGCTTGACGCGGAAAGCCGCGTTTTAATGGAAACCGCGTACAACAGGTTCGGCTTAAGCCCGCGGGGCAGGGCGCGCGTTTTAAAGGTGTCGCGAACCATCGCCGATTTGGCGGGTACGGAGAGCATACTGAAAAATCATCTTGCCGAGGCGCTGCAATTCAGAACGCCCGACAAAAAGTACTGGGGTTAGCAATGCCGGAAGAGATAAAGTATTGGATATGGATGGCGTATCTGCCCGGTATGGGCGCGAAAACATTCTATCAGATAATTAAAACATTCGGCTGCGCCGCGAACTTTTTTGACGCCGCGTATAACAATTCGCCGATGCTCCGCGGTCTGCAGCCCGAGCTTGTATCGGCCGCACGCGCGGCGTGTTCAAAAAGCCGCGTTACGGAAATTTTGTGCGAGCTCGCGGAAAAGAGGGTGTCTGTTATCACGCGGCTGTGCGAAGATTATCCCGCCCCGCTTTTACGAATACCGTGGTCTCCCGCGGTATTGTTTGTAAAGGGGAGGCTTTGCGACGCGCGGCGGGCAATAGGAATAGTCGGTACGCGCCGCTGTACAAGGCGCGGATACGAACTGACGCACAATATATCGTCTTGCCTTGGTATGCCCGTGGTGTCGGGGCTGGCGCGCGGCATAGACACCGCCGCGCATACCGGAGCGCTTAAGGCGAATCAGCCGACGACGGCGGTTTTAGGCTGCGGTGCGGACATTGTATATCCGCCGGAAAATACCGACGTGTATCAAAGCATAATAGAGAACAACGGCGCGGTTGTCTCCGAGCTGCCGCCCGGGGCGGCGCCTTTCGCAGCCAATTTTCCCGTGCGAAACCGTATAATAGCGGGTTTGGCGCGCGGTCTGCTTGTCGTGGAATCGGAGGAGATCGGCGGAACGGCCATAACGGTATCAAACGCCATAGGCTTGGGCATTGATATTTTCGCCGTACCCGGCCCCCCGTACATAGCAAACAGCGCTTTGCCTAATATGCTTATTGCCAACGGAGCCGTGCCCGTGCTCGGCGCCGCCGATATAAAAAGGCATTACGGCGAAGAAAGCCGTGCGGAGCGAAAAAACGCTGCGCCGCCGCCGCCGCTAGATTTGCTGCAAAGCCGTATACTTGAGCTGCTGAAAAACGAAGACCGGAGCGCGCAGGCAATATCGGATTTGACCGGTATGCCCGCCGAGCAAATAAGCGCCGCTCTTACAATGCTTGAGCTTTCCGGCGCGGTACGGCGCATAGCGGGAGGCAAATACGGTGTGTAAACGGCGGCAAAAGAATTTTCGCGGCGCGGCGCGTAAATAACACCAAACGCGTTTTAAGGTGATATGCCGCTTGCTTTTTTTTGCGCACGCATTTATAATTTGCAATCGTAAGGGAAAAAGTATGCAAATTTTATTACAAGCCGCATAAAATAGCGGTAAAGATGTGCCGAAGAGTTGCGATTATTATTTTTACGGAGAGATGAATATGCAGAAAACAAGCACAAAAAAATACGACCTCGTTATCGTCGAGTCTCCCGCGAAAGCCAAAACGATAAGCAAGTTTTTAGGTTCCGGCTATAAGGTGCAGGCAAGCGGAGGGCATGTGAGGGATCTGCCCAAAAGCACAATAGGCGTTGATATCGAAAATGATTTTGAACCGAAATATATTCAGATAAGAGGAAAAAAGGAAATAATAGGCGCGCTTAAGGCTGGTGCGCAGGGCGCGCGCAACATATATCTTGCGACAGACCCCGACAGGGAAGGCGAGGCGATATCGTGGCACATAGCAAATATGCTCGGCGTTGACGCGAATAAGCCTGTACGCATAGAGTTTAATGAAATAACCAAAAACGCGGTGACAAGCGCCATATCGCACCCGCGGAAAATAAACGCCGATTTGGTGGACGCGCAGCAGGCGCGCCGCGTGTTAGACAGGCTTGTGGGATATAAGCTAAGCCCGCTGCTTTGGAGAAAGGTGAAAAAGGGTTTGTCGGCGGGGCGCGTTCAGTCTGTGGCGGTGCGTATAATCTGCGACCGCGAGGATGAGATAAACGCTTTTGTTCCGGAGGAATACTGGACTGTAACGGCGCGGCTTAAAAACGCCGGAGGAACGCATGAATTTGAAGCTAAATATTTCGGGGAAAACGGCGAAAAGAAAAAGCTTGAATCCAAAGCTCAAACGGACGAAGTATTAGAGAGTATAAAAGGAAAAGAGTTTGTCGTAGGGGATATAAAGAAGGGCACTAAACGCAAAAACGCGCTGCCGCCTTTTACGACAAGTTATCTCCAGCAGGCCGCTTCGGGCGCGCTCGGGTTTACGGCGAAACGGACAATGCTTGTGGCGCAGCAGCTTTACGAGGGAATAGAAATAGGCGGAGAAGGCCCCGTGGGGCTTGTCACATATATACGTACCGATTCAACCCGCGTGTCAAACGAGGCGCTTTCGGCTGTCCGCGACCACATAACGGAAAAGTACGGACCGGAATATCTTCCCGAAAAGCCTAATTATTTTAAAAGCTCGAAAAAAGCCCAGGACGCGCACGAGGCTATTCGCCCGTCATATTTGGAATTAACTCCGGATTCGATAAAACACGCTCTTACAAAAGACCAGTATAAGCTCTATAAGCTCATATACGGCAGATTCGTGGCAAGCCAGATGGCGCCCGCGGTGTATGAGACTATGCAGGTTAACATAAACGCAGGCAAAAACACATTCCGCGCGAGCGGCTCGCGGGTGCTGTTCCGCGGCTGTACGGCGGTGTATTGCGCGGAGGACGAGGAAACAAAGGATATATTGCTGCCGCCGCTTAACGCTCAGGATGTGTGCGCGCTTGTAAACATTGCGCCGAAACAGAATTTTACCCAGCCGCCGCCGCGGTACACCGAGGCTACGCTGGTGCGCGCGCTTGAGGAAAAGGGCATAGGAAGACCGAGCACCTACGCGCCTATCATATCTACAATACAGGAGCGGCGCTATATAGTAAAAGAGGGGCGCGGGCTTATGCCTACGGAGCTTGGCGTTATTGTAAACAACCTTATGAAGCAGAATTTTTCGGACATAGTTGACGTCGCTTTTACCGCGGAGCTTGAAAATAAGCTTGACGATATCGAAAACGGCGGCAAGCAATGGAAAAGGCTTCTGCACGATTTTTACGCGCCTTTTGAAGCGACTTTGAATGTGGCGGACAAAAACATAGAACGCATTGAATTGCCCGTGCAAGAAAGCGACGTTGTATGCGAAAAGTGCGGGCGTAATATGGTATATAAGGACGGGCGTTTCGGACAGTTTCTTGCCTGCCCGGGATATCCCGAGTGCCGCAACACAAAGCCTATAGTAAAATATATAGAAACGCCGTGTCCAAAGTGCGGCAAGCGCATAGTGGAGAAGCGTTCGGCGAAAACGCGCAAGACGTTCTACGGCTGCGAAGGTTACCCTGAGTGCGACTTTGTATCATGGGATATGCCCATCGCCGAAAAATGCGAGGAATGCGGCTCTATGATGGTGCTGCGCCGATTGTCGAACGGAAGCAGCTATAAAAGATGCGCCAACGCGGAATGCGTTAAAAACCGGCGCAAAAAGGCGGACGCCGATTAGCGCCGTCGTTATAGGCGCGGGGCTCGCGGGCTGCGAAGCCGCGTACCAGCTTGCGCGGCGGGGAGTTAAAGTCAGGCTTATAGAGCAAAAGCCTTTGCGTAAATCGCCGGCGCATTATTCGGATTATTTCGCGGAGCTTGTATGCTCCAATTCGCTCGGCTCACGCGCGCTTACAAGCGCCTCGGGGCTGCTTAAGCAGGAGATGCGCGAGCTTGGCTCGCTGATAATAAAAGCCGCCGATAGAAACGGCGTTCCGGCGGGCGGCGCTCTCGCGGTGGACAGGGAAGCGTTTTCGGGCTTTATAACGAACGCCGTATACTCCGACCCGAACATTACGGTTGAATGCGGCACGGCGGCCGAACTGCCCGAAGAAGGCGTTGTTATAGCCGCGCCGGGACCGCTGGCGGAGGGAAAACTGGCGCAAAGCATAAAAGACGCCGTCGGTAAAGGCTTTTTGTCTTTCTACGACGCGGCGGCTCCCATTGTGACCGGCGATTCCATAGACCATACAAAAGCGTTTTTCGCGTCGCGGTACGGCAAGGGCGGGGACGATTATCTTAACTGCCCTATGGATAAGGAGCGGTACGACGCTTTTTATAAAGAGCTTATAGCCGCGCAAACCGCGCCTTTGCGCGGCTTTGAGGACGATGGTGTGTTCGAAGGCTGTATGCCCGTGGAGACAATGGCGGGGCGCGGATATAAGACGCTGCTTTTTGGGCCGCTAAAGCCCGTAGGTCTGTATGCGAGGGACGGCAAAAGGGCTTACGCTGTGGTTCAGCTGCGCCGTGAGGACGGCGCGGGAAGGCTTTACAATATGGTGGGGTTTCAGACTCATCTGAAATTCGGCGAACAGCGGCGTGTATTTAGAATGATACCGGGGCTTGAAAACGCGCGGTTTGTACGGTACGGGGTTATGCACAGGAATACATTTATAGCAAGCCCGGGAATTTTAAACGGGTGTTACGAATTAATAAGCCGTCCGGGGCTGTTTTTCGCGGGGCAGATAACGGGAGTGGAGGGCTATGTGGAAAGCGCGGCAAGCGGTTTGCTCGCGGGTTTATGCGCCGCGTGCGATTTGACGGGCGCTCCGCGTCCTTGTTTTGGAAGCGATACGGCTGCGGGCGCGCTGTCCGCGTATGTATCCGGATACGCGGGGGGAAACTTTCAGCCTATGAACATAAATTTTGGCATTATTGATTCGGTTTCGGGAACGGGGAAAGATAAAAAAGAACTTACGGCAGAGCGCGCGCTCGAAAAAGTGCGGCTGATTGCCAAGGCTGTTGAGCCAAAGGAGAGCCGGCCATGATGGAAGGAACAACTATTGTCGCGGTGCGCAGGGACGGGAAATGCGCCGTCGCGGGAGACGGGCAGGTAACGTTCGGACAGAATACTATTATGAAGCACAACGCTAAAAAGGTGCGCAGGCTTTTTAACGACAAGGTCGTAGTCGGCTTTGCCGGTTCCGTCGCCGACGCGTTTACCTTATCGGAGCGGTTTGAAGCCAAGCTTGAGCAGTATAGCGGAAGCCTGCAAAGGGCGGCGGTGGAGCTGGCGCAGGAGTGGCGCGGCGATAAGGTTCTGCGCAAGCTTGAAGCTATGCTCATAGCGGCGGATAAAAACGAACTGCTTATAGTTTCGGGCAGCGGAGAGGTGATATCTCCCGACGACGAAGTGGCGGCGATAGGTTCTGGCGGAAGCTACGCTCTTGCGGCGGCTAAAGCGCTTAAGGAAAACACTTCTCTATCGGCATATGAAATTGCCAGCAAGGCGATAACAATAGCCGGTCAAATTTGTGTTTTTACCAACGATCGCATAACGGTCGAGGAGGTTTGATATGCATCTTACGCCTAAACAGATTGTAGACGAACTTGACAAATACATAATAGGGCAGGAAAAAGCCAAAAAGGCGGTTGCCATAGCGCTTAGAAACAGATACCGCCGCCAAAGGCTGGGGCTTGAGATGCAGGAAGAGATAACCCCTAAAAACATAATAATGGTGGGGCCTACCGGCGTTGGAAAAACCGAGATAGCAAGAAGGCTTGCCAAACTGATGAAAGCGCCTTTCATAAAGGTTGAAGCCACCAAGTTTACCGAAGTGGGGTATGTGGGGCGCGATGTCGAGTCGATGATACGCGACCTTGTCGAAGCTTCTATACGCATGGTTAAATCGTCGCGCAGGGAATCGGTGCTGGAGAAGGCGAAACAGATGGCGGAAGAGCGGCTGGCGGATATACTTGTGCCCGCCGGCAGAAAGGCTCCGCCGGCAAATCCATTGCAGGCGCTTTTGGGGCAGGGACAAAACGTGCCGCAGGAATCCGACGAGGAAAAACAGCGCCGTATGACAAAGAAAGAAGAAACCCTCGCGCTTCTGCGGGCGGGGCGTTTGGACGATACGGCCATTGAGGTTGAGGTGGAAGATAACGCCTCGTTCGGCATAGAGATTGCGGGCATAGGCAGCGATATAAACATAGGCGAGATGTTTTCGGGGATATTGCCTAAAAAAACAAAGAAACGCCGCGTTACCGTCGCCGAAGCCAAAAAGATATTTACGCAGGAAGAAGCTGACAAGCTTATCGATATGGACGAGGTTATAAGCACCGCCGTGGAACGCGCGGAGCAGGACGGTATTATTTTTTTGGACGAGATTGACAAAATAGCCGGCAAAAACATGGGGCAAGGCCCCGACGTATCCCGCGAGGGCGTGCAAAGGGATATTTTGCCTATAGTCGAGGGCAGCACGGTGGTCACCAAATACGGACCTGTTAAAACGGATTACATGCTTTTTATAGCGGCGGGCGCTTTTCATGTCGCGAAAATATCGGATTTGATTCCCGAGCTTCAGGGGCGTTTCCCGATAAAAGTGGAATTGAAAAGCTTATCGTGCGAGGATTTGCGGCTTATACTGATACAGCCTAAAAACGCGCTTATAAAACAGTATCAGGCGCTTCTTGAGGCGGACAACGTGCGGCTTTTGTTTAAAGACGACGCTATAAACGAAATCGCGCGTTATGCCGTTATGGTAAACGAGACGACCGAAAACATAGGAGCGCGGCGGCTGCATACAATTATCGAAAAGCTGCTTGAGGACGTATCATACAACGCGGGCGGAGACCATCCCGTAACCGATGTTGATATAGACGCCGAGTACGTAAAGGCGCACCTGAAGGATCAGATAAAAGACAACGACTTAAACAAGCATATACTGTAGAATAAGCCGCGGTCTTAACGCGCATAATAATGCTATACTTTTTATCGGAGCATTATTATGAAAGCAATTGTTATGGCGGGCGGAGGGGGCAAACGCTTAAGGCCTTTAACGTGTACCGTTCCAAAACCGATGGTAAAGATACTGGACAGGCCGATGCTCGAATATACTCTCGAGCATCTTTTCGCGCACGGCATAAATTACGCCGCTATGACGCTTGGGTTTTTGCCGTCGGTTATAACGGATTATTTTGAGCGGCACAAAATAAACGGTATGCATATTTCTTATTATATAGAGGATTCTCCGCTGGGCACCGCGGGCGGGGTTAAAAACGCCGCCTCGTTTATAGACGGGACTTTTTTGGTTATAAGCGGCGACGCTCTTACCGATATAGATTTAACCAAAATGAAAAATGAGCATAAACAAAGCGGCGCTAAAGCCACCATCGCGCTTAAAAGAATGGGTAATCCGCGGGGCTACGGCGTTGTGATAACCGGCGGCGACGGCAATGTGGAGCGGTTTGTGGAAAAGCCCGGATGGGAGGACGTATTTTCCGACAAGATAAATACGGGCATATACATGCTGGAGCCGGAAGTTTTGGATTTGATACCCGACAAGCGCTCGTTCGATTTCGCCAAAGATTTGTTCCCGCTTATGCTGGGCGAGGGCATGGCAATTTACGGTCATGTGACGGACGGTTACTGGTGCGACGTGGGCAGCGTTGAAAGCTATATACGCGTTCACGAGGATATGCTGCGCGGCATGGTAAACGCGAATATTTCCGGCCGCAACATAAGCGGCATATGGGTTGGCGATAACGTGCGTCTTAGTGATACCGCGTTTATACAGCCGCCCGGGTTTATAGGCGCGGGCGCTTCAATAGGAGACGGCGCGAGAATTGGGCGCTATAGCTGCATAGGCGCAAACGCCCATGTAGGCGCGTATTCCTCTTTATCCCATTGCGTGCTGCATGAGGGCGCGCGGGTGGGAAGGCACGCGAGGCTTAGCGGCTGCGTTGTGGCGGTCGGCGGCGCGGTGGGTGAGCGGTGCAGCGTGCGGGAGGAAGCCGTGGTGGGAGAGCGTTGCCGGCTGGGGCAGGGCAGCAGGGTTTCGCCGCGGGTACGCATATGGCCGGATAAAAGCATAGGGTTCGGCGCCCGCGCGAATGAAAACATAATGTACGGGTACGGCGAGAGGTCGGGCTTTTTCGGCAGCGACGGTTTCGCGGGAGATTTGGGTGTTGATTTAACGCCACTTAGGCTCTCGCGGCTGTTCGGGGCGGTTGCGGAGTATATGTCGGGCAAAACCGCGGCGGTAAGCGCGGAAGCTTCCGCGGTATGTGAAGCCGCCGGAAAGCTTGCCGCCGGAATGCTTACGTTAAGCGGCGCCGACGTGTTCACTTTTCGCGGCGCGCAGCGTCCGGTGCTGGCGCTTTGCGCGCATTCTCTGGGCGCGGGGCTTTGCGTAACTCTGCGCACACACAGAAACAGGCTGTACGCCGATGTATTCGAGCCGGATATTTTTATGTTAAGCAAAGCGGCTCGCGGAAAGATAGAGGAGAAATATTTCAATCTCGGTGAGACGCTGGCAAACAGGGACTGCGGCGCGGAAACATCGGCGGGAGCCGCCGAGAACTTTTATATTAACGCCGTTGCCGAAAAAATAGATTGGAGCGCGGCTAAGAGGGCCGGAACGCGCGTTGCCGTTTACGGCAGGCGCGGCGCGGACGATTTGCTCGCCCGCACTCTTTTATCGTGCGGCATAGGCGCGGCGCGCTTAAGCGGCGGTAAGTACGAGCCGGAAGCCGATTTCGGCGTGCGCCTAAACAGGAACGGAACCGTTAATTCGCTTTTTACCCCCAAGGGGCGCGTTTTAAGCGCGGACGAGTGCCGCATCGTTTGGTATTACCTTATTTTCAGCGGATACAATAAAAACAGTATAAAGCTGCAAAGCGGCGTGCTGCGCGGTATAACCGCAATGGCGGACATTTTCGGCATAAGCTACGGCTTCGCGTCTGCCGAGGAATCGCTAAAAGAGCTTTCTTTAGACCAGCGGCGGTTGCTTTTCGACGGTATATTCGCCGTATGCCGGCTGGCGGAGCATATAGCGCGGACAGGCGCGTCGCTGGACGAGATTGCCGATATGATATCGCCGCCGCATGTAAGGGTTAAGGCGGTAAGGTGCGGCTTTGAGAACATAGGCCGCGTTATAAGCGAAATGTACGCGAAGGGCGGAGCGCACGCGAGCGAAGGGCTGCGCATTAACCTTGATAAGGGCAGCGGCTATATATGCCCGCATTCGACGCGCCCGTCCATACTTATACGCACGGAAGCCGATACCGAAGAATTCGCCGAAGAGCTTTGCGCCGAATATACGGATATGGTGAAAAAGATAATCGAAAAATAATACGACGATTGGAAATTTTTAAGGACCGCGCATATTTTAGCTTGAGCCGGATAAAGACGCCGGCTTTTTTTGTTCGCCGTTTTGCTTTTATGGTAATTATTTTTGCCTGAAGACGGCGTTTTTGTGGTATAATAGATTGTCGTTTAGAAATCCGAAAGCTTACGGCAGAGAAATAAACATTTGTTTTTAATATACAATGCGTACATTAAGAGAGGAATAAGATTTGTCGAAAAAACAACAGAATATAAGGATAATACCGCTGGGCGGGGTTGGCGAGATAGGCAAAAACATGTGGGTTATAGAATACGCCGAGCAGATGCTGGTTGTAGACTGCGGTTTTTGTTTCCCGCGGGAAGATATGCTCGGGGTAGATTATGTTATACCGGATATCACCTATTTAAGAAAAAATAAAGAGAAGATTAAAGCCGTTCTTATAACGCACGGCCATGAAGACCATATAGGAGCCACTCCGTATCTTCTGCCCGAATTGGGTGCGCCCGTATACGGCACCGATTTAACTTTGGCTCTTATAGAAACAAAACTCGCGGAACGCAAAATAAATGGTGTGCAGTTTAATATTATAAAGCCGGGCGATAGCTTTTTGGCGGGCGCTTTTAAAATAGAAGCTATACGCGTAACGCACAGCATAGACGCGGCGCTTGGTTTTGCAATTCATACGCCCGCGGGCTCGATTGTGTATACGGGTGATTTCAAAGTGGACTATACCCCTGTTGACGGTAAAATTATTGATTTGGCCAAGTTCGCCAAGCTTGGGGAAAAGGGCGTGCTTGCGCTTTTATCAGACAGCACAAACGCCGAAAGCCCCGGGTTTACGATGTCGGAGAGCAGGGTTGGGGATACTTTCGAGAGCTATTTTAAAAAAGCCTCGGGGCGCATAATAGTGGCGACGTTCGCGTCAAACATACATCGCTTGCAGCAGGTTGTCAGCGCGTCTAAGCGCTACGGCCGAAAGGTGTGCTTAACGGGGCGGAGCATGGAGAAAATCGCCAAGGTCGCAAAACAGCTTGGTTATCTTAATCTTGACGAGGATATACTTGTAGAGCCCGAAGAGCTTGAGAAACTGAAAAATAACAAAATAGCGATACTGACTACCGGCAGCCAGGGCGAGCCGATGTCCGGTCTTGTGCGCATGGCGGCGGGCGAGCATAAAAAGCTTGCCATGATTCCCGGGGACACCGTTATTATATCGGCTTCCCCCATACCCGGAAACGAACGCTATGTATCAGACGTTATAAATATGCTGTACCGAAGGGGCGCGAATGTAATAAACGAAGGCATAGCCGACGTGCATGTTTCGGGGCACGCCTGCGAGGAAGAATTAAAGCTTATGCTCTCGCTTGTAAAGCCTAAATATTTCATACCCGTACACGGCGAATACAGGCATTTATATCGTCACGCGGCGCTCGCGGAAAGCCTTGGGATAAAGCAAAGCCGTATTTTCATACCCGAGATTGGCAAAGTTATAGAAATAGGAAAAAAGTTTGCGTTGATGGGAGAGACGGTTCCGTCCGGAAGCGTTATAATAGACGGGTCGGGCGTCGGCGACGTCGGAAACGTTGTTCTGCGTGACAGGAAGCTGCTGTCTTCGGACGGGTTGTTTATTGTTGTGGTTTCGTTGTCCGCCGAAACGGGCGCGCTTATATCCGGTCCGGAGATAATATCGCGCGGCTTTGTGTATATGCGCGAATCCGCAGACCTTCTTGAAACCGCCCGAAATGTTGTTATAAGCGTTGTGGACGAATGCGCGCAGAACAAGATTACGGAATGGACGACAATTAAAGGGCGCATAAAAAAGGCGCTTCGCGGCTTTCTGTACGAGAGCACAAAGCGCAATCCCATGATACTGCCTATAATAATAGACATATAAAGCACTATATATTTGGAAGGAGTATAGTTTATGCTGGTATACGATAAGGCGCATGAGCTCGCGGACGAACTTAAAAAATGTCCTGAGTACAGTGAATATAAAAGGCTCAAGGATACGGTAACATCCGACGAGAAAACAAAAGCGCTGCTTGCGGACTATAAAAAGCTTCAGCTTGAGGCGCAGGCGGGATATATCTCCGGCAATCAGATGTCTGAGGAAACAATGGACAAGTTAAAAAAACTTGGTGAAGTGCTCGCTTTTAATAAGGACGTGACGGATTTTTTTGCCGCGGAATACCGCTTTCAAACTTTGGTCGCGGACATATACAAGATACTCGGGGACGCGTGCGACTTGGGGTTTGATCTGTTCCCGGAATAAGGAAAACATTATGGCTAAAGACAATAACAACTATATAGACGATATAGGTTCCAATACGCGCACTTTTTCGCTGAACGGTTCCGCAAACGAGCCGCTTGAGAAATGCGAGGAGCGCGAATCGTTAAAGGAGATGCCTGCCGGAATAATGGCGTGGCGCGTAACGCGCCCTTTGCTTATTTTGCTGGCAAGCGTTTTTCTGGTCGCGGCTTTGGGCGTTTTTGTTTACAACTATATAGAACAAAATTATTTGCTTCCGGTATCGGGCGACACCGCCGTCAAACGTATTGAGATAAGGGCGGGCTCGTCTCTTTCCAAGATTGCTATGCTGCTTTACGAGGAAGGCATTATACGCAACAAATTTGTATTTCAGCTTTATGTCGATTTGAACGATATGTCGTCAAGCCTAAAGGCGGGGCGTTACGATTTGTCTCCAAGCATGACTATGGAACAAATTGCCGCCATATTAAAAGAGGGCGACGGGGGGCGCAAAACAAAAACGGTCACTTTTACCGAGGGCTCGTCCGTGGAGATAATAGCTTCAAGGCTGGTTGCCGCCGAGATATTTGACGAGCAAAGGCGCGGCGAGTTCCTTGCGTTATGCAACGACGCCGAGGCTTTCTCCGACTATGATTTTATATCTAAGCTTGCCGATGAGGCGGCGGACGGGCGCAAATATCTGCTTGAAGGATACCTGTTTCCAGACACATACGAATTTTATATTGACGCGGAGCCCAAGGATATAATAAGGAGGCTTCTTAACCAGTTCGACAATGTGTTTACCGTTACTTTTGAAGACAGGGCAAAAGAGCTTGGCTTGAGCGTAAACGAAGCGGTGACTCTCGCGTCCATAGTCGAGTGGGAAGCGCTGCCTAAGGATTATAAAAAAGTGTCGTCGGTGTTCTACAACCGCATAAAGGATAAGATGCGCCTTGATTCGTGCGCTACTCTGGCTTATGTGACGGGAGAAAGAAAGCTGCAGTATACGGCGGAGGAGCGCGGTATGGATTCCCCGTACAACACATATAAGCTGACGGGGCTGCCTATAGGTCCGGTGGGAAATCCGGGCCAGAAGGCTATTGAAGCGGCTCTGTATCCGGACGATGAATATATAAAAGAAGGGTATCTGTATTTTTGCAATAAAGACCCCGAAACCGGCGAGCTCGCGTTCGCGAAAACATTAAAAGAGCACGATAAAAACGTGGAAAAATATTCGCCTCTTTGGAATAACACTAATGGCAAAGATTGAGCTGCTTGCTCCGGCGGGCGGCCTTGAAAGCCTGCGCGCCGCCTCCGATTTCGGCGCGGACGCCGTTTACGCGGCGGGCAAGGCGTACGGTATGCGCGCCTTTGCGGAAAACTTTACGCGGGACGGCATAAAACGGGCGGCGGATTTGCTGCACGGCGCAGGCAAAAAACTCTACGTTGCGCTTAACGCCGTATTTCATCAAAACGATTTTTTGGGGCTTGACGAGTATATAGCTTTTCTTGGGGAAGCGGGAGCGGACGCTTTTATAATATCAGACCCGGGGGTGCTTCGCGCCGCGAAACGGGCGGCGCCCGGCGTGCCCGTCCATATAAGCACTCAGCAAAGCACAAGCAATTCCCACAGCGCGAATTTCTGGCACGAAAACGGCGCGAGCCGCGTTATATTGGCGCGTGAATTATCTCTTGACGATATTGCCGATATACGCGCAAAAACGCCCAAAGCCCTTGAGCTTGAAGCTTTTGTTCACGGCGCTATGTGCGTCGCGTATTCGGGAAGGTGCCTTCTAAGCGGCGTTTTAACGGGGCGCAGCGGAAACAAAGGCGAATGCGCGCAGCCTTGCCGGTGGAAATACTATTTATACGAAAAAGGCTGTGAAGGGGAGTATCTTCCTGTTTATTCCGACGATAAGGGCACATATGTGCTTAACTCCAAGGATTTATGCATGATTGAACACTTGAAAAAGATTATTGACGCCGGTGTCACCTCGCTTAAAATTGAGGGAAGGATGAAATCGGCGTATTATGTCGCCTGCGTAACGCGCGCTTACAGAAAGGCGCTTGACGATGTCATTGCGGATATTCCCTTCGACGAAAGCCTTCTTGACGAGGTAAGCAAGGCGGGCAGCCGCTCCTTTACAACCGGCTTTTATTTCGGCAATCCGCGTGAATGCGGCCAAGACGCCAAGCTGGGTACGGCGGTGCGCACGCACGATTTTGTCGGCGTGGTAAAACAGCCTTCGGACGGCGAAGGATGGGCGCTTGTGCAGCAGCGCGGCAAGTTCTGTACGGGAGACATTTTAGAGGCGCTCTCGCCCGGCGGTTGCGGCGGCTTTGTTGTTTCCGGCATACGCTCAAAGACGGGGGAGCCGAGGGAGAGCGCGCCGCATCCCATGGAGGCCGTTTATATAAACTGCGATTATAATCTTTCGGCGGGCGATATGCTGCGCAAGAAGAACGAATAACAAATCAAACATTTGCGGCGTACCGCGAAGGAGCATATTTTATGAGCAAGCACAGGGATTATATACAGACTTATACTAAAAAAGTTTTTGACCCGTTTAATATTTGCGCGGAAGATATAAATATTGAGGATATAGCGCACTCGCTTTCAATGACAGTTCGCGCCAACGGTCATATTAAACATTTTTATTCCGTCGCGCAGCACGCTATAGATTGCGTCAACGAGGCGAAAGCAAGAAAACTAAGCCGCAGGATTGCGCTGACTTGCCTGCTTCATGACGCGTCCGAATGCTATATAGCGGATATACCGCGTCCGGTAAAGCACCGTTTAAACGGTTACGCGCGCATAGAGGAAAAGATAAGCGAGGCTGTTTTTTTGGCGTTCGGAGCGGGCAATCTGACGGAAGAAGAGCGGCGCGAAGTAGCCGATATAGACGACGCGCTGCTGTATCACGAGTTTCTCGCTCTTGCCGGTTTGGCGCTTTTCGAACCCGCCCCAAGGCTTTTTGGCGCTCACAGCTTTGAATACGAAGAGATGCGCGACGTTAAAGCAAAATTCATTGATATATTTACACAGCTTACAAAAGCCGAATAAATATTAAACGGCTGTGAGTATTTCGCTCACAGATCAGCCAGCGTAAGCGCCCAGTTCGCGGCGCGTTTAAGTTCGCCTTCAGCGAGAGGACCTTCGTTTGCGGTAACATAGAAACCTTCGGGCGGGGCGGCGAGCTTAACGCCTTTTTTTAGCAGCAGCTTTTGAATATAACCGGAGGCGTAACCGAAACGCCCGGCCATCTTCTTTAAAAACTTTGAATCTATGGTATTGATATCAATGCGCGTATCAAAAGCGGCGGCGCTTATGCCCGTAAGCTTTTTTGCGGGCAGTTTTTTTATCCACGCCGTTACGGCGGGCGTCGGCCTGAAGGCGCGGGTGGGGGAACCGATAATAAGCAAGCCGGCGTCAAGCCGGTCCGCGTCATTATCCGTAATACGCATGGGCGCGGCTCCTATGGCGTCGGCGATAAACAAAGCGAGCTTCTCTGTGTTGCCGAACACGGAATCATACAAAACTACTGTTTTCATAACGCAAAGGCTCCCTATTGAATTATATGGAATGATTATATCAGATTTTTATATATTGCAATAGTCGTGTATAAAAGATTTGAATCAGGGCATAATGGAATACTTGAGGGTATTATTTACTTTTTTGGACTTTGCATTAAAAACACACTATTTAGATGTTTTCATATTATAAAATATAACGCCCGCGCAAGGGCGATATCAAGGAGAAACAAAATGAAGTATGAAGATTATCCCGATATGGCCGCAATGGCAAAGGTTTGCGTGCCATGGGAACAGGTGATAAGCGACGTGATGCTCGCGCGCGCGTATGTGCCGTGGCAGAAACTATGCGAGACATATAAGCCTATGCGGTCATTAAAAGCGGGTACGGCGTTCCCCGAGCTTTTTATGCCGTATTCCGGCTGAATCTTAAGGAGCAGTGACATGAACAAAGAGGAAATGTTAAGAGAGCTTACGGCAATGGATTTTTACACGGTAGACCTGCAGTTGTATTTGAACACCCATCCGAACGACCGCGAGGCGCTGGCCAAATACAACGCGGTGGCGGAAAAGGCAAACGCGCTGCGGAGGGAATACGAGACGATGTTCGGGCCGCTCAATTCGTTCCGCTCCACAAGCAAATATCCGTGGCAATGGATAGACGATCCATGGCCGTGGCAGTATCAATTTAATTTTAATTTGACGGGGGATGATAAATAATGTGGATATATGAAAAGAAGCTTGAATACCCCGTTAAAATCAAAAAGCCCGATCCGAGAATGGCTAAAGTGGTAATTACGCAATACGGCGGGCCGGACGGGGAGCTTGCGGCGTCGCTTCGGTATTTAAGCCAGAGGTTTTCTATGATTACACCGGAAGCGAAGGCGACGCTTAACGATATAGGCACGGAGGAGCTGGCGCATCTTGAGATGATTGGCACCATGGTAAAGCAGCTTACCGAAAACGCCAGCGTAGAGGAAATAGAAAAGGCGGGGCTCGCCCCGTATTACGCCGACCACGACAGGGCGGTATATCCGGCTAACGCGTCGGGGAATCCGTTTACGGCGGCTTATATTCAGTCTAAGGGAGACCCCATAACGGATTTGTATGAAGATATGGCCGCGGAACAAAAAGCGCGCTCTACTTACGAATATCTTATACAGCTGGCAAGCGACCCCGATGTGATAGAGCCGCTGAGATTTTTAAGAGAGCGTGAGATTGTACACTTTCAGCGTTTCGGCGAGGCTCTTCGCCGCGTGCAGGACTATCTTGGAAATAAAAAACGCTTCAGCTACAAAAGCCGCGGCTGATTGTAACCGCGCAAATACGGGGCTTGCGCAACCGCAGGCCCCGTTTATCGCCTGCATTTTATCTCGTTTTTATTTTAAAGCTTCTGAGGCGCAGCGCGTTGGATACAACGGAGACTGAGCTTAAAGCCATCGCCGCCCCCGCGAACATAGGGTTTAGCAGCGGACCGCCGAAAATATAGAAAACGCCTGCGGCAAAGGGTATGCCCAGAGCGTTGTAAATAAACGCCCAAAACAGATTCTGTCTTATTGTGCGCATTGTGGCGCGGCTTAAGGCGATTGCCGTCGCCACTTCGTTAATATCTCCCCGCATGAGCACAATATCGGCGGATTCCACGGCTACGTCCGTTCCGGTGCCTATAGCCATTCCAATATCAGCCGCAACCAGCGCCGGCGCGTCGTTTATGCCGTCGCCCACCATAGCGACTTTTTTGCCCCCGCGCATAAGATTTTGTATCTGCTCCGCCTTATCACGCGGCAGCACGTCCGCCAGTACGCGGCGTATGCCCGCCTCTTTAGCTATAGCGTCCGCGGTGTTTTTGTTGTCTCCCGTTATCATAATAACGTCTATGCCCATGCGATAAAGCGCGGATACGGCTTTTTTGCTTGTGGCTTTAAGAGAGTCGGCCGCCGCCATAAGCCCTATAAGCCGTCCATCGGCCGCTATATACATAAGCGTCCGCCCTTTTTGTGAAAGTGCTTGCGCATCGTTTAGCGATACGGCGACGTCTATGCCGTTTTCGCTCATAAGCTTTATGTTGCCGGCAAGCACGCGTTTTCCGTCCGCGTAAGCGTCTATGCCCCTGCCGGGAACCGCGGTAAAAGACTCGGGCTCAAAAGTTTTAAGCCCAAGCTCTTTTGCGCGTTCCGCAATAGCGCGCGCTATGGGGTGCTCCGAGCCTTTCTCGGCGGAAGCGGCAAGCCCAAGCAACGCGTCTTTGTCAAACCCGTTATACGCGACGATATCCGTAAGTTTCGGCTTGCCCTCCGTAAGCGTGCCGGTTTTATCAAAAACCACCGTATTTATACCGTGAGCCGTCTCCAGCGCTTCCCCGCCCTTTATAAGTATTCCAAGTTCGGCGCCCTTGCCTGTGCCCGCCATTATTGCCGTGGGAGTGGCAAGACCGAGAGCGCAGGGGCACGCGATAACCATGACGGTTACAAAGCTGTTAAGCACGTAATCGAACTCGCGTCCGGCAAGCGCCCAGCCTATGCCGCTTAACAAAGCTATAATAATTACAGCGGGTACGAAATACCCCGATACTTTATCGGCTATCTTGGCTATAGGCGCTTTTTTATTCTGAGCGTCCTCCACAAGCCGTATAATCTGCGCCAGCGCGGTGTCCTCACCCACGCGGGTCACCTTAAATTTAAGCAGCCCCTCGCCGTTTATACTGCCGCCGGTAACGGCGCTGCCCGGGTGCTTTTCCACGGGCAAACTTTCGCCCGTAAGCATGGATTCGTCTACGGAGGATATGCCGTCGGAAACCACGCCGTCGACGGGGATTGAAGAGCCGGGGCGCACAAGCGCCGTATCCCCGACGGCAACCTCGTCAATGGGCACTTCCGTTTCTATGCCGCCGCGTATAACCGCCGCGGTTTTCGGCGCCAGCTTTAAAAGCTTTTTTATTGCCAAAGAGGTTTTTCCTTTGCTTACCGCCTCAAGATACTTTCCGAGCATAACAAGTGTGACGACTACCGCTGCGCTTTCAAAATACAGCGATGAGGCGAATGCCGTCTCGCCGAAATAAACCCTCGCGAGCGCGTACACGCTGTAGAAAAACGCGCTTCCCGTGCCTACCGCAACCAAAGTGTCCATATTGGGGGCTTTTTTAAACAGCATTTTAAAACCGTTTATGTAAAAATGGCTGCCCGCAAACAATACCGGTATGGTTAAAAAAAGCTGAACAAGCCCGAAGTTAAGCGGAAACATACGGTGGTCTAAAAATTGCGGAAGCGGCAATCCCAGAAAAGGAATCATATGCGCCATTCCTATATAAAGCTCTAAAAAAGCGAAAACAGACGCTATCGCCAAGCGTGCCCGCATACCGCGAAGCGTTTTTAAACGCCTCTCCTCCTGTTCGTCGCGTCCGGCTTCTTCGGCGCGCGGGGTAAAGCCTGCGTCTTCAATAGCTTTTTTTATCTGCGCCAAATTTGTCAAATAGGCGTCGTATTCTATACGCGCTTTATTTGTCGCTATATTAACAAAGGCGGATTTTGTCCCGGGCAGGCCTTTAAGAGCGCGCTCAACCGCCGCCGCGCAGGCGGCGCAGGACATACCGTCTACGGCAAGCGTTAAGCCGCGCACATTATCCGCAATGCCGTACCCCGCGTCTTCCACGGCTTTTTTTATACGCGCGTAATCCGTTAAAGCCTCGTCGTATATAACGCGCATTTTTTCGGCGGATATATTGACGTTAGCCGAAACCACGCCGGTTTTTTTTGATACTTCTTTTTGCAGATGCGCCGCGCACGCCGCGCACGACATCCCCGTAATTTCATAAGTTTTCTCAGTCAAAATAATCACCTTTCGCTAAATTTTTTTATGACAATATTTTTCTGTCCGCTCTTTGGCGGTTTTTGCGCCTATATCGTAAAAGGCAAACCCATTTATCAGCTTAATACTACTTAACAAATTAACTTTTTGTCAAACAAATAATGCGTCCGGCGGCGTTATTTTCTTTTGTGCCGCGGCGGGAATATAAAAGGCGCGAGAGGTATTGTTACTTATTGACATGATAAAAAGCATATGTTAGCATCCTTATTGCAAGGGCATTGCAATAAGGAGAAAAGAATGCTTAAAAAGATACTGGCTTTGGCGGCGGCCGCCGCTTTATTGTGCGCTTCCGCGTGCGGCGGCGAAGGCTTTGCGCTGCGGGCGGCATATAAACTGACGGCGGCGGTAGGCATTGCGCCGCAGGCCGCTTTTGTGGAAAAGGTTGCCGGAGACCTCGCGCGGGTTATCACGGTCGTCCCTCCGGGCAATAATCCGGAAACATTTTCGCCCTCCTCGGCGCAGATGAAGGCTTTGTCGGACGCCGACGTTTATTTTACGCTTAATCTTCCTGCCGAGCAGGCGAATATACTGCCAAAACTTTATGATTTCAACGCGAATATATTGCTTGTTGACCTGCAGGCGGAAACGGCTTTGGTTTATCCCATGCTGCATTCCGCACATGGTCAAAAAGACGGGGAAGCGACGGATTTTCATACGTGGCTGTCTCCCAAACGCGCGATAGTTATGGTGCAGACCATTGCCGATACGCTAAGCGGGCTTGACGAAGCGAACAGCGAAACGTATCAGGCGAATGCCGCAGGGTATATTAAAGAGCTGACCGCTCTTAACGCGGAGCTTAAAAATAAGTTCGCGGCGTATGAAAGCAAAGCGTTTATTATTTATCACGCGGCATACGCTTACTTTGCCGACGATTACGGGCTTGAAATGATAGCTATTGAAATTGAGGGCAAGAAGGCCTCGGCGGCGGACATGCGGGCGGTTATAGAGCTCGCGAGAGAGAGGGGCATAAAAACTATATTCTATCAGCGGGAATTCGACGCTAATCAGGCGAGCACGATTGCGCAGGAAATAGGCGGCGTTGCGGCGGAGGCCGCTCCGCTTTCAAAAGATTATATCGATTCGCTGCGCGATTTCGCGGCGGCCATAACGGGAAGCTGAATGGATACGGCGATAGCTTTTAAGAATGTAAGATATTGCTTCGGTAATGTTTGCGCGCTCAACGGCGTGAGTTTTTCGGTTCCGAAAAATTCGCTGACTATATTGGCAGGCCCTAACGGGGGCGGCAAAAGCACGCTTATACGTCTTATCGCGGGGCTGCTTACTCCGGACGAGGGCGTTATAAACGGTTCGGGTATGGCGGCGTATGTGCCGCAGAACCTAAACTTTGATATTTCATTTCCCGTTACGGTCAAAGAGCTTGTTCTTATGGGAATGCTGAGCCGGAAAATACGTCCTTTTTACCGTTTCAGCGCGGGGCAGCGCGCGGCCGCGGAAGACGCCATGCGGCGCGCGGGGCTTTCGGATATAGCCGACAGGGGAATAGGACAGCTTTCGGGAGGTCAGAGGGGGCGCGCGCTTATCGCTCGCGCGCTTGTGTCAAAGGCCGATATAATGGCTTTGGACGAGCCGGACGCCAGCCTTGATACGGACGCGGCGCGTTCGCTTTATTCCATGCTTGCCGAGCTTAAGAGTGAAAAGACAATAATTATGGCAAGCCATCATATTGGCGGCGTGCTCGGTATTGCGGATAATGTTATATATGTAAACGGAACGACAAGCGTTTATTACTCGCCGGATGAATTTAAAGAAAAGCGCGGGGGAGGCATCGCTTAAATGATAGAGGCCGTATTCACCTATACGTTTTTACGAAACGCTCTTATAGCGGCGGTGCTCGCCAGCATAACGGGCGGCATTATAGGCGCCGTTGCCATAGAAAAAAAGCTTATAAGCATGTCCGGCGGGATAGCGCACGCGTCGTTCGGCGGCATTGGGCTTGGGTACTTGGTCGGGTTTGAGCCTATTTGGGGCGGTCTCGCTTTCGCGGTCGGCGCTTCGGCGCTTATAGCAAAAATGCCGTCCAACGCCCGGCTTAAAGCGGATACAATGACGGGAATACTCTGGTCTTTCGGAATGGCGCTCGGCATATTGTTTATTTCGTTAAGGCCGGGGTACGTTCCCGATATGACAAGCTACCTTTTTGGGGATATTCTTTCGGTATCCACGGATACCCTTATATATATGGCGGCGTTCACCGGCGCGGTGGTCGTTGTGTTTACTGTTTTTTACCGCCATTTAATTTTGTATATATTTGACGAGGAATATGCCGCGGCAACGGGTATAAGAACGGGCGTATTAAAATGGATAGTATATATTATAATACCCGTAGGCATTATAGTGCTGCTTAAAATTGTAGGCATATTGCTTACCATAGCGCTTATGACCATACCCGTGTCGGCAGCGAAAATGCTGTGCAATTCTTTCGGGCGGGTTGTTGTCATATCGGTGTTTATAAGTCTTATATTCTGCCTTGCGGGGCTTGTTGTTTCCTACTATATAAATATTCCTTCCGGCGTGTGCATAATAGTTATAAGCACCGTTATTTATCTTTTTATGCTTATGATGCGCGGCGGCGTAACAAGATGGATACACAGCCGCACAAAACATCATTCACGGCGATTGCCGTAAGCCGCGGCGCCGCATAACCCTTAAAATGTTATTAATAACTTTCGTATTCCGTTAATTGTGTTTATTTTGCCAATTTGGTGGTATTAATGAAAAACAAATATATCCATGAAGAGGATTTTGTTTTTTGACCGATATTTACTCTATATTTTACGGCAAAGATGCGTTGCTTGCTCTTGATTCGCGTAAAAAGGTAAAGGAATGCAGCTCCCAACTATTAAAGCTTTTCGGACTCAAAGAACTTCATGACGGCATTGTATTTGACGAGATGTTCGAATTGATAAGCGGCCAAATAGACGGCGATACCGGCTGGCGGCCGATTTGTGTTGTCTTTAAACCGACAGGGGTTAAAGCCGACGGGGTTGTATGCGGCGACGAAAACGGATACAGATTGATATTCTGGGAGCATGATATAAACGCGCAGTGTTTTGAGGTGGCGAGGGTTTCGCTTCTTTTCAGCCACATGCGGGAAGGAGTGGCAATTCACCGTCTTTTTTTCAAGGAAGGAAAAGCGGTCGATTATGTTATCGAGGGTATGAACGAAAGCTTTGCGGAAATGTTCGGGCTTAACAGGGAAAACGCGGAAGGGAAAATGGCGAGCAGTTTGTTTGAAGCGGGAAAAGCGCCTTTTTTAAGAAAGTTTGCCCGGGTGGTAAAATCAGCGCAGCCAAGCCAGTTTGACGCTTTTAACGCGCGTTTAAGCAGGCATTATTTGATTTCGGTTACGCCGTGGGACGAATGCCGCTTTGGCACGGTGGTTTCTGATTTGTCTCAAAGCCGTTATTCACAAATGCTGTATAAGGCGCTTAATGAAGCCGCCGCCGATATAAGCAATATTGTTGAAACGGACGAATTGTTTGACGGCACGGCAAAGGTGCTGCAGAAAAACGGTTTTGAATGTATGCTTCTCCTTCTTGACAGCAGCGCGCTGACGACGGGTATTTATCAAAGCTTCGGAGAGCCAAGGTACTTAAAGCATACCGAACAAACCAACTTTATAGGCGGCATATGCGGAAAAGCCGTAAGGGAGCGCTGTTCCGCTTACATAGACAACTTAGATATGCGGGAAATATTGCAGAAAGCGGGATTTGACGACGGGTTAAAGTGCATAGCTTCGCCGCTTATAGTATCGGGAGAACTGAAAGGTATTTTTGTAATATTATCCCGCGGGTTAAAACAAAGGGATATTGACGCCGTTACCGCTTTTGCTAATCAGCTCGCGGCGATTATGGAAAAAGCGGCTTTGATTAAAGATTTGCGGGCGCATATAGTTAAGCTGGAGATGTCAAGAAAAGCCCACAAAGACGCCGCCGAACGCCTAAAGCTTGCGTCGAGCGCGAGCCGCGTCGGCATATGGGATATCGATTTGATACGTAAAGTGGAATATATGGACACTACCCTTGAGAAGATTTACGGCATAGAGCCGGGCACATTTGACGGAAAAATAGAATCGTGGAGAAAGTTTGTTCACGCCGACGATATAGAAAATGTTATAAAAGCTTATAAGAAAGCGCTTGGCGGAGGCGATGAATATTCGGTTGAATTCCGCATCATATTGAACGACGGGTCGGTTCGGCATATAAGCAGCGCGGGAATGCTGCACAAAGACGACGGCGGAAAACCAGTTCGTATGGTCGGGACTGACTGGGATATAACGGAGAGAAAGAAAGCCGAGCTTGCGCTTACCGCCGAAAAAGAGCTTATGGGCGCGACATTAAGGTCGATAGGCGACGGAGTGGTGGTAACAGACAGGTACGCGCGCATAACGCTTGTAAACGCTCAGTTCGAGCAGATTATAGGTTTAAAACGCGCCCAAATTCACGGGTGTTTATTCGGAGAGGTTGTAAAAACTATTGACGGCGGCTCGGGCGATTCGGACGGTTTGCGGCTCATAGAGAAAACACTGCGCACAGGCCGTATCTATTCATACTCGGGGCGCGAGCTTTTGCGCAGCGACGGCAAGATTGTACCGGTGGCATATACCGCGGCGCCCATAAAAGATTCGGGGTCTGATATATGCGGCAGCGTTATAGTTATACGGGATATTACCGAGGAAAAAAAGAAACAGGATAAAATAGACTATCTTTTATATCATGATTCGCTGACAGGCGTATACAACAGGCGATACTTTGAAATGATGCTTAGAAAATATGATACAAAGGAAAGCTTGCCCATATCAATATTAAGCTGCGATGTAAACGGTTTAAAACTTACAAACGACGCTTTCGGTCACGGCGCGGGTGACCGGCTGTTGCAGCGTATGGCGGCAATAATGGAAAAAGCCGCGCGGCCGGAGGATACGGTAGCCCGAATCGGCGGGGACGAGTTTTATATACTTATGCCAAATGCCGATGAAAAGAAGGCGAAAAGAACATGCGAAAAAGTGAAAGAACTCGCGGCGAGCAACAACCGATTTGAGATAGACTCGTCCGTTTCCATAGGATTTGAAACCAAATACAGGCCTGATCAAAACATAAACACTATTATAAAAAGGGCTGAAAGCAAGATGTACCGCATAAAGACGTTTGAGGACCCGGACAGAAGGGACAACTCAATAAACACAATATTGCTTACGCTGCATCAAAGAAGGCCGTATGAACAGCTTCACGCCCGACAGGTAAGCGATATCTGCGGCAAAATAGCGTGTCAAATGGGATTGAGCAAAAGGGAGATAAGCGAAATAAAAGCGGCGGGGCTTATGCACGACATAGGTAAAATAGCGGTGCCTGAAACCATTTTCAATAAGCCCGGCAAATTGACCGACGAGGAATGGACGGAAGTTAAAAGGCACTGCGAAATAGGCTTTCGCATTATTTCGGGGTCCATTGACATGGCG
Organism: uncultured Christensenellaceae bacterium; assembly: GCA_964586785.1. GTDB lineage: Bacteria > Bacillota > Clostridia > Christensenellales > SZUA-584 > SZUA-584. The sequence goes on from CAZPHS010000003.1 coordinate 69,121, forward strand.
CATATAGCAAGGACTGTGCTGGCGCATCACGAGCGCTTCGACGGCAAGGGCTACCCGAGCGGAATAGCGGGCGAGGATATACCTTTAAAGGCGAGAATACTGGCAGTCGCGGATACTTACGACGCTATGATAAACGAAAGGCCTTATCGCAAGCCGTTTTCTAAGCGGGCGGCTTTAAAAGAAATAGCGGCTTTAAGCGGAGCCCAGTTTGACCCGAAGGTAGTCGAGGCTTTTTTAAAGCTTATGGAAAACGACAGCGACGAAAAATAATTTTAATTGCAAGTTAAATATAATAACCGCGTCTTAGGCGGAGGCATGAGGAGATACAGTATGAGGAAGCTTTCAACACTCGAATGGGACGGACGGAGCCTTGAGCTGCTGGACCAAACGCGGCTGCCGGCCGATACGGTATATTTGAGCATTGATACCGCGAAAGGCGTATGGGAAGCGATAAACACGATGCAGGTGCGCGGGGCGCCCGCTATTGGCGTGACGGCCGCGTACGGTATGGTGCTCGCGGCGCGCGGCATTAAAGAAACGTCTTTCAAACCGTTTTTGCGGCAGCTGAAAAAGCAGGGAAACATGCTGGCGTCCGCGCGTCCTACCGCGGTTAATCTCCCGTGGGCTGTGGGACGTATGCTGGACGCGGCAAGGATTTACGGCAAGATGGAAGGCATACTCCAACGGCTTGAGACGGAAGCCGTTACTATACACAAAGAAGATATGTTTACAAACAGGCGCATAGGCGAATTCGCTCTTGGGTTCTTAAAGGACGGATACGGAGTGCTGACACACTGCAACGCCGGTATGCTTGCCACTACCAAATACGGTACGGGGCTGGCGGCTTTTTATCTCGCGAAAGAACGCGGTATAAATATAAAAGTGTATGTTGACGAGACGCGTCCGCGGTTTCAGGGCGCGTCGCTTACGGCGTATGAGCTTTTGCATTCGGGAATAGACGTAACTTTGATATGCGACAGCACCGCGGCCGTGCTTATGGCGCAGGGAAAGATAAACGCGGTTTTAACCGGCTGCGACAGGGTGGCTGCCAACGGTGATATAGCGAACAAGATAGGCACATTCGGATTGTCTATCGCCGCCAAACATTTCGGCATACCGGTATATGTGGCGGCGCCTGTTTCGACTATAGACTTAGGCTGCGAAAGCGGCGCGCAGATACCCATAGAGGAACGCAGCGGAGACGAGATAACAATTATAGGCGACGTGCGCGTGGCGCCAGAGGGTGTAAAAACATACAATCCGGCTTTTGACATAACTCCGGCGGAGAATATAACGGCGATTATCACCGAACACGGAGCGGCGTTCCCGCCTTTTGAAGAAGGGCTCAAAGCGCTGTTTTAGAAATAAAAACGCCCGCGACATATACCGCGGGCTTTTTTATTTTCTCTTTGATTTTTTCGCGGCGGGTCGCCGGATTTATTATTGTTTTGCAAGCGCATAGAACAGCCGCATAATTGGCTATCATATAATCAAAAGGTTAAAAAGGGGATTATTAAGTTATGATGTACGAAAGATTTCTCTCTCCGGGAAAGATAGGACGGCTGACGCTTAAAAACCGCTGCATTTTCCCTCCCATGGGCTCGGGTTATGTCACGGAGGAGCATCCCCGCGATGTGCTTGCGGACTATCACGCGCGGCGCGCGCGGGGCGGCTGCGCCATGAATATAGTAGAGATTGCGTCGGTGCATATAACAAGCAGTGCGCCTAATATTATAGGCATTTACGACGATAAATTTTTAACCGGATTAAGCGGGCTGGCAAAAGCCATAAAGGACAACGGAGGGATTGCGTGCATACAGCTTTGGCACGGCGGGCGGCAGACGTCCGGAAAGCCGTTCGGCGGGAAACCCTTTGCTCCCTCGGCGATAACCTGCGCAATGATAGGCGAAGAACCTCACGCTATGACGGCGGACGAGGCTGCCGAAATAATATGCGCCTTTGGGGACGCCGCCAAAAGAGCGAAAGAAGCGGGCTTTGACGCCGTGGAAATACACGGCGCTCACGGCTATCTTATTGATTCCTTTTTAAACCCGTATACAAACAAGCGCGAGGATAAATACGGCGGCAGCCCCGAGAACAGGGCAAGGTTCGGATGCGAGGTTATAGCTGACGTAAGAAAAAAGACGGGGCACGATTACACAGTGCTTTTCAGGATGAGCGCCCGGGAAAATGTTGAAGGCGGCATAGAGCTTGACGACGCGATAGACGCCGCAAAGCGTTACGAGGCTTCCGGCATAGACGCGCTTGACGTATCGCAAGGGTGCTATGACGCGATGACATACACCGTTCCGCCGTATTTCTATCCGCACATGATAAACGCCAAAAACGCGGGGGCCATAAAAAAAAGCACGGGCGTGCCTATGGTTGTTGCCGGAAGAATAACTTCGCCGGATATCGCGGAACACATACTGCAAAAGGGGTACGCGGATTTTATATCTCTCGGACGTCCCCAGCTTGCCGACCCCGATTTTGTCAGAAAAACGGCGGAAGGGCGCGCGGAGCAGATTGTGCGTTGCATAGCGTGCAACCAAGGTTGCGTAGGCCGTATGTTTGCGGGGCTCGGCGCAAGCTGCATATTTACGCCCGCGACGGGGAACGAGAAAAAAGCGGTTGTTTTGCCCGCGCAAAAAAAGAAGAAGGTTCTTGTTGTGGGGGGAGGTCCGGCCGGTTTGGAGGCGGCGCGGGTTGCAGCGGAGAGGGGGCATAAAGTGACGCTGTTTGAAAAAACGGTATCGCTGGGAGGACAGTTTCTGCAGGCCGGCAGAGCGCCGCACAAGCGCGAGTTTGGCGCGTCCGCGGAGCACATGGGATACCGCGCGCATAAAGCCGGAGTTGATATAAAACTGTATACGAAGGCAACGCCCGAGAGGATAAGGCAAATAGAGCCGGATGTAATAATAATCGCGACCGGCAGCGAGCCAAGCTTTCCCGATATACCCGGAATACATAACGATAATGTGTACGAAGGCAGGCTTGTTGTTTCCGGATATACTTTTATAAGAGAGCAGAATGTGGCGGTAATAGGCGGCGGGCTTATAGGGCTTGAGGCCATGGAAGTTTTGACGGCGCAGGGGAAAGCGGTAACCGTGGTGGAAATGCAAGACGAGATTGGTAAGGACCTTGAGATGTATATACGCCCGTATATGCTTGAGATTATAAAACGGTACGGCGTTAAAATATTAACCGGCGCGAAGTGCATAGCCATAGGCGACGGATATATAAAAGCAAAGAAGAACGGCGGGGAGATTGACTTGGCGTGCGGCGCCGCGGTTATAGCCGTGGGCGCGAGGCCAAATGAGGACGTTAAAGATATGGCCGAGGCTTTGGGCATAGAGTATCATATTATAGGCGACGCGAAATGCCCCGACAAGGTGCTTCCCGCCATATGGGGCGGCAACGAGATTGCGCGAAGCCTGTAAGAGGTATTAATAAGAGCCGAGGCGGCGCCGAGGCTCTTTATATTTGCCGTAATTAGTTATTCTCCGGCTTGCTCTTTGGTGTCCGCGGAGCATGTTTTACAATCAGATTCTTTCGAACACGTTTCAAAATCGCCCGTAAACAGCTTTAATATTATATGCGTTATGGGAATGGCAAAAAAGATAAGCCAGCCCGGATGCCAAAGGCGCAATATAAATCCCATATAAAGATACGCCACTACACAGCATACAGATACAATTGCGGAAACCGCGGCGGCTATGTGACGTTTGCTGGTAAATACATCGACTATTGCGGAAACTACAGGAATTGAAATAAATATAAGCCAAGTGGGATGCCAGGTGTGCATTACAAAACCGATGTATAAAAACACAACAGTTGAAAGCAGAGCGGTAAGACTTATAATCGCTCCTCCGACAGCAGATTTTTTCGCGGACTTTGTCATATAAAAAACCTCCATAAAAAACTGTTAATTATTACTGTTTAATTATATTATATTTGTGTAATCCGCGCAATAATTTTAGCGTGCGGGGAACACTGTCCAATCGGTAATTTTTTAAATAATTTGAGTATAAAAAGCTTGCAATTTGCTCTTTTTTATTATATCATGCATACATAAGGTCAAAGAAAGTCAAAGTATTATTATGGAAGGATAACGGCTGCCGGAAGGAGGAAAGCGGTGGAATATAAGGATTATTATAAAACGCTGGGCGTTGAAAAGACAGCGCCGCAGGATGAGATAAAAAAAGCGTACAGAAGGCTCGCGAAAAAGCATCACCCGGACGCCAATAAGGGCGACAGTGCGTCGGAGGCAAAGTTTAAAGAGATAAGCGAAGCTTATGAGGTGCTGGGCGATGAACAAAAGCGCAAGAAGTACGACGCTTTCGGCAGCCGGACGCAGTTTTCGGGCGGGCATAACTTCGATCCGGCGCAGTACGGTTTTGGCGGCGGCAACGTAAGATATGAATACGCGGGAGCGGGAGACCGCAGCGATTTTTTTAACATGTTCTTTTCCGGCGCTTTTGACGATTTGTTCTCGGCGGCGCGCGAAGGCGGCGGAGGTACATATTATTATCAAAGCGGCGATGATATGGATTTTTTTACGGGCGGCGGGAGGCAGAGAGGCGCGTATGACGGAGAGAATATAGAGGCGCGGATAAGCTTAACGCCGCGGGAAGGCGCGGCGGGAGTTTCAAGGCAGATTGCCGTAAAAACGGAGAACGGAACGCGAACAATAAACTTTAAAGTACCCGCGGGAGTTCGCGACGGGGAAACTATAAGGCTGAAAGGTCAAGGCCGGCAGGGGCAGGGCGGCGGCAAGAGCGGAGATTTATTGCTGACTGTGAGCATGGAAAAGGACGCCAAATATATGTTTGACGGCGACAAGCTTATTATGCGTGCCGATATAAATCCGTGGGACGCGGCTCTTGGCACAAAGCTGCCCGCGGACACGCTGGACGGGCGTATAATGGTGAACGTGCCCGCCGGAGTGCAGACGGGAAGCAAAATAAGGGTGGCGGGCAAAGGATACCCTTTCAGGGGCAAGGCGAGGGGTGATCTTCTTATAGAGTTTAGCATAAAAAACCCCGTCAGCTTGACTGACGCGCAGAAAAAGCTTTATGAGCAGCTGCGCGAGAAGTCAAAAAAACAGGAGTAAAGGAGAGAATATATATGGAGCTTGACAGATTAACGGAAAAAGCGGCCGCCGCTGTGAGCGAAGCCCAGCAGATTGGTATACGTGACGGACACCAGCAGATAGACGGAGAGCATCTGCATTTAGCGCTTGTGTCGCAGCGTGACGGGCTGATACCCAAATTGCTGCATTATATGGGAATTGATACGCCGGCGTATATTACGGCGCTGGAAAGCGAGCTTGAAAAGCTGCCAAAGGTGCGGGGCGCTTCGGCGGCCGTTTACGCGTCGCGGCGGTTCGGCGAGATTATTGTGCGCGCTCAGGACGAGGCAAAACGTTTTAAAGACGAATACACCGGTGTAGAGCATATTTATATAGCGCTTATTAAAGAGCGCGGTACGCCGTCCGCGGCGCTGTTCGACAAATTCGGGGTAACGCCGGATAAGTTTATGGCGGCGCTGTCTAAGGTACGCGGAAACCAGCGCGTAACGTCGCAGAACCCGGAGGAGACTTACGATTCGCTGACGCGGTTTGGGCGTGACCTTGTGGAGCTCGCGCGGCAGGGGAAGATAGACCCCGTGATAGGGCGTGACGGAGAGATACGCCGGGCGATAAGAATATTATCGCGCCGCACAAAAAACAATCCCGTGCTTATAGGCGAACCGGGCGTTGGGAAAACCGCGGTTGTGGAAGGGTTGGCGCAGCGTATACTCGCCGGAGACGTTCCCGAGGGTTTAAAGGATAAATCAATTTTCGCGCTGGATTTGGGCGCGCTTATAGCCGGGGCGAAATATCGCGGAGAGTTTGAGGAACGGTTAAAAGCGGTGCTTTCGGATATAAACAAATCCGACGGCCGCATAATATTGTTTATAGACGAGCTGCACAACATTGTCGGCGCGGGCAAGGCCGAGGGCGCTATGGACGCGGGCAACATTTTAAAGCCCATGCTGGCGAGGGGAGAGCTGCACTGCATAGGCGCGACGACGCTCGACGAATACCGCGTATACATAGAAAAGGACGCGGCGCTTGAAAGGCGGTTCCAGCCCATACTTGTTGAGCCGCCGTCGGTGGAGGATACAATCTCCATACTGCGCGGACTAAAAGAGAGGTTCGAGATTCACCACGGCGTAAAAATTACCGACAGCGCGCTTATATCCTGCGCGGTGCTGTCCGACCGTTATATATCCGACAGGTTTTTGCCCGACAAGGCTATAGATTTGATGGATGAGGCGGCCGCTATGATACGCACCGAGATAGACAGTATGCCCGCGGAGCTTGACGAGATATCAAGGCGCGTTATGCAGCTTGAGGTGGAACGGCAGGCTCTGAAAAAAGAAAAGGACGCGGCAAGCCGGACGCGGCTGTCCGTTTTGGAGAAAGAGCTTTCGGCGCAAAAGGAGCAGGCCGATAAGTTAAAGGCGCAGTGGGAGCTAGAAAAAGCGGCGCTGCTGCGAGAGAAGGAGTTAAAGCGGCAGATTGAGGAGGCAAGGCGGCAGATAGAGGACGCGAAAAGGCGGTATGATTTTGAGCTGGCCGCCAAGCTTGAGTACGGCGGACTGCCCGGGCTTTTGCGGCGGCTTGATGAGGAACGCGCGAGGAATCAAAGGGCGGAAAATGTGCTTTTGAAAGAGGAGGTAACCGAAGAGGAGATAGCGCAGATAGTCTCGCGCTGGACGGGTATACCCGTGGCGAGGCTTGTTGAGCAGGAGCGCGATAAGCTGCTGAATCTTGAGAGCATACTGCACAGGCGCGTTATAGGGCAAAACGAGGCGGTCGCCGCCGTAAGCGAGGCCGTTCTGCGCGCGAGAAGCGGGCTTAAAGACCCGAAGCGTCCTATAGGTTCGTTTATTTTTCTTGGACCTACGGGCGTCGGAAAGACGGAGCTTGCCCGCGCCGTTTCCGAGGCGTTGTTTGACAGCGAGGAAAATATGGTGCGCATAGATATGTCCGAGTACATGGAAAAGCACGCCGTGGCGCGTCTTATAGGAGCGCCTCCGGGATACATAGGATACGACGAGGGCGGGCAGCTTACCGAGGCTGTGCGCAGAAGGCCGTATTGCGTTATACTGTTTGACGAGATAGAAAAAGCGCATAACGATGTGTTCAACGTGCTTTTGCAGCTTTTGGACGACGGGCGTTTAACCGACAGCAGGGGGCGTACCGTGGATTTTAAGAATACCGTTGTTATAATGACGAGCAACATAGGCAGCGAGCGTTTGCTTACCGGTATAGATAAGTCGGGCGAGCTTGGGGGAGACGCTAAAAATCAAGTGCTGGCCGAGCTTTCAAGGCATTTCAGGCCCGAGTTTTTAAACCGCGTTGACGACACGGTGGTATTCAGACCGCTTAAAATGGAGGATATTATAAGCATAATTGATTTGTCGGCGGAAGCATTGCAAAAAAGGCTCGCCGAGCGAAATATAACGCTTAGCTTAACGGATTCGGCAAAGCGGCTTATAGCTAAGGCTTCGTACACGCCGGTATACGGCGCGCGGCCTGTAAAAAGATATCTGCAAAAGGCAGTGGAGACAAAGCTTTCGCGAATGCTGGTTTCCGGCGAGGCTGCCGACGGCGCGTCCGTTACCGTGGACGCCGCGGACGGCGGGTTGGTGTTTGAGGTAAAGCAGGCGGGGGATTAGTACGGGGGCGCGGTTCCGCCCTCGTTTTTCTTGTCTTTATATGGTTTAATCGGCTTTCTTTTAAAAATGACGGTTTTGATATAAGCGCGAGGCGGATAAATGGGATAAACCCGCCGAAAGTTATTCCTTAAGCAATTCGTTGCGTACAATAAGCCTGTCAACTTTCCGGCTTTGTTTTAAAACCGCCTTGTCGCGCAGTACGGAGCGTTCGTCCTTTTTATCAATAAGGTCGTTAAGCCGCTTGCACGCTTCCTTAAGTTCATTTTGATTCATCTCTTTCATAGTTCCTCCAAAGATATAACATTATAAGAAACGGCATAAGAGAATACGCCGCTCATATACAAATGATAGGTTGCGTTTACCAACGGAAACAAAACAAAAAGGGGCGGGACAAGATGTGATTTACGAATTTGAATGGCCGTTGATGAGCAAAAACCAAGTGAAATAATATATTGAAACGCGAAGAATGTCAATATAAAAACTTATAAAATTTTGTGGAAATGTTTGGGCGAACCGATAGCGGTAAGCCTATACGCTTTTTAAAGCCGCCTGTGCCGATTATTAATTAAATATACGTAAATAAAAATACAAGTTTAAATAAAAACCCCGCCTGCGCCGACGGGGTTTTGTCTATTCAATCGTTTTTAACTCATATTCCTGCGTGCCAAGCCCCAGCGTCGTCAGCTCTTTAAGCTGCATAAACGGGTCTTTGCCGTGCAAGCGCTCGAAAAGATGCCCTGTTGTTCCAAGCTGATGCTTTTGCGGTATGCCGTCGGTTATAAGATTCTCCGTTCGTATGGCGTCAAGGCTTGCGCGTTCGACAGCAACCATGTCGTCTCCCGCCATAACGCCTATATCGGGCACTAACGGCGGCGTGGATACGCCCCAGCAATCGCATACAAACGTAATATTAGTCAGAAAGTTTATATAGAATACGCTGTCGGGCTCAAACGTATCAAGAACCGTTTTTGTGCAAATCGCCATTCCTTTTTGAAAATCCGCGTAATCATGCGAATCAAGCGTTATGGCGCCGGTCGGGCATACTTTAACACAGTGCTGGCATATTGTGCAGTTGTGATAAAAAACGCTGTATTTGCCGTCGCTGTCAAAACTGTTGGCGTTGTGGTTGCAGCTTGTGATGCACGCCTCGCAGTGGGTGCATAGCGTTTCGTCCCACAGCAGCCCGCCCTCCAAACCGTGAATCTGCTGCCGTGTTCTGTCTGTTACGCAGCCCATGGCTATATTCTTGCACGCTCCGCCGTAAGCGCACGCGCCGTGCCCTTTAACGTGCGATAAGTTTATCATCGCCTCGGCGTCGTATATATGCCCGCCTATATCCACGTTTTTAAAGCCGCGGAACGAAACCTCTTTTTCATACACATATTTGTCCATAATGCCGCAGACAGGAACGATGGGAACACCGAAATAATTTGTGGTGTATCCCCTGCGCTCGGCGCCGTCTATAACCTGGTCGGTAATATACGGCTTGGCTCCATAGCTTTTCAGCTTGTCTATAAGTATACGCACGAAAAGAGGATGAATCGTTGTGAACCCTATGTTGCGCCCGACATGCATTTTAATCGCCGTCCATTTCCCTTTAACGGCGGCGCTTAAATTCATATTGTCAATCAGCTTTTCAAAACGCGCCGGAAGCGTTTCGCAAGGGTCGAGAGTTTTAAAAGTTACGGGAGCAAACAGTATTTTTGCGCTCATTTTTATCCTCCATTTTTGTAGTCAGCAGTATTGTATCATAACAGCACGCGGCAGCGGAAGTACACCGTCCAAATTAAACGGCGAACCCGACGTACATTTAAAATACGGCCACATACGGAAAAGACGGGGTTAAGCGAAAGCGCGGCGGACTGCCTCTCGTTTTGTAAAAATACGATTAGATGATTGTTTATGTGTTTAATAATATAAGCGAACCATTTTTTAATTTAAATCGCATATGTTGTTTAAAAAGCCGGCCGCCGTATCCGCGGTCAGCGCTTTGCAAATATATGGGGAGATACGAATGCGCGCGGAAACTATTAAAATTGATGCCCTGACAAAAGCAAAATGGAGAAACGTGCTGGATTTTATTTGTCAAATGACGGAATGCGGCGAATCATATATTATTTGCGCGAATTCGGGCGGCAATGAGGTTGCGGCTAAAGGAACGTTCGGAGACGAAACCGATAATCTGCAAGATGACGCTATAGCTCTTTGCGGCAGGGTTATTTCGGACGCGAAGGAATGCATATTGCCAACCATAGAAAGACGCGGAGAATATAAAGATATCAAAAAAGCCATGGCGTTTATGGCTTATCCCATATTTTTGCCCGACAAAAAAGTATACGGCGCAATATGCGTGGCGGATGCCCGGGAAAAACAGTTTTGGAACTGGAGCCGCCAGCTGCTTTTTCAGTATTCCGAATTCGCGTCGGACGGAATTGAGGCGGCTTTTAACAGTGAGAAGCTTAAGGAGCTGGGGCATACTAATGATATTGCCGAAATAAAATCGCGCGAACGGTTCAAAAAAAATTTTAATCTTTCGCCTATGGCTATATTAATAACGGCTATAGAAGACGGACGGGTGGTTGACGCCAACGAGAGCTATTTAAAGCTTTTTGGTTTCGGCAGGGACGAGCTTATAGGCAAAACGGGAATACAGCTTAGTATATTTGATGATTCCAACGTCCGGCGCGCAATTTCGCGGAGGCTGGAAACCGGTAAAACAGTGCGCGACTTTGAGACGTCGCTTCTTACAAAATCGGGAGAAACCAGACAGGTGCTCGTGTCCGTTGACAGAGCGGAGTTTAACGGCAAGCAGTGCCTTATATCAACGCTGTATGATTTATCATCGGTAATTCATTTAAAACAGAATTTGCGGACAGTTAACGAGCGGTTTTCTCTCGCGACACGTGCCGCGGATATGGGCATATGGGAGTGGAACATTCCTAAGGAAACGCTTGTGTGGGACGACCAGATGACAAAGCTTTTCGGCGTTAAAAAGAAGGATTTTTCGGGCAAGCCGCAGGGGTGGCTTTCGCTTATTCATCCCGACGATATGCGTGAAACGGAGCGCAAGCTAAAGCTTGCAATGAGCGGCGAAAAGGAGTTTATAAGCGAATACCGCGCGGTAAGGCCGGACGGGCAGGTGCGTTATATGAAAGCGTACGGACACACGCTGCGCGATGATACCGGTATGCCTGTGCGTATGACGGGCGTTAATTTTGACATAACGGATATAAAGACGGCGCAGGCGCAGATGCGGGACAGCGAGGAGCGGTACCGTTCACTGTTTCACAATAACGGCGCCATACAGATGATAATAAACAGCGAAACGGGCGAGATTACCGACGCGAACTCGGCGGCTTGCGAATTTTACGGCTATTCGCGCGATAAAATGCGCGGTGTTAATATCTGGGACTTAGACAGCCAGGAAGAGGACGAGCTGCGCAAATGCCTTGCCGACGCGTACGTTAAGGGCGCGGATTTCCTGGAGATGCTGCACCGCCGTTACGACGGACAGCAAAGAGAAGTTGAGGTCTTCTGCGGCAGGGTATCGGTTGACGGGTTTAAGCTTCTGCACATGATTATTCACGATGTTACTGAAAGAAAACGCATGGAACGCGGGCTTATCGAAAGTGAAAACCGCTTCAGGCTGTTTGTCGAAAGCGCGCCGGACGGTGTTTTTGTTGAGATAGGCGGCTTTTTCGCGTATGTAAACCGCAAGACAATGGAGCTTTTCGACGTGGCTTCCGAGCACGATCTTCTCGGACGGCCGGTTGAAGCTTTTTTCTCTAAAGGCGGCAAAAAAGGCATGGCGGCCAGTTTGAGAAGACTGAATGTTTTAAAAAAGCCCGTGCCGCTTATTAACGATATGATAGAGAGAAGCGGAGGAAGCCGTCTCGAGGTTGAAATTTCCGCCGTGCCTTTCCGGCTTGGAGGAGAGGACGGGGCGCTTGTTTTCATGCACGATATCTCGGTGCGCAGACAGCTTGAAAGCGATAAACAAAAAATTGAGGCGCAGCTTAAGCACAAGCAGAAGCTCGAATCAATAGGCGTTTTGGCGGGGGGCGTCGCTCACGAGATAAACAACCCCATAAGCGGAATTATTAATTACGCGCAGCTTATATACGAGGCTTTAGACGCAAACAGCGAAACGGCGGAATACTGCAAAGAGATTATACGCGAAGGGCACAGGATAGCGGGCATTGTAAAAAATCTGCTTAAGTTCGCGAGGCAGGAAAAACAGGCGCACAGTTTGGCGGATATAAACGATATTATAAACGACACGCTGTCGCTGATCCGGACGATAATCAGAAAGGACAAAATAGAGCTTGAGGTTGAGCTTGAGCCAAACCTGCCGAGCATAAAATGCCGCAGCCAGCAGATACAGCAGGTGCTTATGAATCTTATAACAAACGCCCGCGACGCGCTTAACGCGCGGTACAAAGGCGGGGACGACAATAAAAAGATACGATTAACCGGCACGCGGTTTGAAAACGGCGGCGGCAAATGGATAAGGATAATAGTTGAAGACCGCGGTTTGGGTATTCCCGAACATATCAAAGAAAAAATGTTTGATCCTTTTTTTACTACCAAATCACGCGATGAAGGCACGGGATTGGGGTTGTCTATAAGCCACGGTATTGTTGAGGATCATCATGGCGCGCTGTATTTTGACTCGCGGGACGGGCAGTATACGCGCGCGATATTGGAATTGCCCGTAAATAACGGATGGGCGAATACGGCGCGTTTGGAGAGTTAGAATGTCTAAAATTTTGGTGGTGGACGATGAAAAAAGCATACGCGTAACTTTAAGCGAGTTTTTAAAACGCGCGGGCTATGAGGTCGTTTCGGCGGATAACGCGGAAAGCGCGCTTTGTTTGTTTGACGGCTGCGAATTTGACACAGTGCTTACGGATATTGTGATGCCTAAAGGCTCCGGGGTATCGCTGTTAAAAGAAATACACAACCGGAACTCTAACGCGCAGGTAATAATGATGACGGGCGAACCCACCGTTGAGACGGCAGTCGACGCCGTAAGGCTTAAGGCGCGGGATTATCTTTCAAAGCCTATCGCCCGCGACGAACTGCTAAAAGCGGTGCGGCACGCGGTAAGCTATAAAAAGCTGCTTGACGATAAACAGCGGCTTGAGCGCGAAAACAAAGAACAAAAGTATAATTTAGAGCGTCTTGTGGAAGAGAGAACACAGAAAATGCGCCAGGCAATGCTCAACACCGCTTACGCGGCGGCGGCAATGCTTGATTTGAGAGACCCGTATACGGCGGGTCATCAAAGGCGGGTCGGCAACCTTGCGAGCACAATAGGGCGTGAATTGGGACTTTCGGAGGATTTTCGGGAAGGGCTTAACCTTATAGGCTGCATACATGATATAGGAAAGATTATGGTGCCTACCGATATTCTCAACAAACCGGGGCAGATATCGCCTTTGGAGTGCGAGCTGATAAAGGAGCACGCGCAGAAAGGTTACGAGGTGCTCCGCAACTATGAAATGCCGTGGCCTGTCGCCGAAATTGTTTATCAGCACCATGAGAGGCTTGATGGAAGCGGTTATCCCCGAGGGCTTAAAGGCGATGAAATAAATCTTGAAACATGCATAATTTCGGTCGCGGATGTGGTTGAGGCAATGATGACGCACCGTCCTTACCGCCCGAGCCTTGGCCTTAAGGCCGCGCTTGACGAGATAACAATAAACAAGGGAGTGCTCTATCATCCGGAGGTTGTAGACACCTGCGTAAAATTGTTTATGGAGAAAGATTATCAGCTTATAGAATAAAGGCGCGAGTTTCACGGATCAGCGTTAAAATACAAAACCGGTTCTTTGGGCATGGCGCTTTTTCGGACGGTTTTATTTTTTTTAAAGAGTAACTCTTGCGTTGAACGCCAGCGTTTATACTGGAAAAGGACGTGGCGTTAGATTATACTGATTATAAGAGGAGGCGGCGGAATGGAAAAGTATTGCTATGTTTCGTACGATAAACGCAAAGGAATAAAAACCGTGTTTGAAGACAATACGCGGCTGTGGCAGATTGCGGACGATATGGGAGCGCAAGACGCGGTGTGCGCGCTGGCTAACGGGCGTCTTGTTTCGCTTTTTGACGCGCCCGAAGAGAAGGCTGAGATATTTTTGTTAAAACCGACGGAGCATGAGCACGCGTCGCGCGTTTTTATGCGAGGCTTAACCTTTGTGCTTTACCGCGCCGCGCGGGAGATGTATCCCGAAAGAAAGCTGAAAGTGGATTATATGCTCTGCGGCGGCGTTTACTGTGAATTGGGAGAACTCTCAGACAAGGATATAGCGCGTATACAAAAAAGAATGGACGAGCTTATCGAAGCGGACGAGGACTTTGTTTTAAAGCTTATGCGGGTTGACGAGGCGCGGGCGATAATGCTAAAAGAGGGGCTTGACACAAAAGCCGAACTTTTAAAGTTCCGTCCTTTTGATTATTACCGTCTTTACCGTTACCGCGGGTTCCATAACTATTTTCACGGCATTATGCCGAAAAGCGCCGGCTGCCTTAAAGGAGCGCGTCTTTACTCGTATTCCGACGGCATTTTACTAGCATACCCAACACCTTACGCCATGGCTCATACGCCCATAATAGAGCAGCCAAAATACGCCGAGGTGTTCCATCAGGCGGAGCGCTGGGCTAAAGAGCTTGCGGCTTCTTATGTAACGGATATAAACAATATGCTAAGGGACGGCGCCATTGAAGATTTTATCAATATTAACGAGGCTCTGCACGACCGTACTATAGCGGAGATTGCGAACGCCGTCGCGAGCAGGCAAGATACGCGCATCGTGCTTGTCGCAGGTCCGTCTTCCTCGGGGAAAACCACATTCGCGTCGCGTCTTACGGTGCATCTTAAGGCACTCGGCAAACGCTGTCTGCCGGTTTCTTTGGATGATTATTATAAAGACAAGGCCGACCAGCCGGAGGGGGAAGACGGCGAGCCCGACTTTGAATGCATAGAATCCTTGGATACCAAAAAATTCTGTGAAGACGTAAAACTGCTTTTGGCGGGAGAGCAAGCCTATATGCCGCGCTACGACTTTTTCAGCGGAATGCGCACGGATACGGCGCCTGTTAGGATTGACGGCGATATAATAATAGCGGAGGGCATACACGGTTTGAACGACGCGCTGCTAAAAGACGTGGAAAAACGCTATAAGTTTAAGATTTTCATTTCGCCTTTAACAACGCTTAACATAGACTGCCACAGCGTTGTAATGCCCGAAGACTTGCGCCTTTTAAGGCGGCTGGTTCGGGACAAACGCGCGAGGGGATTTTCTTTCGCGCAGACTTTTTCTATTTGGGATAAAGTTCGGCACGGGGAATACAAGTACATACTTCCTTATCAGGAAACGGCGGACGTTATGTTTAACTCTACGCTTTTGTACGAGCCGCTTTTGCTTAAAAAGCACGCGTACAGCGATTTAAGGCGGTTTACGCCGGACATGCCGAACTATCCGGAGGCGCTCGCTTTGCTTAAATTTTTAAACTATTTTTTAAGCTACGACGGAGAAAGCGCCGTTCCGCGGTACAGTATACTGCGCGAATTTATAGGGCATTAACGTATTTTACCATTAACGAGGCTTATAAATCGTTCCGCCTTCGCTAACAATAAGGTAAAAGGAGGCGCAGATAATGAAGAAAAAATACATTGCGGCCGCGGTCGTTGTTATGCTGGCATTAGCGTCAGCGTCATGCGGCGAAGGCAAAGAACCAAAAGTAACTGTTATGCCGACCGTTACCACAGTACCCACGGTTACCGCGTTGCCTACGGTTACTATGGAAAAGCCCGGGACGCAGCATTCGCCTGAAATATCGCCCGAAATATCGACCTCGCGGTCTCCGGAAGAATCTCCCGCGCAGTCTCCGGAAGAATCGCCGCGGCAAAGCCCGTGACCGTCCGGAAAACAGTATAAAACGCCATGGCGTAAGGGTATGCGTTTTGATACGACATAAAGGGTTTATAAGCGTTGGATTGCTCCGGCGCTTTTTTAAAGTATCCTTGGAAAGACCATACCATTTCGTAAAGTAATTTATAATTATAATTGTGTTGACAGTAATATCATATATTACTATGATTAAACATGACATTGGCCATACAAGAGGAGCTAATACAATGATAAAAAAACTTATACTTTTAATTATAGTGATGTTGATGCCTTTATCGGGGTGTGAATGCCAAATGAATAACGAGAAGGTTTATAACATAGTGCAGCCGGAAAGTAATGTGCAGCATAATATCGACGCTGATTTAATAAAAAGCATACAAAAGTTTTCCGTAAATAAGGCGGATATACTTTTTGCGGGGGACGATAATATATGTTATTCTCCGCTTAGCCTGTATCACGGACTTTCCATGCTGGCTTGCGGATTGGATAATAATTTATTAAAACAGGTTACGGACGTTTTGGGAACCGACGATTTGGATTCGCATAATCAAAAGATGCGCGAACTTTATCAAACATTATATAATAAATCCGATGAATACAATTTTTCTATTGCCAATTCAATATGGCTGCAAAGGGATATGTTTAGTGACGACTTCAGAACTAAAATAGCAAAATATTATTATGGGGCGGTCAATGATGTGGATTTTTTCGATTCAAAAAGAGTGGCCGGTGTAATATCGCAATGGGTTTCTGACAATACTGAACAAATGCTAAAGCCCAAGGTTGTTGTTTATCCGAATGATACAATAGCGATGCTTGTCAACAGCCTGTATATTTCTGATGTTTGGAGCAATAAATTCGATGAGCATTTAACAAAAGAAGATAAGTTTTATATGACGGGCGGTAATACAACTGCCGCGGAATATATGCAAACGGTTGAATATTTGTATCCGTATATGAAGGATGAAAAGGCATTTTATGTGTCGCTGCCGCTCGAGAATGCGGGCGAAATGGTTTTTATACTGCCGAATGAGTATAACGATTTTAGTATATCGTCATGCGTAGACAATTATTTAAAAGATAACCTGCCGGAGCATATCGCCGAAAAGATGTCAATAAAAATACCGAAACTAAATATAGAGAATGATATAATGCTTGCGGACTATTTAGAAACTTTAGGCGTTAATTTTAAAGGAAAAGAGAACATATCGTATTCGGAACTTTCTGCTGTCTCCGAAGTACGCCAGGGGACGGCGCTCGAGCTTAACGAATTTGGTATTAAAGCCGCCGCTTATACATCAATAAGGGCTGATTCCGCTTTGTTTGAAGGCAACGGTGTATTTAAGTTTCATTTAAACAGACCTTTTGCATTTATGCTTTTGAGCAACGAGAAGATACCTATATTTATAGGCAAGATAGAAAAACCTTAAAGCCAAAACGCGGCATAAAGCTGCCGCCGCAATATATTTTTAAGACGCCCGTGTAAAAAGGCGTCTTTTACTTTACGGTTTATTTAAGGTACAAGTATTATCCGTAAACGCCAAAATGAGCGGTTTTGAGCGGCGGGCAAGTGTAGCCTTTTTGGGAACGGGGATTATCCCCGCGGAAAGGAGACGCATATGGATTGGACGCAGGTTGTGACGGCCGCGGCGGGGCTTATTTTCACGGGAGTGGTTATACCGCTTTTAAACGCCGCTTTTGTTTGGCTTAAAAGCAAAACAAAGAACGAAGGTTTGCTTGCCGCTTTAAATGAGGCGCAGACGGTGGCGGATAATGTTGTGGCAAGCCTTCAGTCTACAGTGGTAGACGCTTTAAAGAAAAAAAGCGAAAACGGAAAATTGACGGCGAACGAGGCTAAAGAGGTCGCCGCATTGGCGGCAAAGCAGTTTATAAGCGATTTATCGGAGCGCTCATCGGAGCTGCTGAAAAACGGGGCGGACGATTTTGCGGCATATGTCGCCCGTTTGATAGAAGCGCGGTTGGTTCTGCTTAAGGGAGGGGAGAAGGCGTGAACACTGCGGATAGCATAAAAAGTTATTACGACAGCCTGGAGGAAGCGCAAAAGGCTCAGCTTTTGGCACAGTACGAGCAAAACTATGCTCAGCTGCAAAAACAGCTTGAGAGCGCGCCCGCGCAGTATCAGGCGCTGAAAAACGAAGCTTATGTAAACAACGCGCTGGCGGAGCGCGGACGGCGTGAAACACTGGCCAACATGGGTTTAAGCGGGGCGGGCGGGACGTCGTTAAGCCTTGAGCAGCGCAACACCGGCAGTCTGCTCAGAACGCTTGGGGACGTATCAAGGCAGCAGCAGGATTACAGCGACAATGTCAATACGGCGCTTTATAACCTTGGAGCAAACTACAAAGCCGATATATCCGGAGTTGAGGCTAAAACCGCGTCGGAGCGCATGGCGGCGCTTTCGCAGCAGGCGCGTTTTGAAGCGCAGTACGAACAGGCGCGCCAGAAAAATGTGTTCGACCAGGCGTACAGCCTTTATAAGAAAAGGCTTATAACAGCCGCGCAGTTTACCGAGATGACCGGCATAGCGCTTAAAAAAAGCGCTAAAAAAACCGGAAGCGCCGGGTTAAGCACGGTGCCGTATATAGGAAGCTATTATGAACAAGGATACGCGTAAAAAAGGGGCGGCATAATACCGCCCCGAAAGATTCGGCGTCTTTATAAAAGCTCCTCCGCTCTTATCGCTCCGCTTTCTATCGCTTTTTGTTTTAAAACAATATAAAGTCCGGAAAAGGCGGTGGACATATACGGTCCGGCATAAACCAGCCAGAGTATACCCGCCGTTAAAGCGGAAAGAACGCCCCACCCTATAAAGCTTAAATACATAACGAAAATACCGCCCTTATGGCCTTTTGTCATTCTCATTGAAAGCGAAAGCGCGTCTGTAGCGCGAACTTTTGGGCAGTCCGCGAGTATGTAAGGAGTCATCGAATACGATATGCCCTTTATTATGCCGGGTATTATAAATAGCAGCGACCACAGAAAAGTAAAAAGATACATCCAAAGGACGCCGCCAAGATTGCGACCGTAGTCCGCAAAACCTATATTGAACATATCGCTTATATCGCCGGCTATGCCTTTGTATACGCGTACACAAAAATAAGCGTAGCCGACCGCCAGCGGAGGAATAATAAATAATGCCGCGAAGCCTGCGGTAGCGCCGGTTACCGCGGAGGTTATAAGAGCAAACAGCAAATATACTCCCAGTGAAATTCCATACTGAGAGGTTACGGCGTCTTTTGCTTTTCGCTTTATTGCCGCTCTGTCAAACATAAAAAGACCTCCTTAAGTATAATAATACATAGTGCCATTATATTACTTAACATTAGTCTTTGACAAGAATAACAATACCGTAAAAAATATCAAAGTACCAAAAAGCGGACTTAACATGACTATAATGGGAACGTATGTTCGACAGTCTAGAAATTTTAAGGAGGCAAAATTACAGATAAGCAAAGACAAGCCGAAAATCTATCGCTTGGTATCAGCTTTCTTGTTTTCGTTCATTGTCTTTATAAGCTTTATCGCAAGGCTTAGCTCTTCTCCGCTTATGTTGCGCTCCGCCATTTCTTCGAGCATTTTTGGAGTTATGCCGCGGCTTGTAAGCGAAGACGGCAGCGCCGGCTGTTCAAGCGTTTTATAACGGCGGCTTTGCTCTATGCCAAGAAGATAGTCTGCCGAGCATCCGAGAGTGTCGCAAAGCTTTTCGAGAACCTCTATTGACGGGCGCTTGCGTCCGCTTTCTATCTCCGCCAGGAAAGCCTGCGTGATTCCCACGCGAGCCGAGAGCTGAGCCTGTGTAAGTCCTTGCTGTTTGCGCTTTAGCTTTAATTTTTTAGGGAGGCCGTTCAAATAAATAATTTCCTTTACGCAAATTGTGTTACATATGGATTATAGCCGAGAGCGATAGAATTGTAAAGTATAGCTTTAAGCTATTGACAATCTGCCGTATTTTGGCTAGGGTTATGCCATGGGGAATATGGAGGTGAGGACATGAGAGTGATACTGGCTATGATACGCGAGGGTGCGAATATTTCGCAAACACAGATTTCAAGAAACGCGGGAATATCACAGGGTTATTATTCGGATATTGAATGTGGTTTACGCTGCCCGTCACCCGATGTTGCGGTGCGCATTGCGCGAGTGCTTGATATTCCTGAAGGCGAGATATTTCGCGTTTTTTATGACGAAAAACAAAGGAGAAAAAAAGATGCGGTATAGTTGTTTTAAAAAGAGACGAAGGCTCGCGGGGGAGGCTTAACTTTTATGCGGCGGCAAGACCGTTTTGAGGGTGAGGCGGAGCAGCCGCCTGCGGTTATGTTTTGCGGCTGCTGCGGCGGGCCAATAAGACATGGGTGCGGTTATTATGTTTTCGAGGATTTGGATATCTGCGATATATGCGCAAAAAGGTTTGCATGGTTTACATTTTTGGAACAAGCCGAGCGGCGCACCGCAATGCCGGAAAACTGGCTGTGAGGAAGGTTTATGAGAGAAGTGGAAATGTTTTTGAAGGACTACTGGTATGCCGCGCGAAGCGTCGGCAGGCTGATGCTCGATCTTTCGGCCGCGCGCCACGCTTACGAGCAAAGCTGCCAGAGCGTTCCCTTATCCGGCGGATTTATAAAAACGGGGAGACCGCGCTACGCGGCAAACAGCGCGGTTGAGAAGGCGGCGATAATCGCCGTAGACCAGTTTCGTGCCGAGGTTGAAAGCATAGAGCGGCGGCTTGCGGGGGAGCGGCGCACGTTGGAGTTTATAGAGCAAACCGTTAACAAAGCGAGGCTGACCGCGCCGGAAGCCGGATATGTGCGGCTGCGGTATTTTGAGGGAAAAAGCGTGGAAGCCGCGGCGCAGCGTTTGTTTTGCTCCGTCGCGACGGCGGGGCGGCTTCGCGTATCGGCGCTTGATAAAATTGAATCGGCGCTCAAAGGCGGCAAGGCGGCCGGTGCGCTTTAACGGAATAACTTTTAGTGTAAAAGGGCAAAATACCGTCAAAAAAGGAGTGGCGTTATGAGCGAATACTTTAAGCTGACGGATATTGACACGCTGATTAAAAAGGAAGGCGATATGGCTTTTGTTTTCGACGCTTCCGTTGACGACTGGGTGCGGGACAAAAACGACATACTTGTAAACAGTTTCGAGGAGCAGGACGGAGAGCATACGGCAGAATGCGTGCCTATAAGCGAAGACGACGCGCGCGACTGGATTGCGCGCAGAAGAGAGGGCATAGAATAAGGCGCTTGTATGGAAGCGTTTTGGGGCGGGCAATCGTAATGAAAGCCCGCTCTTTTTTTATACCGTTTGATATATAATAAAAGCCGGTATATTATTATGTTACAGAGTGTTGTAAACATATTAATATGCGGGGTGTTTTTATGAATACTTTTTTTGTGTCTCTTGATATTAACGGCGCAGTGCGGGCAATCAGCGATGCGGTTATAAGGGGAAGCATAACGGGAGAGCTTATAGACCATTACGAAGCGTCTGCGCCAAACGGCACGGGGTTTGTTATGCTTGTATTCGAGAAGCATTATTACCGGGCGGGAAACAGGCTTACGCTTACAGTGGCTATAGACGATTTGGAAGGCAAAACGCGCGTACACAGCGTTGGCGGCGGAGGAGGAGAAGGATTGTTTCGTTTTGACTGGGGCGCTTCCAAAAACTTTTCGAACATCGTTTCCGACGTGCTCGCGCCTTACCGGTTGTAAGCGGCGTATACACTTTAATTTATTGCGCGCGAATGTCCAATACAAACGCGGCGTGCATTAAGCGCCTTTTCGCGCTCCCTTCTCATATTTCGCTGAACAAATTCTGTATACGGGCGTAAAAAGAATAATAACAACAATGTGTATTTTTGAATATGTATAGTCATAGGGGGGTGAAAACTTATGTGTTGCGGAAATTCTTACTGCCGGTGGGGACGCGGCGGCTGTTATCGCGGAGGCTGCGGAGGCTGGGGCGGAGGCTGGGGCGGCTGTTGCCGTCGCGGCTGTCGCTGCTGGTAGTATAACAGGCTCGCCGTATAAGGCGGGCCGTACATTAATAATCATCTGCTCCCCCCGGGTTGTTTTTTTGGCGCGTTCGCGGCGCTCGCCGGCGTATTTATGCTTATCGGGCGCCGCGCAAATATAAAACAAATCTCAGCCGTCGTGAGGATTAACCTCTCCGCTGTGAACAATCCTTATGTTTTCCGGCAGACCCAAATTGTTATCCCTGTCTTTTATCTTAGGCGATTTTTTTCTTTCCTTTTTGCGTTTCATTTGACGAAACTCCTTTCTTTGGTTTGTATTTAGTATGTGCAAACGCCAAAAAGGATAGTCATAAAAAAATGTTCGGAAACAGGTATTGACAGCTAACATTTGTTAGCTTATTCTATGGAAAGAATGCCATGGGGAAAAATATGACGGGAACACAAATAACAAAAGAAAAAATACTGTACACAGCGATAGATTTATTTTCCGAAAAGGGATATAAGGAAATCACTGTACGGAAAATCGCTAAGCAGGTTGGTATAAAGGCCAGCTCAATATACAAGCATTACAAAAATAAAGAGGATATTTTAAACAGTATATTTGAATTATTCAGGCATGAAATGAACAGGTCGGCTGTTATTGATAAACCGCTGGGGAAAATATATCCAAACATAAGTATAAAAGACTATCTTGATAAGTCCTATGAAGTATTCAAAACGGTAATGTGGACGCCGCTGACGATGAAAATTGCCAAAATAATAAATATTGAGCAGCAAAGGGATGAGTCAGTAAGAGCTTTTTTTATTGAGGAGCTGATTGATAAACCGAATTTAATACTTAAAAATGTGCTTGAAAGTATGATTGAGAATAAAATTTTAGCGCCTATTGACGCGGAAGCGGCGGCAAGGGAGTATAATGCGTATATTATTTTTCTTTATTATGAGCAGAACTTTCTTAAGCAAAGCCCGTGCCTTGAGGAAATCGACATTAAAATGAAAAAGCACAACGAGTTTTTTATCGAGAATATATTAAAAGATGTGAGGACAATCAAATGAAAGTTTTAGCTGTTATAGGAAGCCCGCGTAAAACGGGTAACACTTACAAAGCGGTTGCAAGGATTGAGCGGTTGCTGGCCGGCAGGGATAATACTATAGACTTCGAATATTTGTTTCTTGTCGACTATAATCTTAAAACCTGCACCGGCTGTTTCAACTGTATCGCAAAAGGCGAAGAAAAATGTCCGTTGATAGACGACAGGGATATAATTAAAGGAAAAATGGACGAAGCCGACGGAATCATTTTTGCAGCGCCGAGCTATGCAATGGGCGTGCCGGCAATATTTAAAAATTTAATAGACAGGTTTGCGTATACTCTGCATCGTCCATGCTTTTTCGACAAGGTATTCTTAGCCGTTATGACAATAGGCGGGGTTATGGGGGGCAAGCGGACGCTCAATCAAATCACAACGCTCGCGGCGGGCGCTAAGAAAGTAATCAAGCTGGGTATATGCGCACCGCCGGTTGCTTTGGCCGGTATTGAAAAAAGCAGTGCCAAAAGTATAAAAAAAGCGTCGAAGGTGTTTTATAAAAGCTTGCTGAAAAAGCAAAGAAAGCTGCCGGGAATCGGAGATTGGGCATATTTTCACGCGTTTAAAAGCTTTTGCGCATTTGAGTGTTATCGGAAAGTTTGCCCTGCGGACGTCGATTATTATCAGTCCAAAAAGGAGTATTTCTTTCCTATAAAGGGGCGTCCGTTCCGCAGGGCGGCGGGAAAGATTATTAGCGTG
Source organism: uncultured Christensenellaceae bacterium (assembly GCA_964586785.1). Classification (GTDB taxonomy): domain Bacteria; phylum Bacillota; class Clostridia; order Christensenellales; family SZUA-584; genus SZUA-584. The sequence continues at coordinate 92,541 of CAZPHS010000003.1, forward strand.
CTGACGCGGTTTGGGCTTAAGATAATGGTTAAAGAGCGTCAGCGGCAAAATTAGGGCGCCGGAACGCGCTGTTTTTTGCTTTAAAGCCTTAAGAATTTATTGATAGTCATTATAGAATAAAGTATAATTTAATATATTTAAACGGAGGTATAATAAAATGAAAAAGACCGGTTATGTGCTGGGTATTGTCGGAGGATGCTTTGCTCTTGTCATCGCGTTCGCAAGCCTCTTGGGCGGGCTGTTTTTTATTATGGGAGGGCGGGCGTTTTTCTCTGAGATTATTGACGCCGTAAACCAATTGACCAAAATTAACGGATCGTGGAACATAATTAGACCGAACATTGTCAGTTTTTCAATCAGCATAATCTTTTTTTATGTTTTTGTTATGTGCCTTGCCGCGGGTATATTAGGGCTTATAGGCGCGGTGTCGGTTTGCAAGGACAATGTAAAGGCGGGCGTGCTTATGTTGGTGGGCGCGGGGCTTTGTTTTATAACTCCCGCGGTTGGTTTTATACCTATGGTTCTGCTTCTATTAGGCGGTATTTTCGCTCTTTCTAAAGAAAAGCCGGAACAAAACGTACAGGCACAGAAATAAAACAGCGATTATATACGCGTAATGCTGAATATACGCGTAAATGTTGAATTTGTGCATTGACATTATACATATATAAAATATATAATTTACAAGTAAAAGTGGATTATATATTGGCTTAAATTGTTATGAAAACAGCGGCTGTTTGGCCGTTAATATTTGGGGCAATCCCCAAATAATGCGGTCCGGGCGACTCCACTTATTTGTCCGGATACGTAAAAGAAAAGGAGGCAAGAATTATCCGCATCAGCTTGCGGTGCAGCAGTGTGGAGACCTGCTGTAAAGCCATCGTCACGTATGCGGGCGTTGGCGAGCTGCGCAGTTAGCGGACGCTGTGCGCGGCAGAGCTGTACAAATGGCAAACGTAACACTAAAAAACATCAAGAAGGAATACGACAAACATGTAGTCGCGGTGGAGGATTTCAACCTTGAAATTAAAGACAAGGAATTTATCGTTCTGGTTGGGCCTTCCGGCTGCGGAAAAACCACTACGCTTCGCATGGTGGCGGGGCTTGAAGAAATCACGGACGGCGAGATCTACATAGGCGATACGCTCGTGAACAATATCCCTCCGAAAGATAGGGATATCGCTATGGTCTTTCAAAACTACGCTCTATACCCTCACATGTCGGTGTTCGAGAACATGGCGTTCGCGCTTAAACTTCGTAAAGAACCCAAAAACACTATAAACGAAAAAGTCAGGCGCGCGGCGGAAATATTGAATATTACCGATTTGCTTGAGCGCAAACCTAAAGCGCTTTCCGGCGGACAGCGGCAGCGTGTTGCCATAGGGCGCGCTATTGTGCGCGAACCTAAAGTGTTCCTTATGGACGAGCCGTTATCAAACCTTGACGCTAAACTTCGTAATCAGATGCGTGCGGAAATCATCAAGCTGCGCGAGAGAATTGACACCACATTTATATACGTAACGCATGACCAAACCGAAGCGATGACGCTTGGCGATCGTATTGTCATTATGAAAGACGGTTTTATTCAGCAAATAGGAACGCCTCAGGAGGTTTTCAACCGTCCCGCGAACCTGTTTGTGGCCGGCTTTATAGGCTCGCCGCAGATGAACTTTTTGTCCGCGGAATTAACTCTTTCCGGCGGAAAATATGTTGTGCGTATTAAAGACCAGGATGTGGTGCTGTCTGATAAAAGGCAGGAGTTCTTTAAACAAAAGCGCCAAACGCCCTGCAGGGTAATAATGGGTGTGCGTCCGGAGCATATGGTTGTGGTACCGCCCGATACTCCAAACTGTTCAAAGGTGCGAGTGGACGTATCCGAAATGATGGGCAGCGAGGTTTACCTGCATGTTGAGTTCGGTGAAACAATTATGATTATTCGCGTTAAGACACACGATATAAATAAATATGTATTTGAGCCGGGCAAAGAGAACTACATATACTTTAAGATTCCGGCACCGGCGGTTCATTTATTTGAAGCGACCACGGAAAAGAACCTTCTACTGACAAAGAATTAATAATTAAGCGGGTTTAAAAAATTTAAGACTGCGCCCCGGGATAAACCTTAGGCGCAGTCTTTTTTATCTTTTTGCAGTTAATTAATATTTGATGAACTTTTCGCCCGAAACGCCGCAGATACTGCATTTCTCGGGACGGAATTTCTCTATATTGCCGCAGACGGGGCAAAGGTAATAGAAAACTTCTTCCGTCTTATCAATGTTATCCAGCGCATCCTGATACAGTCCGGCATGAACCTCTTCCGCTTTCATCGCGAAGGTAAACGTCATAAGAGCGGCCTTGTTGCCCGTCGTCTTGGCTTCTTCTACGAAATCCGGATACATCTCTTTATACTCGTATGTTTCTCCCGCGACCCCGTCCTTTAAGTTATCAGCGGTTGAGCCTATTTTTCCCGCCACTTCAAAATGCTTTAAAGCGTGAAGGGTTTCAGCGTCAGCCGCAGCCCTGAACAATTTAGCGGCGTTTGTTTTTCCCTCTTGCTCGGCTTTTTTGGCATAGGCAGTATACTTTCTGTTTGCTTCGGCTTCTCCCGTAAAAGCCGCCATTAAATTTTTAAGCGTCTTATTTTCACTCATTACGTTATTCTCCTCACTATTATTAAATGTTTTCAACAATTCTTCCGCGGCGGCTTTGGGAAACCCTTCCGGTTGATTTTTGTCAATAAGCGATTGCAAGAAATCCTTGGCGTTTTCGCTCTGCGGAAGCATATATCCGGCTTCGCGTATAATATCCTCCGTCATAATACGATTGGATTTTTCAATGGCGCGGTACAGCTTGCCGTTAAGTCCGGCAGCTATATTTTCTTGCTTCGATTTGCTTTTAACAAGCGCGTTAAGCGTATTTTTTACAGTCTGTGTTTTAGACTGCTGTTTAGGATATTCTTTGGGCACCATAGAAATCGCGCCGGACGGGCAGGCGTCGGCGCAGTCTCCGCAGCCGGTGCACTTTGCGACATCAATAATGCTGTTTTCCGTGTCTGTCGCGCCGGTGGGGCAGACGTAAAGACACAGGCAATCCTTAGTGCATAAACGTATATTTCTTACTGCATATTTTCCGGCCATTTTTAGTCCCTCCCTTCAATCTTATCAAACTTCCAATCCGGCACCTTGCATACCGGACAGGTTTTAGGCGGCGCGTCTCCTATGTAAATAAAGCCGCAGATGGTGCAAACATAAACACCGGTATTATTAAACATTGCGTCGCCCTCTTTTTGGCGGCGTGTTAAAAGCGATTTTTGTATGCGCGTTACTTTTTCACTCCACGCTAAGGCGCGAAGCGCGCCCCTATCGTTTGCTTCGGATGCAGCGGCGTTCGCGCTCGGGAAGCCCTCCTCAATGTCTTTTTCAATTAAAGATGCCAATTCGCCAACATCCGGTTTTACTGCCGGCGCGGAAGCTGACTTAAAATATTCGGCAAGCTCTATAAAGCGCGCCGCTTCATACGGTTTGTACTGTTTTTCGCAGCCGCGCGCGAGATTTGTGCAAAGCGCGCTAACCTCCAGCGGAGACATTTCCTTTATGTCCGCCGATTCATTGATTACCGGCGCCGGCTTTCGCTCCGAAGATACCTCGCCCGATTTGCTGAAATCAGATTTTGCCGCGCCGCATAGAGGACAAGCCCAATCTTCCGGCAGTTCCTCCCATTTTGTGCCCGGTGCGATACCCGCCTCGGGAATACCCTTAGCTTCGTCATAGACGTAGCCGCAAACGGAACACACGTATTTTGCCATTCCATTACCCCCTTTTTAGTTTTATATTGTATTTTCAAGGCACTTCTTGCAAACGCCTTTAAAATATACGTTCTTATCATCAATTCGAAAGTCGTCCAAATCGTTGGAAGCCAACAAATCGATATTGATACTAAAGTCGTATATTGTTCCGCACGATTCACATTTAAAATGTCCGTGGGTTTCCGTAACAATATCGTATCTGGTTTCGTTGTCTTCTATAGCAATCACATTAACCAAGCCCGTTTCCGCTAACATTTTTAAAGTGTTATAGACTGTCGTTTTTGAAAGCGTAGGCATATCTTGCAAAAGGTCGGTAAAGATATGGTCTACCGTCGGGTGGCATCGGTTCTTTGTAAGGTATTCTAAAACCTTCAGCCTTTGATGCGACAGATTTATGTTTTTCAGCTTTAATTCTTGTTTAGCTTTTTCCAATAAAGGGTTTATAATCTCACCGCCTATACTCAACGAAGGAGTAACCGTTACAAACCAGTAATCATTATATTTTATATTATAGACTATGCAAATTATAAATGCAACAGCAGTCTTTATAACAAAATTCAAATAAATTTAATTCAGCGGCTTATTGTTTAAAAGCGGGCGGTATAGTATATTTATATGCAGCCAAATTACGGGTGCGGGAGGATAGCAATGGAGGCTTACGGCGCGCTCGCCAAAGCGTACGATACGCTTATGTACGATATAGACTATGATAAATGGGCGGCTTACATTGACAGGCTTATCGGCCGCGCCAACGCTTCTGTTTATGAGGCGGCCTGCGGCTCGGGCAGTATATCGTGCCGCCTTGAAAAAAAGGGGCATAAGGTTACGGCGGCGGATATATCGCCGGCTATGCTCGAAAAAGCGTCTGAGAAAGCGCGGAGGTTAAGCTGCGATATAACATTTATTTGCCAGGACTTGAAGGACATAAGCGTGGGCAACAGCGTTGACGCGGTTGTATGCGCGTGCGACGGGCCTAACTATATCGATATGTCCGGTATCCGCTTATTCGCGGACGGCGCGCACAAGGCGCTTAAAGCAGGCGGCGCTTTGCTCTTTGATATAAGCACCCGCGCGAAGCTTAAAGCGACGGATAAGCAGGTGTATTTCGACGACGGCGACGACATAACGTGCATATGGCATAATAAATATGATAACGACAGGCATATTTCGACCGTTGACATAGTACTGTTTCTGCGTGAGGGAAGACGGTATAATAAATACTGTGAAACACACGCTTTGTACGCGCACGATATTATTGAAGTGTCTGAAAGTGTACGGGACGCGGGGTTTGCGCAAGTTGATATTTTTGAGTTTATGTCCGAAAAAGTGTGCAGCCCGAATACTAACAGGGCGCAGTTTGTCTGCCGCAAATGAGTGTCGGGTAAAAATATTTGTGTTATAATTATTTAATCGGAGGGATAATGAAAAACAACAATAAAAAGCAGAACGGAAATGTACTAAACTTCAACCAACCGGCTGAGTTTTTTATAAAAAAGGCGGAAAAACATATTGACGCGGGTAATTTGCTCGAGGCGCTTGCGTTTTACAGATGCGTGTTGGGTATGGAGCCTCAAAATGTTGAGTATTTGCTTAACATAGCGCAAATTTACTCTGAAATGGGGCTTTACGCCGAATCTAACGACGTACTGCTGAAAATCGCCAAGTACGGTAACACGCCGACAGAATGCCTTTTTGCTCTCGGCTGCAACTACATGGGTATGAAAAACTATGAACTCGCGGACGAAGCTTTTGAGCAGTATCTGGCAATAGACCCGGAGGGCGAATACGCCGACGACATTGACGAGCTGTTTGACATAATAGATGAGGAAGAATATGAGGACGAAGGCGCGCTGCACGATATAAACAGGCGCATGGCGATAGACGAGGCATACGAGGGAAAGCTGTGCCTCGACAAAGGCGACTATAAAAACGCCATAAAGCATTTAGAGAATGTCGTGGAGAAAGACAATACCCTTTATTCGGCAATGAACAATCTGGCGCTTGCGTACTTTTTTAACGGGAAGAAACAGAAAGCCGTAGAGCTTTCCGAAAAAATAATTGTGTCGCAGCCGTTTAACCTTCACGCTTGCTGTAATCTGGCTCTTTTTTATTCCGAGCTTAACGACCACGCGCGCGCGTCTCAATATTTGAGCAAGCTTGATACGCTTTTAGATATCGCCCCCGAAGACATGCACAAGGTGGCGCTTACGTACTGCGAACTCGGTTATCATGAAAAAGCGTACAGGTGGTTTCAAAAAATAATGGCGTTCCAGCCGTATGATATAAGAATACTTCATTTTTGCGGCATAGCGGCACTTAACTGCGCGCAATACACGGATGGCTTAAGCTGTTTTATTAAAATACTTAAAATAGACCCGCAAAACAGCCTGGCGGTTTATTATAAAACAAAAGCCGAGGAAGCGAAAAAGAACGGCTGTCACAGAGAACTCGAATACGTATACCAGGTGCAGTTTGATGAGATAAAACGCCGTATTGCCTATTTGAACGAATGCTTAAAGAAAAGAGACGATAGCGTCTCAAAAAAGCGAAACGGCGATCCGTACTTTTTATCCATTATCTCATGGGGTTTAAATTACGGCGACGAATATATTAAAAAAATAGTGCTCGAAATACTAAGCATGTTTTCAGATGAAAAGGCCGAGGAAACGATGCGGGATTTTCTTCTTAAAAGCACGGAGAACGACGAAATAAAAAACGACGTGTTTATGTATTTGAAACGGATGGGCGCTAAAGAGCCGTATGTAGCCTATATAAAAGGGTCAATAGCGGAGGTCAGGGTGGGCACGGTGTCCGAAGATGTAAAAAATCTGCCGCAGCCGTACGCCCAGGCGCTGGCGGTATTTTTGAAAAAAGTACGCGACAGATACGAAGATAATTTTCTCTCGTCGGGTGTGGAGCTGCTTGTTACCATAGCGAAGGAACGCGGCGACAACGGCTCATGGGTTGTAAAACCGCAGGCGCTGGCCGCGGCTCTCGAGCTTTGCGTCAGCGAACTTATGGAAGACGTGCGCCCGCCGCTGAAAAAAGAGCTGCAAAGGGTATACGAAATATCGCCGACAACTCTCAACAAGTATTATAATATGCTGTTTGAGGATACCGGAGACAGGCGTTTTGATTGATTTTGAGCAAAAATTTAAAGAATATATACAAAGCCGTATTGTTAATCTTAACGAGAGGGAGATTGACATATTGGTGCCAAAGCTTTATATGAGTTGGCTTGATACGCCGGCGGACTGGCTTGATAGCAAATCGCCCAACGCTTATTTCTCTCAAATGGAAGCGGCGGAGCTTATAAAAAATTTGGGAGAGTATTTGCTTGCCGGCGTTAACGCGCCCGGTCCGCTGCTTTGCAGCATAGCAGATAGGAATAAGCAAACGTATCCGCTTCTTGTTTCATTGCTTATTAATTATGACGGTGAGAGAGAAGACGCGTTAAAATACGCAATAGTACGGTTAATTGAGGAAATGGATTTCAAGCATCCGTATGCGTATTATATTGATGTCATAAAAACGGCGGACGAAGCGAACGACTTTACCGAAATTTGCGCGGAGGAGCTAAAAAACGCGGGACAGCAATACTTTGACGAATCGTTTAAAGCTTATAAAGAAGTAAACACACCATACGCGGCGGATTGCTTTTTAGACATACTGTGCGATATGCCTTTTGACGAGAGGGTTTACGATTGCGTGCTGGAACGCTTTTTATACTGTGAGGACGGAAAAGCGTTTTATGCCAGCCTTCTCGGGAAGCTGGGGGAGGAGAAAGCAATTCCTTATCTTTCGGACGCGCTGCGGCTTGAAGGTATAAAATACTACGATTATATAGCCGTTAAAAACGCGCTTGAGGCGTTGGGGAGCGAAAACGATATAGAACGGGATTTTTCAGGCGATAAGGATTACGAAAAACTTGCGGAATTGGGAGACGACAATTGACAGTAGGATATGAGGAAGTAAAAAACAGCAAAAAGCTAAGGGAGCTTGTGGAGCAGTCTAACAAGGTGCTGGAGGTTATAGGCTATACCGACCACGGCCCGAGGCATACGGGTTATGTGAGCCGTATAGCGGGCGAGATACTGAAAAAGCTTGGTATGCCGCCGCGGCGTGTCGAGCTTGCGAAAATAGCCGGATGGGTACACGATGTCGGCAACATGATAAACAGAAATTATCACGGTTTTTCCGGCGCGGCTTTGGTTTTTCCCATACTGTGCGAAATGGGATTTGCCGTTTCCGAAGCGTGCGAGATATGCACGGCTATAGGAATGCACGAGGAGGAAACCGGTATGCCCGTAAGCGATATATCGGCCGCGCTCATTATAGCGGATAAAACAGACGCTCATAAGGCGCGTGTGCGCGGTAACAAAACCGTATCTTACGGTATTCACGACAGGGTTAATTTCTCTATAAAATCCACAAAGCTGGTTGTCGCGGAAAAAATGATATCAATAGATTACAGCATGAATGATACTGCATCTCCCATGGAATTTTTAAGCATATACTTAACCAGAATGCAGATGTGCGAAAAAAGCGCGGCTTTTTTGGGATGCAGCTTCGCGCTTTACATAAACGGGGTTAAGCTTAACAGATGGGAAGACTTAGATGACGTATAACTGCTTCGCCTCATGCTCCTTCGGGCTTGAATCAATGACCGCTTTAGAGTTAAGAAAGCTGGGTTTTTTCGGTGTCCGAGCAAGCGACGCGCGGGTATATTTTTGCGCGGACGACGCGGGTGTCGCACGAGCTAATTTGTGGCTTAGAACCGCGGACAGGGTTTATATAGAGCTGTCTTCTTTCGAAGCGTTATCTTTCGAGCAGCTTTTTGAAGGCGTAAGATATACTGCGTGGGAAGAATTTATAACCAAGAACGATATGTTCCCCGTGGACGCGGATTCGGTGGCAAGCGGGCTTTTCAGCGTATCGGACATACAATCGGTAGGTAAAAAAGCCGTCGCGGAAAGGCTCAAAGCCGCGTATAAGACAAGTATTTTGCCGGAGACGGGAAAAAGGTACAACATACATCTTAAGCTGCTTAAAAACCAGGTGTCGGCGTGCCTTAACACCAGCGGCGCGGGGCTTAACAGGCGCGGATACCGCAAAGCGGGCGCGGCGGCTCCTTTGCGCGAAACGCTTGCCGCCGGTATAGTTATGCTGAGCGGATGGAAGGAAGGAGAGATTGCCGACCCTATGTGCGGCTCGGGAACAATAGCTATAGAAGCCGCTATGATAGGCGAGCGGACGGCGCCCGGGCTGCTCCGGACGTTTGATTCCCTAAACTGGCATTCGTTCGGTGCGGCATATAAAAAAGAACGTGACGCGGCGACGCTGCAAAAAACGAATCCGCAGCCCGTATTCGCGTCCGATACAGACAAAAAGGCGGTTAAAATCGCGTTGCTGAACGCGAAAGCCGCGGGAGTAAAAATAAAAATATATAACGCGGACGTAAAACACTTTTCCAAAAACGGCTGCGTTGTTATTACCAACCCTCCTTACGCCATAAGGCTTGGGGAAAAAGAAGCTGTACACGCCCTCTACAGGGATATGGGACGCGGTTTGGCGTGCGCGGACAGAAAGTATGTGCTTTCGGCGGATTCGCAGTTTGAACGGTATTTCGGCAAAAGGGCTGACAAAAAGCGTAAGCTTTATAACGGCAATATAATGTGTACGCTGTACCAATATTTTGCGAATAAAACTTATAAGTGATAGCTATGTATAAAGAGGCGGCAGACTTAAACATCTGCCGCCTCTTTTTATTTACGGCCGGGCTTTTTCGCGTAGTCGCTCATTACGTCCTTTAGTATGTCAACGGTTTCCTGGGAATCGGTAAGCTCCTTCTTTAAGCGGTTTATTTCCGCTTCCAATGCCATCACCTTAACCGATTCGAGTTCGCCGCCTACTCTTTGCTCCGCGCGTTCAGCCGGATTTTTTTTTTGCGGCTCTTTTGCCCGCTTATCGCTTTCCGTCATAGAACTCACCTCGTCCAAAACATATTGCTCGTCAAGATATTGATTAAACTTTCCCCGTTTGACGTAACGCGTATGCAGATATTCGTGCGATATATGGCTGTTGGGATGTTCTAAAAAATCCTCATACAGTTTTTTAATAGACGGGTTCTCGTGCGATTTGCGGAAAGCTTTCTGCTCGTCTTCTTCATATATGCCCTTAAGCCTTTTATTCCGCACATCCGGGTCGGAAGACCTCGGCTGGCCGCCTCCCATAATACACCCGCCCGGGCATCCCATTACTTCGATGAAGTGGTATGGGGATTGTCCGGCCTTTATCTGCTCCATAAGCGCTTTCGCGCCGGCAAGCCCGCTTGTAACGGCCACTTTAACCGCAACGCCGTCAAGAAATTTATACTCCGGCAGAGGGTCGTCTATTACCAGCTCGGCGGTTTTAATCTGCTCAAAGCCTATAATGGGGGAGACGTGCAGCCCTTCGAAGGGAATCTCGCGCCCCGTTACAATTTCATACACCGTGCGAAGCGCCGCTTCCATAACGCCTCCGGTAACGCCGAATATATCGGCGGCGCCGGTGGACATACCGAGGGGATTGTCAAATTCGCGGTCGGTCAAAGACGGAAAATCTATTCCCGCTTCCCGTATCATCTGCCCAAGCTCACGTGTGGTAAGCACGGCGTCAACATTGGGAACGCCGTTGTTGCGCATCTCTTTTCTTGAAACCTCGAACTTCTTGGCGGTGCAAGGCATAACTGACACCACATACATATCGTTGGGGTCTATGCCTATTTTTTCGGCGTAAAATGATTTGGCAAGCGCCCCGAGCATTGTATGGGGAGATTTGCACGTTGACAAATTGGCAAGCTGTTCGGGGAAGGTATGCTCTATGTACTTAATCCAGCCGGGGCTGCACGATGTAATCATGGGCAAAACGGCCTCGCCGCCCGTCAGAGCTTTTTTAACTCTTGTTAAAAATTCGGTGCCTTCTTCTATAATGGTTAAATCGGCGGTAAAATCGGTGTCGAATATATCGTCGAAACCGAGAGTGGAAAGCGCCCGTGCTAATTTACCCGTTACGCGCGCTCCGGGCTGATATCCGAACTCTTCGCCTATAGCCACGCGGATTGCCGGGGCGACCTGCACAACGGTTCGTTTGCTTTTGTCGCTTATGGCGTTCCACACCGGCTTTATGGCGTCGGTTTCCTTAAGAGCCCCCACGGGGCAAACAACCGTACACTGCCCGCAGAACACGCAGTTGACGGTTCCAAGCGAAAGGTCCATAGCGGGGCCTATAACCGTTTCAAAGCCCCTGTTCTGCGCGTTCAGCACGCCCGTTCCCTGAATTTCGTTACATACGGTAACGCAGCGCCTGCACAAAACGCATTTGGACATATTACGCGTTATGGCGACGGACGACTCGTTTATGCATTCGCTGTGCTCGCCCTCAAAGCGCGATTCCTGCACGCCGAGCGTTTTGCCAAGCTCCTGCAGTTCGCAGCTTTGGTTGCGCGTGCAGCTTAAGCAATCCTTATCGTGATCGGATAAAAGCAGCTCGTAAAGCACCCGCCTGGCATTGCGCACCTTTTTGGTGTTGGTATCAACTACCATGCCCTCGGTTACCTTGGCCAGGCAGGAAGCCTGAAGCGTTTTAGCGCCTTGCACCTCAACAACGCATATCCTGCAGGAACCGAACTTATGTATGCCGCCGTAATGGCAAAGACCGGGTATGTTGATGCCGACGGACTTCGCCGCGTCCATTATTGTTGTATCTTTAGGGACTGTTACCGGCTGCCCGTTTATAGTTAAGCTGACCATCGATTACTGCCTCCTTTCACAATGCAGACAGCGCATGGCTTCCGCCATCGCATTCAGTTTGTGATATCCCTTTATTACTTCGTCAAAATTATTTTTTCTGGTTTCGGGGTCAAGCACTTCCTGTTCGAAACGGGCGTGCGCCACAACCTCGTCATTATCGGATATTTCGGGAATATCTATAAACTCGCCTTTGTTAAGCTTGCCTTTGCCGCCCAGATATTTGTCTATGGAAACAGCGGCCTTTTTACCGTCCGCAATGGCGCGTATAACCTCGTCCGGCCCGCGTGTAACGTCTCCGCCCGCGAAAACGCCTTCCATTGTAGTCATCTGTGTGTCGTCCTTTAATACAAATGTGCCCCAAGGAGTGATTCCTATCTCGTCTTTGCCTATAAACGGAAAGTCCGCGTGCTGGCTGACGGCGGGTATAACCATATCCGCGTCCAGCACAAAGTTTGAATCCTCTATGAGAACGGAGCGTCTTCTGCCGGAAGCGTCAAAGTTGCCAAGCCTCATTTTTACGCACTCCACCTTGCAAACCTTGCCGTCCTTACCGGCAATAAACCGTACCGGAGCGGCAAGTTCAATTATCTCTATGCCCTCCTCTACAGCCTCGCGAATCTCCGTTTCGTATGCGGGCATAGCGTCCGTCGTTCTTCTGTATAATACGGTAACTTTTTTCGCGCCGAGGCGCAGCGCTGTACGCGCCGAGTCTATAGCCGTGTTTCCGCCGCCTATAACCATTACATTGCAGCCTATCTGCATGGGAGCGTGCGTATTGGCTTTTTTCAGGAACCGTATGCCGTGTATAACGCCCGGAAGGTCTTCCCCGGGTATATTCACTTTTTGGGGAAGCTGCGTGCCTGTGGCGATGTATATGGAATCGTATTTTGATTTTATGTCTTTGAAGGATATATCTTTGCCTACTTCGGTATTAAGGTGTATTTTAACTCCCGCCTGCTCTACAAGCAAAACCTCATGCGCGAGAACGTCTTTGGGCAGCCTGTATTCGGGAATGCCGTAGCAAAGAACGCCTCCGGCGGTGTCGTGCTCCTCAAAAACATCGACGTCGTAGCCTATGCGCGCGAGATAATACGCGCAGGTTAAGCCGGAAGCTCCCGCTCCTAAAACCGCGACGCTCTTGCCGTTTTTAGGGAATACTATATCGTGGGAATAAGCCTTTTCGTTTTGTATCGCGTAATCCGCAACGAACCGTTTCAAATCGCATATCGCGACCGCCTCGTCAACTGTGCCCCTGCGGCATTTGCTCTCGCACGGTCTTGTGCATATGCGTCCGCAAACCGCGGGGAACGGGTTTTCCTGGCGGACAAGATTATACGCGTCTATAAACCTGCCTGCCGCTATTAAAGACATATAGCCGGGCACGTTTACGTTCGCGGGGCAGGTGTTCTCGCACGGAGATATAAAAAGCTCCGAGCACACTCCGGCGCGGCAGTATTTGTTTCTTATGTGTTCGTCGTACTCGTCGCGAAAATATTTTATTGTGGACAGCACAGGATTGGGCGCCGTCTGTCCAAGCCCGCACATGGCGGTTTCTGAAAGCGTTTCGCCAAGCTCAATAAGCAGCTCAACGTCGCCTTCCTTGCCTTCGCCGCGCGTGATGCGCTCTAATATCTCAAGCATTCGCTTTGTGCCTATGCGGCACGCGGTGCATTTTCCGCATGACTCGTCGCGTATAAAATCCATAAAGAACCGCGCGGTATCGACCATGCAGGTATCCTCGTTCATAACTATAAGCCCGCCGGAACCCATAATAGCGCCGAGTTCTTTTAACGGCTCGTAATCGGTTATTACGTTTAAATCCTTTGTTGTTACGCACCCGCCCGACGGTCCGCCTATCTGCGCCGATTTGAATTTCTTTTTACCGGGCGTTCCGCCGCCTATTTCGAAAATAATATCTCCGAGGGGAGTTCCTATAGGCACCTCCACAATGCCGGTGTTAACGACATTGCCGGCGAGCGCGAAAACTTTTGTTCCCTTGCTTTGCTCGGTGCCAAAGCCGGAGTACCATTCGCCGCCCTTAAAAATTATAACCGGTATGTTCGCGAGCGTTTCGACATTATTAATAATAGTCGGCTTGCCAAAGAGCCCGCTTTGGAAGGGAAACGGCGGTTTTTGGCGCGGCTCGCCGCGATTGCCCTCTATGGAAGACATAAGCGAGGTTTCCTCGCCGCATACGAAAGCGCCCGCGCCTATGCGTATTTCTATGTCAAAAGAAAAATCCGTACCGAATATGTTTTTGCCGAGAAGCCCCAAACCGCGCGCTTCCTCAAGCGCGGCCGTCATTCTTTCCACCGCTATGGGGTATTCGGCGCGTATATATATATATCCCATATTTGCGCCTATGGCATAGCCGCCTATCATCATTCCCTCTATAACGGAATGCGGGTCGCCTTCTATTATGCTGCGGTCCATAAACGCGCCGGGGTCGCCTTCGTCGGCGTTGCATACAATGTATTTGGCGTCGCCGGACTGGTTAAGCGCCGCCTCCCATTTAACACCGGTGGGGAATCCCGCTCCGCCGCGCCCCTTAAGCCCCGACTTTTTAACAATATCCACTACGTCCTTGGGCGATAATCCCGACAAAGCGCTGTGAATAGCGAAATAGCCGTCGCTTGCTATATATGCCTCTATATCGCCGAATTCTATTGAGCCGCAATTGCGAAGAGCGATTTTCACCTGTCTTTTGAAAAAATCTATGTCGTCTATTTTGGGAACGTGTTTGCGAAGGGAATGATCATAAAAAGTATATTCTTCTATCACCCGACCGCCGATAATATGCGTGTTTATTATCTCTTGCGCTTTTTTCTCATCAATTTCGGTGTAGAAAACTCTGTCGGGCAGCACAAGCACAACGGGGCCTACGGCGCAGGTTCCCATACAACCGGTTTGATATATCTTAACCTTGCCCGCAAGGCCTTTATTTTGTATTCCGTTTACAAAAGTATCGTAAACCTGGGCGCAGTTTGACGAGACGCAGCCCGCGCCGCTGCATATGTATATACGGTAATCGTATTTTTGCAGTGTTTTATTATACCGCTCTTTTATATCCCTAAGCTGTGATATAGTATTAATTGTTTTCAAATCCGCCGCCTCCTATTCGTCGTATTTAGACAGTATCGCGCCAAGCTTGTTTACATTAACCTGCTTGTAGACGACGTCGTCTATCATAACAGCGGGAGCAAGCCCGCAAGCGCCTATACAACGCGCAACCTCGAAAGTGAATTTACCGTCGGGCGTAGTTTGGCCTATATCAACGCCGAGCTTTTCTCTCAGCCCCTCGACTATTTTTTTGCCGCCGCGCACATAGCACGCGGTTCCAAGACAGACGCGTATTGTATGGCGGCCTCTCGGCTTTGTTGAAAAGAAAGAATAGAACGTCACAACGCCGGACACCTCCGAAAGAGGAATGTTCAAAGAATCGGCAATATATATCTGCACGTCAAGAGGCAGGAAACCGTATACCTCCTGCGCCAGATGCAGTATCTGTATAAGGCTGCCGGGCTTGCCTTTATACAGGTCGATAATGTTCGCGATTTCCGAATATTGCTTTTCGTTGCATTCCTTGCATTCGCAGTGCTTTTCCGTGACAGATTTGGTTTTCATCCCGCACCTCCAAGCTGATTTGAGTAATTATTGATTTTTTTAAATTGTATATAGCGTACCGTAATATTAATGTATCAAAAGAATGTGATAGAAAAATGATTGAATTTCACAATTAACGGCTTAATTATAGTGCCGTCGCTTTATATTTAGTATTAAAATATAAAAATACTTCACAATTCCATAACAAATATAAATTATTTCCCTTTAAATATCATTTTCTATTGATGTTTCGCTTGTCAATTCCGAAGCGTTGTTATATCATTATTACACTAAACGGAAGAGAAAGCAGGGGATCCGCAAATGAAGCAGATACGCCTGTTGATTGTGGAGCCGGGAGCCGAAATAAGAGCCGCCATAAAAAATCACGCGGCGCTTGAGAATTTTGCCGCGGACGAGGCGGCGGACGGCATAACCGCGTTAAAACTCTTCAGGCGAAACGATTATCACATTATTATTATGGAAGCGAATTTGGAAGAGCTTGACGCGTGGCATGTCTGCCAGCAGATTCGCAAAAGTTCGCGCGCCCCTATTATTATGCTGTCAAAACAAAGCAGCGAAGAAGAAAAGCTGCTTTTCTATGAGATTGGGGCGGATGATTTTATTGAAAAACCGTTTTCATATAAAGAACTTATAGCGCGTATAAACGTTTTGCTGCGCCACAGTAAGCTTCACGAAGATTATACGCCAAGAAGGCTTATTTTTGACGGGCTTTGCATAGACATAGCGTCCCGAATAGTGTTTGTTGACGGCGAGAGCGTTATGCTTACCCCTAAAGAATACAAGCTGCTCTTGTTCCTCGCGAAAAATCCCAACCGCGCCATGACGCGCGAGACTATATTAAGCGAGGTGTGGGGGGACGATTTTTTCGGCACCGACAGAACCGTGGACACTCATATAAAAACGCTGCGGGAAAACATAAAGCCGTATCATAACTATATAGGCACCGTATGGGGCTACGGGTACATGTTCAAGACTTAAATTTATTGTTTTTGATTATTCCGCGCGCTTATCGGTTTTGTCTTCGCGGTGCAAATCAAAAAGACCGCGGACGTCTTCTATAGGCTCCACAAACAGTATTTTATTTGAAATATCCATTTGAAGCCCTTGGTGCAAAGCGTTAACCACATTGTCTACCAAATCGCTCGGCATCAAAATCATAACCACTTCTTTCTCGGGTTCTATTTCCATGCCTAATAATGTCGTGGTAAATTCAGCGCCGGTTCCGCGGCCGTGCATTATTGTTCCGCCTTTAACGCCCGCTTTGCGCGCTATATCCATTACGTCTTCCGCCATGCCGCGATCGACAATAACCGTCATTTTTTTAAACATACTGTATTCCTCCGTGCCTTGCATAGTATTTTTGCCGGCTTGATTATTGTTAATAAGCTGGTTCGCTGTTATTACGGGGCTCGTAAAGGCAATTCCGTGACCGGGCTGATAAAGCTGAAACTCCTCCGTAAACAGTTCCAGCATGGCTTTCGCTTTTTCTTTTTCGAGCAGAAAACTTAACACTTCTTTTTTTTGGCTCTTTATACCGAGCATATTTAAAACCGTACTTTTTACCGTGCCTTTGCCGAGAATTATTATTCCTCTGCGCATGTCGTTTTCCTTGGCGATACGCGCGCATTTTTGACATTGATTTTCATTTAAAATAAGCGTCAATATCAAAAACGACTGTTTTATCGACGGTTCGTTCATCTGGTTATTCATTCTTTCCTCCAATAGGTCTCTTTTTTAAAACGGCGGCGCCGGACGCTTTACGCGACTTGGCCTGATAAAGCGCGCCTAACAGCTCTATAGCTATTATAGGCATCATAGCGACTATTGCTATCATTCCAAACCCGTCGGCCACCACGTCCGCCGTCGGAACCCGCGAAGCGATGCCTTGTATAAAGGCGAGGGAGAAGGTTGCCGTCATAGGGCCGGAAGCCACGCCTCCCGCGTCAAATGCCATGCCTACAAACAAATCGGGTACAAAGTAAGCTAAAAGCACCGAAATGCCGAATCCGGGCAGTATATACATCCAAAGCTGTATACCGGGTATGAAAATACGCAAGGCGGACATAAAGATAGACAGGCCGACAGCCACGGACAGGAAAATGAGAACTAAATTGCGTTTGACCGATCCTCCGGTGACCTCTTCAACCTGATGGGTTAAAACATGTACGGCCGGTTCGGCCAGCACAGTGGTAAGCCCGAGCAGCCCAGCCACGAATAATATAGGAAATTTAGAGTCCATTGAAGCAAGCTGTATGCCCAATTGGGAGCCGACCGCCATAAAACCTCCGTTTACGCCCAGCAAAAAGACCACCAGCCCTATGAATGTTAATATTATGCCCCGGACAATATCTATTACTTTTCTGCCTTTATGTTTAAAGAAAAACACCTGAAATATAACGTAAGCTATAATAATAGGCAGCAGAGTTAAAAAAGCGTCCCAAGCGATGTGAAACAGTTTGGAGCCGTATGTGTCAAACAGATTGACGGCGGTTATATCGGCTTTAGGCAAAGCGCCGCTCAATTTGCCGTCTCCCACAAAAAGACCCGAAATTAAAACCCCGAGTATCGCGCCTGTGGAGGAGATACCCACCAACCCAAAGCTGTCGGCTTCACTCATTTTGCTGTCTTTCTTTACCGCGGAGATACCGGCCGCCAACGCAAGCATAAAAGGCACCGTAATCGCGCCTGTCGTGGCGCCCGAAGCGTCAAACGCTATAGCGAGAAAATCGGACGACGAGAATAATGACAGTATGAAGATTATGGCGTACGCGCCCGTAAACACATATTTAAGCCTTATATTTTTAAGAATACGCAGCATTCCGAAGGTCATAAGAGTTCCTATTCCCACAGAGACGGCGGCCACCATAAACGTGCTTCCAAACTGTCCTGAGGTTACGCTGTCAACCTGGTTGGCGAGAATATGCAAATCCGGCTCCGCGTAGGAAATAAAAAAACCTAATATCAAACTGACCGTAATTATCACCGCGTAGCTGTTTAAGTGAGTAATTGTATTGCCGACGCCGTGCCCTATGGGTTCGAGCCCCTGGTCGATACCGAAAAGAAATACCGTAAGACCTACGATTACAAGAGCGGAGCCTATAAGAAAGGCATATAACATATTCGGCTCCATGGGGCTTACGGCGAAATGAATTATTAATACAATGAATGTAATAGGCAATACCGAGGCCAAAACTTCTTTAAACTTAACGGCTAACGCATTCAAATAATCACCTCTATGTTAAAAATTCACATCGCTTTTTTGCGGGGCGCTTAAAACCTGCCGCTTAACGCGCGCCAAAATAAATCGTTAATACAATAACATGAATCGATGAAAACCTCAAATCCTAAAAGCGCGCGTACGCACGCCAAACCGCCCTGATTCGCATATAAAAAGCATTTGTTAAAATTGCTTTACGGGCAGGCATTTATTTGCTATTATTTTAAAAAGGCGCTATGGGGTTTTGGGAAAATAAATGTGAGGAGATATTGCGTATGAACCGTTTTGTTCCCGAAATTCAGGGTACATTGAGAAGACATATGGTAAGGGTTCCCGAGGCTATAAACGAAGTCAGCGGAATTCGTATATTCGGCAAGACAATAAAATCGCTCGTGTTTACAACGGACGTGGCGCTTATCAAAAACTGCAACGCGAACGCCGTTATCGCCGTTTATCCTTTTACGCCACAGCCCGTTATATCGCACGCGCTGATAACCGTATCTGACATTCCGGTTTTCTGCGGTGTTGGGGGAGGCACAACAACAGGCAAACGCGTAATCAACCTTGCGATGGACGCGGAATTCCAGGGAGCCATAGGCATTGTCGTCAACGCCCCTACGCCTAACGAGACCATATTAAGCCTTAAAAACCGCATAGATATACCCATAGTTGTTACCGTTGTTTCGGAGCATGAGGATATAGGCGCGAGAATCAGAGCCGGCGCGTCCATACTTAATGTTTCCGGCGCGTCAAAATCACCGCAGATTGTGAAAAAGATACGCGAGAGATTCCCCGAGGTTCCTATAATAGCTACCGGCGGTCCAAATAACGATTCAATAAACAGAACCATAGAAGCGGGCGCCAACGCAATAACTTACACTCCGCCGACATCCGCCGAGATATTTAAAAGTCTTATGGAAAAATACCGCGACCAATTCTAGCTGTTTGTTCAGCCGTTTTTTATATGCTCGCCGGTTATAAGCATAAAATTATCGCCGTCCGTCCATAACCGCTCAAGACCGTAGAATTCACGTTCCTGTCTGTGAAAAATATGAATAAGTATATCGCCGTAATCAATAACTATCCAGCGGCCTTCGCGATAACCCTCAATGCGAAGCCGGTTTCTGCCGGCTTTGGCCATATGGTCTTGAACTTCATCGCATAAGGATTTAACATGCACGTCGGAGCGACCGCTTGCGAGTATGAAGTAATCCGCGACAATAGTTAAGTTAGAGACATGAATAAGCCTTACGTCCTCGGCTTTGTTCATGAATAAAAGCTTGGCCGCGTTTTGCACTTCGTCACTGAAATTGTGTTTCAAATTTTTATTTTTCCTCCTCTTTAAATAAATCGTTGTATGCTTTTACGCTGTTGGGGTGAAGCGCGAAACCCTTGCGTTTCACAAATTCCATAACTTTTTGCAGCGCGAGACGCATAGCCAGGTCAACGTCTTTTTTCGCGAGTTCCCTTATATCGTCCAAATCGTCAAATTTACGGGAAGGCTCTGTTAAATCCGCGATATACACTATCTTCTCAAGCCGCGACATACCGGCGCGTCCCGTCGTGTGCCAGCGTATGGCGTTTAAAACGTCTTCGTCGGTTATGCCGAAAAGCTTATTGGCCATTGCCGCGCCCAGTCTTCCGTGAAGCAGCTCCTTGTTGTTTTGTTCGTACTCGTCGGCGGAGACGCGGTAATCTTCGGCGGTTTTCGCAATCGCCTCGCCGCTCAGTCCCTTGGCTATATCATGCAAAAGCCCCGCCATATATGCCTTGCGCTCGTCTTCGCCGTGTATTTTCGCGAGCGTCGAAGCCATACTCGCCGTTTTCAAAGAATGTTCCGTTCTTTGCGGGTCAAGATTGTCGTGCAGAAAAGTAATTATATCATCAATCAGCATCGGCGCCTCTTTTTTCGTATAAACGGTTACATAAAATATAATCGGCTACGGGTTTTGGCACAAGCCCCTCTGAAAGTTTATTTTCGGCGGCCTGCATACGCACAAGAGAAGATGATATATCGGGGCCGCGCTCGCGCGAGAGGTGTATTTTATGACCGTATTTTTTGTTAAGCCTCTCCGCGAAATGTGTAACAAGAAGTTTTTCCTGTCCCGGGCGCGGAATACATATAAAATTCGTAAGAGTCATCACGCGGTCTATACGTTTCCAAGTCTCAAGCTCGAAAAGCGTATCCGTTCCTATAATATAATAATATTCCGCGTTGGCGTCCCTGCCCGCTATAAGCTCTAAAGTATCCGCGGTATACGTTATGCCGCCGCGTCCGGTTTCTATTGTGCTTAAGCTGAAACGGTTTTCGGACGATATTGCCAGCTTTAGCATCTCAAGCCGGTGGCGGGACGAGGCTATTTGTTCGTTTGGTTTATGCGGGGGCGTGCCCAAAGGGAGAAAAATAACCTCGCCAAGCATAAATTCATATAAAGCGATATAGGCAATGCTTATGTGGCCGTTGTGTACCGGATTAAACGAGCCGCCGAGTATTCCTATTCTTTTTTGTTTTTGCTGCAAGCAGATAGTTTCGAAAGAGGAGTATTCCTCATAAGCCCGCATGGTTTTTCCTTTCCGGCGGTTTTATTATCTAATATTATACAACGTCAAAAAATTTATAACAAGACTGTGCAAGTATACAAAACAATGCATATGTCTATAATCATTTTTAAGGAGGCGGTTTTAATATGAACTCTAAGGTATACGGCTGTTATCTTAAAAAAATGTACGGCGGAAGAACCGTTTTCGCGCGCTTTTTTGATTTTGTTATGCTAAGGGCGCTGCTTCTTACGGGGCTGTTTCTGTTATTTTTGCATTTTAGCAAATCACTGACCACGGCGCTGCTTGTCTCTATTTTTTTAACCATGGCCGTAAGCATATTTCTATTTACTTACAGAACTAAGAAGGCGGAACGCTATATAAAAAAGGATATAGCCGATTTGAAAAGAAAATGCCTTCTTGAATCATTAACATTAATGGACTTAAACGAATTCGCCGGTTATATGGGCAGGCTGTTCGGCGGCTTTAAAGAAACTTCGTATATAAACGGCGGTTTTTTTGCGGAAAATGAAGACGGATACTTTTTTGCTTTGCATAACCATCCCGGCACAAAATGTGACACAGATAATATAATAGAAATACTGCGCGGAAACAGGGGTAAGAAAATAACCATAATATCATTGTCGGAATTTACCAACGCGGCTAAAGCGCTGTGCAAATACGAGGGGTACAGCGTAAAGCTTATCGGCGGGGCGGAGGTGCTGGCTATAGCGTCTAAGGCGGATATGCTGCCGGATGAGAGCGCGGCGCAGAAAAAAGCCGAAGAAGAGATGGAATATAATATAATTACAATAAGCAAAATAAAGGACGCGGCGGTCAGCCAAAAAAAGGTTAAGGCTTATACGCTGTGCGGGCTCGCCGCTGTATTTTGGCCTTTTGTAACCGGATTTAAGTTCTATTATCCCGTTATTGCCGCGGCTTGCTTTTTTCTCGCGGCAGTCTCCCGAAGAAAGAGCCGTGATTCTAAAGGTTCGGCAAGCGCTTAACTTAACTTGACAAAAAACATGACAGATAATAAAATTGATTAAGATTTCTAATATGAGGAATTAGGTCTTCTTAAAGACGTTACTTTCCAATATGAAATCGTTAACGGTTGTTATAATCGGAAACGGATTATGATCCGTTAGGTGTTTATGCAGATATACATTGCAATCTAAGGTTTTGGGGGTATATTTGCGCTAAAACTTAATAAAAGGAGGTGCAGGACACTCAGTGGATGTTTGGCATATAGCGCTGCCTCTTGCTGCTGTTATAGCCGGCTTGTTTATAGGATATGTATACAGAAGAAACATTGCCGAAGCTAAGGTTGGCAGAGCGGAAGAATCCGTAAGACGTCTTGTGGCCGACGCGCAGAAAAAAGCGGAGGCTGTAAAGAAAGAAACGGTGTTGGAAGCCAAAGAAGAAATCCATACATTGAGAGTCGAATTTGACAAGGAATCCAAAGAAAGACGCAGTGAAATCCAAAGAATCGAGAGAAGGTTAGCCCAGCGTGAAGAAACACTGGATAAAAAGATAGCAAGTGTTGAAGCGAAAGAGGAACAAGTCGGGAAGAGTTTAAAAGACGTCACAAAACGCAAAGAGGATATAGAGCGTATATTCGAACAGCAGGTTCAGCAGCTTGAGAAGGTATCCGATATGACGGTTGACGACGCGAAAGCTCTTTTGCTTGAAAAGGTCGAGCAGGAAGCACGGCGCGATATGGCCGTGTATGTAAGGGAAATCGAACACCGCGCGAAAGAGGAGGCGGATAAGAAATCCCGCGAGATAATCAGCAGCGCCATACAAAAATACGCGGCCGACCATGTAGCTGAAAATACCGTGTCTGTTGTGGCATTGCCCAACGATGAAATGAAGGGCAGAATTATCGGAAGAGAGGGGCGCAATATACGCGCTCTTGAAACGGCAACGGGTATAGACCTTATTATAGACGATACTCCCGAGGCCGTGATATTATCCGGTTTTGATCCTATCAGGAGAGAAGTGGCGCGTATAGCGCTTGAAAAACTCATCATTGACGGCAGAATACATCCCGCGCGCATAGAGGAAATGGTTAAAAAAGCGCGCAAGGATGTTGAAAAGGAGGTTCGGGACGCTGGAGAGCAGGCGGCGTTTGACACCGGCATACATAATTTGCATCCCGAAATAATAAAACTCCTCGGCAGGCTGAAATATCGTACCAGCTATGGGCAAAACGTACTTAAACACTCGCTTGAGGTTGCGCATCTTTCAGCGGTAATGGCCGCTGAGCTTGGCGCGAACATTAAACTGGCAAAACGCGGCGGTCTGCTGCACGATATAGGCAAGGCTGTAGACCATGAAGTTGAAGGGCCTCATATTCAGATTGGGGCGGATTTGGCTAAGAAATACAGGGAAAGCGCGGACGTGGTGCATTGCATACAGGCGCACCACGGGGATATAGAGGCGCAGACCGTGGAGGCCGTGCTTGTGCAGTCGGCAGACGCCATATCGGCGGCAAGACCGGGCGCAAGAAGGGAAACTCTCGAAAATTATATTAAAAGGCTGGAAGCTTTGGAGGAAATCGCAAATTCGTTTTCAGGTGTCGAAAAGTGTTATGCCATACAGGCCGGACGCGAAGTTCGAATACTTGTTAAACCCGAAGATGTGGATGATGCGGGAATGCATTTGATGGCAAAAGACATCGTTAAAAAGATTGAGAACGACCTTGACTATCCGGGACAGATAAAGGTGAACGTTATAAGAGAAACAAGGTCTATCGATTTCGCAAAGTAAACATAAGGGGCTGCAGAACTTGCAGCCCTTTTACATTGCCGGGAGGTGCTAATGTGGTAAGAATTGCGGATGCCCATTGTGATTTTTTGTCTTTTTGCGTAATCAAAGACGATAACGCGCGGCTTTACGACCATGTGGATTTAAGCCGTCTTATTATTGGCGGCGTCGCCCTTCAGGTTTTTGCCGTTTGGACGCCGCCGGACAGCGCAAACCGTATGCGGCTTTCTTTTTCACAGATTGATTTTCTCGATAATTTTGCAGCGGGCAGCGAAGGCATTGTCCGCCTGTGTACGGAAAAGCGGCGCCTGCGCGACAACCGGAATATTTCCGCCATATTGGCTATAGAAGGCGGCTCTTGCATAGAATGCGGAATAAACGCCATACGGAGCGTATACGAAAGAGGCGCCCGTATAATGAGCCTTACATGGAACGAGGAGAACGATTTTGCTTTCGGCTGCGGACACAAAAGCGGGGGAGTGAAGCAAAAGGGCTTAGAAGCTATTGAGCTTCTAAACTCGCTTAACATCGCCCTTGATCTTTCGCATATAAACGAGCGCGGCTTTTACGACGCGCTTGAGGCTTATAAGCGCGCTCCGTGCGCCACGCATTCGTGCGCGTATTCTTTATGCAAATCGCCGCGCAATTTAAAAGACGAGCAGATAACCGCCATAATAAACAAAAACGGCTTTATAGGCATAAACTTTTACAACGCTTTTTTAGGCGGAGATATCGTTACGGTCAACAGCATACTCGAGCATATAGAGCATGTGCTGTGCTTGGGCGGAAAAGACGCCGTAGGCTTCGGCAGCGACTTCTGCGGCGTTACCGAAACGCCTAAAGGACTAAAATCGGCTGCCGATTTTCAGATAATACCCGAAACCATGGCGCGGCGCGGTTACACGGACGAACTGATTAATAAAATTTGCTATGGCAATTTTGCCTCTTATATATTACAATTTTTATAACAGAAAAAATCAAGGCGGCCTTTATATGAAAGAGTTATATGAGAATCCTTTAACGGCCAGGTACGCGTCTAAAGAAATGGCGGCCGTATTCTCCGATGAGCATAAGTTTAAAACGTGGCGGAAACTATGGATAGCTCTCGCGGAATGCGAGATGGAGCTTGGACTGCCGATTACAGATTCGCAGATAAATGAGCTTAAACTAAAAGCGGACGATATAAATTATGACGTCGCGCAAGAGAGGGAGAAAATAGTGCGGCATGACGTTATGGCGCATGTTTACGCGTACGGGCTGCAGTGCCCCAAGGCTAAACCGATAATCCATCTTGGGGCGACAAGCTGTTATGTCGGCGATAATACCGATTTGCTGCTTATGCATGAGGCTTTGGGCATTATTGAGCGAAAGCTTGTGTGCGTTATGGATAACCTCTCAAAGTTCGCCGATAAGTATAAGCACATGCCAACGCTTGGGTTTACGCATTATCAGCCGGCGCAGCTTACAACGGTGGGTAAACGGGCTGCTCTTTGGATATACGATTTGCTTGCCGACTACAATCAAATACGGCGGATAAAAAAAAATTTTCTTCTTCGCGGCGCCAAAGGCACAACGGGAACGGGCGCCGGCTTCCTCTCATTGTTTGACGGGGACGAGCGAAAGGTTATGGCTCTCGATAAAGCGGTATGCAAAAAACTCGGGTTCGAATCGTCGTTCCCCGTTACGGGGCAAACATACCCGCGAAAGTTTGATACCGTCGTTATAAACGCGCTGGCTCTTATCGCCCAGAGCGCGTATAAATTCAGCAATGATTTGCGGCTGCTTCAGGGCATGAAGGAAATAGAAGAGCCGTTTGAAGCCGGTCAAATAGGCTCCTCCGCAATGGCATATAAAAGAAACCCCATGCGCAGCGAAAGGATGGGAGCTTTATGCCGTTTTGTTCTTTCAATGCCAATAAACGCGTCCGTTACGGCTTCCACACAATGGTTCGAGCGCACGCTTGACGATTCCGCGAACAGAAGGCTTGTTATACCACAGAGCTTTCTTGCCGTTGACGCGGTTTTAAACCTGTATCTTAATATAACTGGCGGGCTTGTGGTGTACGAGAATGTGATAAGCAAGCATGTCAAGCGGGAGCTGCCCTTTATGGCTACGGAAAACATACTTATGGAAGCCGTAAAGCGCGGGGGAGACAGGCAGGAGCTTCATGAAAAGTTACGCGTATATTCCATGCAGGCCGCGTCGCGCGTAAAAAAAGACGGGCTTGACAACAATCTTTTAGAGCTTATAAAAAATGATTCGGCGTTCTCTCTCTCGCCCGATGAAATAGTCTCCATTACAGACCCGCAAAAATTCACGGGCTGCGCCGCTTTGCAAACGCGCGAATTTATAGATAAATATATAAAGCCCGTGCTTGACGAAAACGCAAAAAAGCTTGGCTTGCGGGGAGAAGTGAACGTATAGCCGTAATAATAAAAAAAGCGCCCGTTAAGGCGCTTGGCAGGGGAGACGCGACTCGAACACGCAACCCTCGGTTTTGGAGACCGATGCTCTACCATTGAGCCACTCCCCTTTGTTTTAAGACAATCGGTATTATAAACAATTTACTATCAATCGTCAATAGGAGGAAATAATATGACGACATACGCCGTGGGTTTTATAGGCGCAGGGAACATGGCTTATGCCATAATAAAAGGCTGCGCGGAAAAAGGAATTATTGATACGAAAAACATATTCGTATTTGACATTGACGGCAATAAAACGGAAGATATCCGCGAAAAGTTCGGCGTTTTGCCCGTATGCTCCGTCTCAAAGCTGTGCGGCAAGAGCGATATTATAATACTCGCGATTAAACCAAACGTGATTGAATCCGTGCTTGCCGATATAAAAGATTTTACAGGCGGAAAAACGATTGTATCCATAGCTGCCGGCTGGAGCGCGGAAAAGATACGTAAAATCATTGGTACAGACAAGCGTGTTTGCCGTATAATGCCCAACACGCCTTTAACGGTGGGGGAGGGCATGAGCGTTTTTGAGACGCCTTGCGAAATAGAGGACGATAAAAAAAGACTTATAGAAAGTATATTTTCTTCGCTCGGGCAGATTGACTCCGCTCCGGCCGCGGCTATGGACGCGGTTACGGCGGTATCCGGAAGCGGACCGGCATATGTTTTTATGATGATAGAAGCGTTGGCGGACGCGGGAGTTTTGTGCGGCTTAACGCGCGCGCAGGCGACAAAGCTCGCGGCGCAAACGGTGCTCGGCTCCGCCAAAATGGTGCTTTTAACCGGCAGCCATCCCGGAGCGCTTAAAGACGCCGTATGCTCTCCCGGCGGCACTACCATAGAGGCGGTAAAATCGCTTGAACGGGACGGCTTTAGGGGCGCTCTAATAAAAGCGGTTGAAAAATGCGCGGCTAAATCCAAATCGATGTCTGATAAATGAAAAAGGTAAATATATACACTGACGGCGCGTGCTCCGGCAATCCCGGCCCGGGTGGCTGGGCGGCGGTGCTGATATACAAGGGCAGAGAAAAGCAAATTTCCGGTTTTAAGCCGGAGACAACCAACAACCGCATGGAATTAACGGCCGTCTTAAAAGCTTTGCGCGCGCTTAAAGAGCCGTGTTTAGTTACGGTGCATACAGACAGCGCGTACATACAAAAAGCCTTTGAACAGGGCTGGATAAACCGCTGGGAACAAAACGGCTGGAAAACCACGGCGAAAAAGCCCGTTGAAAATCAGGATTTGTGGAAGGATATACTCGCCGTCGCGGGCGAACACGAGGTATCTTTTATTAAGGTTAAGGGGCATTCGGACGATAAGTACAATAATTTGTGCGATTCGCTTGCCAAGAAGGCAATAGAGCGGGTATAATGAATAATACAACTATGCGCAAAATGCAAGTTTTGCGCATAGTATGCCTCTGTTTCTCATTGGAAGGATACAATATGTCCAAATCAAGCAAAACCGAGCGAAACATTCATAACACGCAAAAGCTGCAGCGTTTGCTTAAAACTCTGCCAAGATTCTGCGTTACTTATTTCCGCGCCATAGAACCGCGCACATCGCCGCTGACGCGTATTAATTACGCGTACGATTTGCGTCTTTTTTTTAAATTTATCGAAGACGAGCTCGGACGCAATACGAACAATATGTCGCCCGGGGATTTACAGACGCTTACCATGAATGATTTTGAGCGCTACATAGAATATTTAAGGCTTTATTATAATGATGAAAGCGTGCGCGAAAACGGCAAAAAAGGGCTTGCGCGTAAAATCGCCTCATTGCGCAGCTTTTATAAGTATTATTATAATAAAGAGGAAATAAGTGACAATATAACGACTAGGCTGGCGACGCCCAAAACCGCCGATAAACCTATATTAAGGCTAACCCGTAACGAGGCTTTAAAGCTTTTGCATGTTGTCGGCTCGGGCGACGGGCTTTCAAATAAACAGCTTTCATATCACGGCGTAAACAGGCTTCGCGATATCGCTATATTTACTCTTTTTTTAACTACGGGCATACGTATAAGCGAATTATGCTCGCTTGATATAAGCGATGTTGATATAAAGGCGCGTTCCTTCAAGGTGCTGCGCAAGGGCGGAAACGAAGCGATACTTTATTTTGGCGAGGAAACGGCAAGGGCGCTTGATGATTACATAGAGGAGCGTAAGGCAAAAGTAACATACAGCCAAAACTCCCCCATGTTTCTTTCGCTGCAAAATAAGCGTATAAGCGTGCGCGCTATGCAGATGTTAGTGCAAAAATATGCCTCCATAGCCGTTCCGCTTAAAGATATCTCCCCGCATAAGCTTCGAAGCACATACGGCACGCTTCTTTATCAAAACACAGGCGATATATATCTTGTCGCCGATGTTTTAGGACACAAAGATGTAAACACCACAAGAAAATACTATGCCGCCATAGACGAGTCCCAAAGAAAACGCGCGGCAAAGGCCGTTGTACTTCGGGATAAGGACGAATAAACATACGTAATTATTGTGCGAATTGACATAAACATTCGATTATGGTATTTTGTTAAATATCGGTATAATTATCTATGGGGGGTGCTTTATTATGTTTCCTATTTACAACTCATACACCGGTGATCCTGTTGCTACGTTTCTAATCTTTTCATTTGCCGTTTTGGTTTATGTATTTCTTTCTTTGGGACTGTACACGGTGGCAAAGCGGCGCGGATTGCGCAATTACGGCTTGGCCTGGTTACCGATAGCGAATTATTGGGTGCTCGGCTGCTTGGCCGATCAGTATGACAACGCGCATACAGGCAAAAACTTAAAGCTGCGAAGGCATCTGCTTTGGCTTTGCATCGCATCCGTATCTTTGTATATAATTGTATATGTTATAATTGCCAAAGCTGCGTTTTCACAGTATTCTGCTTTAAACATGTTAGTTAATTCTCTTTTGCTAACACCATATTTTATGCTATACGTTTTACTTCCTCTATTTTTTACGCTTATTATATTCTGCTATATAGCTTTCTATAAGCATTATCGCTCGTGCAGTCCGGACAAAGCGGTTGTGCTGTTGGTATTCTCTATAACTTTTGCGGTTATAATTCCGTTTGTGCTGTTTTCTCTGCGCAAAAGCGACAAGGGTATGCCCGCGCCGCCGGTAACCGAACCGCAATAAACCTTTGATAAGAACATTTGTTTGCTTTTTCGTTGACATCTATGTTATGTTTTGGTATCATAATTTAAAAGTATATATTTTGCGGGGCTTTGTTTATGGAAAGTTTGACAAAAAGGCAGTTTGAGGTGCTCGAGTACATAAAAGGTTATATTGACGGCAACGGATACGCGCCGTGCGTTAGGGACATTTGCTTTGCCCTTGATTTAAAGTCCACGTCGACAGCGCACGCTCATCTGACAAAGCTGGAGCGGAAAGGATATATTTCGAGAGACCCCGCAAAGCCGCGCACAATAATGATATGCGGGGAGAACAGGCATAAAGAGAAAATGGTGGCGGTGCCCGTTCTTGGGAAAGTAGCCGCCGGTATGCCTATAACGGCCGTGGAGAATATAGAGGAATATATATCCCTCCCCTATTCGCTGCTTTGCTCCGAAGACGTTTTTATGCTTAACGTAAGCGGCGACAGCATGATGAACGCGGGTATACGCGACAAAGACAAGATTATTGCGCAAAAACAAAATTACGCTCAAAACGGCGATATTGTAGTCGCTCTTTTGGAAGACGAGGCGACTGTAAAACGCTTTTTCCTAGAGGAAGACCGCGTTAGGCTTCAGCCCGAAAACGAAAACTTTCAGCCGATTTACACCAGAAATATTGATATACTCGGCAAGGTGATAGGCGTTCTGCGTATGTTTAAATGATTATTTCACAAGCCCCATTTCGTCCAGCGCTATCATAAGGCCAAGCTTCATATGCGCGTATGTCAGCCCCCCCTGCGCGTACACCGTATACGGCGGCTTTACCGGAGCGTCCGCTGAAAGCTCTATGGAGGCTCCCTGCACGAACGTGCCCGCCGCCATAACCACCTTGTCTTTATAACCGGGCATATCCCACGGAATGGGCGTAGCCCGACTGTCTACGGCCGCCGCCTTTTGTATCGCCTTGGTATAGGCAAGCAGCAATTTTTCATCGTTGAGCATTATGGACTGTGTTATATCGCCCCGGGGAGCGTCATGTGACGGGTACACCCTAAACCCAAAATCTTCAAACACCTTGGAATACAGTATGCTCCCTTTCAAGGACTCCCCCACCACATGCGGCGACATAAAAAGCCCCTGAAAAAAACCTCTGTACGACGCCTCGTACGAGCCAACCTGAGCGCCTAGCCCCGGGCACGTAAGCCTGTTTTCCGCCAGCCTTATTAAATCCTCCCTGCCGGCTATATACCCGCCTGTGGGCGCGATGCCCCCTCCCGGGTTTTTAATCATAGAGCCGGCAATAATATCCGCGCCGCATTCCGTAGGCTCTTCCGTTTCGCAGAACTCGCCGTAGCAGTTATCAACAATAATAATAATATCCGGATACCGGCTCTTAACGGCAAGCGCGAATTCGCGCAGCCGCGTCATGGATATCGCGCCGCGCCATTCATACCCGCGTGAACGCTGTATAAAAAGAGCCTTGGGGCGCTCGCTTTCGGCTATAGTCTCAAATACGCGCGGCAAATCCATACAACCGTTTGGCAGCAAATCAACCTGACGGTATGAAACGGACAAATCGCTCAAAGAACCGCAGTCGGCGGGCTGATCATATCCTATAACGCTGCCGAGAGTGTCGTAGGGCTTCCCCGTTACGCTTATAAGCGTGTCAAGGGGACGCAGCACGGCGTATAACGCGAGAGCTATGGCATGTGTGCCCGAGGCTATATGAGGGCTTAAAACGGCGCTTTGGGCGCGTACTACGCGCGCGAAAACATCGGAGAGAGCCTGCCTTCCTTCGTCCGCGTAACCGTAGCCGGTGGACGGCGCGAAATGACGGGGGCTTATGTTTTTTTCCCAAAAGGCCTCTATAACTTTATACTGGTTTTCTTCCGATAATTTCTCAGTATCGTAAAAGAAATTTAAAAGCGAAGCCTCCGCCTTATTAACAACGGCGAAAGCCTCCTCGCTTATACCCATTCTTTTAAGATGCCGCATTACTCTTCCGACGACTCTTTTGACTTATCAAAGAATTGAAACAATATTGGGCGGGAGGGTGATATCGTAGAAACAGCATGTTTGTAAATCATCATCTGTTTGCCTTCACTGTCAAGTATAATCGTGAAATTGTCGAACCCTTTGACTACGCCTTTTATCTGGTATCCGTTTGTCAAATGGATTGTAACATTAACGTGCTCTTTGCGTACCTGATTTAAAAATACATCCTGCAGTATTATTATAGGCTTCTGCATATTAAAACCCCTTTCCATCCGTATATGTTATTATACCATAAACCAGTTCTTCTAAACAGCTGAACCGGCATATATTAAACCACATAATGCGTGAATCACGCTTAAACCACGTAATCTGTCTTTTGGCGTACCTTCGTGTATTGCGTTTTATAATGGCGGCCGTTTCGTCAAGAGTGGCCTTGCCTTCAAAATATGCGTAAAACTCCTTGTAGCCTATTGCCTTTAGCGCGTTGGAATCGCCGTATTTTTCAAAAAGCGTACGCGCCTCGGCCTCAAGCCCCCGTTTTATCATTTCGTCAACACGGGCGTTAATACGCTCATACAGCATATCCCTTGGCATTGTAAGCCCTATAATCAAAAACGAGTCGTTTTCATTGGGCTTTAAAAAATCGTACTTTTCCCATCCGCCCGATTCTATTAGCTCTAAACGCCGTATAATACGCCTTGTATCACGGCGTGAAATCAAATTGGCATATTCAGGGTCTTTTTGTTTCAGTTCATTATACAGGTATTCAATACTTTTGTCATCAGCGAGTTGTGTATATTTTTGTCGTAATCCGCGGTCAGGCGCCGTATTTCCAAAGTTAAGCGAATAAACGAGAGAATTTATGTAAAGCCCCGTGCCTCCGCAGACAACAGGCGTTTGCCCCTTCGCGTTGCACATCTTTATTTTATCGAACGCGTCGCGTTTAAAATCGGCGGCGGTATACGCCGTATTAGGCTCCGTGATATCAATAAGATAATGCGTAACGCCCCGCGTTTGGCGCGGAGTGATTTTGGCGGTGCCTATATCCAGCCCCCTGTAAATTTGCATACTGTCAGCCGAAATTACCGGAACTTTTTTTGCCTTGGCGTACTCTATGGAAACCTGCGATTTTCCGCTGGCGGTGGGGCCTGTAATAACAATAAATCTGCGCCCGCTCATAAAACCCTTTTAAAGCTTTTTTCAAGCTGTTTTTTAGTTATTATTGTGATAACCGGTCTGCCGTGAGGGCATGTAGGCATAACGTCCGTTTCAAGAAAAGCCTCGACCAGCTTTATGAGCGCGTCTTTTGGCAGGCTGTCCCCCGCTTTTACTGCCCGCCTGCACGCCGCGCGTATAACCGCTTCGCGCATAAGCACTGCGTCGCCGCGGTTTTTCCCTATCTCTTCCACCGCGTCGTACAAAGTATTTTCAATATCGGCAAAACCGCCTATCGCGGGTACAGCCGAAAGCTTGTACTCAAGCGCACCGAACGGCTCTATTTCAAAACCCAGCGATGAAAGCAGCTTTGCGTTTTCGTCTATAAGGTTTTTTTGTTCGTGAGAAACCCTTAGCACATGCGGACGCAGCAACGTCTGCGAGCCGCCGCTTTTTAAAGATAAAAACTTATCATAAAGCAAGCGCTCGTGCGCGGCGTGCTGGTCTATTATAAGAAGATTGTCTCCCTGCTCGACAAGAACATAAGCAGCTAAAAAGGTGCCTATTAATCTATAGTTTAAACCCTGCCGCGACGCGGCGTCACTCAAACCGCTTTGCTCGCGCCTCGTATATTCATATACGGGTTTATCGCTTTCGTTTGCGCAAGCTTGCTCGTTAAGCGCGAAATGAGAAAAGCCGGAGAAAAACGCGGTCTGCAAAACCTCGCTCGGCGCGCGCATTTCCACGCTGACAGATTTTTTTTCAGGACGGGCGTCAATTTCCATCGTTACGCCGCCGTGTATGCGCCGGCACGCTGTGTTTATCGCTTCCTTTATAACGTATTCAACCGCCGTTATGTCTAAAAAGCGAACCTGTAGCTTATTAGGGTGTACGTTTACGTCCGTCGCGCCGGGGGGCAGAGTAATATTGAGCAAATAAAAAGGGTGTTCTCCTTTAACCAGCGTTTGACCGTACGCCTTTTTAATTATATCGGCAAGAGCCGTGCTGCGCACAAAGCGCCTGTTTACAAAAACGGAGCCTTTTTGCCTGTTGTTCATTACGGCGCCGGGGCGCGAAACGTACCCTTGCGCCTTTATGCCGTTAGCCTCATAAGATACGTATTCGATGTTATCCATAAGAGAGCCGCCGTATACGCAGAATATGGCGTCAAGCGGATTGCCGTTTCCCGGGCTGTGATATATTGTTTTTTGCTGCGACGTATAATGAAACGATATTTCGGGGAACGCGAGTATATAGCGCGACATTAAATCGGATATGTACGCCGCTTCTTTTGATTCGCTTTTTAAGAACTTAAGCCTTGCCGGAACATTGCAGAAAAGCCGGCTTACCGTAACGGTTGTGCCGTCCGGAAGACCGGCGGGCTGTATGTCGATAAAGCGCCCGCAAGAAATGCGAATTTTAGTACCCAGGTCTTCCTCTTTGCGTTTTGTAGTCATCTCCGCAATGGAAACCGAAGCTATACTGCTTAACGCCTCGCCGCGAAAACCCTGTGTGGTTATAAGAAAAAGGTCCTGCTCGGAAGCTATTTTGCTTGTCGCGTGCTTTTCAAATGCCAGGGAAACCTCGCCCGAGGCTATGCCGCACCCGTTATCGGAAACGGTAATCTTTTTTATGCCGCCGCCCTCAATGCTGACGGATACGGCGTTCGCCCCCGCGTCAACGGCGTTTTCCACAAGCTCTTTTACAACGCTTAGCGGCCGCTCCACAACCTCGCCCGCGGCTATTTTGTCACAAACACTTTTAGGGAGTTTTTTAATCATGCGGCCTCCGTTACAGACTGTGCTTTATATCGCTAAGCACCTTTAAAGCGTCAAGCGGCGTTATATTGTCTATATTGATATTTTTTATAATATCGGCAAGCTCGCTGCCATCTGGCGCGCTCTCTTGCTTTTTTCGCTGCGCACCAAGCAGTTTTTTATCCTTTTCCGCCAAAGCGCGCATTATTACTTTCGCCCTGTCCGTAACGCGCGACGGAACCCCCGCAAGGCGCGCCACCTCTATGCCGAAGCTTTTATCCGCCCCGCCCCGCACTATTTTGTGCAGGAAAACAACGTTATCCCCCATTTCCCTGACTGTAACGGAATAATTGCATACTCCGGCAGCCGTGCCCTCAAGCTCTGTCAGCTCGTGAAAATGCGTGGCAAAAAGCGTTTTCGCGCGTATATGGCCGCTTATATGCTCCACTACCGACCACGCTATTGAAAGCCCGTCGAGGGTGCTTGTGCCCCGTCCTATCTCATCGAGTATAAGAAGGCTTTTATCCGTGGCGTTGTTTAATATGTACGCCACCTCGTTCATTTCCACCATAAATGTGCTTTGCCCCGAAGCCAAGTTGTCCGAAGCCCCAACGCGTGTGAATATTTTATCCACTATGCAAATGCTCGCTTTATCGGCGGGCACGAAACAGCCCATATGCGCCATAAGCACAATAAGCGCCGTTTGACGAAGATAGGTGCTTTTTCCCGCCATATTAGGGCCGGTCAAAATGATTATTTTTCTCTCGTCGTTCATTTCGGTATCGTTTTTGACAAATGATTGGCGGACGGCGGTTTCCACCACCGGATGGCGGCCGCCCTCTATAGAAAGCGCGCCGTTTGCGGACATTTTGGGACGCACGTAGTTTTTCTCGTAAGCTATTGCCGCAAAGCTGCCGAGCATATCGGCAAAAGCCACCGTTTGCGCCGCGGCAAGAAAACGGTTAATATTCGCGGCAAGCGTTTTTCTTATATCCACAAAGCAATCATATTCAAGCGCTATGCATTTCTCCTGCGCGCCCGTCAGTTTTTGCTCCATTTCTTTAAGCTCGGGCGTAATAAAGCGTTCGCAGCCGGCAAGCGTCTGTTTGCGCATATACCTGAACGGCACGAGCTCAAGGTAAGATTTGGTTACCTCTATATAATAGCCGAAAACCTTGTTGTAGCCTATTTTTAAGTTTTTAATGCCTGTGCTTTTGCGCTCGGAACTCTCAAGGGACGCAATCCATTCCAGACCTTTTTGAGCGGAATACTTAAGCTCGTCAATCTTCGGATTATATCCTTTTTTAATAATACCGCCGTCGGTAATTCCCGCGGGCGCGTCCTCGTCTATGGCCGAGTCTATTAATAAAAGAATGTCTTCCATAACGTCAAGATTATCATGCAGGCGGGCGAGCATAACGCTTTTGCGCCCAGAAAGCGCGGTTTTTAAGGCGGGAAGCTTTTTTAAAGAAGCGGCTATGGAAAGAGCGCCGCGCGCGTCGAGCGTGCCGTATGAGATGCGCGAAGCGAGCCGTTCTATATCAAATACTCCGTCAAGCGCCAAAGATAAGCTGTCGGCAAGCTTTAGGTCTTCCTTTATTTCGTTTACGGCGTCCAAGCGTTCGTTTATTATGTTTATATCCTGCAGCGGCTCATTAACGCTGCGTTTTAGCAGCCTCGCCCCCATTGCCGTTACGGTGCGGTCAATAGTTCCGAATAAAGAACCCCCCGTCCTGCCGTCACGCAGAGTTTTTACAAGCTCAAGATTGGAGCGGGTGTACAAATCAAGAGACATGTATGAATCTTTGTTTATAACCCGAATAGCGTTTATATGAGAAAGCGCGTTTTTTTGAGTTTCTTTTAAATAATCTATCAACGCGCCCGCCGCGCCCGTCGAAACGCTTTTTTCATCCGCGCCGAAACCCGAAAGATTTTTAACGCGAAAATGAGCCTTGAGAGTATCCGCCGCGGTATCCGTCTCGAATGTAAAATCCGGATATTCGCTTACAAATATATTTTGTTCCTTTATGATATTGTCGAGCCGCTTTATTATATTCTCTGCCGACCGGCTGTAAATAATCTCGCTTGGCTGTATATGCGAAAGCTCGCTCGGTACGGCTTCGTTTTCGTCGTTGCATTCGCCCGCGCAAAAAGCGCCGGTTGACACGTCCGCGTACGCGTAGCCTATTGTATTTTCGTTTTTGTGCAGCGAAACAATATAGTTGTTATCCGAATCGTTAAGGCTTATATTTTCAGTGACCGTACCGGGCGTTATAATGCGCACAACGTCCCGCTCCACGATTCCTTTGCTCTGCGACGGGTCGGACAGCTGTTCGCATACGGCGACCTTATAGCCTTTTTTTATAAGCTTGTCTATATAACCCTGCGCGGAATGGTGAGGCACACCGCACATCGGCGCGCGTTCCGGCAAACCGCAATCCCTTGCCGTAAGCACTATTTCCAGCTCGCGGGAGGCGCATAACGCGTCTTCGAAAAAAAGCTCGTAGAAATCTCCCAGGCGGTACATCAAAAGAGCGTCTTTATGCTTTTCTTTAAGTTTTATGTATTGCTGCATCATGGGCGTTAGCTGCGGCATAGTCCCTCCGGCTTATAGAAAATATAGCGGTTTAATCCCGCATATTATAACACAAAAACTATGCGTGTTGAATTACATACGCGTATACATTATAATTTAAAAATAAATATGTTGGAGAGCGTATGAAAAAAGCTGCAGCGGTTTTAATGATTTTGATTATAACGGTTTTGTTTTCGGCGTGCGCCGCGGCGCTTAGTTTTCGGCTGGACGAGTATAACGCCGTGGGCGTATCGTATATGGCTGACTTGAGCGGAATTGAAGACGGGGGGACAGATTACCTTAATCAATTAAAAGAGTATTGGGAAGAGCTTGGGTTTTCCGCCGCGGTTGATAATGACGAGCTTACCGTAACCGGAGAGATTTTTAACGAACACGACACCGCGGCGCAGGCCGCCGCTGATTTTGCCGGTATTGTAACCTCCGGCAACGTTATGTTTTACGATGTGCTTTTTGAATACACGCCGTCTTTTGAATATGACTTATACAGTTTTTCCGCGCATATTTCACTTAACGAAATAGTCAGGCAAAGCCAAGCGCAGGATATGCCTTCGGATATAATAACTTCTCTGCGAAACGACGCGGCGCGGGGAGAGTATACGGTTTCAATAAAGCTGCCGGGCGCTGTATCGTCTTCTAACGCGGACAGTGTTGAGGACGGCACATGCACATGGACTCTTGAATATGGCAAAGAGACGGAACTACAAGTAAAAACGAAAAAAGTAAACGCCGAAAACTTGGCTTACCGCGCTTCGCTCGAGAGCGGTATAAGCGGCGGTCAAGTGCTTCTCGCCATATTTACGGCGGCGGGCGTCGCGTCATTGCTCGGCGTGGCCGCGGCCGTTATAATTCGGCGGGCAAGGTTAAGGCGGGCGTCGATAGTGCGCGCCAGAAAATTCCGTTAAACATCAAATTTAATCAAATTCTAAAAGACATAAACGGGACGACTGCATACGTCCGTCCGGCCAAAGCACATAAAGCTTAAAGTATCTTGGTTTGTCGGTTATTTTCTCGCCGGTGAGCGTATCCTGCAGTTCTAAGAATTTGTAATTGGTTACTTTGCCTATTCTTTGCGTTTGAACCGCCGTTCCCACTTTTGCCTTTGGCTCATCGTTTCCGGAAACCGTTTTTACAACCTGAAACAGCTGACCGTTTTCGTTATAGCATACAAGAGTGTACAGCGCGTTTTTATCTCTTGTCGTCTTATCCCATGTTATATCGTAATGAGTGTGTCCGTAACTTGTTTTCTTCTGGTAACGTAAATTAAACTCCGCGGGAGAGAACACGTCGGCGCTGCTTTCTTCGCCTATAAAGTTGTAAAAATAGTCTCTAAGGCGCGGCACTTCGTCAGCGAGGGGCACATAGATGTTTTCCTGTGGGAACACATTATAAACCGCCGTCGTGGTTTTAGGATTATTATTGCCGTTATGCAGAACATCAAATACGTCATAATAGCGGCTTGTCTGTTTGGCGTTAGGGCTTCCCATAAGCTGAACATAATCCTCCGCCGCCATTTCATAAATGCTCCACATATGATTTTTATAATAGTCGTCAACATTGTCAAAAAAAACTTTGCGTTCGTAATCATCTATGTTTCTTATTTTGTAATACTCTGATTTTTTCGCCGTATCGTCATCCGAAAGAAAATAATGTATTGTAAAATGATGCCCGTATTCATGCGCGAGCGTTTTCGCTATATCGGTCACATCGTTGTATCCGTCCATATTATATAATTCTATAACGCTTTGCTGGGAAGTAAGCGAATACTGCAGAGACTGCGGAACAAACCCGGGAAGATGGAAAAACACCGGAAACTGGGCGAAGTGCGTTACATGGGTGCCCGCTATTGCTATATCTTTATCCGTTTTTGATTTGCCCGGGTACAGTATAACGCCGGAGAGCAGGCTCATTTCATCCCCGTGTTTGTTCTTTAACAGTTCGTTGTATATGCTTTTTAGCTTATCGCCCGTCCATTTATCGGAAAAACTGATAATAGGAAACCCCATCGGAGTGGAAAAATAGTTATTATACTCCGGCACCTGTTCTAAAAGGCATACCCCGGGCGCCGGCGCGAGCCCTCCTTTGGTATATAAATAACCGGTGTCCGAATAATCGTCGCTGAATGTATAATCGAGTTTATACCGCGCCGTGTAAATATCGTAAGCGACATAAACGGCCGCGGCGAAAGCAAGCGCAGCCATAAGAAAAAATATAATCGCGGCTTTATTCTTTTTAGTATAAATCAACTCGCGCGCCATTTGTAATCCCCCCGTATTTTTATGCCCTTATGCCCTTTAGCGTATGCGCCATTACTTTATCAACGGTAACATTAATATACTTTCCTATATCCTCTTTTGTGCCGGTTATATTAACCGTTTTAGCGGTTCGCGTGCGGCCGCTTATCTCGTTATAAGACCGTTTGCTGACGCTGTCCGCCAGCACCTCCACAGTTTTGCCCAGATATTCGTTGTTTTTTTGACGCATAATATCTTTTATCAGTTTGTTTAAAACTTCAAGACGCTCGCTTTTAACCCGGTTGCTTAACTGGTTTTGCATGGCCGCCGCTTTTGTCATTTTGCGCGGCGAATACGCGAAGGTATACGCGGCGTCAAACCGCGCTTCCTTAACGAGCGAAAGCGTTAATTCAAAGTCTTCGTCCGTCTCCCCCGGGAAGCCTACTATTATATCCGTTGTTACTGCCAGATAAGGCACGCGCTCCTTTAAACGATAAAGAAGATCCAAATAGCGCTCCCGCGAGTAACCGCGGTTCATGGCGCTAAGTACGCGGCTGCTGCCCGACTGTACGGGCAGGTGTATATGCTCGCAAAGGCTTTGCACGCCGCCGAAGCATTCTATAAGATCAGCGGACATATCTTTTGGGTGAGACGTCATGAATCTTACGCGCTTGATGTCAGTTTCTTTGTCTATACGGCGTATAAGCCGCGCGAATGCACCGCCGTCTTTTGTACCGTCGGAATACGAGTTCACGTTCTGCCCAAGAAGAGTAATCTCTGTTATGCCTTTGCCGCACAACTGATTTATCTCGGCTAATATGTCGTTGACGTTTCGGCTGCGCTCGCGCCCGCGCACATACGGCACAACGCAGTACGAGCAGAAATTATCGCACCCGTATATTATGTTTACATACGCGCCGGCTTTTTTTGCGCGTTTAACCGGTATGCCTTCTATTATTGTTTCGTCTTCGTCCGTCGCAACCGCGCGTTTGCCGTCAAGCAGCACCGCGGACAGCATTTGCCCTAAGCGGTGTATAGCGTTTGTGCCAAAAGCCATATCGACAAAAGGGAATCTGTTCATCAGCTTTTTTGCCGCCCCCTCCTGCTGCATCATACAGCCGCACACCGCTATCACAGCGCCTTTAACGCTGTTTTTATAATCTTTAAGAGCGCCTATGTTGCTGTTAAGCTTTGCTTCCGCGTGCTGGCGTATACAACATGTGTTGTACATAAGAAGATTTGCTTTATTTTTATCGCCCGCGGGAAGGTATCCTAAAGACTCGAGAACGCCCGCAATCTTCTCGCTTTCATGCGAGTTCATCTGGCAGCCGTATGTTTCTATAAAGTATGTAAGATTATTTTCGCCGATATGTTTTTTAAGCTCCCGCACCGTTGCTATTACATCCTTCCGTTAAAGAAAAACCTGTCCCGATACATTATAATCACAGGGCAAAAAAATATCAACGATTAGCGTTATTATTTACACATAAAGGCTTTAAATAAAAACTTTTGCTCATTAAAAAACGCAAATGTTTTTTCAACCCGGGACTGCTAACTTAGCCCGCGCAAAACCCCGCCGCTGAACTGAAATATTGCCATAAATCAGTTGACATAACTTTAAGAATACTGTATATTATACCTCGTCGCGAAAAACACGGGGTGTAGCGCAGTTTGGTAGCGCACGTGCTTTGGGAGCATGGGGCCGGGGGTTCAAGTCCCTCCACCCCGACCAGAGGCTGTTATAATAAGATCAAGGCCCCTTGGTCAAGCGGTTAAGACACCGCCCTTTCACGGCGGTAACAGGAGTTCGATTCTCCTAGGGGTCACCATTTTAATAAGGCTTTGGGGCCTTAGCTCAGTTGGTTAGAGCAGTCGGCTCATAACCGATCGGTCCGGGGTTCGAGTCCCTGAGGCCCCACCATTTTGGCCCGGTAGTTCAGTTGGTTAGAACGCTAGCCTGTCACGCTAGAGGTCGAGGG
>CAZPHS010000004.1:0-123167 GCA_964586785.1 uncultured Christensenellaceae bacterium
ACTTGCATCACCCCGTATCTGTTATATCATATTTCACGGAGTTCCGAGAAGAGCCCTTTTTTCAAGGAAACCTCAAAACAAATCTGTGTGTTTTACAACGCTTTTTATTAATCGCGGGCATTTATTTGCATGTTGGCGGCTTAGGAGCATACCTTCAAAAATACCGCCATATAATTTACCGTGCGAGGGTTTAAAGGAGGGCGTTATCTATGGAATGCGATGAAGAGTACTATCATGTTGACGAGCCGTATCCGCCCGTACGCGTCAGCGGCGCCAACAGCATATATGCGGCACAAATGCTAAGCAACATGGGCGGATGTGTTTCAGAAATGAGCGCGGCGACATTGTTTTTCTATAACGAATTGGTTACTGAAACGGAATATAATGAGATCTCCGTTTGTTTTCATCAGGTGGGCTTGGACGAAAAGCGCCACCTTAAGATTTTCGGCAGGCTTTCAATGATGTTAGGCGCCGACCCGCGCCTGTGGTGTACACGCTGTTCACGCAAGCTCTACTGGTCGCCCGCTTTTAACCGCTACCCCAAAGAGATAAAAGCGCTTATGCGCAACTCAATAGAAGCTAAATCCGCCTCTATAGCCAAATATTCGGCGCAGGCCGACGCAATCAAAGACCCGCTTGTTACAGAAAACATAAGACGCATAATCCGCGACGAACAACACCATCTTGATATATTTCATTTAATTTATTCGCAGCTTAGACGTATATAGAATAACAACCAAATATCGGCGGAGCGGCGCTGTTTTGGCGGAGCGCGCCGATAATTTCTTATATTAATATATTAGAATTTATAATATAATTAAATAAATACGGTTTACTTTTTTTTAGTTTGTGATAAATCGTAAAAGTTAAGGAACAAAAAGCTTTCGGCAGACGTCTAAGTATAGTAAAAACAATTCACGCATAAGTGGGAAAGGATAATGTCCTGTGGAACTATTAAGAATTGAAAGCCTGACAAAAGTAATGAAAAAGAGGAAGATACTAGACAACATTTCGCTTCACGTGAACTCGGGCGAAATCGTCGGGTTTCTGGGGCCGAACGGTGCGGGCAAGACCACCACAATAAAAATGATTATGGGGCTGTTTACCATAACAAGCGGCAAAATCACGGTCTGCGGGCACGATGTAGTGACTGACTTTGAAAGCGCGATGCAAAACGTGGGAGGCATTGTAGAAAATCCCGACCTTTATAAAAGGATGACGGGCAAACAGAACCTTGAGTATTTCGCGTCTATGTACAGCAAAGACAAGATAAGAAACATAGACGATGTCGCCGGCCTTGTAAAAATGTCGGCGCGCATAAACGACAAGGTAAAAACTTATTCTCTCGGTATGCGCCAGCGCGTTGGGCTGGCACAGGCGCTTTTGCATACGCCCAGGCTTTTGGTGCTTGACGAGCCTACAAACGGGCTTGACCCTATAGGCATAAAGGAGCTGCGCGACCTTTTAAAATACCTCGCGAAAAACGCCGAAGCGGGAGTGTTTATATCAAGCCACCTGTTATCGGAAATGGAGCTGATGTGCGACCGTATATATATAATCGACGAAGGCGTGGTTATAGGGGAGAAAACAATAGAGCAGGTTAAAGATTCCGCGGAGGAGCAGATTTTCAGCTATTCGTTTGTTACAAGCGGCAGCGAGCGGGTGCTTGAATATTTGAAAGGTCTTGACGCGAATTGCGAACAACGCAACGGCGGCGTAACCGTGGTTATGAAACGCAGCGAAATTCCCGAAATAATAAGAACTATCATAGGAATGGGAATTGATATATACGCCGTAAATCAGGCGCAAAGAACGCTGGAACAGGATTTCATATCCATGACGACCGGAACAAAAACGCAAATCAGGTAGCAAAGTGAGGTAACAGAAATGAAATTTTTTAAACAGTTAAAAATTGAAATAAAAAATATACTCGGTATGAAGTTTGTGATTATTATCGCCATACTGGCTTTGCTGCTTAGCGTAGTATGGCCGGTTTATAACGCAATAAAATCTCCCGACAATAAACAGCAGTGGGTTGTTGGTGCGCGGCCGTTAATGGAGACTATGGCGCCTGTGGATGATTCGTCTGCGGATGATTATTATTACGGCGAGGAGCCTATCATTATTGACGGAGTTACAATAGCGCCTGACAATCCGTTTTATTATGAAATAAAATGGATGAAAGAACAGCTGGACAATTTCGACGCTTTCAACAAATTTGAGCATGAAGGAGCAAAAGAGCTAAAGTATGAACTGCTTGAAGAAATGTACGCTCATAATGTGCGTTTGGCGAAATCAATAAAAGTTCAAAATGACTATCGTCTGGATTTAATATGGATGTGGCAAAAATCACAATTGCGCGCCGAGAAGTTTATACACGAGCATATTACAACAAGCGATTTTGACGCGCTGATAGAGGCCGTAAGGGATTATTATTGGTATGATCCTTATAATACGGAAATGTTTGAGAACAAGTTTGTCAACATTAGTTCTATTGAAAGGCTAAAGGCGATAGAGGACGCGGAGGCGTATTATACAAAGCTTTATGCGGTTCTCGAGAGCAACGATTTCGAGCAGTATATATTTATGCGTATTGACATTGAAAACGAAAATATTGAGAATAACAATAAAGCGATTACCGCGCTTGAAAGACAGATAATAGACGACCCAAGCTTGGAGGAAAGCTTAAAATGGCAGATAGACGACTTAAACAGGCAGAACGATTATATACAAAGCAATACCATACCGATACTTAAGTACCGCCTTGAGAAAAATATTATTCCCAACGACGGGTCATGGCAGAACGACGCTATGAGAGATATTGA
Source organism: uncultured Christensenellaceae bacterium (assembly GCA_964586785.1). Lineage (GTDB taxonomy): Bacteria > Bacillota > Clostridia > Christensenellales > SZUA-584 > SZUA-584. The sequence continues at coordinate 2,826 of CAZPHS010000004.1, forward strand.
AAACGCTAAGAGCAGGCTTATATATGAAGTGCCCGTAACCGAAAAGGAATTCAATGAGCAGTACCACCTTAAGGAACAGTACGGCACATATTCCCGCTACTTGGACGCTATAAACAAACTGAGAGATTCTTTCAGCGCTACTATACTTATAGCGGAAAACTCCATAGACTCGGACATGCCAGATTTAAAGTACGCGCCCGACGGAACAAGAAACCAGGCGCTTAACTTTCTTGTTTACGGTTCGATAATAGGAATGCTGGCGATAATGCTGGGCGGCTGGATGATGGCGAGCGAATTTCAGCTGGGAACAATTCGCCTTCTTATGATACGCCCGTGTTCGCGCACAAAAATACTTATGTCCAAGTTTGCGGCGGCGCTGTTATTTTGCATAAGTTTATACCTTGCCGGAGTAATTCTTAATTTTGTGATGAACGGCGTGATGTTCGGGTTCTCGGATTACGCGAATCCCAGTTACTCAGCATCCGGACAGATAGGCTTTTTGGCATATTACCTGCCCAAGATGCTGGCTTGTATAGTGCCTATAATATTCGCCTACTGCTTTGCGTTTATGCTGTCAACCACCGTTAAAAACGTCGCCGTGGCGATATCGGTGCCCGCTGTATGCTTTATAGGCTGCGTTATTGTAATGAGCATAATAAAAGGCCGCATAGGCGGAGGCTTTTATCCGATGCCTATAGACGCTTACTACTACGGCGGTTCAAATGTATTGGAAGCGGTCAAGTGGCTTGCATGGACGCCCGTGCCGTTTGTGCTGCTTTCGGATTTCTTCACGCTGGATTCGGTTATCAGCAGGCTTATCGAAAGCGGCGTGCCTATATATTTAGCATACGGACTTTCGCTTTTTGCGGTTCTTTCCGTCGTCTGCACGGCGGTTTCGGTATGGATATTCCGTAAGCGCGATATAACACAGTAAGAAGAGGTGGCAAAATGAGCGATAACAATGATTTTTTAAGCAACTACGGCAAAGGCGGCGTACAGGGCGATACCGGCGCGCAGGTATCCGTCGACGCGCCAAAAACATACAAATACGAGCAGAAAAGCGGTTTTAAAAAGCCGGAGACGAAAACGGCCTATGCGGATACCAAGAAAGGCAAACCTATTATCGGTTTGGCGGTTGGCGGCGCCGTAATTGCCGTTATTGTTATTTTGCTTATTATACTGCTGCCCGGGGGCGGCGTAGCGCTGCCGGACTTTTCAAACATGACTTTGACGCAGGCGCAGCTTTGGGCGAGGGAAAACAATGTTCTGCTTAATTCGGAGAGTGAATACAGCGACGAAGTCGCCGCGGAAAGGATAATTTCGCAGGACAAGGAGCCGGCAACGCGCATAGGGCGCGGTGATTTTGTGCGCGTGACCGTTTCGCTGGGTCCCGATCTTTCCATAACCCTGCCCCTGCCGGATTTGATGTCTTTAACATCGCGGCAGATAGAGGCTTGGGCGCAGGAAAACTTTATGACGCGCGTGCGCATTACGGCAGAGTTTAGCGATACAGTCCCCGCGGGAAATGTAATCCGTTTCGAAGTAAACGACGAGACGGCGGTAGACGTTGTGCGGCGCGATTCGCCCGTCTATATAATTATATCAAAAGGACCCGAAAGCGAAGCGGCGACAGTAACCGTTCCCGATTTTAAAACGATGTCCGTTGCCGAATCCTACGCGTTTGCCGCCGAAAACGGTATAACGCTTACAATGATAGAAGAATACGATGATTATATTCCCGCAGGAATGATTATTTCGCAAAGCGTAAAGGCGCAGGAAAAAATAAGCAAAGGCTCGGAAATCATTATTGTAATGTCAAAGGGCAAAATGATAACCGTGCCCGGCTTTAAAGGATACTCCCAAGAAAACGCGGTATCCCTCGCGGCTTCGCTTGGCATTTCGGTGAGCGTTACCGAACGGTATTCGAGCTCTTCAGCGGGGGTTTTTATTTCCCAAAGCATCTCCGCGGGCACCGTATATAACAGCGGCGATATACTTGTGCTTACATATTCGCTGAGCAAAGAAGTATTTGTGCCAAGCTTTGTCGGGCAGAGCGTTGACGCCATAAAACTGTGGGCGCAGGAGCTTAACAAAATGGGCGCTAACATAAAGATAGACGATAAAGAGACAACGTACAGCGGCGCTCCCATAGGCACAATATTGTATCAGGATAAAACCAATAAGTCGGTTGGCATAAAAGAAACTATAAAGATAACCGTTTCAAAGGGCAGGGTCGTATATGTGCCCGTTCTTACAGGTAAAACAATAGAAGAAGCCATAGAAGAATGCGAGCTTATCGGGCTGATACCCATATTTATCAAAGAGTCAAGCGACGGCATCGATCAGGGCATAATATGGAAACAAAGTATAACGCCGGGCACGGAAGAATCGGAGGGTACTAAAATCACGTTGCATTACCAGCCGTAAGCCTTTGGCTTATAGGCGCATAAGCCAAGCTCTCCGCGGTACACTTAGAAGTAAGATATAACCGCGGGGAGCAAAGAAATGGATATAAAGCGCCGTATTGACAAGGCGGACGGTAAAATAATAGCTCTATTTGAAAAACGCATGACGCTTGTAAAAAAAGAGGCGGCCGGTACGGACAAGTTTGATTTAAAGGAAGAAAGACAACGGTTAAGCTTTGACGCCGCGGATAAAACGGTAAGATACGCGTGCGACGTCCAAACAATCGCGTATACCGAGGAGCTTGTAAAGCTTTTGCTGCGCTGCGCCGTAAGGTATAAGAAAAAGCTTATTAAACAAAAAAGCGGCGGCAAAACGCGCGGTCTTTAATGTAAACTGTTTATTAACATAGAAAACATTCGGCTTTTATTTATTAATGATTTTTGTTACAATTGTATGAAGAAATGGGGGCGGATTATGTATATTACGTTTCTTGGTGCGGCGGGGTGCGTAACGGGGTCTTGCACCATGATTGAAACGCCGGATAAAAAGGTTCTCGTCGACTGCGGCTTAAGGCAGGGAAAGGACGAGAAGAATTCGCCTGTTAAAGACGGGTTTGTGTTTGACGCGCGCGAGATTGACGCCGTGTTTTTAACTCACGCCCATATAGACCATTCGGGGCTTTTGCCCCTGCTGGTCAAAAAGGGATTCAAAGGCAAGATTTTTTGCACGGGCGCTACGGCGCAGCTTTGCTCTATAATGTTCCCCGACGCGGGCTATATTCAAGAGATGGAAGTGGAATGGGAAAACAGGAAGCGCCGCCGCGCGGGGCGCCCCGAAATTGAGCCGCTGTATACCGCTCGGGACGGCCAAAACGCCGTGAGTTATTTAAGCGCCTTAAACTACGGCGAGATTGCGACGGTTTTTCCGGACATAAGCGTTCGGTTTACGGACGCCGGACATCTTCTCGGTTCCGCGTCCATAGAGCTGTTTATTAAGGAAAACGGCAGCCAAAAAAAACTTGTGTTTTCCGGCGATATAGGTCATAAGGACAAGCCGATTATAAAAGACCCCGTGTATATAGACGAGGCTGATATCGTTTTTATAGAAAGCACTTACGGGGACAGGCTGCATAAAGGTATAATGGACCCAAGGGAGCAGCTGAAAGAAGAACTGACGGAGGCGCTTGCGCGGGGCGGGAACATAGTGATTCCGTCCTTTGCCGTGGGGCGCACGCAAGAGGTGCTATATAGCATAAGCGTTTTGCTTAAGCACAAAAGCGTCGCCGGACTGGAAAAAGTGCCGGTATACATAGACAGCCCGCTTGGTATCGCCGCAACGCAGATATTTGAGGAAAGCAGCCGCGGATATTACGACGAAGAAGCCATGATGTATAAAGCAAACGGCGTTAAATTCTTTTCGTTCGATAATCTGGTGGTTGCGCAGTCGGTGGACGAATCCAAAGAAATTAATTTTGACGAGCGTCAAAAGATAATTATTTCATCAAGCGGAATGTGCGAGGCGGGGCGCATAAAACATCATTTAAAACATAATCTTTGGCGCGAGGATTCCACCGTGCTTTTTGTGGGATACCAGGCGGCGGGCACATTGGGGCGCTCTATTTTGGACGGGGCAAAAACAGTGCGTATATTCGGAGAGGAAATAAAAGTTAGGGCCGCTATAAAGCGTATAGAAGGTTTATCGGGGCACGCGGACAAAGCGGGGCTGCTTGAATGGATAGGGCATTTTAAAAGCGGCATGGAAAAGGTTTTTGTTATGCACGGCGAAGCGAGTGTATCCTATGCTTTTGCCGCCGAGCTTGCGGCGAAAGGATATCCCGCGGTTGTTCCGGAAATGTTTGATACGGTGGATACAAGCAACTTTAAGACCGTAATGCCGCATTTGGAATCCAAAACCAAAATTAGCGATGAGAGCCTCTCAAGCTTGCTTGCCCGTATAACCAAGAGCGTGGAAGAAGCCGGCGAGGAGCAGTCGGCACAGATGCGGCGCAAGCTTGCCGCGTTGGCGGATCAGTGGACGCAAAATAACAAGGCGGGTTAATAGTACGGCAGTATCCGCCGGTAAAGAGGTAAACATGGGCAGACTGGTAAGGAAAAAAAGAAGCTACGCGTCTCCTGCGGGTTACCGCTCGGGCAGGGGCAGAAGCTACGGCGCAAGAAGCGGCCGCAGAAACGGCGGTTTTGCCGAGTTTGTGCGGCGGTATTTTAAATTGCTCGCGATATGTTTTGTTGTTGCGGTTATCGGGGTATTGTGCGTTGTGCTGTTTACGGGAAATACGGACACTTCGGTTTCGGCAATTGAGGGTGACGATACGCAGATTGCGACCGGCGACGATTCAGAGTACGATTATTCCGAATACGACGACGATATGATTGCCGGACTTGAAGGCCACGAGGCCGCTTTTATGGACGACGACCCAATTGAAAAGATTATGGAAGAAGGAATACGCATAGGCGTCACCATAGGAAGTTTAAGCGGAAAAGAACAAGAATTTGTTATTAACAGATTGGAAGAAGCGAGCCTTTTGGCAAAGCAGTCGGCGGAAATATACGTTACGTTTTTTTATAATGCCGGCGGCGGTTTAAATCAGCAGATTCAGGATGTGAGAAGCCTTATAAATAAAGACGTGGACGTAATAATAATTGCGTACACCGATAAGGAAAGCTTTGAGGCGATAACGCTTTTGGCCAAAGAAGAGGGAGTGCCCATCGTCGCCTATGACGCTCCGGTAAGCGGCGGATACGCGATAAACGTTGTTACGGATTATCAGGCCTGGGGCGACGCCTATGGTCGGTTTATGGCGCAAAACCTTACCGCGGGCAATGTCGCCGGCTTCTTTGGCATAAAAGACGGCGTTGAGGCAAACGCCCGCGGCGGCGCGATAAACGCGGCGCTTTCGGCAAATCAGCAGATTAAGACGTCGGAGCCCGTTTATACAAACTGGAACGAGAAAACGGCAAAGACGGAAGCGGAGAAACTGCTTGCCGACAAAGCTGTGGACGGGGTTATTTGTGAGGAAGGTTTAGCCTCCGCCGTGCTGGACGTTTTCGTGCAATCGGGAAAACTTCCTAAAGTTATGTGCGGTGATGTGACGGCGGGCTTTATAAAAAAATGGTACACGCTTAAAAACGAAGGCATAAACATAGCCCCGCCGCCGGGCAAAAATCAGACGCCTCCCCCGCCCGTAATGGTTACCGCCGAGCCGGACGGGTTTATAGTATGCGCGCAGCCATCCCCTGCCGGAGGCGCCGCGGCGGCGTTCGATTTCGCGCTTGGGATTGCCAAAGGGCGAAAGCTTAAGCAGGAAGGCCAGACATTTAAGTTTAATGTGCAGACGATGATTACGGAAGAAAATCTCGCATCGTATTATTCAATGGTTAAGGATAAGGAAGACGCGTTTTTGATAACGGAGCGTCTTTCGGAGGATATGATTAACGCGCTGTTTGAAAGCTGATATGAACAACAAAACCGTTATTAATATTTCCGTGCCGATTAAGGAGGGTATGCCGCATTACCCGACAGACCCTCCGGCGGCGCTTGAGCAGCTTTATTCGTTAGAAAACGGCGATGCGGCAAATGTTTCGCGCGTGAGCATTTGCACACATACAGGCACGCATTTCGACGCGCCGTATCATTTCTTTTCCGACGGCAAAAAGGCGGATAGTTATCCCGCCGATTTTTTTATCGGGCGGGCGCGCGTTATTGATTTATCGTCCGGCGGCGATATCAAACGCGGCGATATTTTAGAAAAAGATATTATGCCCAACGATATTGTGCTGCTTAAAACCCGCAACAGCGAATATATGAAAACAGGCTCTTACTATTCAAACCATGTGAGCGTGCTTTACTGCGCCGCGCGGTTTTTGGCGGAAAAACGTATACGCGCCTTGGGATTCGATTATCTTACCATAGAACGGGACGCCGCGTTTCCCTCCCACCGTATACTGCTTGGAGCGGGAATACCTATAATAGAGGGCTTGTGCCTCTTAGGCGTAAAAGAAGGGCTGTACAATATGACCGCTATGTTTTTGAATATAGAAAGCGGCGACGGAGCGCCCATAAGCGCTATACTCGAGCAATATGTTTTATAAAATGAATATCATTATAAATATAAATAAGTAAAAAACAATGAATAAAGATAACAATACCGCTCGTTTTAATTTTGGAATTGAATAGTTCTGATTATGCGTAATTTCAATAGAACCCTCCCGCAAATTACACAGATACGGTATTTTAGGAAACTCCAATAATAGCCTGATTAAAAACAGAATTATGCAAAATATAAAAACGCTTGATTTAATACTGATAAATAATATATTTTGTAATGCAATTAGAATCAACGGTTATTACGCGTCAATCGGCTTGATAACGGGCAGCGGCTGCGCGTTGAAAACAGTCGAGCAGGGAGGTACGGATTGCGTCAGCCACACATTGCCGCCTATAACGCAATCGCGCCCTATACGGGTATCGCCCCCTAGTATGGTCGCGCCGGAGTAGATTATTACATTATCCTCAATGTCGGGATGCCTTTTTATGCCCTTTATGGGGTTGCCGTTTTCGTCAAGCGGGAAGCTTTTCGCGCCGAGCGTCACCCCCTGATACAGCTTAACATTGTTTCCTATTGTGCATGTTTCGCCTATAACTACGCCTGTGCCGTGGTCTATAAAAAAACTGCGGCCAATACTGGCGCCCGGGTGGATATCTATACCGGTCGTTCTATGCGCGTATTCCGTCATTATTCGAGGTATTATAGGCACTTTGCAATTATGGATGTGATGAGCGATACGGTATATGCTTATTGCTTCGAGAGAAGGGTAGCTGAGAATAATCTCTTCAATAGACTTTGCGGCAGGGTCTCCCTCGTATGCCGCCGTTATATCCGCGCCTAGCAAATGGCGTATTTTAATAAGCCCCTCCAGTATATTAACGGTCGTCTGCTCCGCGAAGCTCTCGCTCTGCGGACAATTTGCGGACGCATGTTTTTGTATACGAACAATTAAGGAAAAAAGCGCCTCGGCCGCAGCGCTGAGCTTGTCCGATATGACAGCTTCAAGCCGCTTGCCGCATATCGGTTCGCTCTCGAATATACCGGGGAGCACAAGGGAACGCAGCTGTTTTAATATATCTATAACCTGGGCGCGGGTTGTAAAGCCCGGCATTTCATTTTCGCTTAAGCTTTCTTTATTAATTTTGGCTAGCGCCGCCGCCACTTTATTGCCGCCAAGCCATTCATTTAAAGTTTTGCTCATGCCGCCTCTCCTTATCATATAATTCTATTATGCCGGCTGTTGCGGCGCTGTCAAGCGCGTTTGAAATTTCTTTAGCGCGCCGCCGCCAAAAAGCTATTCATTTGACAATGGCAGGCGACGCCTATGGTTTATTATATCCGCGCTTTGCGGTCAGTCAAATAATATAGTTTAATAAACATTATTAAAACAACAGGAATATAGATGTATTATAAGAATTCGAAATGACCGGCACGGCATATTAAGTTTTAATAAAGGCGGCGGTCAAAGCAAATTAAGGGAGGTCGCTCTGCGGTGAACAAAAAAGTTTATCTTGACTATGCGGCGACAACATATCTGCGGCCGGAGGTTTTAAGGGCGATGCTGCCCTTTATGGGCGAGGTTTACGGAAATCCGGCCAGTGTTCATTTATTCGGGCAAAAGACGCGCTATGCGTTAGAGCGGGCGCGCGCGGTTATGTCGGGCGTTTTAAACGCGTGTCCGGATGAGATATATTTCACCTCCGGAGGCACGGAATCCAACAATTGGGCGATAAGAGGCATAACGGCGGGCTACACCCGAGGCAGAATTATTACGTCGCAGATTGAGCATCCGGCAGTGCTTAACACGTGCAAGGAGCTGCAAAAAAAAGGTTTTGACGTGGTATATCTGCCGGTTGACGAATATGGCGTTGTAAGCCTTGGCGCGCTTAAAAATAAGCTTACTTGCGATACGGTGCTTGTAAGCGTTATGGCGGCCAATAACGAGATAGGAACAATCGAGCCTATTGCGGATATAGGGCGAATAGTTAAGGCGTGCTCCGACGCGTATTTTCATGTTGACGCAGTACAGGCCGCGGGCGCGCTGGATATAAGAAATTATAAATTGCCGCAGGTGGATATGACGTCCCTCTCGGCGCATAAATTCTACGGACCTCAGGGCATAGGCGCTTTGTATATAAAAAAAGGGACGCGTATACATTCGTTTGTTACCGGCGGTTCGCAGGAACGGGGAATGCGAGCCGGCACATCAAATGTGGCCGGGGCTGTGGGAATGTCAAAGGCGCTCGAGCTTGCCGCCGCGGAGCAGCCCCGCGAATCAAGAAGGCTTTCAGCGTTAAGGGAAAGGCTTATTGGACGCGTGCTTGGCATTGACGGAGCGCGCCTTAACGGACACCCCGTAAAACGGCTGCCAAACAACGCGAACTTCTCTTTCGATTTTGTTGAGGGAGAGTCGCTTATGATAGGGCTTAACACGAAAGGATTCGCGGTATCCGCGGGCTCCGCCTGCTCTTCGGAATCGCGTGAACCGTCGCATGTGCTGCTGGCGATAGGTTTATCCCCAAAAGCCGCGCACAGCTCGTGCAGAATAACTATGGGCAGAAGCACAAGGCTGTCGGATATTGACGATTTTACCGATGCGCTTGCCTGTGTTATCTCTGATTTGCGCGCGGACGGGCGGGACGGTAAAAGACGATAAATGAGGCGGCTTCCGCGTTTTTTATTTAACATATTACTTACCGCCTCGGGAAAAGCTAATAAAAAAGGAGGTGCTTTTTTATGCAGACGGTATGGAAGGGCGCAATAAGCTTCGGGCTGCTTAACGTTCCGGTAAAAATGGGAGCGGCGACACAGCGCGAAAACGTATCGTTCAGGCAGCTTCATAAGCTGTGCAACACGCCTATAAATCAAAAACGATTCTGCGCCACATGCGGCAAAGAGGTGCCGTATGAGGAAATAGTAAAGGGCTATGAATACGAGCCCGGCAAATTCGTGCTTATAACGGATGAGGAGCTAGAATCGCTTCCCGTAAAAAGCGCCAAGTACATAGACATAGTAGACTTTATAGAGCTTATAGAGGTTGATCCCATATACTTTGACAAAACCTATTACCTGTGGCCTGAAAAAGGGGGCGAAAAACCGTATTTGATACTTCGTGACGCAATGCGGGAAACCGGAAAAGCCGCGGTGGCGAAAGTGACGCTTCGCAACAAGGAGCATCTTTGCATAATACGGTTGGTGGCGGATACGCTTGCGGTGTGCATGATGTTCTTCCATGACGAGATAAGAAGCAGCGCCGAGCTTGGCATTACTGAGCTTTCCGGCAAAGTGCCGGTAAGACCAGAAGAAATGGAAATGGCGGTTAAGCTTGTAGATAATTTGACGGACAAATTCGAGCCGGAGAAATATCACGACGCCTACAGGGAGGAGCTGCTTAACCTTATCCGCGCCAAGGTTGCGGGGCAGGATGTGGTGCAGGCGAAGGAAGCCGTTTTGGAGCCCGCGGGCAATGTTGTCGATTTGATGGAACGGCTGCGGCGCAGCGTGGAAGCCACCAAGAAACAGTATACGCCGCCAAAAGAAACAAAGAACAAGGCGTCATCGGGTTAAATGGCGGGGAGCTTTTGCCGCATTGTGTATACGGGCGCAAAAAGATCGCCGGCTTTTTCTATTCTTTCGTCCATATTGCGTATGGTGAAAAAATCGGGCGTTACTCCGCCGCGCAGTTCGTCCCATGTTACCGGCGCGGATATATTTGCGTTCGGCGTGGCGCGGACGCTGTACGGAGACGGAAGCGTTTTGCCCCTGCCGTTTTGCACCGCGTCGAGATAAACGCGGTTTTTTCGCTTGGCAATGGCGCGTTCCATCGTAAACAAATCAGGGCGGGCGCCCTCGACGCTTTGGCAAACCCTTTTTAAAAACTCCCGCGCCTGCTCGTATGGAACGGGCGCGATGGGCACAACCACATGCACGCCTGTTTTGCCCGAAAGCTTAGGTATGCCCGCAAGCTTATAAGCGTCAAGAGCGGTTTTTATAAGCAGCGCCGCCTCCGCCGCTTCTTTAAAGCCGGTATCGCCCGAAGGGTCAATGTCGAATACAGCGACATCGGGCTTTTCAATATCGGGCAGGCGTGAAAACCAGGCGTGCATCTCTATGCACGAACGGTTGCACATGTATATTAAGCTGGGCAGGTCGTTTACAACGCACCAGTCTATCGTCTTTTCCCGGGAAGGCAGCGTCACGCTTTTTAGCCATTTTGGCGCGTTCGAAGGGCGCTGTTTCTGGTAAAATGTTTTTCCGTCTATGCCGTCGGGGTAATGCAGCATTGAAAAAGGACGATCTTTCAAATACGGCAGCAAATAAGGCGACATACGTATATAATAGTCGATTAAATCAGCTTTGGAAGCTTTAATTTCGGGAAAATATATTTTATCGGGGTTTGTTATTTTCACACCCCTTCCTTCTACTTCAAATACGCTTATTGTTTTCATACAACCTCCGTAAAGCCCGTTATCGAGGGAGAACGCATCACGCCGCCGGAGGAGTATTCCAAAAAGCGCACATTTACGCCAAGCAGCGGCTTAACCCAGCGCGCTCCTTTTATATCCGGCAAAGCTCTAAAAGGGCACGGACCGCCGGTATCGGCAAAAAGCTGTTTTAACATCCGCCACTGCGCCTGCGTTATGCCCGAAGCCGCCGCGCCTATAAACAAAAGTTCGTTCTCGAACGGCAGCCCCAGCAATAAAGAACGCGGGCGTCCGTTGTCGGTTAAATATCCGCCTATTACTGCCGTAAGCTCTCGATGGCATTTTATCTTCAGCCACGCGTCCGATTTTTTGCCTATATGATAGCCGCTCCGTATCTTTTTTGAGACTATGCCCTCCAACCCTTCCGATTTCGCAATATTAAAAAGCGCCTTGCCCGATTCGGGCACGCTTTCAACAAGCTGTATAATGCCTTTGTTAAAAGGTATATTGTTAAGCAGCGTTAAGCGTTCCGCGAGGGGAAGCGAGAAAATTGGTTTGCCGTTGTGCCACAGCAGATCGAACACCATGTAGTTAACGCTTATTACGGCGGCGGCCGCCGATATTTTCCGCGGGGAACGGCACAAATCCCGTTTAAGCACTCGCGGAAAATCAGGCTTGCCGTCTTTGCCGGGCGCTATTATTTCACCATCGAGAACCGTGCAGCCGTCAAGCCCCGAAAGCGCGGACACAAGCTCGGGATATTGCGCGGTGCGCTCGTTAAGCCGCCTGTTATAAAGCCGCACGCTTTTATCGGGGTATATATAGGCAAGCACGCGCACACCGTCCCATTTTATCTGAAACAGCGTGTCAGAGCTGTCAAACGGTTTATCACAGCTTACCGGCTCCATTGGTTTTACCGGCCAGTTTTCAGCCCAATCGCATTTTGTGTCCATTACATTATTCTTCTCATAAAGAAGCGTAAAAATGCGGCGGCGTTTAAGCCTTTTTATAAGCTTTGCGTCTTATAAAAAACAATATATTACCGTTAATATTTTTCGGCGCGGCATATAATACTAGTTATAGATTATAGAAAGGAACTAAAACAAGTTGAAACACAATAAAGACAACAGAAAAGATAACGCGGAGAACATACAGCGGAATATAAACTCGACCATAAGAAATATACACCGCGCCGACGAGATGATAGAGAAAACGCCGGATAAAAAAATGAAAGAGACTTTAGAAGATAAAAATGAAAGAAGGCAGCACGCGCTTGCCGGTATGAGGCGCGAGATTAAAGACGAAGCGGATTATCGGGACAGACACCGCGACTGATTTTTGCGTCTTGCCGGCTTGCAGGCGGTATAACCTTTTTTATACGAACGGGGCAGCCGCTTTAAAGTCTTTCTTGTTATGTTTTTTTCTATTATACCCGATACGCGGCATACAAAGACTATCGCGTTCCCCCACGCAAACGGGAGCCACAAAGGCATAAGTCTATTACCGCATTTAAGCAAAATAATTTAGTATGGAAGAGATATCATCGTCTCCGAATACGGAAATAATAACGCTTAGCATGTACTTATCAACTTTGCGGGTTAAAAAATACTGGAAAGCATTATAATCAGGCATTTCGATGCGTAACATTTTATATTGATTGCCGCATAACGATTCGTTTTTAATATCGCTGTAGACACATTTGTAGATTTGAGCGGTTTCGAATTGGTTTATTACATTATCAATATACTGCTCTTCGGTCATTTTCGTTTCGCCTGTTATTAACAAAAGATTTTCATATAAAATGACTATGTTGGAACCCGTCGCGGGGTTTTGAACCATAGTATCGTAGATTGAACTTTTCTTAAGCGCTTCCTTATCAAATTCCAATCCCGCCTCGGCAAACATATCGGCGGATAAACCCATAATTTTGGCAATCTCTTCATCGGTTGCGTAAACCCAATCATCGGGCACCGAAAAGCTTATTTCCGCGTAATCGCTTGTATAAGCGTTGCCTTCAATTGTGCCGCGTGTAAGCTCTTTCTTTGTTTGAGGACTAAATAATTGTAAATCACAGCCTGACATAAACAATACGCATATAAGCGCCAAAATAATTATATAATGTAATTTCTTCATACAAGAACCTCTCTAAACTTATATAATTAACCAACCATATTAAAGATGTTATAACAAATAATATACAGGGTCAAGGGTTAAATGATCAATTATATGGTAGTGACCGTTAAAAACCGATTGACGCGGCGGCATGTATGCTGTATTATTAGTACAAATAAAATTTAAGTATATCTTCGGGGCAGGGTGTAATTCCCTTACCGGCGGTTGAAAGTCCGCGAGCGTAAGCTGATACGGTGAAACTCCGTAACCGACAGTATAGTCTGGATGAGAGAAGAATAAGCATATTTTTTTATGCGGCTCCAAAGTTTACTTTTGGAGCTTTTTATATGCTCCGAGAGAGGAAGAAAAATGAAACTTAGCAAAAATGTAAGAATGTTGACTACGCTGTCGGTATTAACCGCGCTATCTATCGTTTTATTGATAGCCATTACACCTTTTCCTTTAACGGCAATGGGCGATCTTAAGTATGATGCGATGGATATACCTTTTCTTATAGCCGGTTTTGCGTACGGTCCGGTTGCGGGCATAACGGTTGTAATAATTGCAAGCTTTATACAAGGGCTTACGGTATCCGCCAGTACGGGGCTCGTGGGAATAGCCATGCATATTATTGCTTCCGGCGCTTTAGTTTTGGTGTCCTCATTAATATACCGCTCCATGCATAATAAAAAAGGCGCGATTATCGGATTAGCGGCCGGAGCGTTGGCCATGGCGGTCGTTATGATACCGGCAAATCTGTTTATCACCGCCCCGTATTATCAAATATCCGTCGAGGTTGTTGCGGGAATGCTGCTGCCTTTCATTATTCCTTTTAACCTTATGAAAGCGGGTATAAATATTTTAGTTGTATTTTTGCTTTACAAGCCGCTAAGAAATTTTTTAATAAAAAAGTAACCGTATTTAGTATATAAGCGCGGTTTTGTAAATATTGCAAGCCGCGCTTTTTTCATATATACTACATAAATCAGAATAACAAGGAGATACCGGAAATATTGGCAACAACATATGCTACAAACAATGCGGAAGAGACGATTTCGCTTGGAGAAAAGCTTGCGGCGTCGCTTAAAAGCGGCGATGTGGTTGCGCTGTGCGGCGGGCTTGGGGCAGGAAAAACGGTTTTCGCTAAAGGAGTGGCAAAAGGGCTCGGCGTAGACGAAGAAGTGACAAGTCCCACGTATACGCTGCTTAAACAATACATGGGCAGCAGATTGCCTTTGTGTCATTTTGATTTATACAGAATAGAGGATGAACAGGAGCTTGAATACATAGGTTTTTACGACTTTCTCGGCGGTGAGAACGTATGCTTGATAGAATGGGCGCAAAACGCGGGAAATATCAATCCAAACATTAAAGTACAAATATCGGGCAAAGGAAATGATACGCGCGTTATAAAAATATATGAGGAAAAAGATGCTTATACTGGCGGTTGATACATCGGGGGGCGTGTGCTCCGCGGCTGTTTTAAACGGAAACTGCATATTGTCGGAATCATATATCAACGCGGGACGCACTCACTCCGAGACAATAGGGCCTATGATAGATTTTTGTCTTTCATGCTTGGGGCGCAGCGTACGCGATATCGATTTGTTTGCTTGCGCGGCGGGCCCCGGCTCTTTTACAGGACTTCGTATAGGCACGGGCATGATAAAAGCGTTTGCGCACGCTTCCGGAAAGCCGGCTGTGGGCATTAATACGCTTGACGCTTTAGCACGCAATGTACGCGGCGCGGATGAAACGGTATGTCCGGTAATTGACGCCAGAAGGGGCGAGGTTTACACTGCCGCCTACAAAAACGGCAAAAGAATATCCGAATACAAAGCGGCGCCGCTTGACGTCGTTTTGGAAGAACTAAAAGGTGCGCCCGCTCTGTTTTTAGGCGACGCGGCTTTAAAATATAACGACAAGATAACAGCGGCGGGTTATGCCGCGGCACATGAGGGCGTAATTTTACAGAGGGCTGGTTCCGTTGGGCTTGAGGCTTATGATATGTATCAGAACGGCAAGGTGTCGGACGCTTTCAGACTGGAGCCTTTTTATCTTCGTGAAACACAGGCGGAACGTGTACTGGCGGAGCGGGAGGGACAATGAACACCGTTTTCCGCTGTGCGGCCAAGGACGATATAAAAAGTATTTACATGGTTGAAACACAGTGTTTTACGCGCCCGTGGTCATACGTTTCTTTGCTGGCCGACTTAACGGGAAACGAGTTCGCCCGATATTTGGTGGCGGAATTAAAAGGGCATGTTATAGGGTACTGCAGTATGCATACCGTGGTTGACGAAGGGCATATCATGAATATGGCCGTACTGCCCGATTACAGGCGCAAAGGCATAGCCGAAAAGCTGCTTAAAACAATGATTGCGTTAAGCGGTCTTAATTATTTTACACTTGAAGTTCGCATGTCAAACTTTGGAGCGGTGCGCCTTTACGAGAAACTGGGGTTTGAAATTATAGGCAGGCGTCCTAATTATTACGGGGACGAGGACGCGCTTATAATGTGGAGAGGCAAAACGCGCCTTGATAGTTAATTGATATAAATGTATAATCGTTTAAAACCCGCATGGTTTGATATTGTATATGAATGTTGTTATTGACGGCATAAAAATAAATTACGAGAGGCAGGGAACGGGAGAAGATATTCTCGTGCTGCACGGTTGGGGCGCAAGCATTAAAACAATGCGCCCTGTTATTGACGCCCTTGTTTCGGGCTTTTGTGTAACGGCTGTCGATTTTCCCGGCTTTGGGGAAAGCGATATGCCGCCGGATACATACGGCGTGCCGGAATACATGGATATAGTATACCGTTTGCTAAAGCTGCTCGGCATAAAAAAGACGCATATAATCTGTCACTCGTTCGGAGGCCGCGTCGCCGTAATGCTTGCCGCGAAGCATCCCGATACAACGGGCAAAATTGTTTTTACGGGCGCGGCGGGGCTTATTAAAAGACGCGCGTTAAAACGCCGTCTGCGCACCTTTGCCTATAAAACCGCCAAGCGAATAAACCGCGGGCGCGTTATAAAACGCGTTCTTAAAGCTTTGGGGAAAGATGTGGAAAGCTACGTTAAAAACGCGGGCTCCGCTGATTATAAAGCGCTGCCGGAAAACATGAAAAAAGTGTTCGTGCGCATAGTCAATTTGGATTTGAAAAGTTTTTTGCCGTATATAAAAAGCCCGTCGCTTCTTATATGGGGCGAAAACGATACCGAAACGCCGCTTAAGTTCGGCAGAATAATGGAGAAAATGATACCGGACGCGGGGCTTGTTGTTTTTCCGGGCGCGGGGCATTACGCATTCCTCGAATGCTTAGGCCGTTTTAATCATATTGTCAAAACATTTTTGGAGGGTGGCGAATGAAAATTTATATACACGCTTTGCCATATGCGCTGACAGCCGCCCTTATGGCTTTCGCGTCAACACATACGGTACATATGCTTCAGCTTGAAGGCTACAAAAACAAAAACCTTTTCCGATGGATTCTAAGCCATGCCAAAAAGGTATACAGCCTTCCCGCTCTCGCCGCTTTAACAGGCATATTGTTAGCTTCGCTCGCCAACCTGCTTTTACCCGGCGCGGCGCGGTACGTTTATTACGCGCTCGCGGCGGCGTATGCCGCGGTTATATTGGTATATACAAGAATTACGCGCATTGATAACCCCAAAAAGCCGATTGTATACACAGGACGTGTTAAGCGTTTGTTTGTATTTATTGTATTGGTTGAGCTTACGGCGGCGGCAGGCCTGCTGCTTCTTGATTTGACGGTTTTTAATAATACGGTTTTTGCGGGCGCGCCGCTTTTCGCGCTTATGCCGACCGTCGGTTTAAGCGCCGCCGCGGCGAATACTGCCGCCGCGCCTTTAGAGTCTGCGGTGCGGCGTTGGTATTATAACGACGCCGGTAAAAAGCTAAAACGGCGCGATGATTTGATACGCGTAGGCATAACGGGCAGCTTTGGCAAAACAAGCTGCAAATTTATACTGGGCGCAATTTTATCGGAAAAATATAATGTGCTTGTGCCGCCGTCCAGTTACAACACTACGATGGGCGTAACGCGCGTTATACGGGAGCGGCTGCTGCCTTCTCACGAGGTGTTAATAGCCGAGATGGGCGCGCGGCACATAGGCGATATAAAAGAAATATGCGGCCTTGTAAAGCCGCGGTACGGTTTATTAACGTCCGTGGGACCGCAGCATCTTGAGACGTTCGGCAGCATTGAAAACATAGCGAAAACCAAATACGAGCTTATAGAAGGGCTCGGGAAAGACGGCTGCTCTTTCTTCCCTTCCGACAGTGAAATATGCCGCAAGCTGTATGAAAAAACACAAAGCGAAAAATATCTGTTCGGCATGGAATATGAAGGGGCGGTTTACGCCCGCGCGGAAAACATAAAAACAGGCAGCTTTGGCAGCCGGTTTGATTTGGTTATAGACGGTGAAAGCATATGCTGTGAAACAAAGCTTTTAGGCAAGCACAACATAGCCAACATTACGGGCTGCGCGGCGGTGGCAAAAAGATTAGGTCTTAGCGCCGATGAAATTCGCCTCGGTATAAGAAAAGCCGCGCCTGTAGAGCACAGGCTTCAGCTGCTGCCCACAAAAAACGGCATAACCGTTATAGACGACGCGTTTAACGCCAATCCTTCGGGAGCGCGGGCGGCTATGGAAGTGCTTTCAACCTTTGAGGGGCGCAAAATTGTCGTCACGCCCGGGCTTGTTGAGCTTGGCGAGCGGGAGGAAGAAGAAAACCGCGCGTTTGGGAAGGTTATGGCGGGTGTTGCCGATATTGTGTATCTTATAGGGAATAAGCGCGCGCGGCCGATTTATAACGGGCTGCTTGAAGGCGGTTTTGAGAAGAGCAATATTTTCGTATTCTCTTTTCTAAGCGAAGCGGCGGATATGCTTTGGAAGAACGCGCGGACGGGCGATGTGGTTATATTCGAAAACGATTTGCCGGATAATTATAACGAATAGGAGACGGTACGATGAAAAAGAACCTTGCTGTGACATTCGGAGGAAGAACGGTAGAACATGACATATCGATAATAACGGCAAACCAGCTGATGCACGCCGCCGATAAAGACAAATACAATGTTATACCTATATACATAGACAGAAACGGAATATGGTATACGGGAGACGCGCTGTTTGATATGGCGGCTTTCTCTGATTTTAACCCTAAGGCCAAGGGCGTAAAACGCGTGTTCTTATCCTGCGCGGCGGACGCGACGCTCTACGAATATAAAAAACAAAAACCCGTTTGCCGCATAGACGTCGCCATTCCCGCTATGCACGGAATGCACGGAGAGGACGGCACTTTACAGGGGCTGTTTGAGCTTTCCGATATACCGTATTCAAGCGCGGGCGTTACAGGTTCCGCCGTCTGCATGGATAAAGCGGTTATGAAGTCAGCTTTTATAGGCTTTGGCTTTCCGGTGCTGGATTCGCTTTTCTTTGAGCGCGACGAATATTATAAAGACAGCGACGCCGTATGCAAAAAAGTGGAGAATAAACTCGGGTTTCCTGTTTTTATAAAGCCCGCGAATCTTGGCTCCAGCATAGGCATAAACCGAGCCGACGATTGCGGCGGGTTAAGATATGCGCTTGATGTGGCGGCAAGCTACGACAGGCGTATATTGGTGGAAAAGGCGGTAACGGATATAACGGAGGTAAACTGCTCCGTGCTGGGAACGGCGGCAGCCGCGAAAACAAGCGTTATAGAGCAGCCGCTGACCGCAAGCCGTTTTTTGGGTTTTGAGGAGAAATACCTAAGTGGCGGCAAGTCTAAAGGAATGAAGTCTTTAGGGCGCAAGATACCGGCCGATATATCGGAAGATATGGCAAACCGCGTCCGCGGTCTTTCGCTTGATATATTCAAGGCGCTTGATTTAAAAGGCGTGGTGCGTATAGACTTTATAATAGACAATTCAAACGGCAATCTTTATGTAAACGAAGTAAACACAATACCGGGCTCGTTTTCTTTCTATCTTTGGGAGCCCGCGGGCATCTCGTTTTCGGCGCTTGTTGACAGCCTTGTAGCCATAGCGGAAAAGCAGATGCGGGAAAAGCAAAAATCAAGTTTCGCGTTTGATTCGGGAGTGCTGCAAAAAGCGGCGTTGGGGCTTAAAATCGGTAAATAGCGTAAAAGGGGCTTAAAATCGGTTGTTATTATACTACTAATTTTATGAAGGAAACGGATACATTTACGACAGAGTCTGTATGATAACGCAAGTCGCAATAGTCGCCCAGCTTTCGCAAATTAAAAACACTCTGCTTATATGCAGTCCGGCGCATTGATTATTAGAATTAAGTAATATTTCCCGTTGTTGCACAAATAATCATTTACATACATACACAATATCTATATAATAAAAAGAAAAAAGAGAGGTATTATCATGTCGGAACAAAAGAATTCGTTGGGAATGACGGAAAAAACGGCCAGCTGGTTTGCCTACATACTTACGGTTCTAAGCGGTATCATTTTACTCGCCACCGAAAAGGAAAATAAGACGGTTAGAACACATGCTTGGCAGTCGTTGGTAATGGGATGCTTTTTTATAGCTGTGCATATAATTATTAGTATTTTGACTGCTATTTTTATGCCTAACCCGATTACCGATCCGTTGGCTTATTTAAGCGCGGCGGCAGGCGCTTTCAGTTTTTTCGGACTTGTAAGTATGCTTGCTTCTATAGCCTGGGGTATTCTTACAATAATCTGCATCGTAAAGGCTGTCCAAGGAGACATTTTCAAGCTGCCCGTAATTTACAACAAGGTTAAAGACCTAAAGTAATATTTTCGGTGAGATATTACGTAAACCTACCAAAGCGCTTTGTTTGGCATCCTCTTTAGCACTGCCATTCCCAGC
Organism: uncultured Christensenellaceae bacterium; assembly: GCA_964586785.1. Classification (GTDB taxonomy): domain Bacteria; phylum Bacillota; class Clostridia; order Christensenellales; family SZUA-584; genus SZUA-584. The sequence goes on from CAZPHS010000004.1 coordinate 22,714, forward strand.
AAAAGCGCCATTATAAACTTTATCGCATCAAAAAAGAAGTATATTCCGGTTGCGCTTACTATCACATAGCCGAGCGTTACCGGAGTTTTTATGTACAGGTTTAAAACGGCATACATATAACCTATGCCGGCCGCGTACATGGAAGCTATGCAGACGAGCGCGTATACGCTTATTTTAAGCAGCGATTTTGCGGTTAAGCGTTCGGCTATTGTTTTTCTTATAAGCGCGCTGATAAAAAACGCGCATAAAGCAAAGCCGGGAAGAAACCCGAATGAGGGTTCAAATATATACCAAAGCCCCCCGCCTTTTGAAAACACCGGCAGGCCTAAAAGACCGATGGCGATATACACCAGTTGTGATATAAGCGCGTATTTTGGCGTAAGCAAAAAGCCGGATAAGAAAACGAAAAAAGTTTGAAAGGTAAATATAAGCATTGTCCCGGGAACAGGGACTTTTATAAACACAGCCCCCGCGGCAGTAAGCGCGGCAAAAAGCGCGCATATAAGAAGTTGTCTGATTTTCATACGTTCCCCTCTATTATGTAAACCATATAATGAATATAAGTTTACAATATTGCCGGAGATGTGTCAACCGGTTGAATATCGGCTGAATATCGTATCAGCCTTGCCACTATGCAAAAAAGTAAAAATCATGTATAATTCGTTTTATGAAATCACAGCAAATATATAAGGCAAACGCGCATGAAGATTCAATTCTGATTGCTAGGGCTCAAAAAGGCGAAGATGCCGCCATAGAGGCTCTTTTATTATGCTGTGAAAAGCGAATATACAATACCGCGTTTCGTTATATGGGCAGCGAGGCGGACGCGTATGATATGGCGCAGGAATCGCTGATTAAAATATATAAAAAACTGCCTACATACCGCAGTGACGCCTCGTTTTTATCATGGGCGTACCGTATCTGCGTCAACACCTGTCTCGACGAACTGCGAAAGAGAAAAAAAACGCCTGTTCCTACAGACTATATAGAAAATGGGGCTGAAAGCGGTTTTAGTATGCCGTCGCCCGAAAAATACGCCGTTTCTTCGGAAAACAAGGAAACTCTGCAAAAGGCGATTAACGCGCTCGTGGAAGAACAAAAATCTGTAATAATACTGCGCGATATCAACGGGCTCTCATATGAAGAGGTTGCTCAATGCCTCGATATATCTATAGGCACGGTAAAATCCCGTATTTGCCGGGGCAGGCAAAAGCTGAGGGAAATGCTCGGCGCCGCCGCCGACTGGAACAAAAGCTGATTTGCATACGTCTTAATGGCGTATATATAAATCAACAGTGAATTGGAGGATTGTTTTATGAAAAAGGTTTTATTTATTTTTCTCGCGCTGACTTTCTTAATTATATCTTTTGCGGGCTGCAGCCCCGCGGAATATTCACCGAGAGACGATTATTACGCGAAAGGCGAAATGTCCGACGCCTCTTATGAAAATGATGAAGCAGGCTACGCTCCGCCAGCCATGCCGGAGCCCGCGCCGACGGAGCAGAGCGAAGGGTCGGAATTTCCATCGGGGCCGTCGCTTAATTACGAAGGTTCGTTGCTCAATCCCTCGGTTAACAGAAAAATAATTTTTGAGGGGAACCTTAGCATAGAGACGACAAACTTTGACGATGATTATAACCGTATTAAACAGACGCTTTCAGAGTTTGGCGGTTATGCCGAACGTGATTCCGTATACGGCACAAAACCCGTAAATTGGAATGAAAAAGGGCGCACAGCCGAATTAACGCTTCGAATCCCCAGTAAAAGGTTTGACGAGTATATTCTAAGGCTGAAAGGTTTAGGCGAAACATTATCTATGTCCACGTCCGGCAGGGACGTGTCGCTGCAGTATTTTGACAGTGAAACGCGTCTTAAAACACTGCGCATACGGCAGGAAAGACTGCTTGATCTTCTGGAAAACGCAAAGGGGCTTGAGGATATAATCAAACTGGAGCAAGAGCTTGGCAATGTGGACTATCAGATACAATCGTATGAAATCGAGCTAAGAAGCTATGACAGTTTAATCGATTTTTCAAGTATTACAATACAGCTTCATGAAGTCAACCAGATTGAAAGGGTTACATCATCCGATAAGCAGGACCTTGGAACGCGTATAACGACGGGTTTCTATTCCGTGTTAAATGTGCTCGCGGCGATAGGTGAAGGACTGCTGATATTCTTCCTGGCAGGCTCGCCCGTGCTTGTGCCGCTTATTATCGCAGGCGTTATAGCCATAATAGTTGTGAAACGGCGTAAGAGAAAAGCAAAAGGCACGCAAGTATAATCCGTTATTTAAAGCGGTCGGCTGTGTGCCGGCCGCTTAGGCGTGTCGATAACCCCGCATTCAATAAACGAAAGCGGGGTTTTCTATAAGATAAAAGGCTTTTTTGTCTGCGCCCCGCCACGCAGGATTGCGTGTTTTTTTGTATCAGCCATGCCGGTTTAGTCCGAAAATTCCGCGGATATAGGACAGTGATCGGAGCCCGAAATATCGTCGTGTATAGCCGCGCTTTTAAGTTTATCCGTTAAGCGCCGCGACATGCATATATAGTCTATGCGCCAGCCGGCGTTCCGTGAACGCGCGCCGTAAAGATAAGACCAGTATGTGTAAGCGCCCTTTGCATCGGGGTAAAGAAATCGGAAACTGTCCGTGAAGCCCGCGTCAAGCAGCCGCGTAAAACCCTCCCGTTCCTGCTCGGTAAAACCGGCGTTGTTCCTGTTCGCGGACGGGTTTTTTAAATCTATCTCTTTATGCGCCACGTTAAAATCCCCGCAGGCAATTACAGGCTTTTTGTCGTCCAGCTTTTTAATATAACCGCGAAAATCGCCGTCCCATTCCATACGGTAATCAAGGCGCTTAAGCTCCCGCTGAGAGTTTGGCACATACACGTTTACAAAATAGAAATCGTCAAATTCCAGCGTTATTATGCGCCCTTCAGCGTCGTGCTCTTTTATGCCCATGCCAAAGCTTGCCGATAAAGGCTTCATACGGGAAAACACCGCGGTTCCCGAATAGCCTTTCTTTTCGGCATAATTCCAATATGAATAATAGCCTTTGGGAGAAAAGTCAAAATCACCCCGCTGCATTTTTGTTTCCTGTACGCAGAATATATCCGCGCCGGACGAGCCGAAATAGTCCGCAAAGCCTTTTGTATATGCCGCCCTAAAACCGTTTACGTTCCACGATACCGTTTTCATGCCTCTGCCCCCGCTTTTTATTTATTATACCGTAAATGAATAAGCATATGTGATTAAATATTTTTTAACGACGCCGGTTGACTTGCGTAAATAACAGAGTTAATATTTATCTGTATCCGATTGCCATTTTAATCTTATAAGAGGTGCTTTATGAGAAAGTATATTTTTTTGTTAATCGCCCTGCTGCTTGCGCTTTCGCTATGCGGCTGCGAAACCGTGACCGCGCCAAAAGATACGACGGCTTCCGCGCCTCCCCCGTCACCTGAAGGTTCGGCAATTGACGGCGCGGCGACAACGGAAGAGCTTATGGAGCTGTCAAAATCGTACATGGTAAACAATGATTATGAGAACGCGCTGCTTTGCGTAAACAAAATGATACGGATTGACCCCGCGTTGCAAGAAGCTTATTATTTTCAGGCGGAAATACGTATGCTGCTGCTTTCCAAGCAATACGAGGAGCTTAACGACTCAATCGAGCAAGGTATGGAGCATGTTGACAGCCAAGCCGATTACGCCGATTTTATAAACGGGCTTGCCGGACAAAGCGGTCTGTCGGTCGTGATACCTTTTACGCACGATTATCGCTCGCCAGGCGAGATAAACACATACGGAATCACGGCGGGCAACCAAACCAACGCCGCAAAATACGAGGGCGAATGGCGCGGAGGTCTTCTTACCTGGCAGGGCAATTGGGTGTACCTTTCACGGCCGGATGAGAATTTTGCCATATACAAAATGCGTGCCGACGGCGGCGATTACCAGCGGGTAGGCGACGCGCGCGGCAGCAGTCTTAACGTAGTTGGCGATTATATCTATTATATAAATGTTGAGGACTACACACCTCACCGCATACGCACCGACGGCAATATGGCGGAAAGGCTCACAGACGACGAATGCGCTTTTTTGTCGGTGGAAAACGGCTATATGTTCTATGACAACGGCAATGACGACGGACGCCTTTACAAGGCCTGCTTGGACGACGTAAACGACAAGCAAAAGCTTTCAAACGGCACCGCAATGTTCGCCAGTGTGACGGACGGCTGGGTGTATTACGCCGAAAAAAGCATAGAAGGCGGTTTTTATAGGGTTTCCGTCGACGGCGGCGAGGAACAAAACCTTGCCTTTGGATTTATACAAACATATTGTATAGCGGACGGCTTTATATATTATATTGACGTTAACGACCCATATGGCGTAAGGCGCGTGCGCGCCGACGGCACCGGATACGAAATGTTTTTTCCCACCGATGTTATGGTAACAACCTTAAACGCGGCCGGCGGCACGATGTATATCGGGCTTGACGCCGAGTTTGAAGAAGACGGCTTTTACATCACCCGCGATGTTATCGCTATAGACATAGCGACAAAAGAAAAGTTAGAGCATTATGAAGCGGGCACAGAACCGCTTTGCACTGGCCCCGGCGGCGGCCTGTATTTTTTGCAGCATAACGATAATCTTGCGTGGTATATGGTTTTTGATAACGGCAGCCCAAAGAAAATCGGAAACTGAGATTATCATTGCATAAGCCCGTAAGCCGCAACACGCTTTCGGGCTTTTGTTAATTAAGCCGGCTTATTATATGCAAAAAGGGTTTCAACACTCTTTTTTATTGAAACCCAATTAATTATTACGTCGGCAGCCCAATGTTTGTCAGCTCTTTGATCTTGATTTGGAATAAACATCGAAAGCAACCGCTGCCAACAAAACAAGACCTTTAATCGTTTGCTGTAAATCTATGCTCACGCCCACAATCGTCATGCCGTTATTTAGAACACCCATCAGCAGACCGCCGACAATTGCTCCCACGACGGTGCCTATACCGCCCAAGGTAGAGGCGCCGCCTATAAAGCATGACGCTATCGCGTCATAATGACGCTTTCGGCACAAAAAGACCTTTAAGCAGCTAAAAAATAACCTTGTTTTCTATCTCGCCACGCACCATTTTGATAAACGCTTCGCCGTCCATCTCGCCTATATCGCCCTGTCCGCGCTTTCGTATGGCCAACGTGCCTTTTTGCACCTCGTTGTCTCCTGCCACAGCCATATACGGTATGCGCTCACCGCGCGCTTCTCTTATCTTATAGCCTATCTTTTCGCTGCGCCCGTCGACTGCGCAGCGCACTCCGGCGCTTTTCAATCTTTTTTCCCATTCGCGCAGATAATCTATTGAGCGGTCGGTTATCGCCATAAGCCGCACCTGCTCCGGCGCCGTCCACAAAGGCAGAGCGCCTTTGTACTTCTCTATAAGCATGGCGATTGTGCGCTCGTAGCAGCCTATGGACGAGCGGTGTATTACATACGGGCGTCTTTTCTCTCCGTCCGAATCCACATAAGTCATGCTAAAACGCTCCGGCAACGCAAAATCTATCTGCACCGTAAAAAGAGTGTCTTCCTTGCCGTACACGTTCTTAAACTGCAAATCAAGCTTAGGACCGTAAAACGCGGCTTCGCCGTCCGCCTCGGTATAATCAAGACCTATCTCGTCGAGTATGCGCTTCATAAGCGCCTGAGTGGTCTCCCATGCCTTTGGGTTGTCTATATATTTTTCGGTATTATTCGGGTCCCACTTGGAGAAACGGTAACGTATCTCTTTTTCAACGCCCAGCGCGCTCATAACATAGCTTATCAAATCGAGCACCGCCTTAAACTCGTCCGCCACCTGCTCCGGAGTGCAGATAATGTGCGCGTCGGCAAGCGTAAACTGACGCACTCGTATAAGACCGTGCATCTCGCCCGAGGCCTCGTTTCTAAACAGCGTAGCCGTCTCCGCGTAGCGTACAGGCAGCTCGCGGTAGCTGTGTATTTCCGAATTGTACATAAGAAACTGGAACGGGCATTCCATAGGCCTTAGCGCTAAAACGTCTTCGCCGCTTCTCTCGTCTCCTATAACAAACATACCGTCCTTGTAATGGTCCCAATGCCCCGATATTTTGTAAAGGTCGCTTTTGGCCATAAGAGGGGTGCGTACATGCATATAACCGCGCTTCTCCTCCTCGTCCTCAACGAAACGTATAAGCGTCTGCATAAGCTTGCCGCCTTTAGGCATAAGCATAGGCAGCCCCTGGCCTACAACGTCGCTTGTCATAAAAAACTTAAGCTCGCGCCCCAATTTATTATGATCTCTCTCTTTTGCCTCTTTTTGCATTTCAAGATAAGCCGAAAGCTCTTCGTGCTTCTCAAACGCCGTGCCGTATATGCGCGTTAGCATCTTATTTTTTTCGCTTCCGCGCCAGTAAGCCCCCGCCACGCTTAAAAGCTTAAATTGCTTAACCCTGCCGGTAGACGGAACATGCGGACCCGCGCAAAGGTCGGTGAATTCTCCCTGGCGGTAAAAGCTTATTACCGCGTCACTTGGCAATTCCCGTATAAGCTCCTGTTTATACGGCTCGTCCTTCGTTTTTTCAAGCGCCTCGTTATAACCCAGTTCAAATCTTTCTATCGGCAAATCCTGCGCCGTTATGCTACGCATTTCTTTTTCAATTCTCTCCAAATCGGTAGCGTCAAAAGGCTTTTGCACATCAAAGTCGTAATAAAAGCCGTTGTCTATGGAAGGGCCTATCGCCAGTTTAGCTTCCGGAAACAGCCGCAGCACAGCCTGAGCCATTATATGCGCCGCGCTGTGCCGCAGCGTTTTTTTACCGTCTTCATCATCAAAAGTTAGTATCGTAACCCTGCTGTTTTCTTCCGGCACCGCGTCAAGCCCCTTTACCTTATCGTCTATCAAAACGGCAAGCGCTTTTTTGGCAAGATTGGCCGATATCTCCGCCGCAATTTTGCCCGCGCTGCTGCCGTCCGCAAATTCTCTTTTCTCGCCGTTTGCCATAATAATTTTCATCTTTTATAACCTCATTCCATAAAATAAAAAAACCGTGCGCTCAAAACTGCACGGGACGATTTTCAAAACCGCGGTTCCACCCATTTTCCGCCGCCGCATAAATTTTGGCGATGGCTCTTTATTGCCCGGTAAGGGGGGCGCCCCGCGAAATGGAAAAGCCGGTACCGCTTTTTTATGGCGCCGCCGCACTTTCAGCCCAAGGTGCGCCGTCTCTTTTTGCGCCTTTATACAAAAGCTTTTTCTTTTCCATGCTCCGCAAAATATTTACCGAATGATTATATTACCCGCCCCGCCGTTATGTCAACTATCTCAAATCCGCCCTTCCGCCGCCCGCTTCGTCACTGCGCACTTTTTTTAGTATGCTTAAGCCCGCGCGCGCCGCGCCTATTACTATGGCAGTGATTCCAAGGAATAATACGTGGTCTATTCCTATAACAAAGGGCAGCACAAGAAGCGCGGCTCCTATCAAAAACAGAAAAACCCCCACGCGGGCGCTCAGCTTTTTTTCGGCGTCCTGCCGGGCGTATATTATACGGAATGTACCGAACACTATAAACCAGCTGCCAAGCAGAGCGCCAAGATGCGCGGGCGAATTATGTATTATTATAACCAGCAAAAACATAATAAAGTTTAGAAGCCCGTGAACAAGAAAAGGTATAAACAGCCTGTTGTCGTCCGTTGTTTTAACCGCCATGAATATATTGTATATCCCAAAGCCGAGTATGCCCGAGCCCAGCAAAAAGGTGAGCGCTCCAAGACCGGCCAAAGGCCACGCTATTAAAAATACGCCCGTTAAAAGTATAATAAGCCCTATAATCATTGTAAACCACCAAGTTGTCGTCTTTGCGGTTTGCATTTGTCCCTCCGAAAAATTACTTCATCAAAATAATACCACCAAAACAGTATACAAAACAAGACATCTTTGGCTCTGTTTAATAAATATTTAAAATCCCTCGCCCAAAACCTCTTTTACATCGGCGACTATAACAAAGGCGTTCCCGTCTATTTTTTTAACGAGCCGTTTTAGCTTTGCGCCTTCGGTATACCACCTTAATACACACAGCAGCACCTCCTTCGGCTGCCCGCTGTAGAGCCCCTTTGCGCGCAGCGCGGTGACCCCCCTCCCCAACTCCTCCATGATAGCCCGGGAAATTTCGGCGCCTTTGTCGGATATAATATAAAACGCCTTCGCCAAAACAAGACCGACAGTCATGGCGTCTATAAGTTTAGATGTAATATATATCGACGCTATGGCGTAAAGCGCCGCCTGCGGCTTGAACATCGCGCCTGCCGCCGCGACTACAACAAAATCTATAATGAACACAAAAGAGCCGACGCCTAAAGATTTAAACCGCCCGCTCAGCATTTTTGCCGCCATGTCCGTTCCGCCCGTCGAGCCGCCCGAGCGGATAACAAGCCCAACGCCGGCGCCCATAAGAACCCCGCCGTATACGCAGCCTAAAAATAAATCCTCGCCGCCAATAACCGGAATTATCTCCGCGAGCGCCGAGTAAAGCGCGAGCGCGTAAAGCGTGCGTATGGCAAAGCTTTTTCCAACCATGCGAAAGCCAACCACAAAAAGCGGAACATTGAGCGCCGCTATGGCCGCCCCCAGAGGAAACCCGAACAAATGATAAAGTATTGTGGCGATTCCGCTTATGCCGCCGGCGGCTATCTTATTGGGTACAAGAAACAAGTTAAGCCCCGCTACGGCTATGGCGACGCCGGCGGTTATCACCATATAATCTTTTACGCGCCGGTTCATGCTTTCTCCTTTTAAGTAATAAGCGGAAGAGACAATCTCCTCCGCTTTAGTCTTTGTCGTTCGGCTTTGTATTATCAAACCCCATGCTGATAGATATCGCCTCGTCAACACGAAGCATATCGCTTTCACTCAGCCGGCCCACTTTTTTTATCAGCCTTGATTTATCAATCGTCCTTATCTGTTCGAGAAGAACAACGCTTTTTTCGCACAGCACATCCGCATTAATTACGATATGCGTCGGCAGCCGCGCCTTTCCCGTATTTGATGTTATGGCCGCCACTATAACCGTTGGGCTGAACCTGTTGCCGGTGTCGTTTTGTATCACAAGCACAGGACGGATGCCGCCTTGTTCTGAGCCGGTCACGGGGTTTAAATCCGCGTAGTAAACATCCCCTCGCTCAATCATAGTTCACCCCGCAATATGCTGTTATGGTTTCCCTATATATAATATGACAGAGGTATGTACTATGTTTGCGGGCGGCATTTTTTGCTTTTGGCTTTTCTAAATAAGCGCGAGCGCGTTTTTATATAGTATTTTGTCTATATCATCCGCGGGAAGATTAAGAGACCTAACAGCCGCTATCTCGTCGTCAGCGCGTTTCCACGGGGAATCGGTGCCAAAAAGCACCCTTTCCGCGCCGTGACGGCGTATCATATCCGCCATTGCGCCGCCGCCAAGCGCGTGGTGGGAAAACGAGGTGTCGAAATATATCGGAAGCCCCGTTAAAAACTCATCGACGTCGCGCCACAGCGAATAGCTGCCCATATGCGCCGCCACAATTGTCAGCCCCGGTATATTGTCGGCTATCTTTCTTATCATAACAGGCGTGCAATGCACCGGCACGGGATATCCTATATCGATTCCGGCGTGCAGCACAAGAACAAGCCCCAAATCCCGCAGCGCCTCGTAAAGAGGCATCATGCGCGGCTCGTCCGCGTAAAAATGCTGATAATCCGGATGAAGCTTAACGCCCCTAAAGCCTGATTCTTTTACCCTCTCCGCCGACGAGTAAAAATCCTCGTCGTCCGGGTGAAGCGCCCCGTAGAAGGTCAGCTTGTCGCTTTTTGCGCCGCATGCCCATTCGTTTATACGCCTTACCTGAGAAGGCTTTGTCGCTACCGGCAGCACGACGCTTTTATCCACCCCGCACAGCGCCATATGCCCAACAAGCCCTTCCGCCGTGCCGTCGTGAACCGCGGCGACATCCGCGCCCGCCTCAAGTTTTTTTATCGCCGACGCCGCTATGGAATCGGCAAAACAATGTGCGTGAAAATCTATTACCATGTGAATCTCCAAAAAAGTTATACGTATATTTTACTACGCATGGTAAAGATGGGCAAGCACGCAATTGCGCCGGCCTTATAAGGTTTAAAAGGCGGCCTTTTTTGTTAAATCATGTCCTCGGTAAACTCTACCCTTCCGCCGAAAACATCTTTTATAGTCTCTATTATGCGGGCATCGAAAAAGCGTTCCCTGTTGTGAACTATTATCGAAAGCGGCGCTATGTTAACCAGCGCGCTTAGCAGCGCGTCGTCCTTATCGGCTTCCTTTTCATTCACGCGGCATTTTAGCATACAGAGCCTCTCGTCAAGCAGCATGTATTCCCCGTCGCCGTCCACGCAAAGGTGTACCTTGCGCACGCGCGGAATTCTTATTTTAACAAACAGCCGCAGTATTTCAACGAATTCAACATATTCGCGTTTTTTTATATAATCCTCAACACATCGGCAAAGCTCCCTCTCCCAGAATTCCAGATAATCCTTCATGCGAAAGCGCATAAAACCCTCGAGCATCATCGTTTCCGATTCGTTCTGCGCAAACGCGTCTTTAATGCGCTGCTTTACTTCCCTTTTGCAGTAAGCTATCTCGTCCTTTTGGCCTTGCGTGCCATACCACAGCCTTTTAAGAGCCTTTACAAGTATATCGCATTGTTCCTTTTCGGACAGAAAATAATAGTCCTGCTTTAACAGCTTAACCATAAAGCGAATCTGCAGGTTTTCCACAATGATATCCGAAAGTATGGTGCATAATATTAACTTTTCTTTTTCGCCGTCGTTTTCACTGTCCGTTAAGGTTACCTTAACTATTCGCCCCTGCGAGCCGTCCACTTCGCTTATGCCGACAAGACAGCCGAGCCGCAGCGCGTCATGCGTGCGGTTGGCTATAAGCGGCGTAAGCTCCATTCCTTTATCTTCAATCCCAATATTTATATCCAAACAATAATCACCCTTTATTTCGCTGTACTATATAATTTATGCCGCACGAAAATAAACGTTTCTCACTTTAATTTTTGCATTTATCCCAAAATACTCTCGTTGTAATTTATGTATGTTGCGCAGATTATTGCCTTATGATAATATGGAATAAATTACTCAATACGTTTTGCCGGAGGCTTTAAAAAATTGCTGCAAATCATTAATTTAAAAAAGTATTTCAAGAATATAAAAGCGGTTGATGATATATCTTTTGCCGTCGAAAAGGGCGATATTTTCGGTCTGCTTGGCCCGAACGGCGCCGGCAAATCCACCGCCATTTCTATGATAGCAACGCTTTTGACACCGGACGGCGGGCATATACTTTACAACGGCGGCGATATTGCCCAAAACCCGCGACCTTTGCGGCAAAACTTGGGGCTCGTCCCGCAGGAGATTGCGCTGTATCCCGGTTTATCCGGACTTGAGAACTTAAAATTCTGGGGGCGCGCGTACGGTTTGTCGGGCGCCGCGCTTAGCAGGCGAATCGAATATGTTTCGGAAATCATAGGCATAAATGAGCGGTTAAAGCACAGGGTAAAAAAGTATTCGGGCGGTATGAAAAGGCGGCTTAATATAGGAGCGGCGCTGCTGCACGAGCCTAAGCTTATTATTATGGACGAGCCGACGGTCGGCATAGACCCGCAATCACGCAGCCACATACTCGACACCGTACAGCGGCTTGCCGAAAACGGCGCCACCGTTATATACACCAGCCACTACATGGAAGAAGTAGAGCTTTTATGCAACCGCCTTTGCATTATGGACAACGGGCGCATAATAGCTTCCGGTACAAAAGACGAAATCGTCAAATCGGTGGGCGCGCTAAGCGAGCTTGAGCTGAAGCTCTCAAAGCGGGACGAGCGGCTTTTCACAGCCGTGGCGGCCGCGAAAAGCGTTGTTAAGGCGACATCGGACGGCTCTGTTATAAGCGTAATAGCAAACGACGCGGAAAAAGCTTCGCGGGAAATTTTAGCGCTTGCCGGAAAAAGCAGCGCGGGCATAGTGTCTTTTGAAATAAAAAGGGTAAGCCTCGAGACGGTTTTTTTAAACCTGACAGGCCGCGCTCTAAGGGACTAGTTTATGAAATTAAAAGACATCATTTTAAAGGATATCCGCGTCGTTCTTCGCGACCGCGTTGCTCTTATGTTCATTTTTTTAATGCCGGTGGTGCTTATTACTATATTAAGCTTTGCGCTTGGGGGCTTGTTTACCGCCGAGGGTTTCTCAATGGGACATATAAATATAGCCGTTGTGGACAACGACGGCGGGCAGCCTCAATCCGGCGCGTTTGATATAAACGAGGCTCGCGTTTACACTGTGTTGGATGCCGAGGATGTCGCTTCGTTTATAAGCTACGAGATTATGGAAGAATCGTCCGCGAAAGACAAGCTTGACGCGGGCGGTATAGACGCGTATATAACAATACCAGACGGCTTTTCGGCAAACATTATGCGGGCGATGTCCGGTATGGAAAGCGGCGGAACGCAGCTTTCCGTTACGGGTTCCCCTAACAGCGCGTTTAAAGCGGGCATAGTAAACAGCATTGTTAAGGCATACGCCGAAACGCTCTCCATGCTCTCAACTGACATTAAGCTTCTTATAAACTCCGTAACGGAAAGCGGGAATTTTTCGCGGCAGACCATTGAGCGGCTTGATATTAAGTCTTTCGTTAAAAGCCTTGCGCAGCCGCCGTCCGTAAATATCAGCTTGGAGGGAGTAGCGGCAAGAGAGCCGCTTACCAGCTTCTCGTACTATTCCATAGCTATGACATGCATGTTTATACTGTATTCCGCCGGTCAAGGCAGCACTTTCTTATACACCGAAAGCGAGGAGCGCACATTGCAGCGGCTCTCCGCCTCGGGAGTATCAGGCGTAAAGCTGCTGTGCGGCAAAGCGTTCGCCGTATTTGCGCTGTGCCTTATACAGCTTACGGCTCTGCTTGGTTTTTCCACACTGGTATTCGGTATCAACTGGGGAAACCCGTATATTTTTATGGCTATATCCGCGTGCGCGGCGGTTTCGGTAACAGGGCTTGGAACGCTGCTTATGGTGATTGTGTACCGCGCGGGAAATCCGGGAATAGGCACCGTTTTCCAGAGCGTTATAGTGCAGGTTCTCGCGCTGCTGGGAGGCAGCTTCCTGCCTCTTGCCGTACTGCCTAAGTTTTTCTCGTCTCTCGCGCTTTTTACGCCTAACGGGCTTGCCGTAATGGCGTATACGGGAAACGTATCGGGAGCGCCTTTAGGCGAGATACTGCCTTTTATGCTGGGAAGCGTTGCCATAGGCGTTGTGTTGGCGGCGGCGGGCGCGGCGCTGTTCCCGCGTGAAAGGAGAGCTTAACATATGCTCGCTATGCTGTGGCTTAAACTTAAGCGAATGCGCTCCGATATGCCTCTGTACGCGATAATGATTGTTATGGCGCTTGTTTTGTCTATGATTTTTGGCAGCGCTATGAACGGCGGCTCGCCGCGCGTTAATATTACGGACAACGATCGCTCCGCTTTTTCGCAAAAGTTTATAGAGGGACTTGCAGATTCTTACGAGCTTGACCATACAAACCGGCTCGGCGCTAAGCGGGCTGTAGAAAAAGGCGAATCAATAGCGGCAATTATACTGCCGGAAGGTTTCGGGAGCGCCGCGGAAAACGGTGAAGCGCGCTTGAATATTATACGCGTCACTAACAGCGCGGACGTTACGGCGCTTGAGAATTCCGTCCGTTCGGCTTACCGCGCGGCCGCGCGCGAACACCGCCTTTACGGCGCGATGCAAACAGCGTTTGCCAACGCCGGTTTAAGCGCGCCTTCGCCGGAATCCGTTCGCGAGGCGCTTGAGAATGACGGCGGCATTCCTCTTATAACGGTCAGTTTCTCCGTTGCGCAAACGGGGCGGTATAACGAGGTGTTCGCGTCTAACATGCACTATTTACTGGGTTATAATATTTTCTTCGTTATGTTTTCGATTATATTCACAATGGGCGCGTTGCTTGAGGATAAGAAGCTTCGCACATGGGAGCGCATACGAATATCGCCCGTATCCCCCGCGGCGGTGCTTGCCGGACATCTGCTTCCCGCTTATATTGCGGGCGTGCTGCAAATGGGAATAGTGCTTTTTGCCGGACAGGCGCTGTTTGGCTATAACCTTGGGGCGCGGCTTCTGCCGGTGTTCGCCGTATTCGCGGTGTATGTGCTTTGCATAGTATGCTTGGGGCTGCTGCTTGCCGCGGGGCTTAAAACCATAGACCAGTTAGGGTCGGTAACTCCGGTGATTGCGGTCGCGTCCAGCATGTTGGGCGGATGTATGTGGCCGCTTTCTATTATCGACTCTAAAGCGCTGCTTGCCGCGGCGAACATAACGCCGCAAAAATGGGCTGTCGAGGCCGCGGAAAGCCTGACGGTGTACGGGGCGGACTTTAAAGATGTGTTATTGAATGTAATAATACTTTTTGGAATGGCTGTTGTCTTTTTTTCCGCGAGCGTGTTATTATACAGCAAAAAACAAAAGGCGTGACGTATTATGGATAATGAAATTCTCGCGGCCGCGCAAAAATACACACAATTTGCGCTTACGCTGCCCGAGATTGACGCGGACAATATACTGGGAAGTAACATAGAGCCCGAATTGCAATCGGCGCTGCTTGCCGTTTATTACGCGACAAAGCTGGAAGATTGTATTGAAAATACTTCGCTTATGCTTACCGAAAAAACCGGTTCGGATGCCGTGGAAGCGCTTACCGGCGCGATGAGCGCTACGGAGCAAGCAATTAAAGACGCTATGATAATAATTAGGCGGTACATGGACGAGGAGCCGGAATTCGCGAAACTGGTTGATTCCTTGTCGGTAACCTCTCCGTCCGATAATCTTTATACGGAGCTTTTAAAGCTCTATAAAAGCAAAAGCATTATAACGACGGCCTACGGCTACGCCTCCGCTCATTCGTATTCTGCCACTCCGGAAGAGTTTATAATGCAACATATGGATATAGACATTGATAAAATACTTGATATACAGCTGTCTTTGGTTAACTCCATAGATAATATGCTCGAAAACCATAATTCCCGTTAAAAAGGCTTGTGATTTTCCTCAACCCAATAAAAAATTTATAGACAAAAAGGCGGTCAAAAGCATGGATATTTTACGAACCGATAAACTGTGCAAAATATACGGTAAAGGCGCGAATCAGGTAATCGCGCTTGATAATGTTTCTTTGACGATTAAGAAAGGAGAGTTTGTCGCGGTTATCGGCGCAAGCGGTTCAGGAAAGTCTACATTGCTCCATATTATCGGCGGCGTTGATTTGCCTACAAGCGGCAATGTATATCTTGACGGAGAAGACGTATACTCCCGCGGCAGCGAAAAGCTGGCGGTATTCCGAAGACGGCAGGTTGGGCTGATTTATCAGTTTTATAATCTGATTCCCACATTAACCGTGGAGGAGAATATATCGCTGCCCGTGTTGATAGACAAAAAGAAGGTAAACAAACAACGGCTTAACGAGCTGCTCGATTTGCTCAATCTGTCTGAACGCCGCGGTCATTTGCCGAATCAGCTTTCGGGAGGACAGCAGCAACGGGTATCTATAGGACGCGCCCTGATGAATAATCCGGCAATAATACTTGCCGATGAACCCACGGGCAATTTGGACAGCAAAAGCGGATTGGATATTATTAATCTTTTAAAGCTAAGCAATGAAAAATACGGGCAAACGCTTATTATCGTTACCCATGATAAGAATATAGCGCTTAAAGCCGACCGTATTATTGAAATATCGGACGGCAAAGTCTCGCAGGACGAGAAGGTGCGGGCATGAATGTATTTAACAAGGTTACACTGCAAGCGTTGAAGAAAAACCGTACCCGCACGGCGGTTACCATTATCGGAGTGATACTTTCGATTGCCATGATTACGGCGGTCACAAGCTTTATCTCGTCTCTGCAAAATTATATTATACAGGAATACATATACAGAAGCGGCGATTGGCACGCGAAATTTAAAAATGTTGACGCGGCTTTTGCGGAAAAAGTAACTGCGGACGAGAAGGTGCGCGTCGCTTCCGTAATACAAAATATTGGCTATGCCATGTATGATAATGGTCAATACGAAAAGCCTTACTTTTATGTCGCGGGATTGGACGATACTGCGTTCGGTTCGATGGGAATTCATTTAACCAACGGAAGACTTCCTCAAAACAGCAATGAGATATTAATACCCGAATATATTTTAGCAGACGACGGCATGACCTATAAACCCGGGGATACGCTGACGCTGTCCATCGGGAGCCGCATATCTTATGAGGGAGCAGAGCTTGACCAAAGCACGCCGTTTCTCTGGGAGGAAGAAAGCTTTCTGCCTAAAAGCGAAAACGCTTATACTGTTGTAGGTATATGTGAGAGAGCGGGTTTTGAGGATTATTCCTCGCCCGGCCATACGCTTGTTACAAAAACTGACGCGGAACAACGCGGCGGGCTTGACGTATATGTTTCACTCAAGACTCCCGCAAAAATATATGACTACGTCGAAGAAACGGCCGGTGGTTTCGGCGTGGATTATAACAGGGAATTTTTGCGTTATTACGGCGTTTCCGCCAATGACAGCTTTAATACGGTATTGTATTCTCTCGGCGCTATTCTTATTTCGCTCATTTTAATCGGTTCCGTTCTCCTGATTTACAATTCGTTTGCCATCTCGGTAAGCGAGCGCACCCGTCAATTCGGAATTCTGTCTTCGGTAGGAGCGGCAAAAAAACAAATTCGAAGATCGGTGCTGTTTGAAGGTGTTTGCATTGGAGTTATTGGCATACCCCTCGGAATTATTGCGGGGGCGGGCGGTATGGGGATTACGTTGCGGCTGATAGGCGATATAACTAAATCCATGTTTTGGGGTAATACAGACTTATCGTTGCACCTTTCCTGTCCGGCGGTGGTCGCCGCGGCGGTAATAGGGAGCGTTACGATACTTATTTCCGCTTATATTCCGGCTAAAAGAGCGGCTAAAAAAACGCCTATAGACATTATAAGACAGGCCGACGATATAAAAATAAAACCGAAAGAGGTTAAAACTTCTAAATTTGCGGGGCTGTTATTCGGAGTTGAAGGCACGCTAGCGCTGAAAAACTTCAAGCGGAATAAAAAGCGTTACCGCAGCACCGTTATCTCTCTTTTTGTCAGCATTGTACTGTTTGTCGCCGCGAGCGCTTTTTGTATGTATCTTACGCAGGCAACTAAGATGACGATACAAGACACGGGATATGATATATCGTTTTCGGCATCCCAAAACACTTTGGTTTCAAAAAGCCGGTATTTGAGTTTATACGATCGTATGAAAACGGCGCAGGGAGTTACTCAAAGCGCTTATTCGAACTATATATATTGTTCCGCCCCCGTACAAAAAAGCGATATTACCGAGCGCTATTTTGATTATTTTTACGGTGGCGATATGACCGGACTTTTCCTTGGAATAAGCATACATTTCATTGATGATATCACTTATCGGCAATATATTGAATCGTTGGGGTTTTCGCCGGACGATTTTGGGCTTGCGCAGGGTAAATTTCTCGCGGCGGCCAAAGCGGAGGGCTATGACCCCGAGGCAAGCCGAACCATATCTATAGATATTTTTAACAATAACGAGATAACGCTTGATATAACGGAAGGCTTATATTCGCAGAAAATATCTCTAATCGTTACCGATGCGATGCCTTACGGCGTCTTTCAATCTCCGGTTAACGGCGTTGCCGTCTTCGCCCCGTACTCCGATATAGCAAAATTAAACATTCCAAAAGAAACCTATAACAACTTCAGTATGTATTTTTCCTCAAACGACCCCGCAAAGTCTTTCGCCGAAATGGAGGTTATGGTTAAAGATGCGGGAATTGCTGACTATTATTTATACGATGTTACAGAGCCGCTGGCGCATAACCGTAATATCATATTTGTTGTAAATATTTTTACATACGGGTTTGTCATTTTGATTTCGCTTATTACAATTGCCAATGTGTTTAACACAATTTCAACAAGTATCAATCTGCGCAAGCGCGAATTGGCCATGCTCAGGTCGGTCGGGCTTGGAAGCCGCGGCTTCAATAAGATGATAAATTTTGAATGTATATTCTATGGGTTAAAAGCTTTATTATACGGACTTCCCGTATCGGCGGCTTTAACCTATTTTATTTACAAAGCCGTTCTTAGCGGCGCGGACGTTTCCTTTGTATTGCCGTGGAGCAGTATAGCAATAAGTGTGTTCGGCGTCTTTTTCGTCGTATTTGTTACAATGCTTTATTCAACAAACAAAATTAAAAAGGCAAATATAACGGACGCGCTGCGCATCGAGGTTTAACGCGATATAAAAAAGTTTATAAAGCGCGGCGTAACGGGTGTCTTTAACCGCGTCTTGTGCGGCGGCGCGCGCAATGCTATAATCGCAGTCGAATACGTCTTTCGGGCAACATTTAAGGAGCGCATATGACTGATATATCTTCAAGGCTTGCGGAAGAGCTTTCGATTGCAAAAGAGCAGGCGCAAAGCGCGGTATCTCTTATTGAACAGGGCAACACGGTGCCATTTATCGCGCGTTACAGAAAAGAGGCAACCGGCAATCTTTCCGACGAATTACTGCGCCGTCTTGCCGACAGGCTGGAATATTTAACAAGGCTTGACGGGCGCAAAAGTGAGGTTATGCGCCTTATTGACGCGCAGGGCAAGCTTACGGAGGAGCTTAAAAAAAGTATATCGGAGGCGCGGGGCATAACAGAGGTTGACGATTTATACCGTCCGTACAGACCGAAACGGCGCACACGCGCCGCTATGGCAAAAGAAAAAGGCTTAGAGCCTTTAGCCGCGCTTATATTCGAACAGCAAACAGCGGACGAGCAAATAGACAAAATTGCGCAAGGGTATGTAAACAAGGAAAAGAATGTCGCCACGGCGGAGGAAGCGGTGCAAGGCGCTCTTGATATAATAGCCGAGAGGATAGCGGACGACGCGGCGGCGAGAAGCCTGCTTCGCTCCTGGCTTAAGCAAGGGAGCAGCATAATATCAAAGGCGGATGAGGAAAAAAGCGGCGTATACGAAATGTACAGCGATTTCTCCGAGCCGGTCAAAAAAATTGTTCCGCACAGGGTGCTTGCGTTAAACCGCGGCGAAAAAGAAAAAATATTAAGCATAAAGCTTTCGGCGGAGCATAACGAGGCGCAGGCGCTAATTGATAAGGCGTTATCACTCGCCGGCCAACGCAGCCGGTATTTGCGCCAATCCGCGGACGACGCGTATAAAAGGCTTATTTTTCCGTCGCTGGAGCGCGAGATACGAAACGAGCTTACCGAAAAAGCCGAGGAGCAGGCAATACGTGTTTTCGGTGTTAACCTTAAAAATCTGCTTTTGTCTCCTCCGGTGCGCGGCAAAACAGTACTGGGGCTTGACCCCGGATACCGCACAGGCAACAAGGCCGCCGTTGTGGACGAAACGGGGCGCGTGCTGGATACCGCCGTTATTTATATGACGCTTCCCCATCACGACATGGAAAAAGCTAAAAAACAGCTTGCGTCTCTTATAGAAAAACACAATGTTGATATAATAGCGATAGGAAACGGTACGGCTTCAAAGGAAAGCGAAGCGGCGGTGGCGCTGCTTTTAAAAGAGATAAAAAGAAAAGTTTATTACGCTATAGTCAGCGAAGCCGGCGCTTCGGTTTATTCCGCTTCCGCTCTTGGGACAGATGAGTTCCCCGATTTCGATGTCGCGCTGCGAAGCGCGGTTTCCATAGCGCGGAGGCTGCAGGACCCTCTTGCCGAGCTTGTAAAGATAGACCCGAAAGCCATAGGCGTCGGTCAGTATCAGCACGACGTAAACCAAAAGCGGCTCGCGCAGACGCTTGCCGGCGCCGTTGAAGACTGTGTGAACACGGTCGGCGTGGATTTAAACACGGCTTCCGCGTCGCTTTTAAAATACGTGGCGGGCATAACGCCGTCCGCGGCGTCGGGCATAGTCTTCTACCGCGAAACGCACGGGCGTTTTACGAGCCGGCGGCAGCTTAAAAAGGTTAAAGGGTTAGGCGGCAAAGCGTTCGAGCAGTGCGCCGGTTTTCTTCGAATATCCGACGCTGAAAATGTGCTTGATTCCACCGCCATACACCCCGAATCTTACGGCGCGGTGGATAAGCTTTCGCAAACGGCGGGCATAAAGCTTAAGACTAAAGAAGATTTACCGCGGCTTTTACAGCGGCTTTCGGGAATGGATTTTAACGCGCTTGCCAAGGAAGCGGGTATAGGCGAGCCGACCTTGCGCGACATAATAGACGAGCTTAAAAAACCGGGCAGGGACCCGCGGGACGCGTTCGAGCAGCCGGAGCTTAGAAGCGATATTATGCGCCTAGAGGATATTAAAGAAGGCATGGCGCTGTCCGGCACGGTGCGCAACGTAACGGATTTCGGCGCTTTTGTCGATATAGGCGTCCATCAGGACGGGCTTGTCCACATATCCCAAATGTCCGATAAGTTTATAAAGCACCCTTCGGACGCGGTTAAAACCGGAGATGTTGTAAAAGTTAAAGTAATAGGTATTGATATCGCTAAAAAGAGGATATCGCTTACAATGAAAATATAGGAGAGTTTTTATATGGTGCTTGCGGTTTTTGATTTTGACGGCACGCTGTTCCCTAAAGACACGCTTCCGTTTCTGCTATCGCAGTGGCGCAAACAAAAGCTGCCCCGCCTAAGGTTATGGACGGCGTACCTTTCCATAGGCGGGTTGTTTGTCCGCTATAAGCTTAAGCTTTTCAGCGAGCTTTCGCGCGAGCAAATGCGCAAAACCGCGCTGCAGCGCTTTACGCGCATTTTTTCGGGTCTGCCGAAGACTTTTGTGGACGATTTTTTTAATCATTGCGCAGCCCTTATATCGCAGCAGCTCCGCCCGTGCGTCGTCGCGGAGCTTCGCCGGGTCCAATCGCAAGGTTTCCATACGGTGCTGCTTTCCGGCGGATATCAAACGCTTATGGATTTTATAGGGCAAAAGCTTAAATTTGACACAATAATAGGCACAAAACTTTACTGCAAAAACGGAATTGTCGATTCGTCGCCGCCGCTTGATATTGTCTGCGGGGAGCAGAAGGCGCAGCGTCTTTTCGCGGCTTTTGAAGGCCGCGAAGTTGACTGGGCAAAAAGCACCGCGTACGCGGACAGCCTCTCCGACATTCCTATACTTAAGCTTGTGGGCAAACCCGTTGCGGTAAGCCCGGACAAGGGATTAGCCGATAAGCTGGAGCTTTTGCGCTGGCCTGTTCTGGCGGAGGAATAGCGCTTTTCGCAAAACAAACCTCCGGCAACGGGCTGTGTGCCCGTGCCCGAAGGTTTGCGCCGTATTTTATGAATTGCGCTTAAGGTTTCATATACTTATCTTAAGCCGTGGGCGGTATAACCTTTACTATGTTGAACATGCCGTCCAGCACAACCCAGTTTTGCGGAAAAGAAAGCCCCAGCACCCAGTAGCTTACGCCGCGCAAATCATATTTGTTGACGAGAAGGAGCTTGGAACGGACGCTGCGGGCGTCCTCGAACCATACCTCGTGCTCCGCGCCGTTTTCATCGAAATACCTGAACGTAGGCGATTGCGTCTGTTCGTCAAACCGTATACGCGCGCCGACTTTAGCGGCAAGCGCAACAGCCTGCTGCGGAGAAACCCTTCTGGCCCATCTTGCGTCCGGCATATACGGCAGCTGCCAGTCGTAGCCGTAAAGAGGCATACCCATCATTATTTTACGGCTGGGTATAACGGATACCGCATAGCTTATAACATCTTCCACAAGGTCTATGGGCGCTACCGCATAGGGCGGCCCTCCCGACCAGCCCCATTCGTATGTCATGATTATTACAAAGTCCACAATCTCGCCATGCGCCGCGTAATCATGCGCTCCGTGCCACGCGCCAGTCCGCACATCGGAAGCCTTTGGCACAAGGGCCGTGGAGACAGCATAATTAAGCGGATGCAAAGCCGCCGTCACGCGCCTTAAAAAGCTGTTGTATTCTTCGCGCTTTTCGGGCGATATTCTCTCAAAGTCTATGTTTACTCCGTAGTAACCCTTCTCCCTTAATACGGATATCATATTCCGTATCAGTGTATCCTGCAGCTGTGCGCTGTCAAGTATCGTATCTACAAGCTCGGTGTCAAAATTGCCGCCGCTGAAGTTGGTTATAACAAGCAGCGCGGCAATACGATGCGCCCTCGCCTGCGCAAGTATAGCGGCGTCGTTTAAAGGCACAAGGCTGCCGTCGGCGCGCGCCTGATAGCTAAACGGCGATATATACGTTAGGTACTCCCCCACTTCTTGTATTATCTGTGTTTCGCGCTGCGCCGTGCTCGGCTCTATGTAGCCGTTAACCTCAATAAAACCGTAGTTTTTTTCGCGCACAGGTATGCGCAGAACCGTACCGGGCTGAATCAAATCGGGGTTTTCTATGGTGTTTAAAGCTATAATGCTGTCTGTCGTTGTCCCGTAACGCCGGGCGATAGTGTAAAGCGATTCTCCCTCCCGCACGGTATGAGAAATCTCAACCGTCGGTATAACAAGCGTTTGCCCCACAACAAGAAAGGGGAGATCGCCAAGTTCGTTTACCGTATACAGCGCGTCCACTCCAACGCCGTACCGCCGCGCCAGGTTATAAAGCGTGTCTCCGGCTTTAACAACATGTATGTCCAAATATTATCACATCCTTAATATGTATTTGACGACTGTTGTATTATATGGGCGCGGCGTTTACGCTGTTCGCTTATTTTATAAAGTTTATATTTTCGCTTTACGGCCGCGGCTTTTTATCACTTTTTCGGCGCCGCGAGTATACAATACTGTATGCCAATAAACGCCGGCGGAAAAAAAATTATATGGTGATGATAAATGGAATTTGAAGCAAGAGAATTATTTGCGCGAATGATAAGGTGCGAGGCGGAAGGCGAAGGGCTCGGCGGAATGCAAGCCGTGGCCACCACTATTATGAACAGGGTCCATGTCGCTTACGGGGAATACCTTCGCACGGGGCAGGGAGATTTGCGGCGCGTGCTTACCCAGCCCGGCCAGTTTTCCTGTTATCTTACCACTATAGGCGGACAGATAAATCCCCAAACTGTTTGGTCAAACCCGCCCGAGCAGATACATTACGACGTTGCGGACTGGGCGCTCGCCGGAAACGTGCATCCGGGCGTTATAGAAACACTATGGTATATGAACCCATTCCTTCCGGAATGTCCCGCTTACTTTCCGTATAACCGGACGGGGGTGCAGTTTAACAGAATACGCGACCATTGTTTCTTCCAGCCAACGTCGCTGTATGCGCTGACATAACATACTTTTAAAGGGGGTGATAATAATATGAAAAATAACTTCGGGTATCCCGATAACCGCGGCATGGCCGGTATGCAAAAGCCGCGGGAAAACATGCGTCCGGCAGCGCCGCGCGTTCCTACCGGCAGACCGGGCTTGCCTTCGGGCAGATCCGTTATGCCTTCGGGTACGGGGGCAACGCAGGAACAGTTTATGCCGCCGGACACGTTAAGGCCGCTTGTGCCGTTAAACTCCGCCGCGCCGCTTGCCGGCGAGGCGCCGTCAACCGTGCAAAGCCCGTACTATACCGCCGGATTCCTCCGTAATTTTCTCGGCAGAAGTATGCGCGTTGAATTTTTAATCGGTACGTCCGGCGCTTTGGTTGACAGAATAGGCGAGCTTGTAGAGGTTGGCGCAAGCTATATTGTACTGCGTCCGCTGCTAAGCGACGACCTTATAATGTGCGACCTTTATTCAATCAAGTTTGTCACAATATTCGACTAAAAACATAACCCCAAAGAAGGCTTAACGCCTTTTTGGGGTGTAAAAATACGGACAAGCCGCCTTAAAAAATTTATCAGGCCAAGCCCTTTTAACATATCGCTTTGTAAACCGGCATAGCTATTAAATACGGGATTATCTTTTTTTGAGGGACGCCATGAAACGCAAAGGACTTATAATTTACGCCATCGCCTGCCTTGACGTTATATTGCTCGGGCTTGCATTTGTAAACGGCTTTGCCGCCGACGCGTGTTATTCGTCGCGCGGCGAAAAAACCGCGCTTTCCGCCCATACCCAGGATACGGTTTACGGGTGGTATTACAAACCGCGCACCGACGGCAGCCAGCCGGAGGAGCCTCCCGAGTTTTCATTTATAAGCGGCTTCGACGGCTTATGGCTGGGCGGCTCCGATGAGAAAATCATTTATTTAACATTTGACGCGGGATATGAAAACGGCCATACGGAGCAGATACTCGATACGCTAAAAAAACATGACGTCCCCGCCGCTTTCTTTCTTGTCGGGCATTATATAAAAACAAACCCTGAGCTTGTGTGCCGTATGGAGCGGGAAGGACACCTTGTATGCAACCATTCCACCACCCACAAAAACATGGCCAAAATGAGCGACTTTGAAACATTTAAGGCTGAAATGAGCGGCGTTGAGAAAATATATACTGATACAACGGGCAAACGGATGCCTAAATTCTTTCGCCCTCCCGAAGGCAGCTTGAGCGAGCGCTGCTTAAAATACGCGCAGCAATTAGGGTACAAAACCGTTTTCTGGAGTTTTGCGTATAAAGACTGGTACAACGACAACCAGCCTACCGAGAGCGCGGCATACGATACGATTATATCGCGTACCCACCCGGGCATGGTGGCGCTGCTTCACGCCACGTCCGCGACTAACGCAAAGGTGCTCGATTCGGTAATCACCGAATGGAAGGCCATGGGCTATCGTTTCGAAAGCCTTTATAATTTTAAGTCCGCGTCCCCAACCGTCACTCAATAAATTATAAAGCAATACGCAATTAAAAAGCAATAAACAACCCATACAAAGATGCTTTGCGCAATAGCGGCGTGTTCTGTAATAATACACGTTTGACAGCTTTATCAAGTTCAAATATAATTATAAAAAATCGAAAGGGCTTTAAAGCGGTCGCTTAAATCCGCTTTAACAAATGGAACGTTTGTTAATCGCCGCGGCAATATCAACAGTTTTATCATTAGCGTTAACGCCTATTATGATATTGGTGTCGCGCAAATTTAAAATACTTGATTATCCCAATAAACGCAAGATGCACACTTCTCCCATACCGCTTATGGGCGGCATGGCCATATACCTGTCGGCCATAGCGGCTACTGTTTTGTATATTGTATTTTTTGTGGAAGGTTTAAAAACGAATATAGTTATCGCGTTTGTAATAGGCATTTCCGGCGTTGCTCTTATGGGGCTGATTGACGACATACTTTTTTTAAGCGCAAAACGCAGGTTGGCTACGCTGTTCATACTCGCGGCTATAGTGCTTGTCGGCTGCCTGCAGTTCTATTTTCCCGTCCGGCTTATGCAAACCAACGCCGTTACAACGCTGCTTATATCTTTGGCGGTTATTTTTTGGATTGTGGCCATAACCAACGCTATAAACCTCTCCGACGGGCTTGACGGTCTGGCGGGCTGCCTTACGCTTATATCGGCGGCGGCTTTCGCCGCGGTATTTTATTTTCAGGGACGCACGCAGCTGGCATTGCCGACGGCTCTCGCGCTGTGCGGCGCCATACTGGGATTTTTGGTTTACAACATAAGCCCCGCGAAAATTTACATGGGAGACGCGGGCAGCATGTTTATAGGCTTTATGCTCGGCATAATGACCATAATGAGCATGTCGCAAAAAAATGTTATAGAAGTCGTTGTGCCTATTTATATTATGATTGTGCCTATAACAGACCTTTCAACGGCGGTGCTGCGCCGTATTTTGCTTAAGAAACCCATAATGCAGGCGGATAAGCATCATCTGCACCACAGATTAATCAAGAGGCTGAAAAGCCAGAGGCTTACGGTATTAATACTATCGGCGTTCCAGCTTGCAGCGGCTTTTGCCGGCATTATGGTTTATATTACCGAAAGCTTTTTGTTAGGCTGGATTGGGCTTGGAGTTATAGGCGCGGCGTGCGCGGTAAGCACAATATTCCGCGCGCGGGCTATACGGAAGGAAGCTTAGTGTTCGCACCAAATCCTAAGTGTGCGGCGCGAAATTATGAAAAGCCAAACCGCCAGGCGATAAAAAAGGACGCTTTCACGTCCTTATAAGTTATAAATTTATTAATACTGCATAGGCATGTTTGCGGCGCGAAGCACCCATTTTTGATGTTCCTTGTCCACAAAACCTAATGCATCCGAAGTGCTGTTATAAAAGTAAAGGCACGTGTGCTCGTCCTCGCCATGGGGATACCCGAATAAAGACGCGGCGTATTTAACGCCCCCCACCGTTACGAACACGGAGCGTTTTTCCCAATTTGGCTCGCCTCCGAAACATTCAAGGAATGTGCCGTAAGCCGCTTGGTCAACGGGCTTTATATCCGCATGGCCTTTCCCGCCCACTCGCTTAACCTCGAAGCTCTTGCCCGAATTGTAATCGGTAACCGTCGCCGCGGCGCCCTCCGGAAATATATCGTTTATCGTATTCCAGTCTGAAAGCTGCCCGAATCCGCTTGGAATGCCTACCGGCGGCGGGCCTGATTTTACAGTAACGCTTGTGGCGAGAGGTTTGCGCACAACATTGCTGGAAAACAGCTTATCGTAAGTTAAAGCGCCAAGCTGCCCGTCGGCGTCAAGCTCGTTATATTCCTGAAAACTGCGCACCGCGCTTACTGTTTTGGAAAGATACTCTCCGGTTGCCCGATAGTTGATATAGCCTAAGTCCCTCAAACGCATCTGTATCATAAACACCGTCGTACCCTGGCTTTCGAGCTTAAGCGTCTCAAAATCATCGGGCGCGCCTAACGCCGCCGGCGCGCACAGCAAGAATATAAGAATCGTTATTACAACTGTGAGAACGAGTTTTTTCATATCGGCTCTCCCGTAAAATATGCTGAATTTGTATTTATAATACCATAGCCCCGGCTTTTAAGACAAGCCTTAAACAATTTGTATTGCCTTGCGCCCAATAATACGGCTTATTTGACCCATTCCGGCTTGCTACAAGAGAACGCATAACTTGTTTGATGCCGCGCACACCCTCCCGTTTCAAGCACCGCGTTATCGCCAAACTGCGGCTTATTAACCGAATCGGGAGCATACTGCGTTTCAAGGCAAAACGCGAGGCGGCGGGCTGATTTGCGCCCCCCTTTTAAAACCAGCTTATCGTTAAGATAATTGCCCGAATAAAACTGTATGCCCGGCCTGTCCGTATACACGCTCATGCATATGCCTGTTTTTTCGCAGTACGCCTGCGCCGCCACTTTTGCTCCATTAAGAAAATAATGATGGTCGTAGCCCCCCGTGTAAAGCAGCTGTTCGTGTTTTGCGTCTATATCGGCGCCTATCCTCTTTCCGTCCCTAAAATCAAACGGGGTTCCCGAAACATCCATAATATCGCCGCTGACGCTGCCGAATTTATCAACGGGCGCTATCGCTCCGGCGTTTATAATAAGATAATGGTCGAGAATTAAACCGCCGTCCCGCCCTCCAAGGTTAAAATACGAATGATTGGTAAGGTTTAAAACGGTTGTTTTATCGCACATGCCGCAATAGTTTATACGCAGCGCGTCTTTATCAAGCGTATACTCAACGCTCACTATAACATTTCCGGGATATCCTTGGTCCATATCGGGGCTGAAAAGCGCCAGCCTGACGCTGTTCTCCGACGTTTTTACGGCACTCCAAAGCCGCTTGTCAAAACCCGAAAGCCCGCCGTGCAGATGGTTTATGCCGTCGTTGCAGTCAAGGCGGTATTCCCTGCCCTCTAACTCAAAAATGCCGCGAACGATACGATTGGCGTATCTTCCAACCGTAACTCCTATATATGACGGGTTTTTTTCGTATTCGGGCAAAGTGTCAAAACCAAGCACAATATCCGTGGGACGGCCGTTTTTATCGGGCACAATAAGCGACACGAGCGCCGCGCCGAAATCGGTAATTACCGCCTTAACGCCGCTGTCGTTTTTAATTGTGTAAAGATATGCGGTTTTTCCGCCGGCGCAAACTCCGAATTCCTTCATGGCGATTCCCCTTGTTTTTCTTTATATATAAATTACATTGTTTAATACGTTTTGTAAATGAGAAAAACGCGCATTATCATTTGAGCCGGTGAATATGTATTTTAAGAAAAGGGGGTTGCTTATGACACACGACATGCTTATAAGCCTGCACGATACGGAGGATGAGCTGTTTTTCGGCAAAACAAAAGTACTGAAATTTTCTCTGCAATATCCTTTGTTTTCTTCCGCGCGGTTTGGCAAAGCGGCAAACGCTTTAAACGGCTGCCATAAAAACAGGGCTGATATCTGCCGCCGCCAGATTAGGCAGGCGCTGTATATAAGGGCGGTACGAGACCTTAAGAACTCAAGCGGCGATGTGCCTTTCCGCCCTTACGAGGCCGTTATAACATGCACGGTAACTTACAATCAGTGTTGCTTCGTATCCCTTTATTTTGATACATACCGATACATGGGCGGCGCGCACGGCTCAACTTTGCGCAGCAGCGAAACGTGGGATTTAAACAACGTTCGGCGGGTGGCTATGGCGCGCTTTTTCCCGCCGGCCGCGCCATACAAAACAATAATCATAGGCAAAATAGCCGCGCAGATAATGTCTTCCATAGAGAAGGGAAGCGGCGCGTATTTTGACGATTACGAGGCAAACGCGGCGCGCTGTCTTAACACAAGCAACTTCTTCCTTGTGCCGGAAGGGCTTAAGGTCTACTACCAGCAATACCAGTTGGCTCCGTATTCGGGCGGCATACCGGAGTTTCTTATCCCTTTTTCGGATGATATGCAAAGCCCTTGCCTATAACCTTTGGGCTGTTTAATAAAAACCGGTATAGGCGAAAAGCTCCTCGTCGGTGAATATGCCCTTTATCCGCCAGAAATCCCCGTCCCGTCCTATAGCGAGCACCGCCGTATATTCTCCTTCGGGACCTGCCGACGATTCCGTATATACCGTAAGTGAATACAGAAAAAGCCCGTCGTCCGTTTCGTTTATATCGAACACTCTATAGCCGCTTACCCAAGGGCTTGACACTCCCGTGACCCAGTTGGGCGCGGATTTTTGCAGCGATTTTGCGTATTGCTTTTTAAGCGGGCTGTCCATCACGCTGTACTGCATCGCCGCGCTGCGCTCCATAAGCCCTTTTGCCCATACGTTTGCCGCTTCGTCG
Organism: uncultured Christensenellaceae bacterium; assembly: GCA_964586785.1. GTDB lineage: Bacteria > Bacillota > Clostridia > Christensenellales > SZUA-584 > SZUA-584. The sequence goes on from CAZPHS010000004.1 coordinate 51,944, forward strand.
CGGCCGCATACTCCTACGTATTCCATCGCCTCTTGAAAAAGCTTAAGCCTTAATTCCGATTCCCTATCGTAAGCATTAGCCGCGCATCCGCCCGCGAGCACAAGAGCCATCACAAAGATTATACACTTTTTCATGCGCTCCACCCCCATTTTAATTGATATGCGCACAAAAGCGCCGGAATACGGCATTAAAAACTTTTGGGCGGCAAATATATATGCGTTTTATGAGACAATATTAATTGTGCGACACCAAAACTTTTAGGTATTCATAAAATATCTTCGGGGGGCTTAAATGGGAGACATAATTGACAGTGAAAATTTGGCCTTGCTGATTCCGCTGTTTGCAATATATACAAAAAGGTCAATAAACGACCCCGCAAAGGCGTCTGTAATCGGGGAATGGGTTTCCGCGTTCGGAGATACTTTGTCCGCCATGGCCGATACCGACACATTCATACGGCAAAAAGAAGAGGAAAAAAAGAAAATAATAAAGGAAATAGACGAGCTGCAAAAAAAGCTGGCCGAACTGAATAAATAATATTAAGCTAACGGCAAGTCAGATTATCCCGCCTGTAAGAATATTAGTAATGTGTTTTAATATTGACATAGGTGTATTGCTTTGGTATTATACGCCTGTGTTTGGGTGTCAATGGGAGGAAGGTTTATAAGTATAACAACTAAATTCCAGGAGTCAATATGAGAAAATTTATTAATATATTTATAAAAGTCAGCCTTGTTGTATACATAGCATTTATTATTTACGCTATGTTTATTAAAAGCAGAGGACACTGGAGCGATATGCCTTTAAAAGATTATCTGCTGTTTCAGTCTAATTTTATTCCATTTAAAACAATCATATTTTACATAAACTCAATTTTTGACGGAAGCATTAAACCTCGATATACCTGTATTAAATATAAGCGCCAACCTTTTGATGTTTCTGCCGGCGGGTATATATTTGCCCTATTATGTGAAACGGATTAAAACATTAAAGAGCTGCGCGGCAACGATGCTTATTATATTGATCTTTATAGAACTGATTCAATTCTTAACAAGAAGAGGAAGCTTTGATATTGATGATTTAATACTTAATATGTTGGGTGTCGTTATAGGCTATATGATATGGAAAATTAAATTTGTTCAAAGGCTGTTAAAAGGCGATATCACCGCCAACGAACAGCCTTCAACATAAGTGAATATAAAGATTTGTTTAATGTGCCAACGACGCTTGCGGGCTTGCCAAGTCCCCCGCTTGCCATACTAATAGCAAGCTAATATCTGCGCGTGTTCGCGCCGCCGCAGCCGGAGCACCCCGCGCAGCCGCCGTGCCTTCCGCGCCGTTTTTCCGCGGGTATATTAAACCCGCCTCCCAAAATGCTTGGTTTGCGTCGCTTTATAACCGCCAGTATAACAAACAATATTACCGCCGCCGCCATTATGTAAACCATAGGGTTGCCCGCGAGCGAAACGGCATGTCCTTCGTCCGCGGCGCCGGCAAATATAAACTGCACCCGCTCCGCGTCCGCGAAAAGCAGACTGCCCGCCTGATTAACAAGAAGCGCCATAAAATACGCAAGCCCCGTCTGATACAAAACCGCGAAAAGCGTCCACTTTACGCTGCCCATCTCACGCCTTGTCGCTCCTATAGCCGCAATACACGGCGCGGCAAGAAGCGTGAATATCATAAACGCGTAAGCGCTTACAGGCGTAAAGAATATGCCCGCCGGCTCCAAAACGGCAAAAACCGACACAACCATCTCTTTCGCCGCCATGCCCGATATGGATGCCACGGCATACGGCCACCGCCCGAAGCCGAGCGGGCTGAACACGGGCGCTATTAGCCGCCCGAAACCGGCGAGCATACTCTGCCCGATGCCGTCTTCACCCAAGTATTCCAAAGAGAAAGAGAATGATTTAAAGAACCAAATAACGGCGCTGGCGGCGAATATAACCGTTCCCGCTTTAATAATAAACGACTTTGTTTTATCCCACACGTTTTTCGCCGTGCCGCTTATACGCGGCAGCCTGTAATCCGGCAGCTCCATAACAAAAGGAGCGTTTTTGCCCGCAAAAGGCTTTGTACGCTTAAGTATAAGTCCGGAGATTATAACCATCGCTATTCCCACAAGATACATGGAAGGCCCAACCCACGACGCGTCGGAGAAAATAAAGCCCGTAAACATTGCAAACACGGGAAGCTTCGCTCCGCACGGTATAAACGGCGTCAGCATAACGGTCATCCTTCTGTCGCTTTCGCTCTCTATTGTGCGCGAAGCCATAATCCCCGGAACCGTACATCCGGTTCCTATAAGCATCGGTATAAACGATTTGCCCGAAAGCCCGAAACGGCGGAATATCCGGTCCATAATAAAAGCGACCCGCGCCATATATCCGCTGTCTTCAAGTATAGAGAGAAAAAAGTACAACACAATAAGCTGCGGCACAAAAACAAGCACCGCGCCCACGCCGCTTATTATGCCGCCGGATATAAGGCTTACAGCCCATATCGGGGCGCCCCATGCCAAAAGCAGCGTTTCCGCGCCCGCGGAAAGCCATTCTATTATCTCCTCCATCCAGCCTGTTGTGATATCGCCCGCAATCTGAATAGAAAAATAATATACGCCCCACATTATTACAAAGAACAAAGGCAGCGCAAGAACGCGGTTTGTCATAATCTTGTCTATTTTCTCGGAGACGGAGGTTTTAGGGCACGCCTTCTTATGTATTCCGCAGAGCAGCCGCGCTATTTGCTCATACCTGTCATTTATTATTATGCTTTCCGAATCGTCGTCATATTTTTCTTCCGCCGCCTTAATTGCGCGCTCTATGCATTCGCGGATTTCGGGCGGCACGTTCTTGTATATATCGGCGTCGCGCTCAAACAGCTTTACCGACAGCCAGCGAGGCTCGTATTTATCAAACGGTTCGACGCCTTTTATTATACGGTATATACCATCAAGAGCCCGCTCTATATCCCGGGAAAAGGGCAAAGGCTTTGGTTTTCCCGGCGTTTCGGTTATTTTTTTAACAAGCGTTTCAAGCCCTTTTAAAGAAACGGCCGATATAGGCACCACGGTACAACGTAAAGCCTTCTCCAATACGCAAATGTCAATCTCATCCCCGCGTTTTTGCACCACGTCCATCATGTTAAGCGCAACCACGACGGGTATTCCAAGCTCTATTATCTGCGTCGTCAGATAAAGGTTCCTCTCCAGATTCGACGCGTCCACAATACTTATAATAATATCCGGTTTCTCGTTTACTATGTAATCGCGCGCGATTGTCTCCTCAAGGGAATACGGCGATAAAGAATATATGCCCGGCAAATCAACAAGCGTGGCGTTTATCCCCTTTATTTGACCTTCCTTTTTTTCCACGGTAACTCCCGGCCAGTTGCCGACATACTGGGCGCTTGCCGTTAACGCGTTAAATAATGTTGTTTTGCCGCTGTTGGGATTTCCGGCAAGAGCTATTTTAAGTGACATAAAGTATTTCCCCCGCAAGTGTTAGCCTCGGCTAATTTATAACTCAAAAAAAATTATTCGACTATAACGTTCGCGGCGTCTTCTTTTCTTATTGAAAGAGCGTATCCGCGAACCGAAACCTCTATAGGGTCTCCCAAAGGAGCAACTTTGCGCATGGAAACCACAGCGCCTCTCGTTATGCCCATATCCATAAAGCGGCGGCGCAAAGCGCCTTTTCCGTTAAGCCTGACCACCTTTACTTGTCTCCCGCAAGGCACCTGCTTTAGCGTCATTGTTACCCCCTCCAAATCACATATAGTTAGCCTCGGCTAACGATGTAAGTTTATCACGGCTAACTTTCATTGTCAATATATTTGCATATATTTTTTTACTTGATTTATAAACAGCTTTGTATCCGTATATATTCACATTTCATATTCCGCCCGGCTTTTTTTAGGCTTGCCGCAAAACTGCAAAACGGCGGCTTTGCGCGGGTAATATACGGCAAGTATTTTCCGTTCGCAAGACAGAATTTTCCGCGGCTTTGCGTTATAGGGCGATTATTTAACGCCGGCCGTATTCGCCGCCGTACCAATAATATGTTTTCACATATAATAAAACCAAGGAAATTATTTTTATGGTGGTATGATGAATTATATAAAAATGATGCCGGCGCAGCTTTTTAATTTCGGCGTGAAGCGTAAAGCCGCCGCGGTTGACGCGAAGACCGGCTGTAAAGCCGTACTGTTAACAAAAACCATACTAGACACGGCAAGCATAATGCGGCCGCCCGCAAAAAGCGCGGCCGGAACAAACAGCCCGCCGCAGCGGGTTGCCGCCGACGCCGCCGCCGAATGCTCCGCGCCGTTGGCTAACCTTGCCGGACAAAGCCGGCCGCCCGCGATAAGATGCCCTCAACGCCGCTGTGTATGCGGCTTTACGCGCTGCGGGGCAACGCGTAATTTTACAAATTGCAGACGGCGTTAGTACCATATTGTTATCGCCTGCCGAGCGTTTTTATCAGCCTTGGCAGCTGCGGCTCGAAACATAAACCGAAACGCAAATCGGTGCCGGCTTTATTTGTGCGGCGTATGCTGCCTGCCGTAAAATCCGCCGCCGTGCGCACAGCCTTTTTTATGCCAAAGCCGCTCAGCGCCGCGGCAACAAGGGCGCTTGAGAAAACGTCTCCCGCCCCGTGATAAAGCCCCGGCATATGCTTGGAAAAAGCGTATGAGATAGAGCCGCTTTGTTTGTCATAAGCGGCGGCTCCCATATGTTTATCGTCAAAACCGGTTCCCGTCAAAACAACATAGCGCGGACCTAGCTTTGCAAGCCGCAAAAGCAGACTTTCCACATATTCTTGAGTGTGCGGCCACCGTTTATACGGCTCGTCAAGCAAAAGCGCCGCCTCTGTGATATTAGGCACAATCATATCCGCGCGGGCGCAAAGCCCTCTCATGCCTTCCGGGAAATCCTTGGGCATCGTTTGATATAAAGCCCCGTTATCCGCCATAACCGGGTCTACAACAACAAGAGCGTCTTCCCGTCCAAGAAGCTTTATAACCCGCGCCGCTATATCAAGCTGCTTAAAAGAACCCAAAAAGCCGGTATATATCGCGTCGAATTTTATCGGCAGGGTTGATAAGTGCGTCGCTATAGGCAATAAATCGTCCGTTAAGTCGCGGTAGGTAAACCCGGCAAACCCACCCGTATGCGTTGAAAGAACGGCGGTGGGAATTACGCAAACCTCAATTCCCGCCGCGGATATAATAGGCATCGCCGCCGTAAGCGAGCATTTGCCGAAGCAGGATATATCGTGTATAGCGGCTATCCTTTTTTGCATGGCGTTTCTCCTCTTTCCCTGATGTATTAATTATATAACAGAGCAATATGTATAAACAAGTGCCGCAAAAACGCCGGTGTTCGTCAGTCAGCAATTTAAAACGCTAAAAATACTGAGTGACAAAAAGAGGACGTTACTGTATAATCAACTGCGGTACGTATATTGTCCGGTTTTTTAAAATGGAGGTACTGGATGGATATAATAACCGTATTTAAGCTTTTTGGCGGTCTCGCTTTGTTCGTTTTCGGCATGAAAATGATGTCCGAGGGGCTGGAGCACGCCGCCGGAGACAGGCTGCGCCGCGTGCTTGAGGTTTTAACCGGCAAACGCTTCGCGGCGTTTTTAGTCGGCGCGGGAACAACGTCTTTGATACAAAGCTCTTCAGCCACAACGGTTATGGTCGTCGGCTTTGTCAACGCGGGTCTCATGACGCTGCTGCAGGCGACGGGAGTAATAATGGGCGCCAATGTGGGCACCTGTATCACCGCGCAGATTATCGCTTTTAATCTTACCGATATCGCCCCGCTTATACTGTTTATAGGAATGTTTCTTACCGTTTTTGTTAAAAAGCGCATGATATCGCGCGTAGGCGAGATAATACTAGGGTTTGGCGTGCTGTTTGTCGGTATGGCGATTATGTCCGAAGCTATGACCCCTCTTAAAGACGACGCGGCGTTTCAAAACCTTCTTCTTAATTTCAGCAATCCTCTTATAGGCATACTCGCGGGCGCGCTTTTCACTGCGGTCATGCAAAGCTCTTCCGCGGCTATTGGCATATTGCAGGCTTTTGCCGGTCTTGGCCTTATAGGGCTTAACTCCTCCGCCTATGTGCTGCTTGGCATGAATATAGGCACGTGCATAACGGCCATACTCGCCGCCATCGGAACAAGCCAAAACTCAAAACGCGCGGCAGGCATACATTTGATGTTCAATATAGTAGGCACTCTGGTTTTTATAGGCGCTATGGCCATAATCCCCGATATTGTCGGGTTTGTCAAATCGCTGTCGCCGGATAGTCCCAAGAGTCAAATCGCCAATTTCCACCTGCTTTTTAATGTAAGCGTCGCCGTGTTGCTTTTCCCCTTTGCACCGCTTATGGTAAAGCTTATAAAGCGTATAATACCAGATAAGCACTCCGCCGACGAGGTGGAAAAAAGGCTTATATTTCTTGACGCGCGCATAATACAAACTCCCGCCATCGTTTTGGGCCAAACGTTAAAAGAGCTAAAGCGCCTTGGCGATATATCCGCCGATAATATGCGGCGCGCAACAACGGCTTTTTTCGACCGAAACGAATCAAAGGCGCGCAAGGTGCTCGATGTGGAAGAAACGATTGACTACTTAACCCACCATATAACGGATTATTTAATCGAATTCCGCGGCATGGAAATCTCGGGACATGACCTTAAAATATTGGGCAGTCTCCATCATGTGGTTATAGATATGGAGCGTATAGGAGATTTGGCTGAAAACATTGCCGAGTTCTCTATTTCCATTACTGAAAGAAAATCCAAATTCAGCGAAGAAGCCGACGGTGAGCTTCGTACAATGACGTCCAAAGCGTTGGAAACCTTGCAAAGAAGCCTTGAAGCTTTCGCGAAACGCGATAAATCCCTTCTCGCCGAGGTGGACAAGCTCGAGCAGGAAGTTGACGATATGAAGAAACAATATATTGACAACCATATTGAACGCCTGCAAAGCAAGTTTTGCGACCCGCAGGTGGGCGTGGTGTTTACCAATATGGTTTCAACGCTTGAACGCGTCGCCGACCACGCGTTAAATATTGCGTATTCCATAGCGGGCGACTGATCAAAAAGCTTATAACAATATTCGCAAAAGACCCTTCGCGGTCTTTTTTTTTTGGACAATCCATTGTCTTTACAAAGCGCGTGTTCGGCGGCTACGCCTACCGCCTTTTTCCGGATATGTCCGGCTCTCTCCACTTTAATCTAAAAAGCCTCCCAGCAGATATCTTTCCATACCGCCGCCGTTTTTGCCGCGCTTGCCGAAAGGCTCGCGCATATCCGTACAGCCCGCGGCGGGCTCCAACTGCCTTCTTGAGCACCAGTAGCGAAGCGCGTCCGGACTGTGGGTTATATCGTGAGGTTCGGTTGAGGCGTCCCCCGCCCGAAGCTTGTCATACCGCAGAAGGGGCAGACAGCGCAGCAAAGGCGCGCAGGTGGAAAAAATGACAAGACGGGGGCTCCCGCGCGAAACGCTTAAATATTCTTTCACGTTAAGCCACCCGTCTATACGGCTGCTGCCGGCCTTTACAAGCGGCACGCCGTTTTGCGCGAATATCTCGGCGGCGCTGCGTCCGGTATCCTGCCTGCGGTTCCACATATCCGGCGGCGCTATATATTCCTCCACATTCTCGCACTGCGATTTTTTTATAACCTCTGCCGCTTCGGACACGGTCAAATCGGCGCGTTCTATGCTTCGGTAGCAATATGCCCGTCCGTCCTCGTCCACCGCGAACCAAAGCACCGCCAGCATATCAAGCCCGTAGTCAAGCGCGGCGCTTTTTCTCCAGCCGGGAGGCAGCGCGAAAGGCTCCGTTACGTGCGCTTTTTCGCTAAACTCACTGAAAAACTGTCCGGCAAACACATTCCAGTCACCGTCAAGCCACGCGCGCCGCAGCATAGTCGGGAAGCTTTGTAGCTGCCTTATATAATCGGCTCCCCGCATGGCACGCTCGTGAAGGGCTGTTTTTGAAAGCGTTCCGCCGTACTTTTTTTTAAGCTTGGCATACGTTTGCCTGTATCCCTCGTCGGACTCAAAAAGAGGCGCGTTATCATATACGCGCGCCTGTATAAAAACGTAATCGCGTCCGTTCTCGCCTCTCTTATAGTCCCTGTCTATAAAAAGCCGTTTTACCCACGCGTGACCTACGCCGCCCGGATTGCATGTTATATACGTGCGTTTTGGGTAGCCGCCGGTGCCCCTAACGCACGCGCAAAGCCAGGAAAACTGGTATTCCGTAAGCTGCGTCGCCTCATCTAAAAAGATTACGTCGTATTCCTGCCCCTGGTATTGAAGCACGTCGCCCTCGTCGCTGCAATAACCAAGTTTTATGCGCGAACCCCAAGGAAAAGTAAACGCCTTCTCCCCCTCGTTATATTTAGGCTGATAATGCGGCGGCAAATACGAATAAACGGCCTTAAGCCGTTTCGTATGGTTTTCGTGCAGCTCCGGAAATGTACGCCGCACTATAAGCATCTGTATGCCGGGATAATAAAAAGCAAGGTACGTCGCTTTGGCGCGTATGGCGTGAGACTTTCCGCCTCCCTTTGCCCCGCCGTATCCTACAAACCGAGCACTCGCCAAAAGAAAAGCCTCCTGCTTTTTGGTCGGCTTCCCAAAAGCGCGCAGCAATATATTGTCTAAACCCATATTTTTTATCATATAAAAAAGCGCCCGTTTAAGGCGCTTGCACTCCTTTTATAATTAATCCTCAATACGTATCACTTCCACCGGACAGCCCTCGGCTGCCTCGGCCGCGCTGTCTTCCGATTCTTTGGGTATCTGCTCCGTTATCGTTTCCGCGGGGCCGTCGTCTCCCATACGGAAAACCTCGGGGCATACGTCCGCGCATAACCCGCACAATATACACCCGTCCCTGTCTATTATCGCTCTCATACCTTCCCCTCCCCTGCAGTCAAATTACTGGTAGTATTTCCTTTTGGCGTTTTGCTATTCACCGCTACCGCGCATATTTTTTTATACTTCCCAAATCAAAAGGAGGCATCGCGCGGGGACGGCAATCATCTCCCAATGCGCCCGTTATTTCAAGCTGTTTTAAACACAGCGAAGACGGTCTCTCGCTCTCCTCCCAATAGCGCTGAAGATGCAGCAAGCCCATTTGAGCGCACGCGGCAAGCCGCGGGTTGGGGACTGCGCAGCCAATATCCTCAATTCTAAAGTATCCTTCGCGCCAAAGATTAAGTCTTTCGCGCGTTATGCCAAGAGCGATGCACAAACCCGCGATACTGTATTTTCCCGCGTCGGCCGCGTCCTTAAGGTACGTATTAATCCGTTCGGCTATATTCTGTATATCAACGTCCCAAGCCCCGTTTGCCTCAATCGTGTAATCGGTTTTTTCCTTTAAGCGGATACCGCTTATCCGGCTGTTTTGCTTTGCCATACAAGTCTCCTTAAAACACAATCGCTGATAAAAGCTTAAATCAAAAACAAACTCCGCATCGCTCAAAAAAACAACGGGCTCTTGTTCTCACAAAAGCGCAAATATGGTATACTTATAACATGCTTTTTTGCAGCGCAATAAATCCGCGTCCGCGGATTACGGAAGGAAGCTTATTTGTCAGTTATCACTATATCAAGGCAGCAATGCAGCTTTGGAAACGAAATAGCCGCCTCACTGGCTCAAAAACTCGGGTTTTCGCTTATAACTCATGAAACGCTGCTTTCAGAATTTTTCGGGGACGCAAGCGCGCACGAGCGTCACATGCTCACCGAAAGCGCCAAATTCTATTTAACGGAGAAAAATACCGGCATTACCTACTTGAGTCTTCTTATAAACAGGCTGCGCGAATACACGCAAAAAAACGATTGCGTTATGGTTGGGTTTGGCTCTCAGTCCATATTCGCCGGCGATAAAGACGCTTTGCACGTTAGGGTTTTCGCGCCCGACAATTTAAGATTAGAGCGGCTTAGGCGGCAGTACCGCGTATCCGAGCAACAAGCTTTAAAAATACTTGAAAAAACGGACAGGAAACAAAAAAGGTTTGTTTCCGCGCTGTTTGGCATATCCATAGCGGATGTCTCCCATTATCATATTATGCTCAACACCTGTATGCTTACCGTTGACGAGTGCGTAGCCGCCGTTATGGCCATGCACAGCCAGCGCGCCGTTATAGAGCGCATAGAAAACGAAACACAAAAGGGTGCGGCGCAGTGCCATCTTTCCGACGTCGCGCTGCTTAAAAACAAGTCCGAAGCAGAATTCGCCCGCCTTCTTGATATGTACCATATCGACTGGATTTACGAGCCTAAAACATTTCCGGTGGAATGGGACGCTTCCGGAAACGTAACTTCCGCGTTCAGTCCGGATTTTTATCTGCCCAAGTTTGACACGTATATTGAACTGACAACTATGAATCAAAAATATGTAACCGAAAAAAATAAAAAAGTTAAAAAGCTGCGCGAGCTTTATCCCGGCATCAATATAAAAATTGTTTATAAAAAAGATTTTCATTCCCTGCTCGGCCGCTTTTTTCCTAACGGAGAATAAATATGAACAGGCCGTATTACAAAAAAATAGCGTTCACGGAGCTGCAGCTAAAATCCCGCGCCGTGGAATTGGGCAATGATATATCAAAAGACTACGAAGGAAAAGAACTTGTTCTAATCGCGCTGCTAAAAGGTTCTCTTTATTTCTGCGCGGACTTAACACGCGCCATTTCCGTACCTTTAATGATAGATTTTATGTCCATAGGCGTTTACGCCTCCAACCAGTCGGGCATTGTGCGCATAACCAAAGACCTGGACATAGACATAACGGGCAAACACGTGCTGATAATAGAAGATATCGTCCGCACCGGCTTAACTTTAGGATACTTAGTGCAAAACCTTGAGGCGCGCCGGCCGGCAAGCGTTAAGGTATGCGCTTTATTTGTTAATCCAAACCAGCAGCTTATAGACGTGCCGCTTGCATATACGGGTTTTACCGTGGCAAACGAATGGCTTATGGGCTACGGCATGGACGCGGGCGAAAAATGGCGCAACCTGCCATACGTTGTGGAAATCGAAAAAGGCATGAGCTGATTTTGCCGCCGCGCCGAATGCGCTCTTTCGCGCGGTTTGCGAAACTCATACAGTCTTATCCGTGATTATTTTTGGAATATAAAGAAGCTCCAGCGAACCCTCATTCAAGCGCTTGCCTTAGCGTCAACTCATTGTGCAAATTTTTCAAGCTTTCCGCCGCCGGCCCTGAATCTATCAAATCCATCTCTGCCGCGGCCTGCGCGTCCGTTTATGCTTTGGCCTTCGCCTCAGACATCACTTTTGCGCATACCCGCTTTTAAGACTTCTTTTCAAAACCCTTGCCCGCGTGTCCGGCCTGCTCCAAGCTACATCGCCTAGCTTTCGCTCTGCTTTTGCCTGTCGCATTTGCCCACCGCACTAAAGTGCGTCGACTCTCCGCTAGAGGTTAGAAGCGCTCCCCTTCGGTATTCCCTGGAGCGTACGAGTACTATAACACATTGTATCTGCATACACAACCCTTAAAATCCGCCACAAAACGTCGATACGCGTCAACCTCGTACACAACGTCCCTAAAATCCCCTATTATCTTTCGCTATCTGAAATCTTCGCTGTATTTCGCTGTTATCCATTATTATCTGTCACAATAAATAGAATTACGTATTTTTTATAAATTATAAAAAGGAATTGGGCATAGCGGTTTAGAATATATAATATGCGTATACGAATTTATCGATACGCGTTAATAAAATTTTAAGGAGAATACATATGCCAGGATACTATGGTTACTACAATCCGCTTGAGTCTATTAACACTATAATGTTGGTCTGTTTCATACTTTCGCTTATATCGGCGATAGTGCTTCTTGCGGCGTTCTTGCCCAAAAGCAAACAGAACCGTTACTCCGGTTTTACGAAATCTGTTTATAACTTTTTAAACTTCCAATCTTTTTGGATCTCGCCCATAATAAAGCTGATGTACATGACGCTGGCCTTTACTTTGGTGCTGTCGGGTCTTATCATTTTATTTATCTTGCCCCTTTACGGACTGATACTTTTGGTTGCCGGCATACTCATCCGTCTGTTTTTTGAGACAGGCTATATATTGTATGCCATACTCGATCAGCTTAAAATACTAAACGGCAAATCCACTGTACCAAAACCCTTTGCCGCCGCGCCCCCTATATGCCCTAATTGCGGAAAACCCGCAAACGCGGGCGAATCGTTTTGCAATGGCTGCGGCACAAAGATATAGTTTTTATATGATTTAAAGAGACGGCATAGATGTTTGTATATAAATGCCGTATCTGCGCATAATAAAAATAAGAGGTGGAAAAGGAAATGTTTTTACATGGACTTGACTTCTCGCACAGTAATCCGGATATAAATGATGCTTTGTTTAGTCCGGGCGACTGAATGCCTTCAAACGCTGTATGCTTTTGGAGGGATAGAACGGGCCTGGCGCCCGTTCTGTTTTTTTGGCGTAAAATTACACCCAACGCAGGGCAGCCCTCCTGACTTAAGCCCGTCATTTTCTTTATCAGCGGGTGAACCCGAGTTAAATGACCGCTACCAGCTACAACCATAAAAAACCACAAAAAAATATTGACTAGTCCCCCGACTATATTGTATATAGTATATAAGTCTACACTTATCCAAACAATTCAGGAGGTTTTTTTATGGCACTTATTAAATGTCCCGAATGTAATAACGACATATCAAGTGAAGCTATCGCCTGTCCGCACTGCGGGAAAACGCTCGCAAAAGGAAAACACTGCCCGATGTGTTCTTCGTTCGATGTGGGCAGGATCGGGGTTTCGTTTCAGAAATTCCCGAAAACATATAAATGCAAGACATGCGGGTATAAATGGTAAACTGTGTCAAGTATTAAACACTCCGGTGCAAAGGCCACTTTGCTCCGGAGTGTTTTATGCAAAGCTTCCGCTTTCCCGGCTTAACTAAAACGCTATTATTATTCCGCCTTCGTTGGCGTACATGCCAGTTAATCCATGCGTCGGCGCAATAACAATATCCTTAAAACAATATTTTTCCTCTATAATTTCTATTAATCTGGCCGCCTTTTCCGCCGCGTTGCAATGCGTTATTGCCAATATACGTTCTTTTGTGTCTTTATACACTTCTCCGATTGTGTCAGCCAGCTTTTTAATTGAGTTGTTTGAACCCCTTACCCTTGAAAACAAGGCTATCTCTCCGTTTTCATCCCCTTTTAATATAGGCCGGATATTTAATACCTCCGCGATTATACCGGCGACCTTGCTCATCCTGCCGTTTTTTATCAGGTTTTCCAAGCTGTCAAGCACAAAAAAAGTCTTCATTTTGTCTATAAAATGTTCTATTTTATTTATTATATCCGCCTTTTCAATTCCGGCGTTTATCAGTTCCTTAAGCTTTTTAACTATAAGCAATTGCCCCGCCGAAGCGCTTTTCGAGTCAAACACATACGATTCGATTCCTTGCTCCAAAAGCATTCCTTTGGCTATATTGGCGCTGCCGTAGGAACCCGATAGCTTTGACGAAAGCGTAACAATAAAATTTATAACCCCTTTGCTGCACCTGTCGATAAAATCCTGCGGCGAAGGACAGGATGATTTAGGCTGGCCTTTATACTCATGCATTTGTGATAGAAAATCATCGGCGTCCAACGTATCGTTATCAACAAACGTTTTGTTCCCCAAAATCATTGAAAGCGGCACTATTTCCACACCCAGCTCTTTCTTAAGCTCCAAGGTTACGTCACATCCGCTGTCCGCCACTATTTTATAATTCATTTTACCGCCCTCTTTTCGGTCATTTTTAAACATCATATATTATTATAAGCTAAATTGATACCTAAATAAAGCTATCATATTACAAGCGCTTAAATTGCCGTATTTTCGCCCCTGATTTACCGGCTTGCCCTGTTTAAACCGTATGCCGCTCTTTTAGCCGCAAAATACCTATAAACCCCGCTTTCAATAACGAATGCGGGGTTTTTATAATTTCAAATCAACAACTCAAAAAATACAATTCTAAGACAAACTCATCACTATTTTATCAATCGACGCGCCGGGCGCAACCATAGGCAGCACCATCTCGTCCTGGTTGATAACGCAATGTATAAGCGACGGCTCTTTCTTTTCCAGCGCGTTGCACAGCGCTTGCTTGAATTCGCCGGCATCAGCGGCCTTTTGCGCGAAATACCCGAAACCTTCCGCAATAGCACAGAAATTAAGCGGCGGCAGGGTGGTTTCGGAATGACGTTTATCAAAGAAAAGCGTCTGCCACTGCCGCACCATGCCAAGCGCGTTGTTATCGAGCAGTATGGTGACGACAGGCAGGTTATAGCGCATCGTCGTCGCCATTTCATTTAAGTTCATACGGAAGCAGCCGTCCCCCGTTATATGCAGCACGCGCTTGCCGGGCTCGGCAATCTGCGCGCCTATAGCCGCGCCAAGACCGTAGCCCATGGTTCCAAGCCCGCCGGACGTTATATATTTGTCGCGCTTTTTGAACGGATAGTACTGCGCTGTCCACATCTGATGCTGCCCGACGTCGGTAGCTATTATCACATCGCCTTTAACGCACTCGCTTATCGTGCGCATAATGTTCATAGGCAGGTGCTTGCCGGGGATATGCGATTCGTTTTCCTTTTTCCACTCGCTTATGCTTTGCGCCCACTGCGTATGTTTCTTTTGGGGCATTTCTTTGGTTATGCGGGAAAGAGCGGATTTAATATCTTGTATGATGCTTACATGAACAGGTATGTTTTTGTTGACTTCCGACGCGTCAATATCAATATGAACAATCTTTGCGTGCGCGGCGAATTGGCTTGGGTCTCCCGTCACCCTGTCGGAGAAACGCGCGCCCAGAACAATAAGCAAATCGCAGTTTTGCAGCGCCATATTGCTGGCCTTCGTGCCGTGCATACCTACAAGACCCGTATATAACGGGTGATTTACCGGAAACGTGCCTACGCCCATAAGCGTACACGCGACAGGCGCGTCAATACGCTCCGCAAGATTATAAAGCTCGTCCGCCGCGCCCGATATAACCACACCTCCGCCGGAGAGTATCGCGGGACGCCGCGCGTTTTGCACCAGCTCCTTTATGCTCTCAAGCGGTATGTCCGAAAGCCTGCATTGTATGTTAAGCTTGCTTTCCGGCGGTGTGTATTCACACGTCTTGGTAAACGTATCGCTTGTTATATCAATCAAAACAGGCCCGGGACGCCCGCTTTTCGCAAAAGCGAACGCTTCCCGAAACACATCCGATATCCTTGTTATATCCTTAATCTGATAGTTATGCTTTGTTATGGGCATTGAAACGCCCATAATATCAACTTCCTGAAAGCTGTCTGTTCCAAGAAGGTTCGCGGGCACGTTGCCGGTGATAGCCACAATGGGCACAGAATCCATATAGGCCGTCGCGAGCCCCGTCACAAGGTTTGTCGCTCCGGGACCCGAAGTCGCTATAACAACGCCTACCTTGCCGGTTACGCGCGCATACCCGTCGGCGGCGTGCGTCGCGCCCTGTTCGTGCGCGGTCTCTATATGCCTTATATTATCGCGTTCGTCATAAAGAGCGTCATAAAGCTTTATTACCTTGCCTCCGGGATAACCGAAAACTATATCAACGCCTTCCCTTTTAAGACACTCCATAATAATTTGTACGCCGGTTAATTGCATATAAACCCCCTTAATTGAGCACGGCGCCTTTATCCGCCGAGGACACGAGCCGCGCATACCTTGACAGCCAGCCGCTTTTTACGCGAAGCTCCCTTTCGGGGAGAGCCGAAAGCCGTTTTTGTATTTCCTCCCGTTCAACGACAAGCGTCAAACTCCTGTTAGGTATATCAATGCTTATTATATCTCCCTCATTGATAACCGCTATAACGCCGCCCGCCTGCGCCTCGGGCGATACATGCCCTATGGCGGCGCCTCTCGTTGCCCCGCTAAAGCGCCCGTCGGTGATAAGCGCAACGGTTTTGTCCATACCCATACCCGCGAGGGCGGAAGTGGGAGAAAGCATTTCACGCATTCCGGGTCCTCCCGACGGCCCCTCATATCGTATAACAACAACGTCGCCGTCGTTTATTTTTTTAGCGTAAATTGCTTTTATTGCATCATCTTCGCTGTCGAACACCCTTGCCGGACCTTTATGCACCATCATCTCCGGCGCGACCGCCGATTGCTTTACAACGCTTCCGTCCGGCGCTATGTTGCCGCGCAGAACGGCTATACCGCCTTCGCGCGAGAAAGGATCGCCAACGCTGCGTATAATTGTGCCGTCAAGTATATGGGCGCCTTTTATGGCCTCGCCTATCGTTGTTCCGGCGACGCATTTCGCGCTGCCGTCGAACAGCCCGTTTTTATAAAGTTCGTTAAGAACGGCGTATACGCCGCCCGCGCTGTCAAGGTCTGACATATGTACGCGGCTTGCCGGAGCCAGCTTGCATATATTCGGTGTGCGCTTGCTGACCTTATCGGCTAAATCAAGGCTTAGCGCAATTCCGCATTCATTCGCTATTGCGGGCAGATGCAGCATTGAGTTGGTGGAACAGCCTAACGCCATATCTAGCGCAAGCGCGTTCTCGAAAGCGGTCTGCGTCATTATATCCAACGGGCGCAGATTGATATCCAGTATTTTCATAAGCTGCATACCCGCCCTTTTCGCGAGGCTTATGCGCGCTCCCGATACCGCCGCTATGGTGCCGTTGCCTCTAAGCGCCATGCCTATCGCCTCGCACAGGCAGTTCATGCTGTTGGCAGTAAACATACCCGCGCACGAACCGCAGCCCGGGCACACGCTTTTCTCCAGTTTGAAAAGATTTCCCTCGGTCATTTTACCCGCGCTTAAAGCGCCCACGGCTTCAAAAACCTGCGTTAAGCTTGCGTCGCCGCCGTCAAGGTCTCTACCCGGAAGCATAGGCCCTCCGCTTACAAAAATAGACGGGCGGTTTAATCTTGCCGCGGCCATAAGCATACCGGGAACTATTTTGTCACAATTGGGAACAAACGCCACCGCGTCGAAGCCGTGGGCGCTTACCATCGATTCTATCGAGTCGGCTATAAGTTCGCGCGACGCGAGCGAATAACGCATACCCTCGTGCCCCATCGCTATTCCGTCGCAAACGCCTATGCTTGGTATCGTAACGGGCGTGCCGCCGGCCATCCTTATGCCGTCCGCCACCGCGCGCGCAATAGTGTCAAGATGTATATGTCCCGGCACTATATCGCTTTTCGCGTTTACTATAGCAACAAGAGGGCGTTCAAGCTCCTCTTTGGTATATCCCATAGAATAAAATAACGACCTGTGCGGCGCTCTGTCCGCACCCTTTTTTACGCTGTCGCTTATCATGCGTTTACACCTCCAAAATTTTTGCCGGCCTTAAGCGTTTATACCTTCGCTTTTAGCTCTTGTTCCGTTGTTTATAAGCACATGGTCTATAGAGTCTATAAGCGCTAAAAGGCTTGCTTCTATAACGTCTGTGGAAACGCCCATTGTACGCCAGTAAGAACTCCCGTCGCTCGATTCTATAACCACGCGAACCTTAGCCGCCGTAGCCGCGTCGGTATTGAGCACGCGCACTTTATAGTCGGTCAGCGTCACTTCTTTTAAAGCGGGGAAGAAGACGCCGAGCGCCTCTCTTAACGCTTTATCAAGCGCGTTGACGGGACCGTTTCCTTCCGCGGCCGCCATGCGCGTTTCTCCGTCCACATGCACCTTAACAACGGCGTACGCCCCGAATGTATTCTCATGGGTCGGCTCGTCGCTGACTTTAAAGTGCACAAGCGAAAACTTTGGCTTGCGCAGCCCAAGCTCCTTTAATACAAACAATTTAAAACTGGATTCGGCGCCTTCGTAACTTAAGCCCTCGCTTTCAAGCTCTTTTAGCGTCGCCATCATTTTCCCGACACGCTGTTTATCCGCCGCAAGCTCCGGAAACTCCTCTTTAAGCTTCTCCGCCAGAGCGCTTTTGCCCGCGACCTCCGAAATAAGATACTCCCGGCTGTTGCCTACAACGGACGGGTCTATATGCTCAAAAGAACCGGCGGCTTTGCGCAGCCCGTCTATATGCATACCGCCCTTGTGCGCGAAAGCGTTGCGTCCCACATACGGCAGCGTTTCATCAAAAGCGAGATTCGTTATCTCAGCCGCCTCACGCGAAACCGAATAAAGCCTTTTTATATTATCGCCTATACAGTCGCAGCCAAGCTTTAACTGAAGGTTTGGTATTATTGATGATAAACGCGCGTTTCCGCAGCGTTCGCCGTATCCTAAAAGCGTACCCTGTACATGATCTGCGCCCAGCCTCACGCTGATTATTGTGTTGGCGACAGCCAGTTCCGTGTCGTTATGAACGTGTATGCCGAGTTTTTTATCGACGGCATCTAAAGACGCTTTTACCGCAATTTCCACCTCGTGCGGCATAGCCCCGCCGTTGGTCTCGCACAGCACTATGGTATCCGCGCCCGCCCGGCAAGCGGTTTTTAACACCTCAAGCGCATATTTTGGGTTTGCTTTATATCCGTCAAAAAAATGCTCCGCGTCAAAAATAACCTCTTTGCCTTTTTCTTTTAAATATTTGAGCGTATCAAAAATCATGCTCAAATTCTCTTCGAGCGTCGTGCCTAAAACCTCCGTCGCGTGAAGGTCCCACGCTTTGCCGAAAACGGCGACCGCTTCTGTTCCCGCGTCCATAAGGGCGCGCACGCCCGCGTCCAGTGTCACGTCCGCGTTTTTACGCCTGGTGCTGCCAAAGGCGGTAAGCCTTGCGTGTTTCAGCGGAACTTTAACCGCTTCCTCAAAGAACCGGCGCTCTTTTGGATTAGAGGCGGGATTGCCCGCCTCAATATAATCAATTCCAAGTCCGTCCAGCAGCGTCAGCATCTTTAATTTGTCGGTAAGCGAATAATTGATGCCCCGTGCCTGCGCGCCGTCGCGCAGCGACGAATCAAAAATCTCAATCTTTCTCATTTTGACTCCGTTTTTTAAAAAAACTTTTTAATATTCGGGCTCTTCCTGCCATGGCATCATTTTACGCAACTCTTTGCCCACTTTCTCTACAAGCAAATTCTGCTCTATGCGGCGCCTTGCGGAAAACGCGGGGCGTCCCGCCTTGTTTTCGGCAATCCAGCGGCTCGCAAATTCGCCCTCCTGTACCTCCCGCAGCACCTTTTTCATCTCTTTTCTTGTTTCGTCGGTTATTATACGGCGGCCTACAGTATAATCGCCGTATTCCGCGGTATCGCTTATAGAATAGCGCATGTATGAAAGCCCGCCTTTGTTTACCATGTCTATAATAAGCTTCATTTCGTGCAGACACTCAAAGTACGCGCTTTCGGGTTCGTAACCGGCTTCCACGAGCGTGTCAAAGCCCGCCTTCATAAGCTCGCATACGCCGCCGCAAAGCACCGCCTGCTCGCCGAATAAATCGGTTTCCGTTTCCTCGCGGAACGTGGTGGCAAGTATACCCGCTCTCGCGCCGCCTATGGCTTCGGCATATGCAAGGCCGACCTGCAATGTATCTCCGGCGGGGTCCTGCTCAACCGCTATAAGGCACGGGACTCCCTTACCCGCCTGGTATTCGGAACGCACGGTGTGTCCGGGGCCTTTAGGCGCAACCATGAACACCCCGACACCCGCCGGCGGTTTGATTTGTCCGTAGTGAATATTAAACCCGTGGGCGAACATTAAATAATTGCCCGGCTTAAGATTTGGCTTTATTGACCGCTCGTAAATAACGGGCTGCAAATCGTCGGGAACCAAAATTACAATAACATCCGCCTGCTTTGAAGCCTCGTCCGCCGTCGTAACCTTAAGGCCCGCTTCCTGCGCTCTCGCCCACGCTTTAGAGCCCTCAGCCTCGGCGACAATAACCTTCATGCCCGATTCTTTCAGGTTAAGCGCGTGCGCGTGCCCCTGGCTGCCGTATCCGATAATCGCTATAGTCTTATCGGCCAGGTACTTTTTGTCACAATCCGATTGATAATATAACTTTGCCATTTTCTATTTCTCCTTAGATTTATAAATTAATACTTCCGTATTTAAATCTTTTGCATAGCCGCCTTGCGGCTGTTGTAAAGCTGCGCGTCGCCGCTTTCAAGAGCAACCATTCCCGTGCGGGCAAGCTCTATTATGTAATACTTTTTAAGCATTGCCACGCTTTCGTTTATATGGTCTATGCGGCCGGTCAGCTGAACGGTTACGGATTCTTCGCCTATATCGAGCACTACTCCCTTGCATTTTTCGATATCTTTCATAAGCTCTTTTTTGGCGGCGCCCCTCGTGCCGATTTTGATAAGCGCGATTTCCCTGAAAATACCGCCGTCCGCCGGAATTTCTTTTATGGCTTTAACGTCAAGCAGCTTGTCAAACTGTTTGACGACCTGCTCTATTACCGAATCATCGGCATACATAACTATTGTTATTCTTGAAAGCGCCGTATTGCTCGTGACGCCAACCGTTAAACTCTCAATATTAAAGCCCCGCCGGCTTATAACTCCGGATACCCGCGAAAGCACCCCCGGCTGATTTGAAACGATAAATGAAATAACGCGCTCCTGCTGCATAATGCTCTATCCTTTCTGCGCTTTGTTTTGTTAAAGCCTGCCAATATAAAAAAGCCGCATACTCCTTCGAATAAAATGAAGAGACGCAGCTGTTTCTTACAACTTCGCGGTACCACTCAACTTGTCTTTTTGCAAAGACCGCTTTAAGGCTCTGTCAAGCCCATCATCTTTAACGGAATTACCCGGCCATGTCTACTTTGTTCGACACGCGGCTCCGGAGGGATTCGCATGATACCGCGCCGCCGGCTCGCACCAACCGCAGGCTCTCTTAAAGCGCTTTGTACCCCGCCTGTCTCCATCTGCACCTTTATTACACCCGATATTAACAAACTAAATCGGCTTTGTCAACAAAATAATTGCAATATACATACAATTGTCACAATAACGTATCGAAAAACCCCCGCAGGCATTCTATCTGTTTTTTTGCCGTCCGCTCTTTCGGCGCGCAGGACGCGATATAAATTTTTATTTTCGGTTCCGTACCCGACGGACGCACGCATACCCACGCGCCGCCCTTAAGTATATATTTTATAGCGTTTGTCCGGGGCATATCAATCTGAGTTTTTGTGCCGTCGGCGGCAATACTTATGCCGCTTTGATAGTCCTCTTTATAAGCGACGCTTATCCCGCCTATGCTTTCATAATTTTTTTCCCTTAGAGCGGACATAATAGAAAGCATTTTCTCCATTCCGTCTATGCCCGCGAATTCGACGTTTTTTACTTCCTCCAAATAATAACCGTAACGGGCGTATAGCTCATCGAGCACTTCAAGCAGCCCCTTGCCCTTATCTTTATAATGCTGCGCCGCCTTGCAAAATAAAAGCGAGGCTAAAACGCCGTCCTTATCGCGCGAACCGTTCCCCGCGAGAAAGCCGCAGCTTTCCTCAAAGCCGAAAACAAACTCGTTTTCCGTCCCTTCGCTGCGGGCTATAAGCTCTGAAATAAATCGAAAGCCGGTTAAAACCGTATGACATTTAACGCCGTAATCCCGCGCTATGGCGTCCGCAAGGTTAGACGAAACAAAAGATTTCACAATAAAATCCGTAGGCAGCAAACGCTTACGCCGTTTTCTTTCTTCCAGCAGATACGCTATAAGAATGCATCCTATGCTATTGCCCGTCAGCATACGGTATTCCCCGCTGTTTTCGCGCACAGCCGCGCCCATTCTGTCCGCGTCGGGGTCGGTGCCTATAACTATATCGGCCTTTATATTTTTCGCCAATTCGACGGCCATCCGCATTGCCAACGCATCCTCGGGGTTGGGCGATTTTACCGTGGGGAAATCGCCGTCCGGCTCGCTCTGCTCTGAAACGATATGAAGGTTTCGTATGCCCGCGGCGGGCAGAACCCTTTTAACCAAGCGCAGCCCCGAACCGTGAAGCGGGGTGTACACCACCTTTAAGTCTGCCGCTTCATCGCTTCCGCACAGCAAGATTAGGTTCTCGCAATAGCTCGCGTCCACCTCTTCGCCTATTTCCTCTATAATCCCCTTTGCTACGCCGTCCTCAAACGCCATACGCTTTATTCCGCTAAAAACGTTTGCCGATTGTATGTGCTCCATAACCTTAAGGCTGTCTTGAGGGTTAAGCTGGCCGCCGTATGCGGCGTAAACCTTATAGCCGTTGTAATCCTTGGGGTTGTGGCTTGCCGTTATAACAACGCCGCCGGAAGCCTTAAGATGCCTCACCGCAAAAGAAAGCTCCGGCACGCCGGTAAGCTCTTTAAATATATACGTTTTTATACCGTTCCCCGCGAATATACACGCGGCTTCTTTGGCAAATTCCCTCGAGTAATTGCGGGAATCATACGCTATAACCATGCCTCCCCGCTCTTTTCCCCGCGACTTTAAAAACTGCGCGAGCCCCTGCGTCGCCCTGCCCACCGTATAGCGGTTCATTCGTGTTGTGCCCGCTCCTATCAAACCGCGCAGCCCCGCCGTACCGAAAGGCATATCCTGCAAAAAGCGCTCTTTTATCTGCGCGTCGTCGTCTTTAATGCTGTTTAATTCGTCACGCAAATCATCTCCCCGCGCCATATCCAGCCATTCTTTGTATGTTTCCCTGTAAGACATAAATACTCCTATCAATTAATCTCTATTGTATTTTCTGCCACAATTTCGCGTATCCGTCAAGCGTTATTATTTATATTTATATTTTACGAGCGCTTAAGCCCCGCAAAAACAATACCGCGTTGTGCTTAAATTAAGTATACACCATTTTATTTATACCCTTTTTTTTGGTGACTAATAAGCGTACTGCACTGTTATTTTGTTTTGAGAGGAATATTGCTTATCTGTATATGTCAAAATATTATAACATATTTACAGTATATACTTGCACTAATATATTTTTATGTATATAATCTCATTGTTGTACAAATTACCAATTTAATTTCCGGAGGAGAAAAATGAATAAGAAAATTATATCCGCACTCCTTATTATAGTCACAATAGTATTACTGCTCCCGATAGGCGCCTTTGCGCATACGCAAACCGAACAGCGCAGAACGGGATTAGTCGCGCCGTCGGAGCGCGCGCGGGAGCTGTTTGAGGAACACGCTACGGCGATTGGTAAAATACTGCCGAACAGCGAGGGCTTGGCGCGCATAAACCAAGCGAGAGCCGAGAAAGGATTTTCGCCTTTTTCTTCCGCTTATGCCGCGGCAGACGGCGATGAGTTTATAAGCGCCGACGCTGCCGGAAAAGAAAATAATAAGTATTTAACTATTCTTGATAATTACAGCGAAATTCTCGGTTCTCTGCCGGCCGCCGTGGATTTGAGCCAAACCAATTATTTTCCCGCCGTGGGCGACCAGGGGTATATAGGCTCCTGCGCAAGTTTCGCGACGACATACTATGCCGCGACATATCAAACGGCAAGGAAGCGCGGTATAAATTTGCGTGAGAACCCGGGCAGTATATTGTCTCCCAAGTTCAGCTATAACCTTAACAATAACGGCGAAGATATGGGTTCGTCAATATACGATAACCTGATATCATTGCATTGCCTCGGTTCTCCTTTTGTTGACGAAACATCTATGCAAAGCTATCAGTATAACGGATACGATTTTTCCTCGGGAACCACCGTAAAACCGGTTCAGTACCGCGAATATCCGCAGACCGCCGCAATATACAACGACGCGCTGAAAAACCTCGCGTATGACGTCGACTATATGGAATATGAAGACACCGAAGAAGCGCTTGAGCTTATACGGCAGGCGATAACCAACGGCACCGTTCTTGTGTTCGGCACCGATTATATGTACGACTGGAGGACGGACGATACGATACAGGATAATCCCGCGGCGTCGGCGGACGATGAGTATATAGGAGAGAGCGCCTGCAGCCGGATACTGATATCCAACCCTGCCGATTACAGCCGCCACGCAATGACTATCGTTGGATATAACGATGATATATGGGTGGATATAAACGAAAACGGCGTGGTGGACAGCTTTGAAACAGGCGCTTTAAAAATAGCCAACTCATGGGGTACGGGATGGGGCAACGACGGCTACATATGGCTATGTTACAGCGCGCTTGAGAACATTGGCAGCGAATATATAAACGGCTATTTTAACTTTGATTATAATACATTGTATTTTATTTCCGCCCAAAATGAATATACGCCCAAAGCGACGGCCGAGATAACAATAAACACAGTCAGGCGTAATCAGCTTTGGCTGTTCGGCGGCGTAAACTGGAACGAGGCCGCGGAGCCTTTATGTTATATTCCTAACTTTGTATTCTGTGGTTGGGGCGGCCCTTATTCCTTTGCCGGAACAAAAGTAGCAAGCACTGCAACGGTGGTTATCGATTTGACCGATTATATAGACTATATTAACGATGAGATAGAAGACGGCTTTGCCGACGCGGGCGGCAAAATGTCGCTCTGCGCCGGTGTTTTTGACGATGTAACCGGTTATCCCCAACGCGTTGACAGTGTTGTGTTTAAATCATACGAAAACGCCACGGCGTTGGACGCGATGCCTCAAACCGTAGACGCCGATTTTAAATGGTTCTGCGGTAAAGCAAAAATAAACAACAATAACCCTCCGGCGTATGATAGCACTATTGAAAGGCTGCCGATAATGCCTCTTGACACAAACAAAAGCGCGTATACGTCCGGCAGCGGCAATCCCGCCGAATGGCGTTTTATTCCGTCCGTATCCGGCGTTTACCTTTTCAGCAATACAATATCCGCGTCCAATACGCTTGAGATACAAAACGCGTCGAGAAAACCGCTGTATGAGGATTGTGATTATATGTACGCGCCGCTCTACGCGGGCAAAACTTATATACTGCGCGCATGGAATGACGACGAAGGCCACGGGGTGTCATTCACCGCAAAAATTTCGCTGTGGGAGCAATGGCCCGGCTCCTCTTATTCCTCCAAGCTTAGCGGAATAAGCTTGTCAACCGGCGAAAGCATATCTCCTGCGTTTAATTCCAATGTCTTTGGTTATTCGGCGAATATAAACGGCACCGGCACAACCTTGTCGGTAAGCCCCGTTCATGCCCAATCTTACGTACTAATCGGAGACAGGAACGTATTAAGCCGCGCGTATACAATAGACGGCGGCGCCTCAAAATCAATACGTATTGAAGTTACCTCTGCCGACTGGCTGAGCACGCAGATATACAATGTTAACATATCGGCACTGCCCAAATCGCCTAACGTTTCCATCACGTCCGGCTACAACAACGCAAAGCTGTCTTGGAACAAAGTTTCCGGCGCGGTGGGATACGAGATATATCGTTCAAACTCCGGCGCGGGCACGTATACCAGAGTGGCGAACATAACAAAAGGCTCCACAACTTCCTGGACAAATTCCAGCCTTCTTACCGGAACAACGTATTATTACAAAATGCGCGCCGTTTACAGCGGCGGCAAATACAGCGCGTATTCCGCCGTTCAGTCTGTAAAACCGATGATAGCCAACGCGGCGGGGCTTAAGGCCTCCGCCTCAAACTACAACAGCGTTAAGCTCTCATGGAGCGGCGTGTCGGGCGCAAGCGGATACGAAGTGCATCGCGGCACTTCCCCGTCGGGCGCGTACAAGCTGATAAAGTCCACCGGCTCTAAAAGCTTTACCGACACAAAGCTTGATACCGGCACGACTTACTATTATAAAATACGCGCGTACCGCACGGTAAGCGGCGGCAAAGTCTACAGCGGCTTTTCGGACGTTAAATCCGAAAAACCCGTGCTCGCTAAAACGGGCAGCCTTAAGGTTAAAGCGTCGGGTTACAATACCGCCAAGCTATCCTGGGGCAGCACAAAGGGCGCCACGGGGTACAACGTATACCGCTCCACATCCGAAGGCGGCGTATATACTAAAGTGGGTACAACGACTAAAAGAAGTTTCAACGACAACACCCTTGAGCCGTACACTAAGTATTACTACACCGTGCGCGCTTACCGCACTGTAAGCGGCGGGCAGTATGAGGGACCGGATTCGCTTGTTAAAACCGCCTCCACCGTGCTCGCGAAACCGGGCGGCGTCAAATCATATACGGCGCTTCCCCTCGGTATAAGGCTGACGTGGAAAGCCGTTTCCGGCGCAACGAGCTATGAGATTTTACGCGGTACGTCCAAAACGGGCGCATACACGCCAATAGGAACAACAAGCGGTTTAACCTACACCAACGAAGGGTTGGATGCCGGAAAAACGTATCATTACAGGATAATCGCTTGCCGTACCGTTGGCGGGAACACCGTTAAGGGTCCGTATTCCTATAAGTCCGCTAAAACCTCCGCCGCGGTTCCGGGCAGCTTTAAGCTCTCTCAAGCTCCGCCGCTTGGTATAAAGCTTTCATGGAAAGCAGTTACCGGCGCGGAAGGGTATGAGATATACCGCAGCGCCTCCAAAGCGGGAGCGTATACTCTTGTTGGCGCAACCGGCGATTTAAGCTATACCGATGAAGGTCTGGAAGCCGGAAAGACGTATTACTACAAGGTTCGCATGTACACTACGCACGGCGGCACAAAGCTGTACGGCAATTATACAAACGTAAAATACTTAAAAGCGCCCGCCGCGGTTCCGGGCGGCATTAAGCTCTCTCAAGCGCCGCCTCTTGGTATAAAGCTTTCATGGAAAGCAGTTACCGGCGCGGAAGGGTATGAGATATACCGCAGCGCCTCCAAAGCGGGAGCGTATACTCTTGTTGGCGCAACCGGCGATTTAAGCTATACCGATGAAGGTCTGGAAGCCGGAAAGACGTATTACTACAAGGTTCGCATGTACACTACGCACGGCGGCACAAAGCTGTACGGCAATTATACAGGCGTGAAGTACTTAAAAGCGCCCGCCGCGGTTCCGGGCGGCTTTAAGCTCTCTCAAGCGCCGCCTCTTGGTATAAAGCTTTCATGGAAAGCCGTTACCGGCGCGGAAGGGTATGAAATATACCGCAGCGCCTCCAAAGCGGGAACGTATACTCTTGTTGGCGCAACCGGCGGTTTAAGCTATACCGATGAAGGGCTTGAAGCCGGAAAAACGTATTACTACAAGATACGGATTGTCGCGACCTGCGGCGCAAGAACGGTGTACGGCGGCTACACGGCTGTAAAGTACGCTAAGGTGAAATAAAATATCTGTTACAACAACAGGGAGCGGTTAAAACGGCCGCTCCCTGTTTGTACTCCGCAGCTTATTATGTTTATTCCTCAAAAGCTATATTGATTTCCACCGAATTATCATCCGCGTTAAGCTGAACGCACAGTACGCTTCTCGAGCTCATGCTCACCGATATATTCGGCCCGTGAAAAAGTGTTGGGGTGGAAATTTCAATATTAATACCCGCGTTGTAAAAGTAAGTCGCGGCGCTTGCCGTAAGCATATTGCAAAGCTCCGCCAGAGCGCTCTGGGACATTTCGTCCAGTTCGTCAACCGGCGCGCCCATCATCATTGTTGAGGCTATCGTCTTGGCGGTATCAAAACCTATTCTGTAAACAACATTGCCCTTTATCGCCCCCACCATGCCGACAACAATCACAACGCCCGAACATGTAAGCTCCTGCCCCTTTTCGCGCAAATCTCCCTTTTGAATATTGCAAAAGCCAAGCTGCGGCATCACTTCCGAAAAAGATTGTATGAAAGGATCAATGTATTTTATGTCCACTTTTCCTCGCTCCTTTGAAAGCCGACATTAAGCAGCAGCTTTCCGTATGATGTGCTTGATACCGCGGTGGTCGTATTAAAACAAGAGGCGGCTATAAGAACATTATCGCCGTGCAGTATGGAAGGAGGCGCCACCCGCAGCCCTAAAGCTTTATTTTTCCTGTTCAGTATGGAACACGCGTTTCCCGATACTATATTTGAAAACTCTCCGAGAGCGGCCATTGTTTCATCGTCATTTTTGGGTTCCCTTTTGAAAATCGCGGCGGCAATGTCCTCGGCGGTCTTTATTGACAAATCAAGCAGCATCCTTCCCGAGAATTTGCCTATTATGCCTATAATTATTGTCATGCCTTGCGATTCATATTCCTTATTGGTAGTGTACTCCTCCGTATATGTGACAAGCGTTTTCGTCATACGGTTCATGCCGTCCATAAGCGCTTCTTTAAACACGCCAAAATATTCTTCCGATAAAAACTTGTACAGTTCTTCGGAAGCCATAACTCTTTTAACGGCGGTTATAAGTTCATCGGCGTCAACGGGCTTTTGTACATACGCGGACACATTATTCTCCTGCGCTTCTTTTATCAGCTCTTCATCCATCATAGAGCTTACGACAATAACCCTTATGTTTTTATCAATCTCATGCACGGCGCGCGTACACTCAAACCCGTCCGTACCTGGCAATGTCATATCCATGGTTACCAAATTTGGTTTTGTACTTTTTACAA
Organism: uncultured Christensenellaceae bacterium; assembly: GCA_964586785.1. Lineage (GTDB taxonomy): Bacteria > Bacillota > Clostridia > Christensenellales > SZUA-584 > SZUA-584. The sequence goes on from CAZPHS010000004.1 coordinate 80,389, forward strand.
TCTCTTTGACTTCTTCCAATGAGGAGGCTTGCCCGACAACCTTAAACCCGTTGGTTTCAAATATCTCCCGTATCAATGTGATTGCAAAAGATGAGTCGTCGACGATAACAATTCTGGTCTCTTCCATAGCGTCAGCCCTCCAAAAATGAGTTTATATAACCTTCGCAAAAATCACCGGCCGCGTTTGTCGTCTCCCATATATACGAAATCATACGGCAATATGCCGGCTCTTTGTTGATATAAACATTAATTATTAATGCTAAACACACCCGTGTTATCTGATGCCCTCTTTTGAGCAAAAAACGTATACGGCCTTTTGCCACGCCTTCCGTTCGCTTTTAGTCCAAGGCTCGTCAAGAAAGCGATAATCATGCTTCCTTTTTAATTCGGATAAATCCTCAAGGAGGGCGTCGTATTTTTGCAGCGTTACACGCTTTATTTTTTCTGTTATATCGTTGTCTTTTACCGAAATGGCAAGCTCTAAATGCGGCAGGCAAAGCAACGCGCCGGCTTTATATTTTTCCGCAAAATTATTATACTTAAAAGATTCTATAAAAGCATTTATATATCTTTTTTCGGCATCCCGCCTTTCCGCGCAAAATAAGCACAGCGCGTTATTTTGATAGCTCATTTTATGTTTTTTCGCTTTTTTTGATTTGAGCTCTAAAACGGCGTTATCAATTAAATCCGAATAAATAATAGCGTGAGCAAGCGGATCGCCCATTTTAAGAAGCATGTACGAATGATAATTGCACAGTCCTTTTGATTCGCGGATTTTTATCCGTAAATCCTTATCGTTTACGCTTTCGTACAAAAAGCTGTCCATATGCTGCTCCGTACAATGATTTATAAGCTCGCAAACCGGACATTTTTGTTCGTACAGCCTATCAAAGAGTTCATGCGACGTTATATCAAAAGCCATCATGTTCCTCCTGTTTACTAATTATAAACAAAAAATGCCGCGGTGACGCAGCAGATTTGACGGTAAAGCGCCCGGGGCGAACGCTATTTTTTATGCCTTTACGGGCGCCCGCCGCAGCGTTATATATGATAAGCCCGTCCATAACGCTAATGACGCCGATTTTAAACAAATGCTTATCGGAGCGTTTTGCGAGTGCAGCCCCGATATATACGAGAAAAACCGGCCTATTGCATTATAAACAGCCCCGTCGAACAAGTTCGAATCAATAATCGGCAAAACTATAAGGAAAAATACCGGCGCTCCGATTGATACCAAAAGCTTAACGGTCTTATTCATACGATAAAACAGGGTAGTTATAAAGTGTCCGACGATTACGGCGCTTATGTAGCAATAAAACTGCCAAAGCAGCTCCATACCAAAAAAAGCGGCGCCGTATGCCGTATATCCATGGCGCAGCTGCTCAAATATTGTTCTGTAATCAATAAACTGTTTTAGTATAACGCCGATTAAGCTGTTAATTACGGCCATGCCTATACTGACAGCCGCCGCCGAAGCTAAAAAGCTTCTGAAAAAAGTTTTCCTTGAGACGCCGTTTGCCATCATCATATGAAACGCCGATTTATGCGAATTTAGCCCAAAAACAAATAAGAATATTATTGACGCGGCTTCAAGGCCGCTGATAGTAACTCTGGCGCCGCTGTTTATTAACCCCCCCATACTGATTGCCATAAGAGTGTAAAACAAAATGGCAGCGATATAAAAGATTATTATCTGTTTTTTCGCTTCGTAAATCTGGTATTTCAGCGCGGGTTTGAATCTCATTTTTTTATACCTCCGTTATTTGTAAGATGAATAAACAGGCTTTGCAGCTTCATGCGGGAAACCTCAATACCTTCGGGCACATCAGCCGGACGCCCGCTTTCAAGAACATACGCGCTTTTAATGCCGCCCAATGTGTCGGCGCCCAAAAGCTTTTGCCCTTTGGTGAAGTCGTCGACCGCCGCGGCCGCGCCTGTCACCGTATACCCTTTTGTCAATATGTTTTGCGTCATATCGCTTATTATTATTTCGCCGTTTTTAATTATGACTACGTTTTCTATAACGTCCGCGGCTTCCTCTATAAGGTGTGTGGAGATTACAATTGTTTTAGGCCGGCGGCTGTAGCACGCTATAAGCTCCCGGTAAAACAAATCCCGAAAATTCGCGTCCAGCCCCAGCACCGGCTCGTCCAGAAGCAAAACCGGAGCGTTGCAGGATAAAGCGACAATTATCTTAAATATCGAATTATAGCCCGTCGAAAGCGATTTTATTTTCTTTTTAACGCTTAAAGAGAACTTATCCGCCAATTCTTCCGCATATGAAAAATCGGTATCCGGATAAAACTCCCTCGTCCATTCAAGCGCCTTTTTAACGCTCATGCTTTCCGGATAAAGCGTCTGCTCGCCGAAGCAATATACTTTTGACATCGCGATATCGTTTTCCGCGGCTCTTTCGTTATCAATCAATATCTCTCCGCCGTCGGCAAAAATTCTGCCTGTAATAAGGTTGAGAAGCGTAGTTTTCCCCGCGCCGTTGCGCCCCAGCAGCCCGCATATTTTGTTTTCTTCAAATGTAACCGAAACATTATTTAAAGCCGTAACGCCGCCGTAATTCTTAGTGATATTTTTTACTTCAATAACACTCATTTTTCAAACCCGCTCCTTATCATATTAATTATTTCTTCGCGTGAAATGAGCAGCTTTTCCGCTTCCCGTATCATAGGCTTAACAAACTTATCTCCAAACTTATTTTTCCGTTTTAAAAGTATGGCCTGCTTAGCGCCCGTCGCGACAAACATACCAAGCCCGCGCTTTTTATAAAGCACGCCTTCGTCCACAAGTAACGTTATGCCCTTAAGCGCCGTCGCGGGGTTTATTTTGTAGCTTACCGATATCTCCGTAGTGGAAGGCGCCTGCCGCTCCTCCGCAAGCGCGTCCGATAATATGGCGTTTTCCAGCCGCTCGGCAATCTGAACAAACAACGGCGTTTCGCTGTTTAATTCCCGATGCATAATGCCACCTCACTTAACTGGTTAGTTACCTATGTGACTAACTATAATACGGCGTTGTTGTTTTGTCAACGGTTTCCCAAATCTTTTTTCATAAATTGTTCGCTCCTCACCGGCCGGTACGGCCAGGCTTTAACTTCCGCCGTCCCTTGACACATATTTTTTATAAGTATATACTGCCTTTCGTCAGCTTAGGAAAAGAGGAGCTATTTTTGGATCATACAAAACAGATGGGAACTGCCCCTATATTAAAACTGGTTATTAAGTTTTCTCTGCCGACAATATTCGCCATGGTCGTCAACGCCATATACAATATTGTAGACCGTATTTTTGTGGGGCATTTTGTAAACGAAGACGCGCTTGGGGGATTAACCGTCGTCTTCCCTATAATGATAATAATACTTGCGTTCGGCACTCTTTTCGCCATCGGCGGCGCCGTGCTTATTTCCATCAAACTGGGTGAGAATAAACTTGACGAAGCCACGATGTATTTTGGCAACACCGTATCCCTTATTGTTATCGGCAGCGCGGTTATGTCCGCGGTCAGCATAATATTTTTGCCCGATCTTCTTTTATTATCGGGCGCAACGCCGTCTAATCTTCCGTACGCGCTCTCTTACATGCATATTATTCTTCCCTGCGTTATTATTCAGCTTTCGTCTTTTGCTATGGCGGCGATAGTCCGCAGCGAAGGCAAACCTTACTTTGCGATGATAAGCCAGGTTTCTTCGGCTCTAACAAACATAGTGCTGGATTACATTTTTATAGGACCTTTAAACATGGGGGTTGAGGGAGCCGCTATAGCTACCGTAATAGGCCAGTTCGTCGGTTTTGCCATACTGTTCCGATACTTCTTTATAAAAAAGCAAGGCATACTGAGGCTTAACGCAAACAGTTTGAAGCTTTCGGCGGCGCGTTTTGGCCGTATATGCGTCACGGGCGCTTCCAGCTTTGTCATAAATATAGGAACGGGCATCTCGGCCTCTTTTACAAACGCCGCTCTCGCCGTGTACGGGGGCGACGCCGCCATTACTTCCGCGGGCGCCATATCGAGCATATTTACGCTCGTGCTTATGCCGGTGCTCGGTTTGCTTCAGGGAATAGGCCCTATAATGGGCTACAACCACGGTATGCGCCAGCCGTCGCGCGTATGGAGAACGCTATTTACGGGCATTGGCCTCGGCTCCGTTTTTACGGCGGCAATGTTTATACTTATACAAATATTTCCCGAGACCGCCGCTTCGCTTTTTTTAAAGCCGTCTTCGCCCACAATGGCCATGTGTGCTCACGGACTGAAGCTGAATTTAACAGCTTTGCCCGTACTTGCCTTCAGCGTTCTCTCAACCGCGTATTTTCAATCAACCGGCCGCGGATTAATAAGCTTATCTATAAGCCTGCTGCGCCAGCTCCTTGTTATTGCCGCCGTAAAAACGCTGCCGTATTATCTGGCGCTTGACGGCGTTTGGCTTTCGAGCCCCGCCGGAGAAATTCTGACAGTGGCGTTATCCGCTTGCCTGCTTATTGCCGCCGCCCGTACAAAACGCCCCGCTTCAATAGCCGACGAGGCATAACGGTATTACACAATTTGCTTTGCGGTTATCCGCGCAAGTCAACTTGTAGTAATTACAAAACAGCCCCTCCATTTGATTATCCTTTTTTCCTCTTCTCCGCAGCTTTCCGGATCGGGGCATACCGGTATCAAATCTGACGTAAAATTATTCGCGACCGCAAAATCGGTAACCGTTACGCTTTCTATAGATGGTATATCGGCAAAAGCGCAGCTTCCCCCGACCGGTTCGTCAATGTTTAAACAGCCCGCGGAGGAAACCCAGCCGAGCATACTTGAGGCCGTTGTGTCAACGCATACGTCTGCCGTGTTTTCCGGCTCGTTATTAAACGCGGCAAACTGTTCCTGGGTATTATAGGCTTCGTCGCTTTGGATTATCGGAAAGGCGTTGCATATATACGATATCGTTCCCGTAAGATAGTAAATGTACATCAGTACCTGCCCTATCTCGGGAACTTCAATACTTTTCTGCTTGCCCGCAATTTGCAGCCTGCTTATATCAAACAAAACGCTTTTAACGCCGTTCGGTTCTGAAAAATCTTCGTCCAGCATAAACTGCGGCGGTATTTCAACTGTTGTGCAAAATGGCACCTTCACTACAGCCATAATAAAAATAAACCTCCTGATTATAAATTGGTGTTTTACACCATACTGTATATTATTTATGACTGCCGTTTTGTGTGAATACGGCGCTCTTTGTATAGACGCGCAAGCGGTATTACGCGCATTTTCTTAAAGTATTTATACGCAAAGAGCCGGGTTAAAAAACCCCGGCTCTCATCTATGTGAAAAGAGCAATAATTTGGAGGGCAATTGCTCTTTTACATACTGGTATCTTTCCCAAAAATAAATCTTTAAAACGATTTTAAAAACTTTATAACATTTTTTTATACGATTTTTGATTAATCATTCCGCGCGTGGTACAATTGCTGATAAATCGGAGGGCGTTTTAAAATGAAGATTGGTATAATAAGGTGTATGCAAACCGAGGACATGTGCCCCGCCACAGTAGATTTTCAATTCGCGCGGGAAAAGAAAGGCGCGTTTGAAAACATAGGGGGAGAAGTGGAGATAATAGCCGTAAACTCATGCGGGGGATGCCCCGGAAAAAAGGCGGTGCCGCGGGCAATGGAGATGGCGCGGCGCGGCGCGGAGGCTATAGCGCTCGCTTCCTGCATAACAAGAGGCAACCCTATCGGCTACCCCTGCCCTTTCGCCAAGAAAATACGCGACGCTATTGCGGCAAACATAGATGATAATATTAAAATTATTGACTACACCCACTAAGCCCGCGCTTACAAACCCCGTATAATAACTAAAGCCCGATTAGTCAGTTGTTTGCGCAAACCGCGCGCTCAAGCCTTTTCTTTCGTTCCGCAAGATACGATTCAAACCGTTCCGCCGTTGCGTTTACAACCAATTCCTCCGGAAAATTATTTTTCTCCAGTATGCGTAAAGCCGTGTCATGGCCGCCTATATCGGAAGCGAAATGTGCGTCGCTTGACACGGCGACCCGCACGCCGTACTTGCGGCACAGCTTAAGATACCTTTCCGCGTTGGCTATGCCCCCTCGCCGGTAGTTAAAAGAGTGGTCGTTAACCTCGAGCAGTTTTCCGTACCGCGAGGCGGCTTTTACTACCGCCTCGTAATCGAGGAAAAAACCCGGGTTGTCCGGATGGGCGATTATATCTATATATTTATTGGCAAGCGCGCCTATCGCCGCCTGCGTGTCAAGCTTTACGCCTTGAGAAGGCAATACCACCTCGTGCATGCCCGCTATTACAAAATCCACTAAATCAATATATTTGCCGCTTATATCTATATCGCCGCGGCTGTTTATTATATTGGCCTCCACTCCCGGATAAATGCGCACCCCCTCTATGCGGCTTGGAATGTAAGGATATGTGCCTATATTAAATTCGGGCGGAGCGCCGGGAAGTGACGGCCCGTGGTCTGTAAGCACAAATCCGTACAGCCCTTTTTTTGCCGCCGCGGCGGCGTTCTCAAGCAGTGTGGAATGCGCGTGACCGGATAAAACCGTATGCGTGTGGGTATCAATTTCTATTTTCATGTCGTCTCCGTAAAGCAAATTTTTTTATTCGGAAAGCTCCTGCGCGATTTTCACCGCGCCCGCGGCGTCCGCGGCGTAACCGTCGGCGCCTATGCTTGAAGCGTAATCCCGCGTTATTACAGCGCCGCCTACAAGCACCTTAGCCGAAAGCCCAAGCTGTTTTTTAAGCTCTATAACCTTTTCCATCTCCTGCGCCGTCGTTGTTATAAGGGCGGACAAACCTATTATATCAGCCTTGTGCCGCCGCGCCGCGCTTATAATAGATTCGGCGGGTACATCCTTGCCAAGGTCAATTACCTCAAACCCGTGGTTTTTAAGCAGCATGGCGACAAGGTTCTTGCCTATATCGTGTATGTCTCCCCGCACTGTGGCTATAACGACCTTCTTTTTGTTATTCGACGCCGCGTCCGCGGTTATGTATCTCTCAAGGCGCTCAAACGCCGCATGTGCGGCTTCCGCGCTGTAGATAAGATGCGGGAGAAAATAAACGCGCCGCTCATATAAGTCTCCAACCTCATCAAGAGCCGGTATTATCATTTCATCTATAACTGCCTGCGGTGACTTTCCCAGTTTTATCTGCGTATCCACAAGCGCCGCAACGCTTTTTTTCTTTCCCGATAGAATACAGTCATAAAGCGTGTCAGATTTGCTTTTCGGAGCTTTTTCTTCCGCAAAACGCTCCAGATAGCGCGCAAACCCTTTGTCGCGGGCGGTAAGCGCTTCCGCGGCGCAGCAAAGATTAACAAGCGTAATATCGTTCGGGTCCATTATAGCCGAGGACAAGCCGTTCGCCATAGCCATAATAAGATACGCCGCGTTTATCTGCGAACGCGAGGGCAGACCGAAAGAGCCGTTCGACAGTCCGACGACCGTATTAGAACCGTTATCGCCGCACCATTTTATAACTTTTAATGTTTCATTTGCGGCTTGCGGGTCGGAGGACACCGCCATAACAAGAGCGTCAACAAGATAGCTTTCCTTGTCTATACCGCCCTCGCTCAGCTTGGCGCAGGCGGTTTTTATAACCTCAATCCGCTCCCGCGCGGTTTTGGGTATCCCTTCATCGCCTATAGGCAGCAATATAAACATTGGATTGTATTTTTTTATAACAGGCAGCAGCGCCTCAAAATGCGCGCTCTTGCAGGACAGCGAATTTAATAGCGCGCGCCCCGGATAAGCGCGCAAAGCCCGCTCCGCCACGTTGGCGTTTGATGTGTCTATGCAAAGCGGAAGCTTTATCCGCGCGCTCAGCGTTTCAATTGCTTTTTTCATCGCGGAGTTTTCGTCCGCGCCGGGAACGCCCATATTAACATCAAGTATATCGGCGCCGCCTTCCCTTTGCTCCGCGCCCAAACTAAGAACGGTATCAAAATCGCCGGTTATTATGGCTTCCTTAAGCTTTGGTTTGCCGGTGGGGTTTATGCGCTCGCCTATTATACGAAATTCCCTGCCAAAGTATACGGTATCCAAAGCCGTAACCGCGGGCGGCAATGCGCTTTTCGGTTTGTACGGCGTAAGCTTGGCTGTTTCCCGCGCTATAGCCCGAATATAGTCCGGGTTTGTGCCGCAGCAGCCCCCTATAAGATTTGCTCCCGCCTCGCAAAGCGGTTTTACGTATTTTCGGAATTCTTCACATGAAAGGTTAAAATGCTGCCTGCCGTCTTTTATCACCGGCATTCCGGCATTGGGTTTAACTATAAGGGGCGCCGTAGAGACGGCTTTCATGTCCGCAAGCGCGGGAAGCATCTCCGCGGGGCCTGTAGAGCAGTTTAAGCCCACGACGTCCGCGCCCGCGCATATAAGGGCGATAGCGGCGGCGGCGGCGCCTGTGCCCGTCAGCGTGCGTCCGTGCTTATCGAATGTCATGCTGGCCACAACGGGAAGGCCGCACGCCTCTTTCGCGGCGATTACGGCGGCTCTCGCTTCCTGTATGTCAATCATAGTTTCGATAACCAGAAAATCCGCACCGCCCCGCTCTAAAGCCTTGGCCTGCCGCTTATAAACCTCTATGGCTTCCTCTAAATCAAGCTCGCCCAAAGGACGCAAAAATACGCCCGTGGCGCTCATATCCCCGCCCACAAAAGCCTTGTCCCCCGCGAGCCGAGCGGTTATATTGGCAAGCTTTATATTTAAATCCTCCGCTTCGTCTTGCAGCCCGAAATCTTTAAGCTTTATCGCGTTGGCGCCGAGAGTGCAGGTGTAAATTGCGCGCGAGCCGGCGTCTAAATAACGCCGCTGCACATCGCGCAGCAAATCCGGATTTTGAGCGGCAAAAAGCTCCGGACATTCACCGGGTTTTAAACCGTTCTCCAGCAGAAAAGTGCCGGTCGCGCCGTCAAGTATAAGAAGCCGCCGCTTTATGTACTCCAAAAATGACAGCCCGTCTATTTTTTTCATTTACTCAACCCCCGCGACGGCAATCACCGATTTTTCGGGTGAAAGCATGTATTTGTCGTTTATGCTAACTTTCAGCGTATTCAAATCGAGCATATCAAAAAAAAGCTTTTGATATTTTATATCTAGGTCTCCGTAACCCGCGCTGTAACGGCGCTTAGTCAATTTTTGCCCCATGCGGCGCAGCGACTCGTTTTTTCCGCTCATTAGAACGCCCAGCGCGCCGTCCGCCAGTTCCGAGGCGTACGCGTCATATACAAGCGCTTTTAGCCCCTCGCCGTTTCGCATAGCCGTATTTATTTTTTCAACGTCATGCGCGGGTATTGTCGCGCACATTATATAAACACTGGCGCTATCCTTAAGAAGTTCCGCCAGCTTTTTTGAGGCGACCAACGCGCCGCCCATTTTTATTCCGCCTTCCGCGCGGCTGAAAGGAAACGTCCCCGCCCTTCCGGCGACGCTGAACGCGCCCGCGGAATTTCTCAAAAAAGTATCAATATCGGCATTAAGCCCAGCTGAAAACCGCGCCCTAAAAGCACCCATACGTTGTATAACGCTTTTTTTATCCGGCACAAACGGAATATAAGAAAAATGCTCCATACGGCACCTCTTTTAAAATATGATACAATACTTAGGTCTATTATTCAACCACTTGAAAAAGCCGCTTGGGTGTGTTTAAATGGATTAAATCTATGGGACAGGAGCATTAAATGAGCATACTTGACAGACTCGCGGACGCCGACGGCGCGTTTTCGCTTGAATTTTTTCCGCCTAAAAAAGAAATGCCTCTTGATTCGGTTTATGGCGCGATAGAGGAATTGTCCGTTTACAAGCCCGTATTCGCAAGCGTAACATACGGCGCGGGCGGCGGCGACAGCAAACGTACAATAGAAATATCATCGTACGTGCGTTCTTTGGGAGTTGAGGCTATCGCCCATTTAACATGCGTCGGCGCGAATGAGAAGCAGACGGAGAATATGCTTAACGCTCTTGAAACGGCCGGTATATATAACATTTTGGCTCTCCGCGGCGACGTGCCCGACGGAATAAGCAAATATAAAGCGTTTAAACACTATAAGCACGCGAGCGATCTTATTAAACAAATAAAAAAGCGCGGCTGTTTTACAATAGGCGCCGCGGCTTATCCCGAGGCTCACTGTGAAGCGCCCTCACTTTTGGCCGATATAGGGAATATGAAATTGAAAATCTCCGCCGGAGCCGATTTTTTTGTGACGCAGCTGTGCTTTGACGAGAACGCAATACTTAACTTTTTTGATTTGCTGTGCAAAGAGGGAATAAAAACTCCTGTGTCGGTAGGCATTATGCCGGTGTTAAACCCCAACCAGATAATAAGAATGGCTTTGCTTTCCGCGTGCTCTATTCCCGCCCGTTTAAGCAAAATAGTGTGTCTTTACGGTAATGATACGGAATCGTTTAAAAAAGCGGGTATAGAATATGCCGTTAATCAGATAAACACGCTGCGTGATAACGGAATAAACAAATTTCACCTTTATACAATGAACAAGGCCGCCGAAATCAAAACGCTTATATCTTTAAGCGGCATTGCCAATCTACCTTGATTTTTTGGCCTTTTCCCTGTACATATCGGAATCCGCAACGCTTATAAGCGTTTCCGCCGTTTCGTCCCGCCCGTAACCCGCCTGCATAAATCCAAAGCTCATCGTTATGCCGCCGCGCCCGTTGGCGCAGCATTTGGCGACCGCCCTTTCCATCCGTATCGCAAGCAGCTTAGCCTGCGCCGCCCTTATATCCGGCAGTATAAGCACAAATTCGTCTCCGCCCATGCGGCATACATAGCCCGACTCTTCAACATGGTTTTTTAATACGTCGGCGGCGGCGCGTATCATGGCGTCGCCCGTCCCATGACCGCATGTATCATTTATACGCTTTAACCCGTCTATATCCGCAAAACATACAGTTAAAGGCGTCTTTAGCCGTTTACATCGGGAATACACGCTTTTTAACATTTCAAGACCGGCGCGGCGGTTTAAAAGACCGGTTAACGCATCGGTTTTCGCCATCTGCTCCAGCCTTGTTTCAGCCTGTTTGTATTTTGTGACGTCGGTGAGCAGCGTCGCGACAATTGTCTGCTTCTTCCGGCGCATAGGCGCGTGCGTTATATGAAAGCACCGCCCCCGCGCGTCCGTATATTCGGACGACCTGTTAATTCCATCGCGCAAATCGGCGCGAAACATCTCGCTTACCATACGCGCGCAATCCTTGCCGAACAATTCCGCGTACGCTTTGTTCTTATAAAGCAGTTTCATAGAATCCGTGTCCCAAATCGCAAAGCCGTGCTCCAATGAATTTAATCCGCAATCTACTATCTTTGTTTTAGGCATATCGGGAGCGAAGGTTTTATAAAGCCGCACATAGTTTTCAATCTGTTTTTGCACCGTTACGTCGGCTTCTTCGTCAAAAAAATACACCGCCGCGCCCCCGGTTCCGTTCTTTTTTATATACGCCGAGGAAAAAGCGTACTTGGCGGATTTTAATTTTCGCAGCCTTTCGGTTTCTTTTTGCGGGCTGTCGTCAAAATCATGGCTTAAAACGGGCACGCATACGCTTCTTCTTTTGCGCCATTCGGCTTTTATTTTGTAACGGGAGTTATCCCTCTCATAAGCGGACGCGCAAAAAGCGCCCGTGTACTGCGCCGTTAAAGCAAGAAAAGCATATAAAGGATGCAAAGCGCCTTTGGTAAAAATATTAACTATTCCCGTTGTAACCGCGGACTCTCCGCTGTCTTGCTTTGTCTGTGTTACAACAACTATAAGCGCTTGTATATTATCATAAACAGTTTCGCCGGCTGTTATTTGCGCGCTTAATGTCTGCTGATTTATTTGAAGCGTTATCATCTCTCTGCCGCCTTTTGAGCAGGCCTCTTCAAGAGAAATTCCCTGCGGAAAGTCGGCGAGAACATCGCCGCGCGCAATGCCGTATTTTCTGGCACGGGAATTAGCATACAGTACGCCGCCGTTGCTTTTATCGAGAATAAACGCGGGCAACGGCAGCTCTTCAATTTGTATCGTATTATTGCTGCTGTCCATAACTGTCCTTATCTTTAGCCAATATGAAAGATTATACGCATATATTTATAAAAATATTGGCGAACCGCGCCGTATTTTTAAAATATTTTCGGCTTTTTTCGCTAAATTCCGTTATATACCCAAAATAGTGTGGTATTTAACAATATATAAGCGGTGAATAATTTATTACGAAAAACATTGAAAATATCGCCTTAGCGGCAAAAGACACGATAAGTACAAATCGTATAATTTCCCGTATAAATCAGAAGGAGGCCGGCCATGATTGAGGAGAAAGATTTGCTTTTCAGGCTTTCCACAAAGCAAACCAGCTATTGGTTCCGCGTAACCTCGTTCGGGCATTTAGAACACATACACTACGGGCCAAGGCTCGCGGAGCAGGACCCGCAGGGGCTTGTTCTAAAGCGCATAGGGGTTGCGGGCGGCAATATAATATACGATGACAAAGACCCGTTATACTGCCTTGAGAGCATGTGCCTTGAATGGTCGGGCATTGGGCGGGGCGATTACCGTCCCACCCCCGCGGAGATAAAAATGCCGGACGGCAGCTTTTCCTGCGATTTTATCTACCGTTCTTACCGGATAATTCAGGGAGCCGCCGGTATGCAGTCTTTGCCTAACGCCTATGGCCGGGCGGAGGACTGCCGAACTTTGGAGCTTACTCTTGAGGATGTCTCCAACAAAGTGACGCTTCTTTTATACTATACGGTTTTTGAGCAAACCGACGTTATCACCCGCCGTTCCGTGCTTATAAACAACAATGCCAAGCCGCTTGTAATACGCCGCATTATGAGCATGCAGCTTGATATGCCAAACCGCGGATTCCGCATAGTCACCTTTGACGGCGGCTGGATTAAAGAAGCGCATAAAAACGAGTGCGAGCTTAAATACGGACTGTTTGTCAACCAGTCAACGACAGGCGCGAGCAGCCACCGCCACAACCCCGGGTTCCTGCTGGCGGAAGCGGGGGCAAACGAGGAGCACGGCTATGTATACGGCTTTAACCTTGTATACAGCGGCAATCATTACGGCGCCGTTGATTTGTCCAACCAGCAGCTTGTCCGCGTTATGCTAGGTATAAACCCTTACTGCTTTGAATGGACTTTATATTCCGGTGAGAAGTTTGAAACGCCGGAAGCTATAATGACTTTCAGCGGCGGCGGATATAACGGCGCGAGCGCGAATTTTCACGATTTTATTAATAATCATATAATACGTGGCGAATGGAAAAACTCCGAACGCCCCGTGCTTATAAACAGCTGGGAAGCGCATTTTTTCTTTTTTAACGAGCGCCGGCTGCTGCGGCTCGCGCGCCGCGCAAAAAAAACGGGCATAGAGCTTTTCGTGCTTGACGACGGATGGTTCGGCGAACGCAACGACGACACCAAGGGGCTTGGCGACTACACAATAAACAAAAAAAAGCTGCCGCGCGGTTTGCCGCATCTTGCAAACCGCATACGGAAAATGGGGCTGCGCTTCGGGCTGTGGGTGGAACCCGAAATGGTAAACGAAAACAGCGATCTTTTCCGCGCGCATCCCGAGTACGCGGTAACGGTGCCCGGCAAGAAACCTTCGCTCGGGCGGAATCAGCTTGTGCTTGACCTGTGCAACCACGAGGTTCGCGATTATATTGTCTCCTCTGTAAGCCGCATACTCGACGAATCGGATATCAGCTATGTAAAATGGGATATGAACCGCCATATAAGCGACGCTTACTCGCCCTTGCTCCAAAACCAGGGCGAGTTCTTTCACCGGTATACACTTGGGCTTTATGACGTGCTAAGAAGAATATTTGGGGCGCGCCCGCACATACTGCTTGAGAGCTGCTCGAGCGGGGGAAACCGTTTCGATTTGGGCATACTGTGCTTTTCGCCCCAGATTTGGGCTTCCGACAACACCGACCCAATAGCGCGTTTAAGCATACAAAACGGTCTTTCATACCTTTATCCTCTCTCTACCATAAGCGCGCACGTTTCGCAGGCGCCGCATTTTCAAACTCTGCGAAACACGCCGCTGCCGACGCGTTTTAACGTGGCTTGCTTTGGAAGCCTTGGCTACGAGCTTAATTTGAGGTTTTTATCCCGCGTTGAAAAGAAAGAAGTAAAAGAGCAGATCTCTTTCTACAAAGCGCACAGAAAAACCTTTCAGTTCGGCCGCTTTTACAGGCACAGCTCAATAAAAGATAACAAGATGCACTGGCAATGTATTGCCAAAGACGGCAGCGAATCAATCGCGGGTTTTTTTCAAACGCGAATGCACGCGGGCGAGGGCTTTGATTATCTTCCTCTTTCCGGGCTTGAGCCCGACGCGCGCTATACCGTTACCACACGTCCCCAAAGCCTTTTTTTAGGCAGGTTTGGTTATCTTATTTCTTATATTCTGCCATTTGTGCTTCATCCGTACGGACTGCTTTTGCATACCGCCGCGCAGCTTTACCGTATGAAAGACTGCGTGGAAAATTATGAATGCGGCGGCGATATGCTCAACGTGGGCATAAAGCTCAACAACCAGTTCCAGGGCAGTTATTACAACGAACAAGTCCGTATGCTCGGCGATTTCGGTTCCAACCTTTACCTTATAATAAAGCATAATTACGAGCTTTTGCACTCGCATCAGCTTCCGGCGAACATATACGATACGTATGTTTCAAAGGAGGGCGCGATATAAAAAAATAGCTTATAAAATACCGCTTTCATGCGCAAAATAAGCATGAGGTGAGAAAAATGAAACTACTGGACATTATGTCAAAAGACATCGCGTTTTTAAATCCGGATGATTCCGTTGAGCAGGCCGCGTGGCTTATGAAGCGGCACAATATCGGTTCCGTACCCATATGCTCCGATAATCAGGTGATAGGCATAGTCACCGACAGGGATATCGCGTTAAGGTCTGTCGCGGACGGCGCGGGTTTGGCACAAACGGTTGGGGATATAATGACTACAAACCCCGTTTTAGGAGATCCGCAGATGGATGTTTGCGACGCGGCGCGCATAATGAGCGATAACCAAATCAGAAGGCTCCCCGTCGTTGATAACGGACAGCTTGTCGGCATGGTGGCTCTCGGCGATATTTCGGTCGACCCTTCTTTCTCTTCGGACGCCGAGCAGGCGCTTTCCAACATATCGCAGCCTTGCGATCACACCTGAAAAATGGTAAAAGGGCAGACCGGTATACGGACTCTGCCCTTTTTATTGTTAAATTTATATTAAGAGAAACTGTTTTTATTCCCCGGGTTTTTCGCATATCTATACGGTTTTGACTTCGTTTTTTCGCGTTGCCCCCCATTTGCCGCACCTGTCGCCAAAGTGTGCCGCGGTGCCGCTCCCGCAAATTATCTGTATTACTTCACACATATTAGAGCAGCCGCCGCATTCAAAGCTTTTAACCGCGTAATCGCCGCGCGGATAGCGAAGCCCCGTAAAATTAGTCCTGCCGCCAAAGAGCTCCATATGCTCTTTAGCCAGCAAAGCGGCGCCAAAGGCTCCCATAACATCATAACGCTGAGGTATTATAACCTTTAAGCCAAGAGCCTTTTCAAAAGCCGCTACTATGCCTATATTGGCCGCCACGCCGCCCTGGAACATTACCGGCTCCGTTATCCGCTTGCCTTTCGCTAAATTGTTTAAAAAATTACGCACCAGCGCCTCGCACAGCCCGGCTATAATATCCTCGTTGCGGTGTCCTGCCTGCTGCTTGCTTATCATGTCGGATTCCGCGAAAACCGCGCAGCGCCCCGCTATATGCACCGGCATTTTAGAGCGGAGGGCGTAGCTTCCGAATTCCTCAATCGGTATCTCCAGCCGCGACGCCTGCCTGTCCAAGAACGAGCCCGTGCCTGCCGCGCAGACAGTGTTCATCGCAAAATCGCAGACAACCCCGCCGTTTAACAGTATTATTTTTGAATCCTGTCCGCCTATCTCCAGTATGGTCCGTACGTTAGGCACTATATGGCAGGCCGCCACGGCATGGGCGGTAATCTCGTTTTTTACAACATCGGCTCCGGCAAGCGCAAAGGCAAGCTGCCGTCCGCTGCCTGTAGCGCCCGCTCCCTTTATGCTTCCCGCAAAATCACCGTCTATTATTGATAATCCCTTTATGACGGCGTCTATGGGGCGGCCGCCCGTTCGCATATACAGCCTTTGTACCACACTGTCGTTATTGTCAATAACAACTATGTTTGTGCTTACCGACCCTACGTCTATTCCAATATAGCAGCTTTTTTCAGGCATATCGCCCCCCAACCTTCTTCCTTGATTCCAGCATATCCACAAAGGCCTCTATACGCGTCATATATCCCGCCTCGCCCGTTATCTCGTCCACTATAAGCGTCATAACAGGAAACTTAAGCCGCCTTTGCAGCGCCGGAAGAACAGATTTTGTTACAATCTCCGGCATACATCCTAAGGGGAACACCTGTATCGCGCCGTCGTATCCCGCCAGACGTGAACGGGCGGCATGTGCTATTGATTCCTTCGCGTGACCGCCTATATCGCAGGGAAGATATTTTTTTGACGCCGCCCTTATAAGCGGCGAATTCAGTCCGACGGGTTTCAGCGCCAAATCCGAAACCCACCAGCTGGGCGATAAAAGCCGCTTTGTGCAAACGCCGAGTTCGGCAAGCTTATCTTCTATGTACATATTTGAAAACGGCTCTATTATTGTGTATATTTCTCCTATAATCGCAATCTTAAGCGGAGTTTTCGCTTCGCAAATATCAACGCTTTTAATACGCCTTTTGTACTCGCGGAGCACGGCGCGCATTTCTTTAAAGCTTTCGCATAAAAAGGCCTTGCTTTTGCACTCCGCCAATAATCGGCTGCAGCTGCCTTTTTCCGCTTCGTATCCCGAAAGCGCGTACGCCAGCCCGTCAATACCGTCTATTTGTTTTAATATGCCCAGCGTTTGCCGAAGACAGTCAAGCTTTTTCGCTTTGCCGGCGGGGCTTGGCGCCGTTACCCTCGCTATCCTTTTCCAAAACTCCTGTTTGCCTATTTCCGACGGCGAATCGATAACAATTATATCCGCGTTATATCCGTTCTTATCAAGCAGCTTCATCTGCAGTTCGCAGTATTCACCGAAACGGCACGGTCCGCAGCTCCCCGTAATTATTATTGTGTCCGCGCCCCTTTTTATACAATCCAAAAAATTGCCCATCATTAGTTTGAAAGGCAGGCATATTTCTTCGGGGGAAACATAAGCCCCCGCCGCAAGCGCGGCTTTGCTGTTTAGTTTGGGTATCACGCAGGGAATTTTAAGCTCTTCAAAAAACACCTTCGCCGCCAGATAGATATTACCCATATGCGGAAATGTTATTACCAAAAGCCGCCCTCCTTTTAATCATGTCCGCGAAAGCCTCTATACGAGTGTCAAAACCCGCTTCCCCCGTGTGCTCGTCAATTTTTAAAACCATGAACGGAAAGCCTTCCAGAGCGCTTTTTATCATTTCAACAACAACCGAGTCTACTCCGCAGCAAAACGCCGAAACATATATTATACCGTCCGCAAGCTTATTTCTCGCTATGTGCGCGGCGCTTCCGTAATACTGGCGCGCGAAATACCAAAAAGGACGCTTGAACAGCCTTGCCGCCTCCGCTTCAATATGCTCCGCCGAAACGCATTCCGCGGTGATAATTCCCATACCGAGAGCGTTTAGCTTTTTTATAAGATTATGGTTAACAAAGCTGTCCTCTATATTGTACATATGGCCTATAAGCGCTATCGTGTACGGACAGCCCCTTTGATTAATGGCGGGGTTATATGCTTTTTGCTTTTGTACGGCCGCGTAAAAAGCGGAATCTATACGGTTTGCGCCGGCAAACCTCCCCGCGTTCCGCGCCCATTTATAAAGCGTTCTCTCGTCAAAGCACAAAACAGGCTCTTCAATTACGGGCGGTAAGCCATGTACGCTGTTTACCGCCATCTCTTTTAAACCGCATATCATGGGGCAGGCAAGCCTAGCGTTCTTTTTGCCTAAAATCCTGGGAATCAATATAAAGTCGCACCTGCGCGCAAGCCATTGGGCGTGTCCGTGAAAAACTTTTATAGGCAGGCACGCCTCGTCCACACAAGTTTTTAAACCCGCCGCGTGAATTTGCTTATTCGTGCGCGGCGAAACGACTACCTGCGCCCCGAGAGCCTCAAAAAAGGTTTGGACAAAAACATAATATTTATAATATAAAAGCGCTCTTGGAAGTCCTATCCTCATATGCTTTATCTCCTGTCCGCTTTTTATATCTTTTCTTACTCAAAATAAAAATATACAAAAAAATGCGCCGTTTAATAACGAAACGCACCCGCCTTTTAAAACTGCCGCTCTTATCCGGCTATTTCATAATGTCTTTAACAACCTCTCCCGCTATTATAAGCCCCGCGGCGGAAGGAACAAACGCCACGCTGCCCGTCGCCGCCCTCCCGTTTATGCAATTACGGCTTGTCTTTACGGGCTCTTCGCGCGAATACACAACTTTGAGCGATTCTATGCCAAGCCTCTTTAATTCCCTGCGCATCACCTTAGCCAAAGGACACACCGACGTCTCGTAAATGTCGGCGACCTCAAAACGCGTGGGGTCCAGCTTGTTCCCCGTTCCCATGCTGCTTATAATAGGCGCTCCCGCCGCCTTGGCACTCTCAATAAGCTTAAGTTTGGACGACACCGTATCAATAGCGTCCACTATATACGTATATCCGGATAAATCATACTCGTCCGCGTTGTGCGCGCCGTAGTATATAGCATACGCCTTCGCCTCGCAGCGCGGGTTTATGGATAGTATGCGCTCTTTCATAACTTCAGCCTTGTTTTTGCCTATCGTATAATACGTGGCTATAATCTGGCGGTTTATATTGGATTCGCACACTATGTCCGCGTCGAAAAGCGATACGCTCCCTATACCGCTGCGCGTGAGCGCTTCCGCGGCGTATGAGCCAACCCCGCCTATGCCGAAAATCGCGACCGATGATTTTGCCAGCCTGTCCATGGCTTTATCGCCAAGAAGCGCCGCTGTACGCGAAAATATACCGTTCATCTTTTTGCCGCCACCGCTTCTATTTCAATCAGCGCGTCTTTAGGAAGCTTGGCTTCAACGCACGAACGCGCGGGGTACGGCGACGCGAAATACCGCGAGTACACTTCGTTTACCGGTGAGAAATCCGACATATTTTTTAAATACACCGTGGTTTTAACAACATCCGAAAGCGAAAGACCCCAAGCGGCAAGAACCGCCGTTAAGTTTTTAATTACCCGCTCCGCCTGCTTTTCTATGCCGCCGTCTGTTATTTTGCCCGTCTCCGGCTCCGCCGGTATCTGCCCCGATACAAAAACAAAACCGCCCGCCGAAACCGCTTGTGAATAAGGCCCCGCCGCCTCCGGCGCGTTTGCAGTATTAATCACTTTTTTACGCATCTTTTTTCTCCGGAATTTTTATTCACTTAAAATATAGCGCATATAATGTATTTGCGCAATTTTTTACGCCGCGGCAATATATTAAATCTTAATCAACGCGGGCGTTACAAATGTTTGTATGAGCAGCCCCAGTATTGAAATAAAAAACACTGCCGCAAGACGTTTAAAATGCGGAGCCGCGTCTTTTAGGCGGCCTCTCGCGGTTGACGGTATGCTCCGGTTTTTGAAAGTTTCAACCGAGTTGTTAAGGCTTAAAACACCCGCTTTTATAAAGCATGGCAGCAATATAATGTTAGGCAGCAGCGAGCAGGACAATATCGCCCCAAAGCCGCCTCCGAAAAAATCAAGCGACAGCACCCCCGCCGCGAATCCCGCGCAGAACCCTTTTACTATCATTAGAACGCTTATAAATGCTATACCCGCCATCGTCATCGAAAGCCAGGCGAACGCTCCGTAATACAGTATGTTTACAAAAAGCGCGCTTAAAAAAATCCGCAAATAGTCAAGCTGCGCGGTTTTAGCAGAAAAGAATAAAACTGCGGCATAGGTGCAAAGCGCGTTTTTGGTTTCGGACTGCATATTGCTTACGGTAAACGTCCCCGCCGTTATGCCTACGACGAGAAAAAATACTAAAAGCAGATATTGCGCCTTGTTGTCGGCAATATCGTATATCGCGCCTCTTTTTATTTCCCTTAGCAAATCCGCCGCCTCCATACTTATACGTAAAATAAATATGCGCGGATTCGCTCGCGTATGCGGCGCTTGCATTCCACAGGTATTTTTGAACAGATAAACCTGTTAATCTACAAGTTTAAGCTCGGTGTTAAGCTTATCGGCAAGCATCGCTATAAATTCGCCGTTCGTCGGTTTACCGCGTGTTTCAAGTATTGTGTAGCCGAAAAATTCTTCAAGCGTCCCTATGTTCCCCCGGTTCCACGCCGTTTCTATCGCATGGCGCATGGCTCGTTCCACACGCTGCGGAGTGGAATTGTGTTTTTGGGCTACCGATAAATAGAGTCCGGCAGTTAACCGGCTTAAAAGCTCAAAATTCTCATGCACCATAAGAATAGCGTCCCGCAGGTAATGATAACCTTTTACATTCGCGGTAATGCCTATTTCTTTTATATGCTTTGTGACTATCAAATCCGGATTATTTTCGTGCCAGTCCCGGTTGTCGTTTATACCGGCGGATTGTCTGTTCATAATTTCCACCAAACGCTTTTTGAACACCTCTTTTTTAAAAGGTTTTAAAAACACATAGTCAACATTATAGCTTTCGGCTTTTTTCATGATATAGTCCAAGCTTACTGCGGACGTCATCACCACTTTGGTGTTTGTGCTGTAACCGCTTTGATACAGCTCCTCAAGCACGGCGAATCCGTCAAGCACCGGCATTATCAAGTCGAGCAGCAGCATATCCGGCCGGTATTTGCATGTCAGCTCAACAGCTTGCCTTCCGTCGAACGCGTAATCGATTATTTCGAATAAATGTGTTTCCGCAATAAATTCTGTTATCAGTCTTAAGTAGTCCCGGTTGTTGTCGGCCAGTATAATTCTGTAACTGTCCAAAGCATCACTCGTATACATTTATGCACCTGTCAACATATGATTTACATATTATTATTTACTATATATTATTTCTATTATATTAATATAAACTCCTTTTTAGTTAAGCATTATATCTATATTACGTCCCTATTCGACATTATTCGACATTTATTTTTGTATTTGCTCTATCATCCAGTATGCAAGCAGCCCGTAGCCCTTTGCGGGGTTATTTATAAACACATGGGTCACCGCGCCAACAAGCCTGCCGTTTTGGAGTATGGGGCTTCCGCTCATTCCCTGAACAATACCGCCTGTTTTTTCAAGCAGCTCCGCGTCGGTTATCTGTATCACCAGTCCCTTCTGCGAGGCAGTGTTCTGGGGGGTTATCTTAACAATATCGCAGCTGAATTCCTTAACGCCTTCGCCGTCAATGGTACATCTTATGCTTGCCGGTCCAAGCCGTATATCGTCGCGCCCCGCTAATGCCACCGGAGCGGGAAGTTTGCTTATGTCCACATTATCATAAAGCGTACCGTATATACCAAATTCGGTATTTTTCCTTATAAGCCCCATCGTATCGGTAACGCTCGAAAAAAGACCTTTAATCTCCCCGGGAATACCGCTTTCGCCCTTGTTAATCTGTATTATTTCAGAAAAGTATATCTCGCCCTTTTTAACGGATAATACGCTGCCCGTATCAAGATCGCATATCGCGTGCCCAAGCCCACCGAACCATCTTTTTTTCGGCTCTATAAACGTAAGCGTGCCCACACCGGCGGTGCTGTCTCTCACCCACACGCCGAGGCGCAATACGCCGCCCGCGTCCGCGACGGGGGTAATATTTAGTTTAATAAGCCTTCCGTTTCTGTCTATATCCATTTTGACGTTATCTTTTGCTTTGTTTATAAGCTTTGAGACATGATCGGCGTTTTCCACATCGACCCCGTTGATTTTTATAATAACATCCCCTGGAATCATACCTGCCGCTCTGGCGGGATTTACCGTTCCGCCTCCTTCAAGTTCCACGCCCGTTACGCCGACTACAAGCGCGCCCTTTGTAAAAAGCGTTACCCCTATGCTTTGTCCCCCGGGAATAAGCATTATTTTATCGCTTACGTTTACATGCACGCGCTTTACCGGCAGCCCCAGCAAAGAAAGCGATATTGTCGTATCGCCGTTTTCTATCGGTTCTATAGTAAGCGGGCTGTGCATTCCCGCCGCGGGAGATAAAGTATCCCCCGCAATGCTGACA
Source organism: uncultured Christensenellaceae bacterium (assembly GCA_964586785.1). GTDB lineage: Bacteria > Bacillota > Clostridia > Christensenellales > SZUA-584 > SZUA-584. The sequence continues at coordinate 102,654 of CAZPHS010000004.1, forward strand.
ACGCCCGTTGTTAAAACGTCGGCCTGAACCGGAAGGCCCAAATCAATAGTCCTGTTAACGCCAGGCTGCAGATATATCTGTTCCGGTATATTAACGTAGCTTTGCACCGCGGGCAAAAAATATAACGCGCACAGCGAAGCGACGAATATAAATCCCAATAATCTAATAAACTTTTTCAAAAAAAGCACCTCTTTACGATCTGTATGGGTTTAGTGTCGTTAGAGACGCTTTAAAATATACTTTGAAATATATTGAATCAAATATGCCGCGTTTCCGATTTGTATGAATTTGCTATTTCTATCATTTCTTTTGCGTGCGCACGCGTAAGCTGCGTGTCGCCGCCCGCAAGCCGGGCGATTTCGTAAACGCGCATATCATAATCCAGTTTGACAAGAGTGGAACGTGTCGATTTTTCATCGCTGTTTTTTTGCACAAGAAAGTGGCGGTCCGCCATGCTCGCTATGGAAGGCAAATGCGTCACGCAGATAACCTGCCGCCCGCGGGATATATCTACAAGCTTTTCCGAGACAACCTGCGCTATACGCCCGCTTATGCCCGTATCTATCTCGTCGAATATCATAGTCGGTATGCCGCCCTTGTCCGCCGCAATGTTTTTCAGCGCCAGCATTATGCGCGAAACCTCGCCGCCCGAGGCAACCTTGCGCAGCGGTTTTAAAGGCTCTCCCTTGTTCGCGGAAATATAAAACTTTGGCGCGTCGATACCGTTTCTTGTGTAAGAACAGCTTTCAATATCTGCCTGCCGCTCAAACTCCACCGAAAAACGCGCGTCTCCCATGCCAAGATCTGATAACTGTCCGGCCATCCGCCCGGCAAACAAAATCGCCGTTTCACGCCGCATGTTTGAAAGCTCTAAAGATTTCTCGTACAGATTTGCCTTTATGGCGGCTTCCCTTTGCGTCAGCTCGGCAAGAAGTTCCCCGCTTCGCAATAAATCGTCAAGCTCCCGTTCGGCATTTTTTATATAACTTCCGGTAACCGCGGGGTCTTCGTATTTTCTTTTTAAACCCGCTATCAGCGCCAGCCTTTCTTCAACGCTCTCAAGCGTACCGGCATCAAAAAAATCCTCGTCCATCTCGCCCCTTATGGAAGACGCAATCTCTTCCATGGCGTAATACGCTTCGTTTACGCTCTGGGACATATCGCCGTACCTTGCGTCTACGTCGGATAATAAATCAAGCCTTTTAGCGGCGTCTTTTAGAGCCGAAAGCGCGTTTATTGGTTCCGCCTGATACAAAACGCCGTAAGCTGCGGACAACGATTCCATTATACGTTCCGACGCGTTAAGCCTCGCCTTTTGAGAAAGCAATTCCTCTTCCTCTCCCGAAGCGATACCGGCCTTTGTTATCTCGTCAATCTGGAACCTTAGTATGTCTATGCGCCTTTCTCTGTCTCCGTCATTGCCGAGCAGTGCGCGCCTGCGCCTTATCGCCTCGGTATATTCGGAATAAGCCGCGGCGACACTCTCTTTGGCGGCCTCTATGCGGGTGTCAAAACCGTCAAGCATCGCGATATGATTTTTTTCGTTCAATAAAGACTGGTGCTCATGCTGTCCGTGTATATCAACAAGCCTGTCGCTTATGCTTTTTAGTACCGTTAGCGTTGTAAGCGTGCCGTTAACGCGGCATACATTTTTTCCCGAAGCGGACAGCTCGCGCGAGAGCACAAGCTCGTCCCACGGCTCAATCTGCTGTTCTTGCAGTATGTCGCTTACGTATTCGTTCGCGTCACAAAACCACGCCTCTACAACCGCGTCGGAAGCGCCCGTGCGTATCAGTTCCCTGTCGGCGCGTTCCCCCAGAACCAGGTTTACGGAGTCTATTATTATTGATTTGCCCGCGCCCGTTTCACCCGAAAGCACATTTAACCCTTCGGATAAGCACACTTCAAGCTCTTCTATAAGCGCTATATTTTTTATTTTAAGCTTACTTAACATATTATTCTCAGGTTCTTTTTTTGCCGCCCAGCATACCGTTTAGCGCCAGCACCACCGCGTCGAGAGAGTTAAGCTCACGCACGGCAACAAATATCGTATTATCGCCCGCTATGGTTCCCACAATTTCAGGCAGGTCCAGCCCGTCGATAGCCTCTGCCGCAGCGTTTGCGCTTCCGGTCATGGTATGTACCACAATCAATCCGGCAGACTTTTTTACGGAAAGCACTGTGTCGCGAAAAACCCGTTTAAAAATATCAAACTGCCCAAGATGCTCTTTTGCCGACGCGGCGTATCTTGATAAGCCGCGTTCCGACTGAACCTTAATCAGCTTTAGCTCTTTGATATCCCTTGATATGGTCGCCTGCGTAACCTCGTATCCTTGCTCCCTGAGCAATACGGAAAGTTCGTCCTGCGTTTCGATATCGTTCTTGTCAATCAGTTCAAGAATTTTGCTGTGTCTGCCCTGTTTCATCTTAACACCCTTTCCTTTATCTGTCCCAGTTGATAAACTTTTTTCTAAGAAGCGGATAAAAATAATCCGGACTGAATCTTATAAACCGCGCCGTATGCGAGGATTTTTTTATAACTACTTCCTGTCCGTTTTTTATATCTATATGTTTTGTGCCGTCTGTCGTTAAAACCATTCCGCTGCGCGCGGCGGGGCGAATCGTTATCCTCTCATCCTCCGTTACTACAAGCGAGCGGGAATGCAGAGAATGCGCGCAAATAGGCGTCGCGAGAAGGCATTTTAACTGCGGGCTTAAAATAGGCCCGCCGGCCGACAGCGAATATCCCGTTGAACCGGTGGGCGTCGAAACAAGTATGCCGTCGCACGCAACGTCGTCCGCAAGAGTTTCGCCTATGAAAAGCTTTAAGCTTATCATGCGCGAAGGTTCCTTTTTCAGTATAGCCGCGTCATTTAGCGCCTCTATAAAAAAAAGCTCCCGCAAGCCGTCTTTTACGGTGCAGTCAAGCATTATTCTCTCTTCAACATAAAAATTTCCGTTTAAGAGCGTATCTATTGATTGTTCGGCTTCACAAAGTTTAGTCTCCGTTAAGAAACCGAGCCTTCCTAAATTAAACCCAAGCATAGGCACTCCAAACCGGCATGTTTTAAGCGCCGCTTTTAAAATAGTACCGTCTCCCCCAAGAACAAAAAGACAATCCACATTACCGTAGTCTATTATATCCGTTTCACCGTAAGGAAGCGTTTTCTCATCAAAGCATACGAATAACCCGCGGTCTCGAAGAAGCCGCGCTAATGCCGCTGTACCGGCCAGTTTTTTGTCTCTTTTCGGATTGGCGTATATGCCTATGCGTTTATAGCTCATTTGTAACCATTATATAGAATGCTGGATTATTATTCAATAATTATTCGTCATCATTTTTAACCAATTTAAAATACATTACAGTATGCTTTATATAAACACCAGTTAAGCGTATAATGCTATAAGCATTATATTGGAAGGTAAAAGACATTGCTCCTTACAACGGGTTTATTATTTAGTGAAATCCACGTTCCGCAGACAAATTCGCGTGTTAATGGGTGGCGCTTATTATCTTTTGCCAGTAGACTTTAGCCGCAAAAAGTTTTTTGGAGGTCGATATGGAAAGAAAAACTATAGGCAGTTTTATTGCCGCTTTAAGAAAAGCCAAGGGTTTAACGCAGCAGGAGGTTGCGGAACGCTTATGCGTTTCCAACAAAACGGTAAGCAAATGGGAATGTGACGACGGCTTGCCCGAGATAACGATTATACCGGCAATCGCGGAACTGTTTGAGGTTACTGCGGACGAGATACTAAAGGGCGAAAGAAAGACCCATGCCGGGAGCGCGAGAGAGCGGATAAAGTGTGAAAAACAAATAGAGCGGCTGATAAGCGTTACCGCGGGCAGATTTAAAAATAACTCCTATATTGCTTTTGCTGTCACGCTATTTGGCGTCATTTGGCTTTTTACGGTTTCGTATGTGTTTTACCGTCCAATATTGGGCTTTGGCATACTTACGGCTTGTATCGCCGCGAGTTTTATTTGTGAGTTAATCTTTTTAAACAACGCTAAAACAGCCGTAAGCTCAAATGAGCCGATTGACGGCTGCAACGCTCTTGCCGAGCCTTTTTATAAAACGTTATTGAATTGCTTTTTTATGGTTACATGCTCAAACATCTCTGCGCTTATTTTAGGACTGCCGTTTGTGATTGTGACCGACCCGTTTTTTACGGAGAGCGTTATAGCGTTCGATGATTATATTGGGCTGCTGCCGCAGCTTTTCGCCGCCGGAGCGCTCGCGGGCATAATCACAAGGACAATCGCTAAAAAAGCATTGAAAATTGACGCCGCGATTTATTCACCGGAGCAAAAAAAGAAACTAAAAAAGCTGAATCGCGGCTTACTTATTGCGTTTATACTGTCGGTGGCCGTTTTCTTCGGGTTCATCGCTTTAATATCCGGTATTGCCAATCAAAGCGGCGGCGGCGCAAAAATACATTTTGGATTGCTTTTTTATGCTTTTTGGATAACGGCCGCCGCCTTTATTGCCGCCGTATATCATAAAAAACGAAATAAGATTTTAAAAGAGAAATAAGAGGCTTTACATCATAACAGTAAGCGCTATAAGCGCCTGGCTGCCGTAATAAGCCGCCGTACCCAGCGCGCCCGCCGCGCGCCCGAAGCTGTTGCCTAATTTCTCAAATGCCGGCAGCATATCGGACAATACGAACAACACGCCTCCCACCGCCGCGCAGATTGAAAACGCGGCGCTTGTTTTTTGCGCAAACAGCATGGAAAATGCCCGCGCGGCCATAAGCCGCAATAGTATTGCATGGGCTGTCTCCGTTAAACTTATCTTTTTGTCACCCTTTGCTTTAAACGCGAAAAATCCCGCGCTTATCAGCAGCAAGAAAAAAGCGCCGTCGTACCAAGCCGGCGCAGCCTTTGTACAAAAAGCGATAATGTAAGCCGTATGCGTAACAATGAAAGCGGCGGTTCCGGCTTTATTATATGCCCGTGAAACACCCGCAAACAGAAGAAATATATCCCCACCGAGGGAAAAACTTAAACCGGCGACTATAAGCGTGTAATACGGTTCGTCCGCTTCTATACGCGCGCTTACCGCCACCAATACCAACATAACGCCGGCCGCCGCTTTGAAAAACAGCCGCGCGGAAAACGGTCCGCCGCGCTCAAAGTATATATAAGCGCCGGCAAAAACGCACATCAAAGCCACGAACACATATGTCACACGTTACAACTCCTCTTGCGCTCCCTTATCTTCGTAATCGTCATCGTCCTCGTAATAAAGACGCTCGAACTCTTCCCATACAATATCAAGCTTATCCTCGTCCTCTATAGGAACATAGCAGTCGCAGCCGTCTTCGTCCTCAAGCACTTCCATAAGCAAAACCTCGCCGTTCTCAACGCCTTCCATTTTTTCCTCGGGCGTTAACGCAACAAATATACTCTCTTCAAATTCGAACGTCATAATATGCAAAAATCGCACATCTTTGCCTTCCTCGTCCGTGAGAACAACAACATTTTCATCATTCATAAACAATCTCCCCTTAATGCCAAAAATGCGGCATTGTTATTATGATTAGGCCGCCGCGTTTTTATACCCCGCGGCGCTTGCGGCTAAATTCTATCAAGGTAAGTGCGAAGGATATAAACCGCGGCAATTTTGTCAACCACCTGCCTGCGCTTTTTTCGCGACACATCGGCTTCTATCAGTATACGCTCCGCGCTTACAGTGGTGAGCCTTTCGTCTATAAACTCAACCGGCAGCCCGAGTGAAGAAACCTCTCCCATAAACTCGCGCACCATTTTTGCCGACGGTCCTTCGCTGCCGTTCATATTAAGCGGAAGCCCCGCGACAATAAGGCTCGCCCCCATCTCACGCGCGCGCCGCGCTATATATTCCGCGTCATTGCCTTTTCGGGTGTATGTCTCAAGCCCCTGCGCCGTTATGCCAAGCGGGTCGGAAACCGCTATGCCGATTCGTTTTTCCCCTATATCGACACCCATGATTCGTTTCATTTTTTCACCTTTGATAATTTAAAAAATAAAAAAGCGAGCCCTAGCGGACGCTAATTTAGTTTCCGGCAAATGTAAACATACCGAAAAATCATTGATCTTCCGCCTTGGAGAGGCTGTCAATGTAAACCTTAACAAATTCCTCAAGCAGCTCGTCCCTCTCAACGCGTTTTATAAGCGAACGGGCGTTTTTATAGCTTGTTATGTATGTCGGGTCTCCGGAAATGATATATCCGACGATTTGATTAACGGGGTCGTACCCCTTGTCTTTAAGGGCGTCGCAAACAAGCCATATAACTTCCCTCGCGGGATTGGAAAGCTCTTTTGACAATGAAAATTTCATCGTCTCGTCAAACCTTGTCACGGCTCGTCCCCCCTTAACTTTTTCGATATTATATACCACTGCCGGTAATATTTCAAACCAAAAACAAAGGCTTATAACAATTTATCAGAATTGTAACGAATACATAAAATATTCGTAACTGTTGCTTACGATATCGTTTACAATGATACAAAGCCGGCGCTGCCACCGGCCCTGCAACTTAACTGCTTGTTTCCACCATTTTATCCATATGGTCATTAATTGCTCTGCGGCTGTTTCGGACAGCGCGTTTAAGCTGTGGCTGAAGATATGGAAGCGCGACGACTGCAGCTGCCGCGCCGATTGCCCCGCCGGCTAACATGCCAAGCAGTACATTTAATCTCATACTGTCACTCTCCTTTCAAGCAGTTCGCTAAAAGTAGTTTGCTCAAAAGAAGCGCCGGATATCACTTCCAATATTTTTTTACCGCAAGTTACGCAAAATGTTTTTCGCCGTTTTTTTGCGCAAAAGGCGTTATGGCGCGAAGCTCGCCTACAAATTTCGTTATAAGAGAGATAACGCTGTCAATCTGCCGCTCTGTGTTATCTCTTCCTATGGTAAACCTTAAGGCTGCCCGCGCTTCGTTCTCGTCCCGCCCCATAGCGCGAAGCACATACGAGGGCTTCACCGAACCCGAGGTGCAGGCGGAGCCGGTTGAAACCGCTATTCCCTCAAAATCAAGCCTTACCATAAGCGCGAGAGAATCGATGCCGTCGAAAGAAGCGTTTACATATCCGGCAAGACGGCTTGCGTTGGCGCCGTTAATGCGCGTACCGGCTATTTTAAGAAGCCCGTCCTCAAGCCGCTTTGCCAAAGCGTGATGATGCGCGTTATCTTTTTCCGCCGACTCGTCCGCAATCCGCAGAGCGGCTCCAAGCCCCGCCGCGCCGGGGGAATTGTATGTGCCCGCGCGCAAACCCTTTTCTTGCCCGCCTCCGTGCATAAAACGCTCAGGCGTTATTCCGTCTTTTATATAAAGCGCGCCAATGCCCTTAGGACCGTACAGCTTATGGGCGCTGATTGATAAAAGATCGATACCGAGCTCCGCCACGTTTATTGGCACGCGCCCCACCGCCTGTACGGCGTCGGTGTGAAAAGGTATGCCGTGGCTTTTGGCTATACCGCCTATATTGCGCACGGGCATTATGACGCCCGTCTCGTTGTTGGCAAACATAACGCTTATAAGTACGGTATCAGGCGCTATCGCTTTTTCCAATTCCTCTGTGTTTATAAGACCTTCCTCATTAACGGGCAGATATGTTACCCTAAAGCCCCGTTTTTTTTCAAGATAAACGCAGCAGTCAAGCACGGCGTGATGTTCCACTTGAGTGGTAATAATATGGCCTTTGCCCGCCGCTTCCGCTATACCTTTAATCGCCCAGTTGTCACTTTCGGTTCCGCCCGACGTCAAATATATTTCGCCGGTCTTTGCGCCTAATATTTTTGCCGCCTGCTCTTTGGCGAAGGAAACAGCCTTATTGGCCGTTCTGCCGTATCCGTGCTGGCTTGACGGGTTGCCGAAATGCTCTTCAAAATAAGGCAGCATTGCCTCAAACACGCGTTTGTCCGTATTTGTGGTTGCCGCATGGTCAAGATATATTTCCATTCTTTATGCACCTTCTATTTTAGTCAGATTAATAATAACAAAGATACCGGCGCGCCGCAACGCCGTTTAATATATAATCGTATATTTGTTGAGCGCTTGTATTTGCTCCAGAAAAATACCGGTCCGAGAGATATAATAAAAAGTACCGGCGAGGCATCCGGTACTTTCAAGCTTTTGTATCCATATTATTCGATGTCTATAATACGGGAATTATCCTTGCGCTGTTGGCGCGGCACCGTTATTTTCAGTATACCTCCGTCAAGCTTGGCTCGTATGCCTTGCGCGTTTGCATCGCCAAGATATATGCTTCGTCTTGAGGATACGCTGCGGCGTTCCCTGTGTATGTAGTTTTTGTTTTCCTCGTCTTTGGTTTCCTCACGGTTATACGAAATTTGCAGCGTTCCTTCCGTAAGCTCTATGCTTATCTCGTCCTTTTTCGCCCCCGGAAGCTCGGCCTCTATTAAGTATTCTTCATCTGTCTGCTCTACATCAAGCTTAAAAGCTTCGCGGCGGTGTCCGGACGTCCACGGATCGCTGAAAAAGTCGTCGAGCACATTGTAAAAATCCTCAAACCCCGTGGGGGTCAGCCTGCCGCGGTGTACAGGTATAAGATTCGCCATTATAATCAACTCCTTTTCTATATGTTCCCATTTTGTTAGCACTCCCGCCTCACGAGTGCTAACGCCCTGACTATTTTATAACGTTTTTTAGGTAAAATGTCAAGGCTGTAATATAAATTGTTTACAGTTTCTTAAAATTAATACGTCTTAAACAATTTTGCTTATCTCGCTGCGAAGCTGCTTTATTATGCGTTTTTCCAGCCGCGATATGTAAGACTGGGATATACCAAGATAATCCGCTACCTGTTTTTGCGTCTGTTCCTTTTTTCCGTTTAACCCGAATCGCATTTCCATTATCATTTTTTCGCGCTCGCATAACCTTTCAATGCAGCTTTGCATCAAATCTTTTTCCACTCCGTCCTCTATTTCCGTATATACGACATCCGGCTCCGTACCAAGTATATCGGACAATAACAGCTCATTGCCGTCCCAATCGACATTAAGCGGCTCGTCAAACGACACCTCATAGCGCAGCTTGGCGTTACGGCGCAGATACATCAAAATCTCGTTTTCTATACAGCGCGAGGCGTATGTGGCAAGCTTTATGTTTTTATCAACGTCAAATGTGTTGACCGCTTTTATAAGCCCTATAGCCCCTATTGACACAAGGTCTTCAATGCCTATGCCCGTGTTCTCGAATTTTCGGGCGATATATACCACAAGCCTTAAATTGCGCTCAATCAATATCCGCCTTACCGACTTGTCCCCCTCCCCCAGCAGCCGCAGCAGCGCGGTCTCCTCCTGCAATGAAAGCGGCGGCGGGAGCGCCTCGCTGCCGTTTATGTAATCGATGCCGGCTTGCAACCCCAACCGCAGCGTCACCCACGCTATAATTTTCCGGAACCACATCGTCTTCATTGTTTTCTCCTCTCTTAAGTTCGTCTATCATATCGCCGCCGACAATAGCGCCAAAGCCGCCCGAAGGCATATTTTTCGCTATGCATACCACCGCGCGCATTCCGGCGCCGCCTTTAAAAAGTACGGCTTCATCTATTTCTATACCAAAAAAAAGTTCTTTTCCCGCCGCGGTGGAACAGGGTACAATTCTTAATTTGTCGGTCTGTGTATATTCTTTCGCCGTCAAAATATGCAGCGTTTTTTCATCAAGAAGCTCTCTTGCCGCAGCGCGGCTTAAAAAAATTACACCGCAGCCCGACAACGGTTCTTTAACAAGGTTGCCCGTATCAACAAAAGCCTTAACGCAAGTTTTACGCTCGCCCGCTTTCAGCGTTAAGTTTACGCCGAGGTTTTGCCTAAGCTTTATATTTCGCCTTATTCGGGAAAGTACCGTTATAAGCGCCGCGCCCGCAAACAGTCCTAACAGTATATAGCGCGCAGGCGGGCGCACGACTATCGCTCCGCCGATTACGGACGGCTCGCCGAAGCTTAACATAGACGCGTATATCGCTCCCGCGAAAACGAAAGACACAGCCCAGAACGCGCATACGCTTACAATGAAACGCTTTTCCCCGCGTGTCCAGAAACCTATAAAACACATTGCAAACGCCGCGGCGGCTTTAACATACAGCGAGGCGAGTATTCCGCCGAACAAAACCGCGGCGCAAGCATAAACCCCGCCCGCGGCCGCCGAAAGAATAAAGCGGCGCCACCGCGCTTTAAGAGAAGTCAGCCGCGCGGTCAGCAGAAGTATAAGCAGATTGATTAAAAAGTTATCAAGAAAAACAAGCTCTATATATACCTTGTGCAACCGCTTTTTTACCCTTCTTATTATGGGTACATTATATAGTTACTGTTAGCTTATAAATTGTAGAACCGCGCAATATAAAAAAAATAAAATGACGCAAAAAATGAAATATACACGGCGATTGATACCGTATATACAAACACCGGGTATGCTTTTAAAAAATGAATTGATACGCTAAAGCTTCATGGTCGTAATTTTTATGTTTCCGTTGTCCAAATGTACTATTCCGTAAGACGGTCTTAAAATACGCGGTTCCCCGAGACTGCCGGGGTTATAGAGCCTCACGCCGTGAAAACGCCTCTCAACGGGTATGTGCGTATGCCCGAACAGCGCAAGGTCGGCCTGCTTTTCCCGGGCGTATAGCCCAAGCCGCAGAAGCGAGCTTTTTACAGACTGCTTATGCCCGTGAAGCGCCAGTACGCGTACGCCTTCTATATTAAGCTCCAGTTCATCTTGGCCGTCGGAGCCAAAATCGCAATTGCCGCGAAGCGAATAAACGGCAAGTTTTGTGCAATCGCGTATATACCGGGCGTCCCGGCTGTAGTCCCCGAGGTGAATAATAATGTCTGCATCTAAAGCCCGTCCCAAAACCGCCGATATATTTGCCCTGTGCCCGTGGCTGTCGCTTATCACCAGCAGCTTTTTCATAATAGCTTTTTGAGCGCCAAAAGCGCGCGCGCCCGGTGGCTTAAGCCGTTCTTTATTTCCTCGGGCATCTGCGCGAATGTTTTATTGTATTCGGGCACCAAAAAAAGAGGGTCGTAACCAAAGCCTTCGTTGCCGGAAGGCGCAAGCGCAATTTTGCCCTCTATCTCGCCGCGCGCGGTTATCACCTTTCCGCCCGTAACGAGCGCTACGACGCATACAAAACGCGCTTTGCGATTGCTTATCCCCTCAAGCTCTTTAAGCAGTTTTGCGTTGTTTTGCTCGTCCGTGGCGTTATCCCCCGCGTATCTCGCGGAAAGCACCCCCGGCGCGCCCCCAAGCGCGTCCACGCATAATCCCGAATCGTCGGCAAGCGCGTCACATCCGGCGGCAGCGGCGGCTTGCCCGGCTTTTTTCACGGCGTTTTGCTCGAACGTTTCTCCGTCCTCCGCAACGCTGATATTAAGCCCCATATCCGCAAATGTTACTATCCGCCCGTAAAATCCGCCAAGTATGGACTTTATCTCTTTTGCTTTGCCTTTGTTATTGGTCGCGATAAGCAGCCGTCTCATGCTTTTAGCGCTTCCTCCTGTATCTTTTGAATTTCTAAATTGGCCTTGCCGCTAAGGTTTAATATCTTCGTCAGTTCGGCGCGAAGAAAAGGGCGTTTTTCGCCCGTCCCTTGAATTTCGACTATGCCTCCGCCGTGAGCCATAACTATATTAATATCCGCGGCGGCTCTGCTGTCTTCGCCGTAATCAAGGTCTAGCAATATCTCTCCGTCCACTATGCCGCAGCTGACCGCGGTAATACCGTCCAAAACAGGGTTTTGCGCTATAAGGGATTCTCCCGTCATACTATCGACACATTCGCGCAGCGCGACATACGCGCCCGTTATGCAGGCCGTGCGCGTACCGCCGTCGGCGTCCAGAACATCGCAGTCCACGTGTATTGTGAAGCCGGACAGCGCTTGAAGATTAACCACGCTGCGCAGGCACCGCCCTATCAGCCTTCCTATCTCGGTGCTGCGGCCGTCGGGGCGCCTCAATTCGCGCGGTTTGCGCGAAGGCGTGCTGGCGGGCAGCATTGCGTACTCCGCGGTCAGCCAGCCTTTGCCCGTGCCCTCAAGGAACGGCGGCACGCCAGCCGCATACATGGCCGAGCATATAGCCCTTGTGCCGCCCCATGATATAAGCGCGCTTCCGTGCGCGTTTTTTAAAAAACTCTTTTCTATAGCGATGGGGCGCAAACTCCGCGCCGCGCGCCCGTATTCTCTTTTCATTTGTATTAATGCCTTCCTTAATTCATTGTGTTTACAAACTCGGGATAAGCCATAGTCGTCTGCGATGTTGACGCGTATTCCTTGCCGTCCGCCAGTATGCGCACCTCGTCTATGTTGTCAAACTGCATAAGTGTAAGCACTATACACCTTATAAGCGCCTTTTCCTTCGCAGGCTTATCGCCTATTTCGGCGAATTCCTTCGAAAAATTTATTGAAGCGACGCCGTTATCATCCACGTTAACGCCAAGCAGCGACGTGCCCTCCGGAAAAAGGCTTTTAAGCCCTCCCTCTCCCGGACCTTTTACAAGCTCGTTCATAGCGGCGAAAGCGTCCGCCTTGCCGCCGACATATTTCGTTACCGGCACTATCGCCGTCCCCGATTCGTTTTGAAAATAAAGCAGCAGCTTGGAAGCGTTGTCAAGGTCGGCCGTTGAAAGCGTTGTCGTAATGTTAAGGTCGAACTTTTCAAACGGTTTGCTTATATCGGTGCCGCAAGGCAGGTTTTCCCTACAGCCCGCCTGTTTAATTATTACCGAATCAATAGCGGTAAATTCAGTAAGCGTGTTTACCACGGCTGTTACTTTATTTATTTCATCTATTGGATTATACGCGGCGATGGCGTTTTCGCTAAGCTTTATCGTCGCCACGCCGTCCTTTATTGACAAACTAAGCTCTGTTCCCTCCTCGAGTATAGGATTAAGTCCCATATATGACATTTGCGCGTCGGCGTTTGGGTCTGCTATAAGCTGGGATACGGCCGAGGCGCCTATACCCTCCACCCATTCGATCTGTTTCATAACAGGCACAATATGACCGTAATCATCGGCAAGATAAAGCACCGTTTTTCTGTAGTTTGCGTCGTCCGTTTGATTCACCGCGGGTATCTCCTGGTAAACCTCTTCTTTCTGCGCTTCGCACGCGGCGATTCCCAGCGCCAAAATCACGGCAACCGCCGCCGCAATTATTTTTCTGTTCATTTCCCGTTCCTCCCCCTGTGTACTTTTTATAAATATATTAACGGGAAAGAAAGTATATGTAATTGAGAACAAGCCTTTTTACTGCCGGACAATGTTTACCGCCCTTATTTTTAAATCTCCGGCTATATTTCGGGATTAACGTGAACAATAACATCAATCACCTGCGGAAAATCAGCCTTTATCGCGTCGCTTACCGCGTCGGCGACGTCGTGCCCCTCAAGCACGCTTATGCTTCCGCAAACCCCTACGGCCACGTCAACAAGAAGACCGCGTCCCATCCTGCGGCACTTAAGCCAGCATATTTTACGCACGCCCGGCGCGCCCTCTGCGTTAGAGCGCAGCGCCTGCATCGTTTTGTCGTCCGGAGCCGCGTCAAGCAGCATACGGCTCGATTCCGCTATTATGCCTATTGCCGTCTTAACTATAAGCGCCCCTATCAACACCGCTACGGCCGGTTCCGAATAAACCGCAAGCGCGTTTATATCAAAATGCGTACCGGCAAACGCCGCCGCTATTGCGGCCGCGGCGCCGGTTGTTGCCCATATATCGTTGCGGTGGTCCTTGGCGCTTGTTATAACGGCTATCGAATTGAGCCTTTTGCCGGCCGCATAAGTGGCTTTGAACATAAAAAGCTTAATAAAAACAGAAACCGCGGCCGCGCCGAACGCGTACCAGCTTGGAGCCTTTACAATCTGCGATAAGGCGTTGCCTACCGCTTCGTATACCACAAAGCACATGCCGGAAATAATCATTATACCCACAATAAGCGAAACAAGAGCTTCCATTTTGCCGTGGCCGTAATGGTGATCGCTATCGCCCGGCTTTAATGAGTATTTTAAGCCAACCAGCATAACGGCTCCGCTTAACACGTCGCCCGCCGAATTGACTGCGTCCGCCTTTAAAGCCTCGCTGCCAACCCAAAGCCCAACGGCGCCCTTAAGCAGCAGCAAAAAAACATTACCTAAAAGGCAAAGCATAATTATTCTTAACCCATAGTCTTTTTGCATAAAACAGCCCGCCTGCTTTATGATATATTAATCTTTTTAAATAATCATAACAGAATTATCCGCAAGAATAAAGCGCGCTGTCAATAAACCGACTAATAAACGCCTGTAATACATATGCGCGTTTATGTGCTAAATATGCCGCATTACGATTATAAGCCTATGCCGATATAAAAAAAGCACGGCGGCGCGTGGCGGCCATGCTTTGCCGGTCAACAGTCACGCTCTTTCCATGTACTCGCCTGTGCGGGTATCAACGCGGATAATATCCCCCTGGTTGATAAACAGCGGAACCATTATTTTAGCGCCCGTCTCCAAAATTGCGGGCTTGTTTCCCGCGGTGGCGGTGTCGCCCTTAAAACCCGGGTCGGTTTCGCTTACTTCAAGCTCAACAAAGTTAGGCGGATCGACGGAAAAAGCCTCGCCCTTGAAAAACCGTATAGTAACGGGCATATTCTCTTTTATGTAATTAAGAGCGTCCTCCACCTGATTATGATTTAGAGGAATCTGCTCGTAAGACTCGTTATCCATAAAGTAGTAGAGCTCCCCGTCGCTGTACAGATACTCCATCGCCTTTGTTTCGACATGCGCTTTAGGGAACTTTTCCGATGGATTATAGCTTTTTTCAAGCACATTGCCCTGCATAATGTTTTTCATTTTAGTGCGCACGAAAGCCGCGCCCTTTCCCGGCTTAACATGCTGAAAATCTACAATAATCCAAACCTGACCGTCAATCTCCACCGTCAGTCCTTTTCTGAAATCTCCGGCTGAAACCATATTTAACCTCCAAGAATTATATGATTGTAACTTCCCGCGGCGCGGCCGTAAGATTGACGCAGCCGCCGTTTTTAACGATGCACAAGTCCTCTATGCGTATACCGAAACACCCCTCAATATAGATGCCCGGCTCTATTGTGACCGCCATGCCCTCTTTCAGCACAGCGTCCGATACCTCGTTAATAGCGGGCTCTTCGTGTATAAACAGCCCAACCCCGTGGCCAAGGCCGTGCCCGAAAGCGCTTGCATAACCGCTTTTAGCTATGTAATCGCGTGACGCGGCGTCAACAACACGCGCGGCTTCACCGGCTTTTAACGCCGCAATGCCAATTTCCCCCGCGCGATTCACTATATCATATACTTTTTGCCTCTCTTTGTCCATATACGATATGGCTGCGGTGCGCGTAAAATCCGAGCAATATCCCTCAAACTTGCAGCCGTAATCCATGGTAAGCAAATCGCCCGCTTTCAGCTTTCTGCCGGACGGCGCCGCGTGCGGCAGGCTTGTGTTTTCTCCCGAAGCCACTATAGGCGCAAAAGCGCTTTCCGCGCCGTTTTTGTGCATATAATAAATAATCTCGGCTTTTATATCCAGCTCCGTTATGCCTTCGCGTATAAGACCGCACAGATGAAAAAAAAGCAAATCATTGTGCCTTGCGCCTTTTTCTATAAGAGCAAGCTCATATGAATCTTTTACGGCTCTTTGCGATGAAATGTCATCCGATAAATCAATTATATTATTCTCGCCCATATGCTGCGCGTAAGCTTTATACGCGGGGGTTAGCACCCAACGCAGGTCTGCGCCTATTTTTCCGGCTTTATGCTTTTCGGCAAGCTCAAATATGGTTTTTACGCGCGTCTGCGCTTTTGTTTCTATTACCGTAAAATTGGTTTGCGCCTCGGCCTGTTCGCTGTAACGAAAGTCGGTAAACAAAAAACGTTCATCCCGCGTTATCAAAAGCTGGCTGCTTGCGCCCGTAAAGCCCGAGTAATACGCCACATTCTCGGCGGCTGTTATAAGCGCGGCATCGGCTTTACGCGTATTAATCATTCGCAGCAGTTTTTCAATTCTCATATTGCGCCAACTGATATTCGTACATTTTTTTCATATCTACCGCGTCTTCGGCCATGGTTCCCTTAGACTCGCATATAATGACAGGCTCAAGCCTTCGTTTTGCCAAAAGGTACGCCAGCGGTGAAAAATCCGGCCCGTAGTCAGTATCCGCGAATGTATGATGCTTCCTCTCGCCGGCGGCGGAATACTCTATACGCGAAAAATGGACGTGAAAACGGCGTGCGCGATATCCCCCGAGACTGTTTTCAAGCTCGTCAAGCACAGCGCGAAAATCGTCCCGCGTCTTTAGCGCCCCTAGGCCGCGGGCGTGAAGATGCCCGAAATCGACGGCGGGCACAAGCCTCTCGTCAATTGCGCATAGCTCTATAACCTCTGTCAAATCGCCTATCTGTTTTATTCTTCCCATAGTCTCGGGACAGATTTCAATATCAAGAAGCTTTTCCGAATCAAGAATCTTAATAATTTCAAAAAGCGATTCTTTAACGCGCGCGAATGCCAAATCACGCTTAACGCCGCTTTCGGAGCCCGGATGAAACACTATTCTTTTTGCGCCCATCCATTTTGCCGCTTGAGCGGTCTTAAGGAAAAAGCGAATATTCCCTTCGCGTTTTTCTTTTTCGTCCGTTGCGAGGTTGATATAGTAAGGAGCGTGTACGCTTAAAAATATGCCGTGCGAAGCCGCCTGGGCACCTATTTTTTCTGCGGCCGGCTGCCCTACGCGCACTCCCCTGCCGAACGAATATTCATATGCGCCAAGCCCTAATTTCTTTATCCATGAGAAGGCCTCGTATGTGTGTTTATGCCCCTGCGCATAAAAGCTGTCCGAATTGCCCGAAGGCCCAAATAATATCATAAGAATATATTACCCTAAACTTAAGCATAAACAAAGCTTTTATATTATTAATATTTCGGCTACAGCTTATATGCCGGTTCGTTTAGAAGCGGCTCGATCACGCTTTTTGCTTTTTCTATCTGGCGCTCGCTTCCGGAAACGGCAATCCAGCAGCTTCCTTCCGCTCCGCATACGCCGCCCGCCGAAACAAGCTCCGCGTCGGCGCCCGATATTATATTTATCGCCTCAAGCTCGGTTATTATCTCTCCGTAAACGGGCAGCAGCCTTAAACCCGCCGCGTTTTCCAAGTTAAGCTTGTTTGCTATTTCGGTTATATCGCCGGGTATCCTTTTTTCCACACCTACGGGCAGATAAAGCGACACGCGTCTGCCGGCAACCGCCCGCAAGGCCGCCATGATTGTGCCGCCCTTTGGATGGCCTATAAGTATCCCCGCCTGTTTGCTTAGCATGTTAATTGCGTTAGCGCCTTTTATAATAACATCGCCTTTTTTAAGACTGTCCGCGACGGCGAAAATATCAAGCCCTTTTTCCCATTTGCCGTTTATTATTACTACGTCGCCCGCAAAACCGCCCTCATCCGGCAGCCTGCCCGCTTCCGTAAGCTTATATGACGGCGGAAGTGTTATGCCTCTTACAAAACCGCTGCGCGAATAATCACGCTGCCCGATATAATCGAGAGTCTCCTCCGCAACATAAGCGTTTGTCGTTCCCGCAATAATTACAACGGTACCCGTTTTTAGCGCCTGCTTAATCTGCTCTTTATACAGTATGGATTTTGCAATCAGCCGTTTTCCCGCCGCCGGTGTAATTAAATATTGTTTTATCATTTCCATATTTTTTGCCTCCCTTTTAATCGCCGTATAAATAAAACAAAAATGATACAAATATCATTCCGAATGTTTTTAACACAAAAGCAAGCCTCACGCCTGCCGGTTTGCGGTTCCTTAATACATATTAGACCATATGAACGGTTATTGTCCAGTTTTTTTGGCCAGTTCAACAGCCAGTTTGGATATGGCTTTGCTTTCTATGCGCGATACATAGGAGCGCGATATACCCGTCTTGTGCGCAATCTCGCGCTGTGTCTGCGGACGCATGCCGTTAAGCCCGTAGCGCATCTCTATAACGGCCTTTTCCCGCCTTGTCAGGCACTTACCCAAAAGACCGTAAAGCATACGTGTTTGTATGCTAAGCTCCGCCTGTTCCGGCACAATATCTTCCCGTGTCCCGAGAATATCGATAAGCGAAATCTCGTTACCCTCTTTGTCAACGCCTATAGGGTCGCACAAAGATACCTCGCATCTTACCTTTTTGCTTGACCGCAGCGCCATAAGCACCTCGTTTTCAATACATTTCGCGGCGTATGTGGCAAGCTGTGTTCCTTTTTTGGGCATAAAAGAATTGACCGCCTTTATAAGCCCTATGGTGCCGATTGATATAAGATCGTCATTAGGCAGCGCTGTGTTCTGATATTTTTTTACTATATGCGCCACTAACCGCAGGTTGTGCTCGACAAGTTTATGCCGCGCGGCTTCATCTCCCTGCACGCTTTGGTTTATGCACGCGGCTTCTTCATCTTTGCAAAGAGGCTTTGGGAAAGTCCGTCCGGAAAGATATCCGGCTAAGAAAAGCAGTTCCCTGACAATACTGAGAAAATCAAACATAGTATGCCTCCGCAGCTTTATACTCTAAAGCCTATGCGGAGCCGCGTTAAAATTTGCCTGTCCTCTAACGCCAAGTGTTTGTATATGCTTTTTGATAAAACGCTTTTGATAAGCGAAAGAAATGTATCCCTTGGGATTTAAGTTTTGCGCCGCGGCAACCGTCAGTCATACAATTCCCCTAACGCACTGTCCGCATACTCCTGTATTCCTTTTGATGTAAAATACTTGGATGTTGTCTTTCCGCCGACTTCCGCCGGAGAGTTTGGGTGATGCCGCAAATAACAATTAAGCAATATTACTTCCCCCGGCGTTAAACCGTCCGAAAAATATAGCTCCGTAAACGCGTTAAATTTATCGTCCGTCGGTTCATCAAACCATTCGTCAATGTTGCTTATGCCCCTTATAACACGCTCCCGCTTTTCCTGCGAATCAAAAAGCGTTATATAAACCGTTCTGTGACGCGCCGCGGTACAAAGATAGTTATTGAATTCGTCTTTGTCCATGTCCTTCGAGTTACCGTTTATTACATTCGCAACGCCGTTTAGTTGGTCTTTTAATTTGTCCCATATGCCGTCATTATAGTTTTTGGCGTCCTTGAACGCCTCGATTGAAAACAGCTTTAAATACTGGCTTTCGGTAATCTTGCCATCGCTATGCATTTCCCGGACCAACAAAGCCGCAGACCAGTCATTGTATCTTTCAGCGATGCTGATAAGCATATCATACCGTTCCCTGTTTTCTATATCTTCCTTTGACAAAGTGGGTTTGGGAGTAGGGGACGATGTTAATTCCGGAGCAGCAGGCGTATCGGCCGCATCCTCCTGATTGGCGTCCGGCTCGCCGGCGCAAGCGGCAAAAGCCAGCAGCACAATCAACATAATAAAAATCAACACTATCTTTTTCATTTGTCGTTATCCTTTCTTAAACAAACATTTCCCGTATGTCGCTGTTGCAGAACGTCACGTCATGGTATTCCGTCGATTTAGTTATTCCGGACCGATAGTGACTATCTTGCCCGCATAGCCGGGGATTAAATACTGCTATCTAACTTTAGGTACTGCGTCTGCGTGATAATGCCCGCGCCTGTTGTACGCAGTTTTTGCAAAAGTTTCTGTTCTACTCCAAGGTAATAATTACCCAATTTTGATCAATATATTTTGCATTATTGGTATAATAATCATCTTTAATTTTTTCTATTGACTGGGCTTCAATCATATACTTTATAGCAGTACAAGCCAAAAACCTTTGCATAAACATTGTTACAGTTTGATTGTTCGTATCAACATGAATGCTAGAAATATTATTTCTCCTAAGCAACCCTAATATATTTGATAAATCTTTTTCGAGCTCATGTGATATTTTGTAATCCATATAAACATAATACCCGCCAACATTATATGGTTTATTATCAGGTTGTTCTATATTTTCTTGTGTAGCTATGTAATTGATACTGTTATCAAAACATATATTAACAAATCCATTTAGTTTATCACTATTTTCATTAAAAAAATATTCCGCTTCTTCTGGCAATGTACGCATTTCATAACTAACATATTGTAAAAACCAAATAATCAGTGTTACACATAATATTATAACTATTCCAACTATTATTATCAGCTTTTTTATATTCTTCGACATTCTAACCTCCTTATTAGGGGTTCCAATTTGCATAACTCCACCCAATCATAACATTGTTGTTGTGACTTCGCCTGTTTGTGTGTCCGCCCCGGGCGTATTTATCTGCGTGCCAATCATCTGGTTGCGCAGGTTATATGTGTAGTCGGTTGTTCTCCAGTATATATCTGTAATACCGTCTTCTGTAAACTCAAAGTATTTACTGTTCTCTTGTATCTGGTTGCCGCGAAGGTCGTATTTAAAAATATCCTCATTCTAATACAATATATATTTGCTACTCAATTGCTATTTTATCTATAAAAGTCACACAATAATCACCAGCGGACATA
>CAZPHS010000005.1:0-100217 GCA_964586785.1 uncultured Christensenellaceae bacterium
TCCTGCGGTTCGCCGTTTGCCTGAGAAAAGTTTTCACGGAGAACGCAGAAGAACCGAAAAAAGTTAGCACTTGACTTTTTTATACTTACAATTTAAACTATATTCTGCACTGATAGTTTAGCGTAGTAAAGCGGTAAAACGAAAGAAGATATGGATACATATAAAAAGCATGTGCCGGACGGTATGGAAGACTGCCTGCCGGAGGAATGCTACATAAAAAAGAATATTGAAAACGCCATCAGGAAACAGTTTATATTATCGGGATACAACGAGATAGAAACGCCTACTGTTGAGTATTATGATGTTTTTCAAGGCGGTGTCGGGGCTTATATGCAAGAGAGCATGTTAAAGCTTGTCGATTCCGCGGGACGAATACTTGTTTTGCGCCCCGATTTGACGGTGCCTATAGCGCGCGTCGCCGCCACAAAGCTACCGGAAGGTGAAAAGCGTCTTTTTTATATACAAAACTCGTTCGCGGCAGCGGAGCCTTTAATAGGCAAGGCGGGGGAGTTTACGCAAGCGGGTATTGAGCTTATAGGCAAAAGCGGCTGTCCGGCGGATGCCGAGGTAATCGCTTTGGCGGTAAAAACGCTACGGACAGCCGGACTTGAAAGCTTTACAATAGATATAGGGCAGGTTAAATTTTTTAAGGCTCTGGTTAAAGATATTGGCATTGAAAGCGACAGGCTTGACGAGCTTAGACATGCCGTAGACTCAAAAAACGCGCAGGCAATTGACGCGGTCGCGGAACGGGCAGGCATACGCGCCGATATGAAAAAAAAGATTGAAAAGCTGCCGTTTCTGTTTGGGGGAGGCGAAGTGTTCGATAAAGCTCTGACACTGGCGGATAACGAGGGATGCGCTAAAGCGGTGGAAGAGCTCCGCGGAGTATTTAATCTTCTTGCGCAATACGGTCTTGAAAAATATATTTCTGTGGATTTTGGGCTGCTGCACGATATAGCGTATTATTCGGGCATTGTTTTTAGGGGTATCGCGACGGGAATAGGATTTCCGGTAGTATCGGGCGGACGTTACGACGGGCTGATTGAAAGATTCGGAAGAACCGAACCCGCGACAGGCTTTGCGCTGGGAATAAAGCGCGTTATGATAGCTATGGAACGCCAGGGGCTGCTCGGCGGGCATTGCGGCGCCGACGCTGTGGTGGCGTGCGATTCCGCTTCTGCAGGAAAAGCGTTCTTTTACGCGGAATCATTACGAAACAGCGGCAAACGCACGTTATTCTATACCGGAACCTGTGAAAAAGAACTGCCTGAGCTGAAACAAAAAACGGACTGCGCCGTTGTTATATATTTTGACGCGGACGGCAAAATGAAAGAGTTTTAAGGAGTTTCTATGCAGATAACCATAGCGCTTGCCAAAGGGCGGCTCGCGCAAAAGGCGATGGATATGCTTGAAAAATGCGGTATAGACTGCGAAGAGCCGCGGCAGTATTCACGCAGGCTTGTGTTTTACGATAAAAAGAACAACACGCGTTTTATAATGGTGAAGCCTACGGACGTGCCGACTTATGTAGACCACGGCGTGGCGGATATAGGCATAGTCGGCAAAGACACGCTGCTTGAGGCCAACCTTCCGCTGTACGAGATGGCAGACCTTAAATTCTCAAAATGCCGGCTTGTTATCGCGGGCTATCCGGAAAAACGCAACCTTTTGACATCTTCGGTAAAACGCGTGGCGACAAAATATCCCGAAATCGCAAAAAGGTTTTATGCGCAAAAGGGCGAATCGGTAGAATGTATAAAGCTTCACGGCAGCGTTGAGCTAGGGCCTATGCTCGGTCTTTCGGACGTAATACTTGATATTGTGGAAAGCGGACGCACGCTTGCCGAGAACGGGCTTGTGATTATAGAGGAGATTTGCGAGGTTTCGGCAAGGCTCGCGGTTAACCGCGCAAGCCTTAAAATAAAATCGGCGGTGTTAAAGCCGCTTATTGAGCGTATACAAAAGACCGTGGAGGAGCGGTAATGCGTATATATGAATCAAACGATATTAAAGCGGTATGGGACCGCCTTAACAGAAAGCCTCTTTTGCAGCAGAGTATAACCGGCAAAGTTCGCGAAATAATAGCGGCCGTATCAAAGAAAGGCGATTTAGCTTTGTTTGATTACGCGAAACGCTTTGACGGCTTTGAGCTGAACGCCCAAAATATACGCGTAACAAAGCGGGAAATTGACGAAGCGTATACTCTTGTGCCCGACGAGCTTATAGACACCATTAAAAAAAGCGCGCGCAACATTGCGGCCTTTCATCAGCCGCAAAAAAGGCGCGGGTACGAACTGAAAGAAGGGGGAGCGTTAACCGGACGATTGGTTTTGCCTATGCGGCGCGCCGGAGTATATGTTCCGGGCGGCAAAGCTGCGTATCCTTCCAGTGTTCTGATGAATATTATTCCGGCGAAGATTGCGGGTGTTAAAGAGGTTATAATGGTAACTCCGCCGCGGAAAACGGGCGTTGTGGAGCCTTTAACTCTTATCGCCGCGGATATCGCCGGAGCCGACAGTATTCTTAAGATTGGCGGGGCGCAGGCTATCGCGGCATTGGCGTACGGCACGGACAGCGTCCCCATGGCGGATATAATCACAGGCCCGGGAAACGCGTACGTTACCGCCGCAAAACGCGAGGTTTTCGGTAAAGTAGGTATAGATATGCTCGCGGGTCCTTCGGAAGTGCTTATTATAGCCGATGAAACGGCAAACCCCGTATATGTCGCCGCCGATTTATTGTCTCAGGCGGAGCACGACGAAATGGCGGCAAGCGTCCTGCTTACACCGTGCAAAGAATTGGCGCGGAAAACCGCTTTGGAAATTAACCGCCGGCTCGATTCGCTGCCGCGGCGCGATATAGCAAAGCAGTCGATTGACAATTTCGGAACAATAGTTGTAACTGAATCCGTAGACGAAGCTTTTGAGATATCAAACGCGTACGCGCCGGAACACCTCGAGATTATTGTTCGGGAGCCCGCAAAGCAGCTGAGCAAGGTTGCAAACGCGGGAGCTGTTTTTCTCGGAAGCTACTCGCCCGAAACGCTGGGTGATTATTTTGCCGGCACCAACCATGTGCTGCCAACTTCCGGCACGGCGCGGTTTTCCTCGCCTTTGTCGGCGGACAGCTTTACAAAAACGGTCAACTACGTCTATTATGACAAGGAAAGCCTTGAAAAATGCCGCGGCGATATCGAAAGGTTCGCGCGGGCGGAAGGGCTTTTCGCACATGCGCAAAGCGTGTCGGCAAGGTTTGATATGGAGGAGATATTATGAGAAGCGCGAGTATAAAAAGAGAAACAAAAGAGACAAGCATAAACCTTTGTATTGATATAGACGGCGGAGGCGAATATAAGATAGACACCGGCATAGGTTTTTTCGACCATATGCTGTGCCTTTTTGCGCGCCACGGTCTTTTTGACTTATCGCTTACGGTAAAAGGCGATTTGAAGGTGGACGAGCACCACACAATAGAAGACACCGGAATCGCATTAGGCGAGGCGTTCGCGCAGGCGGCGGGAGACAAATCGGGAATATGCCGTTATGCCGCGCAGTTTGTGCCTATGGACGAGGCGCTGGCTTTCGCGAGCGTCGATTTTTCCGGCCGCGCGTACTTGGAATATTGTGTCGGCTGTCCCGGTGAGATTGTCGGGGGAATAAACGCGCAGGTTTTCGAAGAGTTTTTTCGCGCGTTCGCCGTATCGGCAAAAATCACTCTGCACATAAAAGCGCTTTACGGCGCTAATACGCATCACATTATTGAAGCGGTGTTCAAAGCCGCGGCGCGCGCGCTTCGTTTCGCTTTGGAGGACGACCCGCGAAACGGCGGTATTCCCTCCACCAAAGGAGTTCTTTAGCAAATGATAGCCATTATAGATTACGGGGCGGGAAACCTTCGCAGCGTCGGCAAGGCTTTTGAGTACATGGGTTTTAACGCGCGAATCACCGGCGATATTAAGCTGCTTAAAGAAGCGTCGCATATAGTGCTGCCGGGCGTGGGCGCTTTCGCGGACGCCGTGCGCGTCCTTAAGAATTCGGGCATGAGCGACGCGATAAAAAAAGAAATAAAAAAAGGCAAGCCTTTTCTTGGGATATGCCTTGGTATGCAGCTGCTTTTCGGAAGAAGCTTTGAGAACGGCGGACACAAGGGTTTGGGGCTTATACCCGGCACGGTTGCGCCTATTG
The DNA here is from genome assembly GCA_964586785.1 of uncultured Christensenellaceae bacterium. GTDB lineage: Bacteria > Bacillota > Clostridia > Christensenellales > SZUA-584 > SZUA-584. Next base: position 4,188 of record CAZPHS010000005.1, read on the forward strand.
CCGGCGAAGGGCTAAAAGTGCCCCATATGGGCTGGAACAGCCTGCACGAATGCAAAAGCGCTTTGCTCGGCGGAATGGACGGCGGTTACGTCTATTTTGTTCATTCGTTCGCCGCCAAAGGAGTTCCGGATAAGTATACAGCAGCAACGGCAGACTACTCGGGCAGATTTCCCGCCGCAGTCAATAAAGACAATATATACGGTTTGCAGTTTCACCCCGAGAAAAGCGATGAGACGGGACTATTGATACTTAGGCGTTTCGGGGGGTTAAAATGATAATTTATCCAGCGATAGACCTAAAAGACGGTGTATGCGTCCGCCTTAAAATGGGCGATTTGAGCCGGTCCACGCAATACGGAGACCCCGCCGGTATAGCCCGTAAATGGCGGGAGCAAGGCGCGCGGTATCTGCACGTGGTAGACCTTGACGCCGCGTTTACAGGGAAGTTCTCTAACAAGGAAGCGGTTTTAAGAATACTGGAAACGGCAAAAATACCCGTTCAGTTAGGCGGCGGAGTGCGCAGCCTTAACGATATAAAAGAGCGCTTGTCTTTAGGGTTGGAAAGGGTGATAGTGGGCACGGCGGCCGTCGAAAACCCGCGGCTTATAGAGCGCGCGGCGGAAAAGTATCCCGGGCGGATAGTCGTCGGCATAGACGCTAAAAACGGGCGCGCTGCCACGCGCGGGTGGACGACACAAACGGACGAAGACCCCGTCAGCCTCGCGCTGAATATGAAACGGCTCGGAATAAAAACGGTTATTTACACCGATATAACGCGGGACGGTATGCTTTTTGGTCCAAACACTTCGGCTGTGCGGCTGATGGCGGAAAAAACGGGTATGGAGATAATAGCGTCGGGCGGCGTAAGCGGGATTGTTGACGTTTACGACATAAAAAAAACCGGAGCGCGGGGCGTTATAATAGGCAAAGCGTTGTATACGGGCGATATAGATTTAAAAGAGGCGTTACAAGCGGGAAGGAAATAACAATGCTCACTAAAAGAATAATACCGTGCCTTGACGTTGACGCGGGCAGAGTGGTAAAGGGTATCAATTTTGAAGGGCTGCGCGACGCGGGAGACCCTGTGGAGATGGCGAAAGCGTTTAACGAGTCGGGCGCGGACGAGCTGGTTTTTCTTGATATAACGGCTTCGGCGCAAGGGCGCGGCATAATGAAGGATGTTGTCGCAAGAACGGCGGAGCAGGTTTTTATACCGCTGACGGTGGGCGGCGGAATGCGCGCCGTTGAGGATTTTCGCGATATGCTGCGGCTTGGCGCCGATAAAATATCCGTCAACACCGCGGCAGTTTTAAACCCCGGCCTGCTTTCACAGGCGGCGGAAAAATTCGGCAGGCAATGCGTTGTGTGCGCGATTGACGCCAAAAAAAGAGACGGCGAGGGCTGGGAGGTTTACATAAACGGAGGACGCGAACCGGCGGGGATAGACGCTCTGGAGTGGGCGGCGGAGGCCGAAAAACGCGGCGCGGGCGAGATACTGCTTACCAGCATGGATACCGACGGCACAAAAAACGGCTACGACATACCGCTGACAAAGGCGGTGGCGGGGGCTGTGCGCATACCCGTTATCGCTTCCGGCGGCGCGGGGCGCCTCGAGCACTTAAAAGACGCCATACTGTTGGCGGACGCGGACGCTGTGCTAGTCGCGTCTATATTCCATTACGGAGAATATACTGTGCGTGAAGCCAAGCGGTATTTAGCGGAGCATAACATACCCGTGCGGCCGTAACGGAGGAGCGTATGAATATAAAAGATGTAAAATTCGACGACAAAGGGCTTATTCCGGTTATAGCGCAGGACGCGGAGACGAATCTGGTGCTTATGCTTGCGTATATGAATGAAGAAGCGCTTAATGCGACGCTTGAAACAAAGTATATGACGTATTATTCACGAAGCCGCGGCAAGCTGTGGCGCAAGGGCGAAACATCCGGCCATGTGCAAAAGCTGTGCGAATTAAAGCCGGACTGCGACGGCGATACGCTGCTTGCCCGGGTGTATCAAACCGGCCCGGCGTGCCACACGGGCAATTATTCCTGTTTTTATAATTCGCTCTGCGGCGAGAGTGATAACGCCGGCGGATACGGCATAATAGATGAACTTTTTGCCGTTATAAAGGATAGGCGCGTCAATAAAAAAGAGGGCTCGTACACATGTTATCTGTTTGAAAAAGGCGTGGATAAAATATGCAAAAAGATAGGCGAAGAAGCGTCGGAAATAATAATTGCGGCGAAAAATAAAAATTCTGACGAAATAAAATACGAAAGCGCGGATTTTATATATCATCTTTTGGTGCTGCTGTGCGAATGCGGCATAGACCCCGCGGAGGTGTTTGCGGAACTGCGAAAACGCCGATAACAATAACCACCGTAAAAAGCAGAACGAGTGAAGATTCGGGAGCAATAAGCGGTTAAACGCGTATAACATTAAACTGTGAATTTTGACATGACCCTTTGTCTGTTATACAATATCGCAGCGTTCCGGTTTTATTTACGGGTATTTTTTTGGGAGCATAGCTCAGCTGGGAGAGCATTTGCCTTACAAGCAAAGGGTCACAGGTTCGAGCCCTGTTGCTCCCACCAGAGTAAAAAAGCCGAAGCGGTAAATTTGCCGCAAAATGCGGCTTTTATGCGGGAGTGACTCAGTGGTAGAGTGCGACCTTGCCAAGGTCGAAGTCGCGGGTTCGAATCCCGTCTTCCGCTCCAAAAACGCCGTATCCCCCGCCTTTTAAAGCGGGGGATATTGCAAAAAGCCGGTAATGTATAAGCTTTCGGCAAACGGAATATAAATGCATTGCGTAAAAAAAAGTACGGCGCCATAGCCAAGTGGTAAGGCCAAGGTCTGCAAAACCTTTATGCCCCAGTTCAAATCTGGGTGGCGCCTCCAAGTATATTGCCGAAGTGGCGGAATCGGCAGACGCACGGGACTTAAAATCCCGCGGTGGGTAACACCGTACCGGTTCAATTCCGGTCTTCGGCACCACGTCGGAGCACGCTATGCTCCTAAGCCCGCAAGCTGTCGTTTTGCGGGCTTTATGCGCTTCGCGGCTCCTCCTTTTCCCCGCTAAGCCGCGGTTTTACGGGGCTTTGCCGTTCGCCGGAACATCATCTTTTACATTTTACTATACTTTTTATATTGCGCTAAAGGTGTGGTTTTGCATCGCATGTGCTGTGATTTGGGGTTGTTTTTATGCTATACTGTTATATCACGAGATTTCATTTATTAAAACGAAAAAAAATTCGGTTTCTCCGTTGCCGTCTTTTTTTGACGAAGGTTTCCAATGAAAAATGAAAAAACAATAACGCCGGGGCGGGACGCCGCCGAAGGCGAGCTGCTGGACATCTTTGAGAACAAAACGCCTATAAAAACACTGCTTTATTTGTTCAAAGGCAATTACGGCAAGCTAATGTGGTCAACGCTGCTATTTTTTATAAAACATAGCCCGTATTTGGCTATACCCGTTGTTACGGCAAACATTATAAACATAGTAACAACGCCCGTTGCTTACAAACTTGAAGATATAGGAATGAATCTTCTTGTAATAGGTGTTTTGCTGCTTGGCAACATTCCGTTTCATTACCTGCATGTTAAGATGTACAGCAAAGCCATCCGCCGTGTGGAAGCGAATATTCGCAACTCGTTGATAAGAAAGCTTCAGCAGCTCTCAATTACATACCACAAGCAAATGCAGTCGGGGAGGCTGCAATCAAAAATTATACGCGATGTTGAAGCGGTTGAGCAACTTTCCGGTCAGCTTTTTATAGGGCTGCTTGGTATTGCGGCTAATATCTCCGTGGCGCTTGCGGTTATGCTTTCCAAAAGCATACTTGTGTTTTCGTTTTTTCTTTTGGCGGTGCCGGTCGCGGTGATAACAATAGCCGCTTTCGGGCGCAAAATAAAAACGGTCAATAAGCAGTTTCGCAGGGAGATGGAGGAAACATCCGCAAAGGTGATGGAGATGGTAGAGCTGATTCCCGTAACCCGGGCGCATGGCTTGGAACAGCAAGAGATAAAAAAGATGAAAATGCAGGTGGTACGCGTTGCCGACCGGGGCTACAGGCTCGATCTTGTTCAGTCGCTTTTCGGCAGCGTCAGCTGGACGTCTTTTCAGGTTTTTCAGATGATTTGCCTCGCATTCACGGGCTACCTTGCTTTTATAGGCAAAATCAGTGTCGGCGAGGTTGTACTGTATCAGACTTATTATGTCGCAGTGGTCAACCAGGTGGCAAACCTTGTGAATTTCGTTCCCGTAATGGCGAAAGGTTTGGAATCGGTGTCCTCCATAGGAGAAGTGCTGCTTTCGACGGATTTGGAGCATAACAGCGGTAAATATATTTTAAAAGATATACGCGGGGAAATTCTTTTTAAAAATGTGTCTTTTACATATAACGACCGCGGTGCCGAGCAGCGCGTGCTGTCGGATTTTAATCTATGCGTAAAAGCGGGGGAGACGGTTGCGCTGGTTGGCGAATCGGGCGCGGGCAAAACAACTCTGCTAAACCTTGTTATCGGCTTTTTAAAGCCGGAAAGCGGATACATTAGCATTGACGGCAAAAAGCTTGAGGATATTGATTTAAAAAGTTTGCGCAAGCATCTGGCGGTTGTTCCGCAGAATACCATATTGTTTTCGGGTACGATAAGAGACAATATAACTTATGGTATGATGGACGTAAGCGAAAGCAAATTGCAAAACATAATAAAAGCGGCTAATCTTGAGGATATGATACAAAGCCTGCCCGACGGTCTTGAAACGGTTATAGGCGAGCACGGTGATAATCTTTCGGGCGGACAAAGACAGAGGATATCTATTGCGCGCGCGCTTATTCGTAATCCGCAGATTATACTGCTTGATGAAGCCACTTCCGCATTAGACAGCGTATCCGAGAAAAAAATACAATCCGCGCTTTTAAATTTAACGGCAAATCGTACCACGTTGATTGTCGCGCATCGTTTTTCAACAATAAGGGACGCGGATAAAATTGCGCTTGTCGGCGATGGTCGGTGCAGCGAGTTTGGCACATACGACGAACTGATGGCGAAAAAGGGAGCGTTTTACGCGTTAAAGCGGCTACAAATGTAAACGCGCGCTTTTGACATTGAATATAATTAAAACGGAATAATCATAAGGTTTTACTTTCTTGTCTTCGGCGTAAATATTACAGCCACTATATACCCGAAAAGAACTGCCGCCGAAATACCGGCCGCCGTTGCGGTAACGCCGCCCGAAAGAGCGCCCAAAAGCCCCGATTCGTCTACGGCCTTGTATGCGCCTTTCGCCAAAGCGTAGCCGAAACCCGTAAGCGGAACCTTAGCGCCCGCGCCACCGAATTTTACGATAGGCTCGTAAAGCCCCAAGGCCGTAAGCGCCACGCCGGCAGTTACGAATATTACAAGTATGCGGGCGGGAGTCAAATCGGTTTTGGACAGCAGTATCTGACCGGCAGCGCATATTGCGCCGCCCACTAAAAACGCGGATAAGTAGTTCATCCTCCGTACCCCATTTCTATTGATATAGCGTGCGCTATGCAAGGTATGCTCTCTCCCTGAAGGGCGCTCGTAGGGCTGTGCAGCGCGCCTGTAGCGACAAACAGCAGCCGTTTTATACGCTCTTGAACAAGTTCCTTATAAAAGTGCCCGCACAGCATGGAAGCCCCGCAGCCGCAGCCGCTTCCGCCGCAGTTCATCTTTTCATCGCCGCCGTATATCAAAGATCCGCAGTCCTGATGGACAGCCGAAAAATCATGTTGCGAGTCGTCCGCCAGCTTATGGAACAGGCTTGTACCGAAAGTGCCCAAATCTCCCGTGAGTATTACATCGTAATAGTTATCGCCGCGCCCCGTGTCCTCAAGGTGGCATATAATGGTTTCAACCGCGGCGGGCGCCATTGCCGCGCCCATGTTATTAACATCCGTCGCGCCCAAATCTATAACGCGTCCCGCCGTTGCGTGCGTTGCGGCGGGATACCGTCCCCTGTCGGAAGTTAGCAAAACGGCGCCGGAAGCGCTTACGGTGTTTTGCGCGGAAGGCGTTTTTGGAGTTCCAAGCTCCAAGGGATTCCTAAACTGGCGCTCTGCCGTCGCAAAATGGCTGCTTGTCGCGCATACGACGTATCTCGCGAATCCGCCGTCCACAGCCATGGAACCAAGTATCGCGGATTCCGCCATTGTCGAGCAGGCGCCGTACAGCCCGAAAAAAGGTATGCCGACCTCCCTCGCCGCGAATCCGGAGGCTATTATCTGGTTCAGCAAATCGCCGCCGAACAGAAACGAAATATCATCCGGCTTTAAATTTGCGCGCTCTATGACCGATTCGACGGCTTTCAAATATATTTTCCGCTCCGCCTGCTCATATGTTTTCTCGCCCCAATGTTCATCGTCAAATGTTAAATCAAAGCTTTGCCCGAAGGGGCCTTCTTTTTCTTTTCTGCCCGCAACGGAATACGCCGCCGTTATATTAGGCGGATTTTTAAATTTAATTGTTCTCTTTCCTATTTGCGATCCCATTTTACAACACCTTTATTATGTAATAAATAACGCCCGCTATAACGGAAGAGCTTATGCCGTACACCAGAACCGGTCCGGCTATAGTAAAAAGCTTCGCCCCTACTCCTAAAACATAGCCTTCCCACTTAAACTCGAGCGCCGGCGCCACAACGGAGTTGGCAAATCCGGTAATAGGCACTATAGAGCCCGCGCCCGCGACGCGTCCAAGCAAATCGTACACACCGAAGCCCGTGAAAATCGCGCCTAAAAATATAAGCACTGTTGTACGGAAAGAATCCGCGCCCTCTTCGCCAAAACCAAGTATACACTTGCCCAAATCATCAAGCGCCTCGCCGAGAACGCATATAAGCCCGCCCGCTATAAACGCCATAACACATTCTTTAAGTAGAGGGCTTTTAGGAGCCGCGTTTTTTACATATTGCAGATAATTTGTATCATCAACACTTTTTTTTATATCCATGTGCTTAAACCTTCTCTTCTTTTGATACGACAACCTTTGTAAACGTCTCGTTCTCCTCGACGTTTTTCATGCTGCCTATATTTGTTTCAGGTATCTTTACAAACCCGTCCATAGCGTCTCCTTTCTAAAACACATCCGATATCCAGTAAACCAAAGACCCCGCAAGCTTACCCAGCATAAACCAAAGCAGCACAACTATTATAAGTATCTGAGTAAAACCGCTTTTTTTCAAAAGGGGTATCATATTGGCGACCTCCGCCAGGCACGCGATGAATATTCCCACATAAACGCCCGAAAACAATCCGAACAATGCCGCCGCAAAGCCGCCTACGGACAGAGTAACCGGAAATATTGTTATGAGCGTTCCTGCCACGCCGCCGGCAGCGGCGCCCGCCGACATAGCCGTACCCGCCGTTTTATGCCTAAGCGCCAGCATTGTTTTGGAAAACACGCCGAGCAAAACAAAAAACGCGCTCACAGTGCCGCCTATAACAAGCCCGGTGCAAAGGCCGGTTAGCGCCGCGAGAAAATCACTCATCGGGATGTTTGCTTTTTGCCGCCAGAAAATCGCGCAGTGAAGTCTCGTACTCGTATATATCTATATCAAGCACCGACGAGCGTTTCTTTCTTTTGGACAGCAGGCCAAGAAGCACAACAAACCCGAGCGCAACACCTATCGAATACGGTATGCTTACAATAAGAGAATCAACGCGCGCGCCGCCGTTAAAAAAGGCGTAGATGCTCTCATGAACATTTTTCATATTAACGTCCTCATGAAATGTCATAAGAGCGACGGCGCCGCCGAAAAACGTTATTATTGAAAGCAGCGCCGTTTTCAGCGTCTTTTTCAAAACGCTTTGCTTTTTGTGCCTAAGATAAACGCCGCATTCGTCCGGACCAAGGCTGTTTACAGTGTACCCGGGGTATAACGCCGTAAGCTTTTTTGCCGCCTCAAAAGCGGTAATTGTGTGCGCCTCACCCGTAAATTCTATAAACTCGCTTTCAAGAGGCGCCGTATCCGCTCCTAACACGGAACATACCTGCGAAAGCTTAAAGCGCCGTTTATCCGTATATGAGATTTTCTCCAGACTGAAATAAAGCTCGCCTGCCATTGCTATACATACCACGCGTCAAAATATATGTTACGGTGCGGGAACAGCAATATAGTAACCAACACCGCGAGCGCGGCTATAAAAAGCGTTATAAGCAAAGCCATCGCCCACCTTTTGCGAAGCGCATAAAGCACGATTATTAATGCCTCCTTTTTTGCGGCAAAATATATACCGCGCTACTATTATGGCACCGCCGGTAAAAAAATATTAATGATTGCCCGCCTATTCGACGGCTTTTTTTAGTTTCCGTATGGTTTTGGTAATAAGCCTTGAAACCTGAACCTGGGATACGCCTAAAATGGACGCAATCTCGGTTTGAGTTTTATCGCTGAAGAATCTTAGCATTATAAGCTTGCGTTCTTTGGGCTCAAGCTGTTGTATAAGCTCTTTCAGTAATATTGTATCTATAATGTCGTTATCGCTGTTTTCGCACATAGTGTCTATAAGCATGGTTTTTGAACCTTCGTCCTCAAAAGCTGGTTCAAAAATAGAAACGGGCGTGCGCACAGCCTCCATGGCAAAAACTATATCCTCAGGTGCCATATCAAGCTTTCGCGCAATTTCGTCTATTGTCGGCTCGCGTTTAAGTTCGTTTTTTAAAGCTTCCTTGGCGTTGTAGATTTCAAAAGATTTTTCGCGAAGTGAACGGCTCACCTTTATTATGCCGTCGTCGCGCAGAAAGCGTTTTATCTCTCCGGCTATCATAGGCACGGCATACGTTGAGAAACGAACCTCAAATTTAGCGTCGTACCCAAGCACCGCCTTAACCAGCCCGAGGCTGCCAATCTGCATCAAGTCTTCAAACTCCACACCCCGGTTTAAAAATTTTTTAACTATGCTTTTTACCAGTGCCGTGTTACGCACAACAAGAGTTTCTTTGGCCGCGGCGTCTCCGCTTTGGGCGGCTTTTATAAGCGCAAGGCTCTCTTCATGTGAGAGCAAGCCTTTGTTTGCCATTCTTCTAACCCTGCTGTCCTATCTTTTTAATAAGCTCCACCGACGTTCCTTTACCGGGCGTTGATATAACATTTACGCCGTCCATAAACGTTTCCATCACGGTAAACCCCATGCCCGAGCGGGAGTCGTCCTTCGATGTGCTGTAAAAAGGCTGGCGAGCCGCTAAAATATCGCTTATGCCTATGCCAAAGTCCGTAATGACTACGGTTATCGCGCGCCCCTCAAGAGCTGCGGATATGTGTATCTCGCCCGGCGATTTGGGATACGCGTGAACAATGGCGTTGGTTACCGCCTCCGAAACGGCTGTTTTTATATCCGCTATTTCTTCGAGTGTGGGGTTTAGCTGTGTGGCAAACGCGCCCACAACGCTGCGCGCAAAGCCTTCGTTTACGGATATCCCGGGCAGTTTTAACTCCATAGTATTTTTGTTTTCCATAAAGGCCCCCGTTATTTTAATTTTTTGATAATTTTGTATATACCGCTCACGTTGAATACTTTTTCAATCTGCCGGTTAGGGTTTTTGACATACATACTGCGGCCTGCGGCTTTAAGCGCCTTGTATCGGCCGAGTATAACCCCAAGACCGGAGCTGTCCATAAAGCTTAAGTTTTTAAGGTCGAGTATAAGGTCGGCTTCCCTGTAACGCCAAATTAACCGGTCAAGTTCATCTTTAGCCCAAGCGGCGGCATGATGGTCTAGCTCGCCGTATAAGCTGGCGGTGATATTTCGGCTTTGCTGCGTAACCCTAATGTGCATACATATAATCCTTTCATGTAATCCATTACTATTTCTTGTTGCAAATAAGCTATCCTTTAAGAGGTTTTGACGAATGCTGGGATGTTTTAATACTAAAATATGGTTGATGTCGAAATAAATATTGCCCTTCATTTCGGACAGGCTAAAAGTATAAGAAAACAGGGATTTTTAAAATATGGGCAAGCACAGAATTGATCACGGTATTATAGGACGTATATTTAAAGTTATAGCGGCCGTATTCAAATACGGAGCGCTTGCGGCCGTAACTATTGCGTTTTCGGGAACGGCGTTTTTTGTTTCGTATTTGATGGGGCTTAACGAATGGAAGGAATTTGACCCGGCTAAAATAGGCGAAATGCAGCTTACTCTGCTTATTTACGATAAAAACGGCGTTGAGACCGCCGCGCTTTATAACAGCGAAAACAGGGTATACGTACCTTTTAATATGATACCGGAGCATGTGAAAAACGCTTTTATAGCGATAGAGGATTCACGTTTCTACAAGCACAACGGTATTGACTTTATACGGATTGCGGGCGCTCTCGCGGACGATTTAAAGCACGGAAGCTTAAAACAGGGGGCAAGCACAATATCGCAGCAGCTTGTGAAAAACACAAGCCTGACGGGCGTAAAAACGATATCGCGCAAACTGCAGGAAGCGGTTATGGCGTATAAGCTTGAACAGGCATACACCAAAGACGAAATACTCGAGATGTATTTAAACTACATACCTTTCGGCAAAGGAGCTTTTGGAATAGAGGCCGCCGCGAAGGCGTACTTTGGAACGAACGCGGCTTCGTTATCTTTAGCGCAGGCCGCTATGCTTGCGGGAATAATAAAAGCGCCGACACATTACGCGCCGCATCTTAACATGCAAAACTCTATTAAAAGGCGCAATTTGGTTTTGTCGGAGATGGTGAAAAGCGGATTCATATCATCGCAGGAATCAAAAAAAGCGCAGACGGAGCCGGTTGTGCTGGCCGAAAACAATAAGTTTAACCACGGGTATTATATTGATATGGTGCTGGGCGAAGCCGAAGAGCTGCTTCATATCGACAGCGAAGAGCTGCTTTCGGGAGGTTACCGTATTTATACAACGCTTGATCAGAAACTGCAGAAAATTATTGATTCACTGTATGAAGATGAAAGCAACTTTCCGCCTGATTCGCGGGACGGCGAACAATGCCAATCGGCGTTTGTGGTTTTAGACAGCAAAACAAGCGAGGTGCGGGCGCTTGTCGGCGGACGCAGCTATGAAACGCGCAGGGGCATAAACCGCGCCGCGGACATAAAGCGGCAGCCGGGTTCGGCAATAAAACCGATTCTTGTATACGCTCCGGCTATGGAAAAGCTGCGGTATACCCCGACGACGCTTGTGCTTGACGAGAAAGAAGACTTTAACGGCTATGTGCCCAAAAATTTTACGGACAGTTACGAAGGCTGGGTAACGCTACGCCACGCGGCCTGTTATTCGCTCAATCTTCCCGCCGTTCGTTTGCTCTCAAAGATTGGCATACAGCCCGCCAAACTTTTCGCCTCAAGCGTGGGCATAACTTTTGAAGAGCAGGACTTAGGCTTAACTCTCGCGCTCGGGGGCTTTACAAAAGGAGTCTCGCCGCTGTGCCTCGCGGGGGCGTATACGCCGTTCGCCAACGGCGGCTGCTATTCTCTGCCTTCCTGCATTTCCAAAATAGAGAACGGCAGGGGAGAGATTGTATACGAAAGGGCGGATACCAGAACGTGCGTTATTTCTGACAAAACGGCTTTTTTTATGACTTCTATGTTAAAATCGGCCGCCGAAACCGGCACGGCGCGGCGCGTACACGCGGAAGGTGTGGATATAGCGGCCAAAACGGGCACATCGGGCGCGGATTCGCTGACCGGAGGAAACAGGGACGTATGGACGGTCGCCTACAATCCCGAATATACAATGTGCTGCTGGATGGGCTTTGACAATACTGACGACGCGCACTGTTTGCCCGCGGAGGTTACCGGAGGAACGTATCCGGCAATATTGATACAAAAACTGTTCAGCGATATCTACGGCGGCGCGGCGGCGCCCGTTTTCACAAAGCCTAAGGGCGTAATAGAAGCCAAAATTGATATTAAATCTGTCTTAACGGAAGATAAACCTATGCTGGCAAGCGCTTTTACACCGGACGATCAGACAGCGCTGGAATATTTTTTGGAAGAGAACGCGCCGACCGAGTACACAAGCTATTGGTCGGTGCCGATTCCGCCCGACACAATTGAAATATCTCACGGCAGCGGGGGATATCCGAGCGTTTCATTTACGCCCATGCAGGAGCATATTATATACAGGCTGATGCGGCGCGACGTAAGGGAAGGCGTAAACATAATAATAGGTGAATATAACGGAGCCGTTTCGGCGCTTTCGATAAGCGATTTTACAGCGGAATACGGCCATACATATGATTATTATGTCGTTCCGGTGCATCCGGAAATAAAAATAAAAGGAGAGCGTCTGTGCGGACCGCCCTCCAAAGCCGTAAGGATTACCGTTAACGCGGAAGAAAACTACATGCCGTAGGGGCTTTTATGTTTCAGTATCCGGCGTGTAAAGCAAAACAATCATATCGGTAATCGATTTTAACTCGTTTGTCTTTTGTTCAATAACGCCCGCCGCGGAGGAATTATCGGCTATAAGGCTTTTAAGCGCCTTTATTGCGTTGGAAAGCTGTGTGCGGTCGGACGCCGTCATTTCGTAAATTGGGTCCGCGAGTACGGATTCGGAAACGCTTATCTGGGCTTTCGCGAAAACCACAGCCTGATCTTTAGCTACCTGTTCGGCATACCACGTTTCGGTATGTATATCACAAAAATAAGTTTTATAAAGCGGCGAACTCGGGTCTATGTCTGAAATTGCTTCGCCTTCCTCCGGAGCGGGCAGCATACCGGGGAGATATTTGTCGCGGAGAGCCTTTGACAGCTTCCAGTATATAGAGTCGGACGGGACTAAAAGCATGGCTTGCACGGCGCTTGAGCCATCGAGCGGGCAATACGCTCCGGCTATTTTACCGCTTACAGGGCATATGGTATACAGTACGTGCCAGTCGCACGTTTCGGTCGGTTCGGTACCGGCGGCAAACCACGCGGAAACCGGTTTATGGCCGCCGGGGTCGTGCTCGCACGCCTCGGTGGCAATTTTTCCGGAAACAGAGCAAATATTCAGTTTTACAAGACCAAGTTCGGCGGCGCTTGAATCTATAATCGGTTTGTTTTCCTTGCCGCTGAGTATTTTAGACATAAAATCTTTCCAAAGCGGGGCGGCGGACGACGAGGCGGAAACATTTTTGTGCAGCGGCTTGTAAAGGTCGTGCCCTATCCAAAGCGTCGCCGTATAATACGGGGAAATGCCGGCGAAAAGTATGCCCCTCGACTGCTGGTTGGTGCCTGTTTTGCCGCCTATGGTCATGCCGGATATGCGCGCCTGTTTGCCCGTGCCTGTTTGAACGGCGTCTATAAGCATATCGGTAACAATCCACGCGGTGGACTCCTTAAATACGCGATGCTCTTCTCTTATTTTGCTTGCGTCGAGTATTATGCTGCCGTCCTTGTCTTCCACATATCTAAAAGAGAGCGGCTCAAGATAAACGCCGCCGTTGGCAATAGCCGCGTAAGCTCCGGCAAGCTCCACGGGCGTTATACCCGAAGAGCCAAGAGCGAGCCCCGAGCCGGTTTGGTTTATATCAATAGGGTTGATGCCCATTTGCACAAGATAGTTATAAGAATCCTGTATCAAAACATTGTTCATCAATAAATATGCCGTGGCGCTGTTAAGCGAATTTACAATACCGCTTCTTAAAGTGACAGGACCGTATTTTGACGCCCCGCCGGCAGGGTAACCGTATGTGCCGTCGTCGAGCTTCCATCCTTCTATAGGAAGGGGCAGATTAGGTATAACCGTACCGTCGGAAAAGCCCTTGTCTATAGCCGGAGCGTAAACGGCTATGGGCTTTATAGACGAGCCTACGGGCATTTTATTCTGGTACGCGCGGTTAAGCGTTTTTTTCGCGGTAGGCGTTGTGCGCCCGCCGACGACGGCTTTAAGCTCTCCCGTACTTTGTTCCACCACTACCGCCGCCGCCTGCGGCTGAACGATTTCCGTCACTATACCGCTGCTTTCATCGCGAACCACATTATCGCCGGAATTGGCAAGACGCGGGTATTCTTCCCATTTCGCCAGGCTTTGCTCAACCGTTTTTTGAATTTCCGGATCGACTGTGGTATATATTTTGTAGCCGTTGGTGCGCAGCTCGGTTTCTATCAAAGAGCGGTTTTGTTTTGTGTCCTGCATGTTCCGCAGTTTGAGCATATGCGTAATAACGTCGTAAACGGCATATTCAACAAAGTACGGCATCTCATACATCTGCGTGATACGTGATTCCTCTATTATAAATACCGTATCCTCCAAAGCATAATTGTATTGCTCGAGGGATATAAAACCCGCGGTATACATTTTTCTTAGTACTTCGTCGGTGCGTTTGTTTACAACCTCGGGCTGTTCTGTTATGTAGTAGCAGCGCCGCGGATTGTACTGATACGGGTATTGCGTTATGCCGGCGAGCATGGCGCATTCCCGAAGAGTGAGCGCGTTAAGGCTTTTGCCGAAATAATCCAGCGCGGCGGCTTTAACGCCGTAATTTGAACCGCCAAGGTGTATAGTGTTTAAATACGCGGCGAGAATTTCTTCTTTGGAATATGTCTGCTCAAGCTGCATCGCAAGATAAGCTTCCTGTATCTTGCGCTTGTAGGTGCGTTCAAATGTAAGCAGCCTGTTTTTTATAAGCTGCTGTGTTATTGTGCTGCCGCCCTGAACGCTTGAATTGGAGATATTGCTTATAAATGACGAGACAAGCCTTTTGATATCAACGCCGGAATGGTATTCGAACCGGACGTCCTCTATGGCGATAAACGCGTCGCGCAGCATAAGCGGAATCTCGTCCGCTCTTGCCATGTCCCTGTTTTCAACGCCCGTATACGCCGTAATAAGGCTGCCGTTGCAGTCGTATATGTAAGACGTTTCCGCCTGTTCCTCTATTTTGCCGGTGTCAAGCTTTGGGGTTGTTTCCATGTAACCTTTGGCAACGCCCACAACCGCGCCGAGCCCCGCCGCGCCTATCATAAAAACGGCTATCAGTATAAGCTTCACTGAGGAAAGCGTTATGCCTAAAAACAATTTTTCGTGGTGACGCCGGGCGCAGAACATATTTATATGCTCCCTGCCCTCGCCCGAGAGGTGTTCGCTTAATATATGCGGCACGGCTCGCGAAACATGCTCTTGATTACGCGCCGTACCGTAAGACGCGCCGCGCAAAAATCTGAAAAAAGGCTTCTCTTTTGCGCTTCGTCTTATATCGGTACTGTCAAACACTTGCGTATTCTCGCTCGCGTCGTCCAAATAACCGCCGCTCTTTTTATTTAATAGTCTGTTTAATACTGATTTTATGGCTGCCGCCGCTTTTTTTATAAAGGCAATAAACAAAAACGCGGTTTTTTGAGCTGCGTTTCCGATAATAGAAAATATATTGCGGGTTTTTCCGTATCGGCGTTCCTGCATAGCATTCTCACTTTTTCGTTTTGGCTATTATAACATACTTTAAAACACCGCGCACAATTCTCACGAAATTTTACATATTACGAGCGTTTTGTTATGCAAGCATAATGATTGGCATAGCTTTATATTGGGTGAGCGTATGCGGTTTCGTATTAAGATATCTAAGAAATGGATAATAGTAATTATACTGGCGTTGATTATAACAGCTTATTTTTTGCTTGAAAGAGCGATATATCCCGTTATTATGGGCATATCCGAGGCGCGTTTGAGAGCGATAGCGGTGAAAGCGATGAATGACGCGGTGCGCGAGACAGTGGGAAAAGATATAAACTACGCGGATTTGATAAACATTGAAAAAGACCAGAACGGAAACATAACGCTTGTCAACGCGAACGCCGTGCTTATGAACAACTTGGCGGCAAGCACGGCTATAACGGCTCAGGATAAAATATTGGATATTGGGGAGCAGGGAATAAGCATACCAATAGGCACTATTTTAGGAGGCCAGCTGCTTTCAGGCAGGGGACCCGCGGTAGTAATAAAATTTGAGCCCGTAGGCTCCGTATCCTCCGATTTTAAAACCGAATTTGAGGACGCGGGCATAAACCAGACGCGCCATAAAATATATTTGGTGCTTAATTCCTCGGTGCGCATTATTATAGGCACAACGTCACAGACAGTCGAGATATCAAGCCAGGTGCTTATATCCGAGACAATTATAATAGGCGATGTGCCGCATAGTTATATGCATTTTGATAATTACAATGATATGCTCAATCTGCTCCCGACAGACGAATACAAGTAGACCGCCTTTGTTTGATCGGCGCATTCTTTT
The DNA here is from genome assembly GCA_964586785.1 of uncultured Christensenellaceae bacterium. GTDB lineage: Bacteria > Bacillota > Clostridia > Christensenellales > SZUA-584 > SZUA-584. The sequence continues at coordinate 20,403 of CAZPHS010000005.1, forward strand.
ATGATATTATATAAAAAACATTGCAAGAGGGTTTAGTATGGCCGGACATTCTAAATGGGCAAACATTAAGCATAAAAAAGAACGTACCGACGCAAAGCGCGGAAAGGCGTTTACCAAAATAGGCAGGGAGATTGCCGTCGCGGTAAAAGAAGGCGGCGCTGATCCGGCCGCGAACTCAAGGCTTAAGGATATAGTGGCTAAAGCGAAAGCCAACAATATGCCGTCGGATACTATTTCGCGCTCCATAAAAAAGGCGGTGGGAGAACTTGGCGCGATAAACTACGAATCCGTAGTTTACGAAGGGTACGCGGCAGGCGGTGTGGCGGTTATAGTTGAGGCGCTAACCGACAACCGTAACAGAACGGCGGGGGAAGTGCGCCATAGCTTTGACAAAAACGGCGGCTCGCTGGGCTCCACGGGCTGCGTGTCTTTTATGTTTGAAAGAAAAGGAATTATCGTTATAGAAAAAAGTGACGGCGTCGATGAAGATTCGCTTATGATGCTGGCGCTTGAGGCCGGCGCGCTTGACATAGAGGACGATGACGACGCAATTGAAATAATAACGGACGCCTCGTCTTTTACGGACGTATACGAAGTGCTGGAGAATAACGGATACGGCTTCGCTTTAGCCGAGGTGCAGATGTTAGCTTCCAATGATGTCGATATCTCCGGCGAGAACCAGGAAAGCCTGCAAAGATTGCTGGATATGCTGGAAGACTGCGACGACGTACAGAACGTATATCACAACGCCGTTTTTGACGAATAACTGAATATAAAGCTGCATAAAATATCCTAAAAAGAAATTTGCGGGGTATTTTTTTGTTTTTACGAAAGCATAGAAAACTGATTATTCTGACGGTAATGATTGTTACGGCAGCGGCGTCGGGAGCCGCGGGCTTTATTATCGCCGAGGGCGAGCCGCGGATAGTTGAAGAAAAAGAGCAAATTCCCGTGGCTGCAGGGGCCAACGATGCTGAAAGAATTGCGAAAGGCGCGAAAGTTTTATGGCATGTTGATTACAAAATGTGCGCCCATACCATTACCTTGGAGACCGATGCGGACGATAATATGATAGGTCTTACGTTTTCCGAGTTTAGCGCGGAATACCCGGGTTTGAGGATAATTAAGTTTACTCCTTCTATTATAGAACTCAAGACAAGTTTTAACTGCTATTGTCCGGAGCATTTTATACTGAAAAAGAACGGCGATACGCTTGCCGTATTAAGGACGGCGCCGGGCACCGGAAAGCAGTATATATATATTAATACCCAAATTTGCTTCGATGACATAAAAGAAGATGAGCGCAAGCCTATGGAGATAGGGCGCGTATTCGGTATGTTCGCGGACCTTGAGGAATATATAGCTAAGCTTACGCAGTAAAAAAGGGCGTTGAGCTTTTTTCGCGGATTGGAAAGGCATAGTCTGCCGGTACGTTTTAACTTTAGGTATTACATATATTCAGCGATGTGTATGTTTTTTATGTGCCGCAATATTATTATAAAAAAAGCGAGAAAAAAATTGTTTAATATGCTATTATGATATCATAATAAACTAAACGGTATTATGCCGTTGAAAATCTGGAGGAAAACATGAAAAGAATCGTTGCATTAATTATTGCAATAGCAATGGCGTTTGTTTTTTCAGCTTGCGCTAACCCTTCCGGTGAGAATCAGCCGGATAAAAAATATGTACAGGATAAAGGCGTTCTGATTGTCGGAATAACCGATTTTGCCCCCATGGATTTTAGGGGCGACGACGGCGGCTGGATAGGCTTTGACGCGGAAATGTCTAAAGCTTTCGCCGAATATTTGGGCGTAGAGGTAAAGTTTGTTGAGATTGAATGGGATAACAAAATATTCGAGCTTGATTCAAAATCCATAGACTGTGTTTGGAACGGCATGACGCTTACCGACGAGGTGCAAAAAGCCATGGAGTGCTCCAACGCATATTGCAAAAACGCCCAGGTTGTGGTGGTGCCCGCGTCCGAAGCGGACAAGTATAAAGATAAAGACAGTCTTTCAGCGCTCACCTTCGCGGTGGAATCGGGTTCCGCGGGAGAGAAAGCTGCGGTAGAAGCCAATTTTAACCGCGTCGCCGTGCAAAGCCAGTCCGTCGCACTTATGGAGGTCGCCGCCGGTACTTCCGACGCCTGTATAATAGATTTGCTTATGGCCGGCGCCATGATAGGCGAGGGTACCAGTTATACCAACCTTACCTATACCGTTGCCCTCAATTCCGAGGAATATGGAGTGGGTTTCCGTAAGGGAAGCGATTTAGTAAAGGAGCTCAACAAGTTTTTTGCCGAAGCGTATGCCGACGGTTTAATGATGGAAACCGCGAAAGCATACGGTGTTCAGGAATCGATTATTGCGCAGTAAATAAATTTTATCAGTGTAAAAGGCAGAGAGCGGTTGTTTTCTGCCTTTGTCGATTCAGTATTAAAAAACTGTGAGGGGTTCCTATGTTTCAATCCGTTTTTATTTCGCTGAACGAGGGTTTTCTGGAAACGCTGAAGCTTTTTGCATTGACGCTGCTTGGCGCGTTTCCGCTTGGGCTTATTATTTCTTTCGGTTCAATGAGCCCTTTTAAGCCGCTTAAATACTTTGTTAAATTCATAGTCTGGATTGTCCGGGGCACGCCGCTTATGCTTCAACTGCTCGTTATATACTATGGCCCGGGGCTGATACTGGGCAATAACTGGTGGGATGGCAACTCCGGCCGGTTTGCGGCGGCGATGGTCGCTTTCATACTCAATTACGCCTGTTATTTCTCCGAAATATACCGCGGCGGCATAGAGGGCGTACCAAAAGGACAGACCGAGGCGGGAATGGTTTTGGGTATGACAAAAATCCAGATATTTTTTCGCGTCACACTGCTTCAGGTCGTCAAGCGCATTGTACCTCCCATGGGAAACGAGATAATAACTCTGGTGAAAGATACTTCTTTAGCCAGGGTAATCGCCGTATATGAAATTATTTGGAGCGGGCAGGCGTTTATTAAGTCTTCCGGCATAATCTGGCCGTTGTTTTTTACTGGCGTATACTATTTGATTTTCAGCGGCGTGCTTACACTGCTGCTGGGACGCCTTGAAAAAAAGCTGGCTTTTTTCCGGGTTTAAAGGAGAGTGTAAATGTTTGTACTTGAGGCCAAAAACATATCTAAGCGTTTTGGTGAAACCGAGGTTTTAAAGGACGTGGGGTTCAGCCTTAACAAGGGCGAGGCGATTGCCATAATCGGCTCTTCCGGCAGCGGTAAAACAACGCTTTTGCGATGTCTTAATTTTCTTGAGAAGCCGGACGGCGGGCAGATTATAGTAAACGGCAAAGTGCTGTTTGACGCGTCAAGCTCCGCGGTATTCACCGAAAGGGAAATCCGAAAGAACCGCCTCCATTTTGGGCTTGTATTTCAATCTTTTAATCTTTTTCCCCAATATACGGCGATAGGCAACGTAAAGCTTGCGGGTGAGCTTTTAGCCAGAGAGCGGGAAGACTATAAGGCGAACCGAAAAGAAATATTAAAAGAGGTCGGCGAAAACGCCGCGTATCTTCTTTCACAGGTAGGGCTTACCGATAAAATGAATCTGTATCCGCATCAGCTGTCCGGCGGGCAGCAGCAGCGGGTGGCGATTGCCCGCGCTTTGGCGCTATCGCCGGATATACTCTGCTTTGACGAGCCGACAAGCGCTCTCGACCCGGAATTGACGGGTGAAGTGCTCAAGGTTATCCGCGCTCTGGCCGATAAGAACACCACCATGGTTATTGTGACGCATGAAATGCAATTTGCCAGGGATGTTGCGGATAAGATTGTTTTTATGGACGAAGGAGTGGTAGTGGAAACAGGCACACCGAAAGAGGTGTTCGACAACCCGAGGCAGGAGCGCACCCTTCGCTTTTTGGAGCGTTATTCGAACCCGTAAACTATGCGAAGCTGCCTTTTATCGGCCGCGTGTTGCGCCCGCTTGTTTTTCCACGCTTTTTTTGAATACAATGCGTTTTGGCAGCCTCAATGTGACATTAAAACTGCAGTCGGGAAAGACGGGTTCACTTTATCCCCGCCATGCCGATAACATTGCAAATCATCAAACCCGCTGATATAATATAAAAAAAGCCAAGAATATTCCTTATTGGAAACGGAACACGTACTCGTTTAATTTAGTGACGCAAAGCAAGCCGGAAATACAAATGGGAGTCCGTCCCAACGGGCTGCCCTGAAAAAACCGTTTGTGAGGGACTTGAATGAAACGGATTTTTATCGCGATGAGCGCGACCCTGCTATTACTTATCATACTATCAGTCATGCTTTTCGTTGATGAGAACAATACAGTCAACTCCGGCGCGTCTTCGCCAGGGTATTATATTCAAATTATTACGCAAAGCGCAAATACATATTTTACAAAGATGCTCAAAACCGGCGCGGGCGCCATGGGCGAGGAGCTTGATGTTTATGTGGAATTCGTGAACATAGGCTACAGGGATTCGGAAGAGCTCGTAGCCATAGAGCAAGCCATATACGCCAAGGTGGATGGAATTGCGCTGCAAGCGGCAGACATCACCAAAACCTCCGACCTTATTAAAAAGGCTGAGGATGCAGGCATAGCGGTTATTTTGTATGAAAACGATATGTTTTTCATTCCCGAAGTGGCCAGCGTCGGTTCCAACAGTTACGAAATTGGTATGCTGGCCGGACAGATGGGCATAGAGGTTACTGACGGGTATGCGAAAACCGTGGTTATACTAAATGCAGCTAATAATGATGATGAGAGCTTATATAAAAATCTTAAAGTACAGGGTATACTGGACGTATTCTCTAATTATCCCAACATGAAAATCGACGGTATTTATGCGCTGGACAGCGGTATGTTTGAAGTGGAAAGACTGACCGGCCGCATACTTGACGATCATCCCGACGTTTCATTGATTATTTGCGCTGACGAGAGGAGCACGCCCGGGGTAGCGCAGGTGTTAGTTGACGCAGGCAGAGTAACTGATGTTGATGTTGTAGGCTACGGCGCTATGTTGCAGACACTTAATTATATTGAGCGCGGTGTTATTTGCGGCTCCATATGTCCGGACGCGGAAGCGGTAGGCTCGGCGATAGTAAAGCAGCTTTATGCGAAAATCAAAGGCAATAATATAAGCGATTATTATAATACGCAAATATTCGCGGTGCGCGCCGAAAATGTTAACGATTTTAGGCTGGAACCAAATGGAAAGTAAAAATGATAACATAGGCTTTCGCCGAAACGGCAAATTAAAATACCGTACTTGGCTTATACTCTTTTTTCTGCTGAGTATGGGTATAGTATTGTTTGCCGGTTTGTATATATACAATTCCTCACAGCTTCTTATGCGCGAAACGTCACAGATGTTTGATAAGAATAATGAGCTGACCGAAGTATATAATGAAGTGCAAAAGCTGCAGGCAGAGCTTGAGACGTATTTATCGACATCAAGTTCCGACAGCCTGCTTTCATTCTATGAATATATGGGAAACATCGGAAAGAACGTTGGCAGCCTGCTTTCAAACGCCGATAATTCGGCGCGAGGCGTCAAAATTAAAAACGTGTCCAACATGATACAGCATTACCTCACTTTGGCGGAAGACACGGCAAACGCAAAGCGCGGGCGAAATACAGACGCGTATATCAGCAATTACAGGGATACCGTAAAAATAAATGGTTATATTTCGGATTATATAAAGGGAATTATGAGCGGGGACTTAACAGACAGCGCCGCTAAATATTTGATACTGCGTTCGCGTATGCAGAACGCAACGATAATAAATTATCTGCTGTTGGGTTGCATTTGCGTATTTGCCATAGGGGCTATCGTTGTTTTCAGCAGGGAGGTAACAAAACCGATTACGCGTCTTTCCGACTATGCGAGCGAGATATCCCGCGGTAATTTTGATATAGTGATAGAGCCCAGTAATTCCGGCAGCGAGATTGATATGCTTTACAAAGTGTTTGATCTGATGGTAATTAATATTAGAGATCATGTTAATCAGCTGCAGGAAAAACGCAGGCTGGAGCGTACGCTTCACAGGCAGAAAATGAACAATCTGGTAATGCAAAACGCGTTGCATGAAGCGGAGCTTTTAGCGCTCCAATCACAGATGAATCCGCATTTTATTTTCAACACCATAAGCATAGGCGCGAATATAGCCATGCTTCAGGGAGACGATGTTGTGCGTTCATACCTGGAAAATGCGGCGGATATTTTTCGCTATAACTTAAAGGGGCTTGAGTCGTATGCAACGCTGCAGGAGGAAATCGATAACGCGGTGGCTTATATGTACGTGCTAAAGGCACGTTTCGGGGATTCAATAGAATTTGAGATTAACACGGGCGACGACCCGCGCGCGTTAAAGCTGGCCGTGCCGCACATGATGCTGCAGCCAATAATTGAAAACGCATATATTCACGGTATAAGCGGAAAAGAAGAGGGGGGGCGCATTACGCTGCATGTGGAAAGCAGTTCGTCATATGTTTATGTAACTGTTTCGGATACGGGACCGGGTATGTCGAATGAAACCATAGACGCCCTTTTGAAAGGTGAAAGCAAAAGAAAAAAGCCGGCCATAGGGCATACCACTGGAATTGGTATAGACAATGTGCTGCGCAGACTACGCATGATTTTCGAAACACAGGATGTAATGGATATCAAATGCAACAGCGCCGGAACGCGGATTATTTTTAAACTGCCATATCCGGCGGAAGAAGGAGACAAATATGTACAGCGTTCTTCTGGTTGACGATGAACCTCTCGCAATACAGTCGTTAGGTTACATTATCCAGAAAAATTTCAGCGACATAAAGGTGTGCGGGAAAGCCAGATCAGGCAGGGAAGCCATTGAAACGGTAAGGCAAGCCAGGCCCGATATTATTGTAATGGATATTCATATGCCCGGAATTAACGGGCTTACCGCAATGCAGCAGATTAGAAGCCTGCATCCCGACGCGCGGTTTGTTGTTGTTTCGGCATTTAGTTATTTTGATTTCGCTAAGGAAGCGATAGAGCTTAATGTCGACGCGTATTTACTAAAGCCCGTTCGGGAAAATCAGTTTATTGAAACATTGGAACGGATAACTCAAAAAATATTAACACAGCGCGAATTGAGCTTTAATGCGCTTGAAATGAAGGAAAAGCTCGAGATTTCACGCCCTGTTCTTGAGTTTGGGTTTATCAACGCATTGTGCTTGCCGGAGGATAACATTTCCGAGATTAAAGCTTACAGCGACGTTTTGGATATCGATTGCAAAGCGGGAGGATATGTTATTGTTATCGAGTTCACTGAAAATGGTACGGTTGAAGACGAACAAAAATTATGGTATTTGTGCCAAGACATAATTAAATCAATTGTTGACTGCGTATCGGGCAGGGCTATACTGAATCGTATTGTGGTTTTTATCCCCGGCTGCCCCGATAAGAACGTCCCCGATAAGGCGGCCGCGAAACTGACGGCAAAACAAATCTTTACGCGCATAAAAACTATAAAGCCTAATATATGTATCGGTATAGGGAGGTGCTACCAAAGCGTAACGGACAGCGGAAGGTCATATCGCGAGGCTTTACGGGCGTTAAGAAATCGTCTTCCCATGCAGGGAGGAATTATACATATAGACGACGTTACAAACAACACGGATGAAACAAAGGAACATTATGCCGATATGTTTGAGCAGCAGGTGTTCGGACCTGTTGAGGACGGAAACATATGTGAGGCGGTAACTGTTTTTGAGGACATTTTCGGACAGCTGTGCAACCAATATATGCCCAACATTGAAATGATTAAAGTTCGGGTCATAAGCTTTTTTATGGATATAGTAAAGCGCGAAGGGTGCAGCGTTAAAAAGGACGGGCTGCTGCTTGAAACCATTTTATCGGCCGCCGACACAAACCAGCTGCAGAGCGCTTGCTTTAGATACTTGGAAGATATTATTGAGCGTATTCTTTCCGGCAGGAACAAAAGAACTCATGCGTTGGTGCAAAAGGCGAACGAATACATTGAACAACTGTATACCGAGGAAATTACGCTTGAGGATATCGCGGGAGCGGTTAATTTAAGCCCATATTATTTCAGCAGATTTTATAAGGAACAAACGGGTGTAAATTTTATTGATAAACTGACTGCCGTGCGAATCGAACATGCCAAGAAATATTTAACCCGGTCGCAATATTCGGTTAAGGAGGTTTGCCATTTGGTGGGTTATTCCGACCCGAATTATTTCTCAAAGCTTTTTAAGAAAAATGTTGGCATGAATGCCAGCGAGTATAAGGAACGATATGGAAAGTGAGGATAGCTGTATGGGAAATGCTTGTACACGGCGGCTTGCTTTGATACTGATAATTATGCTCTTACTGTCTTTACTGGCTTGTGATACTAACAATGTGGCTGAACAGAGCGGACAAAGCAAAAACAACATACTTGTGGGGTTTTCTTTGGCGACTCTTAAGGAAGACCGATGGCTGCGGGATCGTGATATTTTCTTCGCTAAAGCGAAGCAGGAGGGTATGGAAGTAATTGTATCCAACGCCAATAATGATTCCAAACTGCAATACCAGCAGGTGCAGGATATGGTTGATCGGGGTATCGATATACTTGTGATTGCCCCGCACGATAGGAACGATGCCGCGCGAGCCGTGACTCTGGCGCAGCAAAGAGGCATACCGATAATATCTTATGACAGGCTGGTATGCAACGCAAACGTGGATGTGTACCTATCATTCGACAATGTTCTGGTTGGAGAAATTATGGCGGAAAGGCTTTTAAAAGCGGTGCCTTCCGGAGGCTACCTTATAATAAACGGGTCTCCGGACGACCACAACAGCGAAATGTTCAGACAGGGATATATGAACATATTGCAGCCGGCAATTGATAACGGTCAAATAGAGCTTCTTGATGAAACGTGGGTGCAAAACTGGACGCGCGAGCTTGCGTTCAATTTTGCTTATCAAATGCTTCAAAAGCACCGCAATAACGTAAAAGGCATTATCGCGGCCAACGACTCGCTCGCGTGGGGCGCCATAGACGCTATAAGCGAGCTGGGATTAAGCGGTCAGATTGAAGTAGTCGGAATGGACGCGGATCTTGCGGCATGTCAGCGTATTGCCGAAGGCGTGCAACTGATGACTGTGTATAAGCCTATCAAATCTTTGGCCGAGGAGGCCGTAAAACTATGCAAACTGCTGTACGGCAAGGAAAAAGTGGACAGTAAAAGGACAATATACGACGGCAAATATGATGTAACGTATGTAGCGGTGGGAGTGGTTGCGGTAACCGGTGAAAATCTTAAGGATACGGTAATTCAGGACGGATTTCATTTAGAGGAGGATGTTTACAGAAAAGCAAAAATGCCGAGCGAATAACTTAAAAGACGATACTAATCAAAATTGTAATCACATGCAAGCCTTAAACATCGGGTTAACCTTAGAACTGGAATTTATTGCGTATAATTAATCCATGTCATAAGGTCATATTATAGGAAGCGCAATAATGTTATGAATATAGGCAACTGTCTGCGTTGATATATTATCAACAGTTTTTATAATTATGCTTAAGGGGATAGATGTTGTCCCTTACACACGTTCATTTACGTTTTTCACGAGAAGTGAAAAAAAGAAAGGTGGTAAAAATGAAAAGACTGTTGTTACTATTGTTGACAGCCGTGATGGTATTTGCTTTTGTAGCTTGCACTCCGGCAGATTCTCCTCCAGGTGAAGATACTTCGGGAAAAGATGATACTCCTCCCGCGAGCGGAGACCTTGACGTGGGTATAGTGCTTCCGACCAGAGACGAACCCCGTTGGATTCAGGACGAGGCCAGATTCAGGGATGCTCTTGAGTCGACGCAGTTTTCCGTTGAAGTTCTCTTCAGCCAGGGCTCCTCTGCCGTTGAAAAAACAAATGTTGAAGCGTTGGTTGCACGGGGAATAAAAGTGCTCATTATTTGTCCGCATGACGGCGGCGCGGCTGCTGCTTCGGCGGAGTTGGCCAGAGCCGAAGGCATTACGGTTATATCTTATGACAGGCTCATAACGGATACGGAAGCCGTAGATTATTATGTTACATTTGACAGCATCTCTGTAGGCGCGGCACAGGCTCAATATCTTGTCGATAATGCCGTGGGCACCGGCAATCCTTTGTATCTGTACGCCGGCGCCGCATCCGATAACAACGCGTTTTTGTTCTTTGAGGGCGCTTGGAATGTATTGCAGCCTAAAATTGCTGACGGCACGTTCGTTATAAAGAATTCCTCAGAGGCTTTGGGTCTTCAAGACAAGGCGACGCTGACACGTGATGAGATGGGCAAAATAATCGGACAGGTTACAACAGACTGGAGTTTCGACGAAGCCAAGAAAAAGGCCGAGGCGCATTTGACAAATGCAACCGCCGCCGACAAGGGCGATGTGTTTATACTTGCTCCTAACGATGGCACGGCTCGCGCTATTGCGGACACATTCGCCGTAGACCCTGATGTTTCAAGCTATTTGGTAACGGGACAGGATGCCGAGATTCCTTCGGTGCAGTACATAATCGACGGCAAACAGTCTATGACGGTGTTCAAAGATGTACGCACGCTGGTTTCCGACAGCATTGCCATGGCCATTGCGGTTCTCGAGGGCAAAACGCCTCAGACTACAGGCAGCTATAACAATAAAGTTAAGGACGTAGCCGCGATGCAGACTGAAGTAATCGTTGTATCTTCTGCAAATGTAAAAGCCGCGTTGATAGATTCAGGCTACTATGAGGCATCCGAGTTTACCGGTTTGAGTTAAAATCGTCTAATGTATGAAATTGGGCTAGCGAGAATCCGCTAGCCCAATTTTCTGGAGAGGTATTGCTCTATGAACAATTATATTTTGGAAATGAGAGGGATTACAAAGATATTTCCGGGAGTTAAGGCGCTTGACAATGTAAACTTTAAGGTGAAAAAGGGCGAAATACATGGTCTGTTGGGCGAAAATGGAGCCGGCAAATCAACTCTGATGAAAGTATTATCCGGCGTATACCCGTATCGCTCTTACGACGGCGAAATATCGTTAGATAACGAGACGCAAAGGTTTAACCAAATTTCAGACAGCGAAAAGGCCGGCATCGCCATAATTTATCAGGAATTAGCGCTGATACCGGAATTGACGGTTTACGAGAATATATTTTTTGGCCATGAGATAAAAAACGGCGCGTTTATTGACTGGAATGAAACATTCAAGCGCGCGGTCGGTATGCTTAAAAAAGTACGTCTAAACATAAATCCCGCAATAAAAGTAAAGGAACTGGGAATAGGCACACGGCAGCTTATAGAAATTGCTAAGGCTATAAGCAAGAATGTTAAACTGCTTATTCTTGACGAGCCTACGGCTGCGCTAAACGAGGACGACAGTATAAACCTGCTTAATTTACTTCGTGAGCTCAAAGAACAAGGGGTCACAAGTATACTTATTTCACACAAAATTAAAGAAGTGTTATCCATAGCGGATACGATTACCGTGTTGCGTGACGGTAAAACGGTTTGCACGTTAGACCCGAAAGACCGGGATTTTAATGAATTCGGTATTATTAAACACATGGTCGGACGCGAAATTGAAAACATATATCCGCCGCGTTTGGAACAAAAAATAGGGGATGTATGTTTTGAAGTACGGAACTGGAGCGCAATAGATTCCGCAAAAGGGAAACAAATACTGCATGACATTAACCTTAATGTGCGAAAGGGCGAAATTGTTTCCATAGCGGGGCTTATGGGAGCGGGACGTACAGAGTTTGCATTGAGCCTTTTTGGAAATACGGACAAATATGCAGTGCAAGGCGAAATGTATATAAACGGAAAGAAACAAAAATTTAAACACCCAAGACAAGCCATTGACGCCGGACTTGCGTATGCAACAGAGGACAGGAAGAATAAGGGACTGATACTAATTCAAAATATCAAGCAGAACATAAGCATTGCAAACTTAAAATCGCTGTGTAATATGGGTGTTATTAATGAAAATCGTGAGATCAGAGCAACGGAAAGTTATATTGAATCCTTAAATATAAAAGCCACATCCGTGGCGCAGATCACCGAAAATCTTAGCGGTGGAAATCAGCAAAAGGTTTCCGTTGCAAAATGGCTTTACGCCAATCCGCAGATTATGATACTTGACGAACCCACTCGCGGCATAGATGTCGGCGCCAAATACGAGATATATTGCATAATGAGAGACCTTGTCCGCAAGGGTATGAGTATTATTATGATATCGTCCGAATTACTGGAGATTCTGGGCATAAGCGATAGGATATATGTCATGAACAAAGGCAGAATCACCGGTGAGATAATGACATCGGAGGCGACACAGGAAACTATTATGCAAAAGGCGATGCTATAAGGAGGAAAAAGCAATGCAATTGTTTTTGGAGTTTAAGAGCTTAATAAAAAAGAATATACGTGAATATGGTATGTATATCGCCCTTGTTGTAATATGCGCTTTTTTTGCAATTATGACAAAGGGAAACTTTATGTCTTCGCGTAACATAAGCAATCTTATCAGCCAATCCGGATATGTCGCCGTATTGGCTGTTGGGATGACGCTTGTGCTGATAATTAAGTGGATTGATTTATCCATTGGTTTTGTCGCGGGATTTCTCGGCGCTTTGGCGGCTGTTTTAATAGTGCAGCAAAACATGCCCATGGAAATTGCCTGTATTATAGTTATTTTGGCCGGCATTGGCATAGGCATGTTTAACGGTTTTCTTGTGGCAAAAGTAGGCGTACCGGCCTTTGTTACTACTTTGGCGGTGATGCTTATATTCAGAGGCTCGCTGCTTGAAATAACAGGGGCGACCGGCACTATCGTTATACCGGACGAGAAGTTTAACGCAATAGGCAACGGTTTTATTCCCGATATTGCAAACGTGGAAGGCATACATGTGCTGACACTTATTATTGGTATGCTCGCAATAGTGGCGTATATCATTTCACAGTTTATATCGCGTAAAAACCTTAAACGCTATCAGTTTGAGGTTATATCTATGCCGATATTTATATTTAAGCTAATATTTATATCGGTTCTTATCGGTTATATTGTCTGGATACTCGCGGGGTATAACGGGCTGTCTTGGACCGCGGTTGTCGTGGCTTTGGTGGTTGTCATTTATCACTTCATAATGAGCAAAACGGCGCTTGGACGCCATATATACGGAGTCGGCGGCAACAAAGAGGCGGCGGAGCTGTCGGGCATTAACGTTAGAAGAATCACGTTCTTGGTTTTTACATCCATGGGAATGCTGGCAGGTCTTGCCGGATTGCTATACACATCCCGTCAGCGGTCTGCCATGCCAACGGCCGGCACATTGTTTGAGCTTGACGCAATCGCGGCCGCGTTTGTCGGCGGCGTATCCGCGGCAGGCGGCGTCGGCAAAGTTACGGGTTCTATTATCGGCGCGTTGGTTATGTGCGCCTTGCCTAATGGCATGAAGTTAATGGGGGTCAGCATCTCTTACGAATATATAATTCGTGGTGTAATACTTGTCCTCGCGGTTGTATTTGATATAACAACACGCAAAACCAAGTCATAAACATTTTTGTTACGGCCGGTTTTCTAATAAGCAGACCGGCCGTAACAAGCTAAACGCCCGCTATTGAGTAAGTATAATTATTATATGAATCTGTTTTAGATCGAGTTTGGATAAGCGCAAAATATGCCGGTTATAAACGGCTTATTTTGCGCTGTGTTTAGCGTTAAAAAACAGATTCGGTTCGTTTCATTAGCCGATCTTCGCCGCCCGATAGGGGTTATCGTTACAGCCCGAACAACTTGAGTAACTTCTGCCAAAAGGTTAGCTTAACAGGAGCTTCGGGGGCGGGCTCCGGTGTTGCCGGCAGCTCTATGGGAGCGGTTTTCAGTACAAATTGTACTGAAATCACGCTCGTGTTTTTTTCCGAAACAAACGATACCGGAGCGAAATCGGACTTGTCATATTGCTTAACTATCTCGTCTATCTCTATTTGTATTGTATCAGGCAAATCGGCCACCGCGCCGTTTAGCTCGCTCGTGCCTTTATATAAACGTGAAGCGCCGGCGCTTAATTCTCCGGCTCCGCTCGAAAGCGACCGAATACCCGCGTTTACCTCGCCGTACCCGCCGGCAATGAGTTCAACGCCGTTCATATATTCGCCAAGCCCTATATGGAATTGATTATAGTTATCCGAAAGTTGGGATAATCCAATTTTAAGCTGCTGCATTTTTGCCGCCAGGTCCATATCGTCCAACGACTGCTCTATCTCGTCCGCCATCCCCGAAAGCGTACCCGATATTACGCCGACAGAGCCGGCGAGGGTTTCCAGGCTGCCTTCAACCGCGGCAAACGCGTCCCGTACTACCGCGTAAGTGCCTTTGACCGTTTTAGCCGCGCCGTAATAATCCATAAGCTGGCTGAGCGCGGCGGTCAGCGCGCCGTCGCCCGATACCGCCGTGTAAAGCTCGGTAGGGTCTATGTTCGTGTCGGGTATGGATAACATGGCGGAATCAAGCGCGGAATAAGCGGAGACATATCCGCTTTTTAAGGTGGAAATACCATTGGTGAGCCCCGTTAACCCATCGGCAAGCTGCCTTAATCCGACGGGCAACGCGGCAATGTCATTAAAATCGAAATCACCGCCCTGTTCATCGAACGCCTTTGAGATATTGAACAAAGCCGTATTGATTTGTACGGACGCTCCCAGCACTTCCGCGGAATTACCGCTTAATTCCGATAAGCCGCTCGCGATATCCGACGACCCGTCCGCTAATTTTTGCGCGCCCGAATAGGTTTTCGCGGTGCCCTCCGACAGCTTCTTTACGCCGTTATTCAAACTGTCCACAGCGTCCGACAGGCTGTTCATATCATCGGAAAGGCTGCCGGTATCCGGCAGGTCGATAAGCATGGCGAGCGGTACGGCGGAAAACTCAACGCCGCTCATTATAAAATCCCGTACATTTGCCGATACCGTAATGTTTGCGTCATTTTCCGGCAATACGGTATGTGCGATTATTTTATTTTTGCCCGCGCTGGCAATCATCGCGTTAGGTGATACAATATTCGTACATTTTTCCGTATCCAGCGTTAATGATACCGAAAGCATGTAGTTTTCGTAAAACACGGAGTTTACAGACTTGTTTTGCGTTATGTATATCGTAATTTCCAGCGCGCCGGTTTTACCCGCTATATCGGAAGCCGAAAACTCCTCTCCGTCCAGTTTATACCGTATATCTATGTTCCACGGCAATGCCTTTGCTTGAAGCGTCCCCTGATAATAAAATTGCTCTGCCGCAGTGTCGGCCGTAATCATATCACCGTTTCGCGTCAGCTTTTCCGACGAGGTTAAATTACTCACTTCGCTGTAATTGCCGTAATCGGTAATCATGCCTCCGGCAAAGCTGTTGACTACGTAAACGCTTTGTATACTGCCGTCCGGCTCCAACAAACCGTAGACGACCTCTTCTTTTTGAGTAGGCGTGCCGGCGGCAAATGCCGGAGCGGCCGCGGCAGCCGTAAGAACAATGGTTAAAAATATTGACAGAAACTTTTTCATATTAAATACTCCTCTTTGTATTGTGTGTTTTATGTATGTGAAAGCCGTTTTTAAGCGTTGTTTTTTTAATAACCTTATCGAAAATGATAAGCAGCGCGGGCAATACGCATATTACCATAATAAGGGACAGCGCCGTCCCCCTGCCGAGAAGCGTGCCAAGCTCGGAGACAATAGGGTTTCCGGATGTCGCCGCAAGGGTAAAACCGGCAGCCATTAGTATACCCGCGGAAACGAGTATGGCCGCCAAGTTATCCGCAAGCGTTTTTCGCATCGCTTCATTTTTCGGCAGACTTCTTCTATCCGTTAAATAGTGGTTGGTCAGCAGTATAGCGTAATCAACCGTAGCGCCAAGCTGCACCGTGCTTATAATAAGGTAGCCTACAAAACTTAGTGTATTATCGGTAAAATACGCAAAGGATAAGTTAATCCATATCGCCGTTTCAATGGTAAATACCAATAACGCGGGTATGCTGAGCGAGCGAAAGGTCAGCAGTATAACGATAAAAATACCGATAATAGCCACCAGGTTGACAATGCCCGTATCCGTTTCCACAACGCTTTTCATATCAAACAAAGTAGCGCTTTGTCCGGTTAGATAGCGGGTGTCGTAATGACTTTCGGCGGTATTTAGAACCGATTGCACAGTATCAAAGGTTTGCTCCCCTTCTCTTTGCATATCTGTATACAGTATAATTCGCGCGTAATGCTCGGAGTAAAACTGGTCGATAACTTCTTGCGGCACATATTGCGGCGGTATCTTTGCGCCTACCGCCGTTACATATGAAACCACACTCGTGACATGAGGAATTAAGGCAAGCTCGTCGCATAGCTCGGCTTCGTTTCCCGCGGTTTCTTTAGGCACTAAAAGCACCAACGGATTTTCTTTGCCAAACGTCTCTTCTATTAACGCCGTGTCTCTTTCGGCGCGGGAGCCTTTGGCAATCTCCCCCATGCCATACATAAAGGGGGTATTGGATTGCGCAATAAAACAGGGTATTACAACAACAAGGGACAATATAAGAAAAGGTATCCTAATCTTTAAAAGCCCTTTGCTGACGTTGCGGAAACTGGGGACGAGGCTTTTGTGCCTTGTTTTATCAAGCAATTTGTAGCCGGCAAGCGTTAATGCCGGCAGGAAAATCATAACCGATAAAAAGCTTAACACGACACCCTTGGCCAGATGAATACCTAAATCCGATCCTATGCCAAACCGCATAAACAGTAACGCTAAAAAGCCGATTACCGTCGTCGCGGCGCTGGCCGCAACCGTTGGCAGCGCGCGCTTTATGGCGAGCACCATAGCTTCTTTTGGCTCGAAGGAAGTTCGGTATTCGTAAAAGCTATGCAGCAGAAAAATGGCGTAATCCATAGAAACGGCAAGCTGCAATATGGGGGTGACAGTTTGTGTGATATAAGATATCTCTCCAAAAAAAGCGGTGGTACCCATGTTTATAACCACGGCGACGCCTATTGTAAGCAGGAAAAATAAAGGCTCTATCCAAGACGTTGTAGAAAGGGCAAGTATAATCAGAATTATGGGAATAACAAACGCCATGGCTGAAAAGACCTCGGATTCAGTCATGGACTGAAACGCGGCGGAATTGGCGGCGTCGCCGTCAACCGCGCCGTTTTCTTCTATCAAACCATAGATTGCGTTTATCGTTTCCGATTCCTGACCGCTTATAACGGAAACGCTGAGTAAGGCGTTGCCGTCTTTGTAATAGTATTCGGTTATGGAAACGTCTAAAAACTCAAAAGGCGTGGCCGTCAAAATGCTCTTGCCAAACACATCGTCAAGCCAGCTGACGGAAGATACGCCGGGAATAGCGGCCAGCTTTTCTTTGTATTCGAGAGCCTCCCTTACGGTAACGCCTGTAAGCATAACCCTGGCGTTGGGCATATCGCCGACGAATTCGTCCTCTATTATTTTTATGGCTATGGTAGACTGCGCATCTTCAGGCAGATAATCCACCATATCATAGTTTACCGAAACACAAGTGGAAAGCAGCGCGCCGGCAATTACCAGCGCTAAGAAGGTAAAAAGAACAACCCTTTTATGTTTAACCACAAGCTGTGAAAGCTTTCTCACGCAATATCCTCCTTAAAACTGTATATAGGGAAATATTTATTAAACAAAGTGTTGATAAATAAACCCAAGTACATTATAATAACAATGAGTTGATAGATCACCAACCAGATTTTTACCAGATGACAGATATTAAACAGACATAAGGTATAATGTATGGCAATCAGCATATTTTTGAAAACTGGGGGGAAGGGAGAAGAATATGATGAGTAATGAAAGAAATGACAGGCGGGTCAAATATACAAAGATGGTGCTTAAGGACAGCTTTATCAGTCTGCTTGAGAAAAAGGAGATTTCTAAGATTACCATAAAAGAACTGTGCGAAGACGCCGACATAAACAGGGCAACCTTTTATGCCCATTATAACGACCAGTATGATTTTATGAACCAAATACAAAACGAGTTGATTGCGAATATAGAAAAGCATCTTTCCGTATTTGTCCAAAACGATTTGCCGATAATACTGGTAGATATGGTAGAGCAGATATTTGAATACATAAAAGAAAACGCGAGAATTTGCAAGCTGCTGCTCAGCGAGAGAGGGGATTTGAATTTTCAAAAGCGCGTTTTTATGCTTGTGTACGAAAAAATTATAATCAATATTACAAAAGGCGGCGCAATCTCCAAGGAAGACGCCGAATATATTCACGCTTTTACGCTTACGGGCTGTATCGGAGTTATACAAAAATGGCTTAACGACAACATGAAAAAACCGTCGCGCTTTATGGCGGAAACAATTATGAAACTGACTACGGCATACCAGGATTTATGCCGTAACTCAATTAAGTAAACCATTGAATTCGCTATATCAAGTTCTTTGCAAAATTATGTTTTTTACGAATTAACAAATTGAATAATTTTGTGGTATAATTAGAATATATTTTTATGACTTGATGAGGTGCGTTATGCAAAAATTCAATTGGTCAACCGTTGTTGCCGCGGTTATTATCTGTATAGGAATAATTATTGCCGGAAACGGCATTGTTACCGCGATTAACGACAGACCTTTCGCCGGTTCGGCTTTTGTTCCCGATGTGTTCCAAATATACAATCATGATAATTCCACGGAGTTCCTGTACGAATACGAAGCGGCAAATTATTTGCGAATAGATGAGGACACCTTGTACAGGTGGATACAAGCCGGAAAATTACAGGGTACATATACCACAATCGAGCTTGTAGGTTATGACGACAACGTGCAAGTTGTAAAAATGGGTACGGAGCGCATTTACAGCAAGGCAAAACTAAACGAATATATGAATAGCCTCATTGAGTCGGGGAACTGAGTTGAAAAAACTCATTTCCGTTTTATACTATGGCATATCTGCAAAGCAAAATGATTTTAGGTGTTAAATACCGCCGGGACAATTGCGATATTTGGAGTGACAAAGATTGGTTAATGAAAAAGTTGTTTTCAAAACTGCGAATTGTTATTGACTGCATGAGCAATGCGGCGCGTTAATTAATGGCGGCGGGGCTTTCGAGGCGGGCGCCAGCGGGGCAGAGGGACGGAATATGGCTAAAATCCTAAATGGAAAGAAGAATATCGCGGCATCATTTCTCGCGCTTCTTCGCTCTAAAGACAATATAAATATCCGCAATGTGCGCGCGAGCCGAATAAAATATATGCTGATTTTTCCCTTGGCGCCTGTTTTCGCGAATATGCAGGGCGCGCTGTTCAGCGACTCGGTGCGCCTTTTTAGCCTGGACGCCATGACGCTTATGGGGAGTGCCTATTGCGTTGGGGCGGGTGTTTTGTTTGCGTTCACAAACACAAAGAATATGGCGCGGGTATCGAAGGTATCCGCCGCAGCGACTGCCGCCGCTTTTGCCGTATGGCTTTTTATGCCCGAAAGCCTGCCGAGCCTGCTGACGGCTATATTTTTCATGTTCGGGCTGGGCGGCTGCGCTGCCTGCGCATCGTTTGCTTATACATTTGCCCTCAATAATACTGAACGGCTTTTAGGCGCCGCGGCAATCTCATTATTTTTCGCGATTAATCAGCTTTGTTCGGGGCTGTCTTTGCCGTTGGGGATTTTTGATAAAACATATTTGGCGGCGCTTATACTTGGCACCTGTGTTTGTATGGCTTTTTATAAAGCGGATGATTTTACAGCCGCGGCGGACAGGCCGAAAGCAAGATTGAATCCGGCTCTTAAACTGACGCTGTATTTCTTTGTAGCTCATTATTTTGTGGAGATATTTTATACTTATTTACCGGGAGCGTCGTCGCCTGCCGCCATGGCAGCCAATGGGGCTATAGGCATTTTCGTAGTATGCCTTGCCGTGGCGTTGCAGCTTATCACCCGACGCAGCGTCTGGAATATGTGTAATTTGTTTTTTATCGCTATGATTTGTACATATGGATTGTATTTTATGCCTGAAGGAACGGCTTTGAGAAGCTTTGCCCGCTATGTTCACGGTTTCGAACAAATGGGGTATATTGCGGCCTATTACCTTCTCGGATGTGTTTTTAAGAAACACGGAGACTTTCGAATATTTAAGCTTTGCCTTGTAATAATATTGCCGTTAAGTATGCTCTCATATGTGATTCCGGGCGCTCTGTCCGTTTACTCGCCCTTCCTTCTGCCGCTTGCGGCCACTTTAACTTCCGGCGCCGTATTTATCGTATTTATATTATTATCACCAGCTTATTCGAAGTATCTTTTTTATGCGGAATGGTCGGACGATTTTTGCTCGGTGGATATGATAAAAGACATACGGAAAACGGAGCGTTCGTATATGCCAGAAAGTTTAAATCTTACCGCCCGCGAAAAAGAAGTAACCGCGTTGCTTTTGAACGGAAAGGATGCGAAACAGATAGCGCAGGAACTGAAAATCAGTATCCACACCGCCAACTTCCACATAAAAAACCTTTATAAAAAGCTCAAAGTCAACAATCGTCTGGAATTATTCGTAAAATTTAATACTTGCGATTTTACTTCAAAAATATAAGCGCAACGTATAATCCGCGCGGTTTTTTTTTGCGTTGTTTTATGTAAACCTACCATGATTAGTAGCTATTCAAGACAATACGCCGCTTTTAAAATGAAGTTTGGGGCAAAATCTGCTGTTGACAGCGTTTCAAAATAAATCTAAGGAATTCCAAGGAGGACGGTTCTCATGAAACAACAAATTAAAAAACTTTTTTATCTGCTGCTTCTTACAGTATTTATACTGTGGATAATGCCGCAGGCGGTTTATGCGCTGCCCGAGTTTAAAATTAATATAACAAGCAAGTTTGATGACGCAAAATTTTTGGCCGAAATACGTAAAACTTTGGGGATAGGTCCGTCCGACGCGGTGTATTCGAATGAGGTATCAAAAATAATAAGTCTGGATGTGGCCGGTAAGGGCATATTAAGCCTTGCCGGAATAGAGTATGCCACCGGTTTGGAAAGTCTTCATTGTGAAAACAACAACCTGACCGCGCTTGATATGAGCAGCTGTCCAAAGCTGAAAATATTGCATTGTTGGAAGAATAAGCTTACCGTGCTTAATGTGAGCGAAAATCCGGCGCTTAAAGAGCTTTATTGCGATCAGAACAAACTTGCTAAGATAGATGTGAGCAAAAATGCGGACTTGCAGATTCTTAATTGTTTCACTAACAAGCTTACCAAGCTGGACGTGCGCAAAAACCCCAAGTTAGAGGTGCTGCGCTTGTATGATAACAAGATTTCCGCGCTGGACTTAAGTAAAAATACCGCATTGGACAGACTGAATTGCGGAGTGAACCTGCTTACGGTGCTGGATGTGCGCAAAAACATTAATCTGAGCGCACTGTCCTGTTACGAAAACCAGCTTACCGTTTTAGACCTGCGCAAAAACCCGAAACTTAAGGAACTGTACTGCCAAGCGAACTACCTGCCGTCGAAAGGCGCCATCATGGGACTGAACGAATCCCAACTTATAAATTTTGATTATGATCCGCAAGCGCCCGTTCCCTCGGAGCCAAAAAATCTAAAAGCCTTTACCGGTAACGGAGAAGTAACCCTTAGTTGGGAGATGCCCGTTTATGGGGGCTCAAGCACTATTACGGGATTTGAGGTTTCAAGCAACGACGGCGGCGCGTGGATAACAGCCGGAACCGAAACCGGCTATACCTTTACCGGATTAACTAACGGGCAAAGCTATACTTTCAGAGTACGTGCCGTAAACAGCGCGGGAACGGGACTGAATTCCGCGATTAAATCTGCGCCCGAGGAAAAGCGTGAAACGATAGATTTCACACTCTCTTTTGACACCGGAGGGGGCAGCATAATAAACAGCATATCCAAGCCCGAGGGGACAACGGTCGATCTTTTAGAGTTCAGGCCAACCCGCGATGGGTTTGATTTTGACGGATGGTACGAAGACGCGCTGCTTAAGAATGGTATTTCAAGTGTAAGGCTTGGCGAGGATACAACCGTTTATGCAAAATGGCTGGAGATTTCGGACATCGGCGGGCAACAGTACACGGAATCAGATGTTGAAATTCAAACCGTTCTTGATGCGGCGGAACAGTATACGAATGACAGGCAGGGCGCCGGCGATTTAAACGTTTGGCTGATTGCGGGTATAGCGCTGGCGGTTCTTTTATGCGGCGGCGCCGCCTTGGTTTTGGTGCGCGGCCGGAAACGATCAAGCCGTCCTCAAAAATCAGATAGTGAATAGACGGGGACTTTATTAAATGAGTAAGACCGTGCCATTGCGCAAAATATTAAGTGATTATAGGGAGAAACAGATATGAAAAAGATTTTTTGTTTGGGTGTAGTTTTATTAACTGCGATTCTATGCGCTTGCGGGACCCAGTTTGAGGTAAGCACAACTTTGCCCGCTTACCCCGCGCCGGAAGCAACCTTGGAAACCGCTGTTCCGTTCGCATCGTCCGAGCCGACAGCGCCGCCGAGCGCCGGTCCCGAAACTGCAGGGCCCGAGGCTTCGCCCGAAGTAACCGGTCCCAAAATGTATTCAAGTTACGCGTATCTTGTTTCGTTTGATCCGGATACCGGTTTGGCACAATTTGATTATTTCGGTATGCTCAGGGGCGAAGAGGCGGTAAACTTTCTTGTAGAGCGTAAGGGATATTCCGAAGCCGAGGCACGGGCGATTGTGGATGATTTCGGGGATTCAGAGTTCGTGGAAAAAAACTTAAACAAGCAGCTAAGAGCGGTAGACATCAATACTGTTTCCCTAAGCCTGATGTATCAGCCAAGCGGCGCGGTTTCAGAGGATATGATACCTATACCTTCCACCGCGTCAGATTTTATGGCCGTCTACGCGCATGATCCTTCTTTGCTTACCTCATCATTTTTCTATTACATACATGTGGCGAATGACGGTCATGTGTTTCATGTCGAACAGGTATATTGGCCATAACGGGTTTTGGGCTGGGCAAGTATACTATTACATTCATGACGCTTTATTCGGATATGAACAAAACGGAATATGCTGAATATAAGGACGGCTTATATTAAGAAAGACCTTTATTTATCTTGCAGCTGAAAATGTTATACTGGGGTTTCAGTGCGTATGCGCAGTTTCGGAAAAAACGCCGTCCTTCAACCCCCGCATAAATTCGAAAATCTTGTCGCCCGACAAACGCAGATCCTCGTGGCCATAGTCCGGATACACAAGCATCTCCTTGGGCGAGCGGATTTTGCCGTAGGTGGCAAACTGCGTGGACGGCGGGCAAAGCGTGTCCATAAGACCGGTCATCATCAGTACGCGCGCCTGAATGCGCGGCGCGATATTTTGGACGTCGATATAGCCAAGAGTGCTGAAGAACTCTTCCTCGTGTTCGTGCAGAGGATCGGTAGTTTTAAACCAATTTTGTATCTCGCTATACGCGCTGGATTCCGCGCCAACCTCCCAGGCGCGCCTATAATCGCATAAAAATGGATACAGCGCCGCCGCGCGTTTTATCCGTGGCTCGAGGGCGGCGCACGCGAGCGCCAGCGCGCCGCCCTGGCTTGCGCCGAAACAGCCGATTCGGTTAGCGTCTGTGTCGGGCATGGTCGTCAGAATATGTGCTAGCTGCGCGGTATCAAGAAACACGGAGCGAAAATATAAACTTGCAGGACCGTCCGCCAGTCCGCGTATGATATGCCCGTCAAGCGTGTTGCCGGTGACGGCGGCGTTGTCCGAAGACCGTCCCGCCTGCCCGCGGCAATCCAGCGCGGCGATATGAAAGCCCTCGGCCGCGTACGGCAACAGCCCCGTCCAGTCGCAGCTGGATAGGCGGTATCCGTGAAAATTCAGCAGTATGGGCAGCTGGGTATGGCGTTTTGCGGGTCTTGCGTATTTGGCGTATATCCGCGCGCCGCCCACGCCGTTAAAATACAGATGAAAACATTCCGCGAATCCGGTGGTAAAATTCGCCGGAATCAGCTCGACGTCTGCGTTCACCGCCTTCATTTCGCTGATCGCTTCGTCCCAAAAGGCGTTGATATCCTTCGGGCATGGGCTAGAGCCCGTATAGCGCTTCAGTTGCTCCAACGGCATATCGGTAATCGGCATATGTGTTACTCCTTTTGTATGGATTATTTCTCTTCTGCCGCCTGCCGCGCTTTTCTTTTGCGCGCCATGAAAAACACGGTGACTGCGTACATAACGGCCAGCACAGCCGCTGCAATCCAGCCCATCAATCCGCCGGTATTGTCCGCGGGGGCGGGGCGCGCCTGCACAGTTTCGGTCTCCGGCGCAAGTTTGGCAGGCAGGCCGGTTTTGTTAGTATTGAGCGTATCCGGCAGTTCATCGAGCGTAATAACCTTTTCGTGCCCATAAACCTTGCGCAGCATGTTAAGACCGGTGTATTCATCGCTATAAGGCCGCCCGGGGGCCTGCATGTCTACAGTAAACTCGCGGTACCACGGGGCGAACCAGAGCCACATCGCGCCTTCTTTAACGAGAAGGTCGGGGTCGGGTATAACGCCTACCTCAGTCAGCGCAATGATCTTTGGTGTCCGGGTATACGTGAGCGCCTGCTGAAATTGTTCGGTCTGTGGTGAATAGTCATGTTTTTCGGGGTAGATATCAAGCCCTATGATGTCAACGGTATCGTCGCCCGGATACCATGCGTTAAATTCGTCCGTGTCGTTGCTCTGGCCGTTCCAGACCCATATCAGGTTACGCAGCCCGTGGTGGTTCACAAGGCGATCGTAGATCAGGTTCCAAAGAGCTATGTAGTTCTCACTGCCCTGCGTGCCCCACCAGAACCAGCCTCCCGCCGCCTCGTGCAACGGACGCCAGAGCACGGGCACGTCCGCGTCCTGTAAAAGTTTGAGTTGCGCGGCTACCATATCGATATCCTTAAGCATCAGATCGTAGCCTTGCGGATCATCGCCGCTGAGCGCTTTGGCGAAATTAAAATTCGTGGCGGATTTGTAGAAAGATCTATTCCACGGGTTGTCGGCGGTATCCATGATATCCTTGGGCGAATACCAGTGCCAGCAAAAGGTCACGATGCCGCCCGCGTTCCACCACTCGATCGCCTTTTCGATGGTGTGCTGCGGCTCCGTAAGTCGCTTTTCGCTCAGCGTTGTGTAATACATCAGATCGAAGCCCATTAAAGCGGGGTATTTGCCTGTCTGCGCAAAGATAGCCGCGGCTTCGGGCGCGTCATATCCTTCCGAATACTGGCCGGACAGCACATAATCGCCATAGATACCGCAAAGGTATTCCATAAGCCGCTGCGCGCTGTCGGCGGCGTCGGGCGTTACCAGCTCCGGTCGCGCGTACAGCGGGCCCACCTTGGGCGTCTGCAATCTGACTATCAGCGCATCCACGTAAAAATACCCCCAGTTTTCCATAATCTTTACGGTATGCGTGCCGACGGTGAATTCCGCCTCAAGCACCTGCGTGGTGAAGCTGTTGGATTGCGGCGTGGCCAGCGCTTCGCTTTGGCGCTCGCCATCGTCAATCGCGATGTCGTTCTTCTTATGAGTATACGGGCAACAGGTTTTGAACACAAGGTCGTATTTGCCCGCTTTGTCGATTTCAATGGTGAAAGTCAGCGTGCTGAAATCCGCGTCGGTGTTGTTGAACTCGCCAACAAACCCTGTTCCGGAGTAGCCTTCCACAGCGTAGCCCTGACCGACCGCATCGTCGGTAAACTCCGTCAGCACCTCGTTGTTTTCCAAAATCGCGTCCTCGGCCTCGTAAATAACGCCATTTTCGCCCGAGTAGTCGTTTTGTTGCGCCGCAAACGCCGCGTTCGGCAGACCTGCCGCCAGCATCACGACGGTCAGCGGGAGAATAAGATACTTTTTCATATACACTGTTCCTTTCTAAAATACGTTAAGTTAATATTCTAATTGGGTTAGGTAACTGTTATGGTAATATACTTAACATATATACTAGTGTTTGTAAAGCAAAAAGTGCAGACAAAACGCGTCCGCCGGTTAACTTAATAAGCTAGTGACAAGATGCGGCAGCGTGTGATATGATTCTGTGTAATGGTTGGGGCGGCTTTATTTTATATGCAAGATATGAGGAACAAATAGGAATATGGCAATGAAAAAGAAAGTTACAATGAAGGATATCGCGCGCGAGCTCGGTGTGAGCACGGTAACGGTTTCCAAGGCTTTAACGGATAAGGAAGGTGTGAGCGAAGAGGTCCGAACGCAGATCAAGTTGCTGTCTAAAAAGATGGGATACCTTTATATCCCCTCGAAGAACGGCGTGAATTCGCGTGAGACAAACATAGGCATTGTGATGGCGGATCGTTTTTTTTCCAATAACGCTTTTTATTCCAATCTATATAAGACGGTGGTGCTAAAAGCTGCTGACGCGGGCTTTTCGGGCATACTTGAGATCGTGTCCGAGCAGGCGGAAAGAGAGTTGACGCTGCCGCAGGTCATCGCGCAGAACAAGGCGGACGGTATCATATTCCTGGGGCAAATGGATAAGGCCTATATCAATCTGATAGTGGGCGCGGGCTTGCCGTACGTGTTTTTGGACTTTTATGACGAACATGCCGATGTCAGCGCGGTGGTGAGCGACAGCGTGTACGGCACCTACCAGCTTACGAACTATCTGCTGGAGCAGGGGCATACGCGCGTCGGCTTTATCGGAAACATCACCTCGACCAGCAGTATACTTGACCGGTATCTGGGGTATTGCCGCTCGTTGCTTGAGCACGGCGTGCCCATGCGTGGCGACTGGCTGATAAGCGATCGCGACGAGAGGGGTCGTTTCATCGACATTGCGATGCCCGACGATATGCCCAGCGCTTTTGTGTGTAACTGCGACGAGGTGGCGTATCAGCTGATGGAGAAATTAAAAACGCAGGGCTACAGCCTGCCTGCCGACATCTCGCTAGTGGGCTTTGACGATCACGTATACGCCAAGCTGTGCATACCGCAACTGACCACGTATCGCGTGGACGTGGAGGCGATGGGCGCGGCCGCGGTTTCAACAATTATACGCAAAATCAACAAAAAGTACTGCATACCCGGGCGGATCGTCGTGGGGGGCGAGTTTGTCATAAGGGATTCTGTCGCTCGAATCGCGCCGTCCGCCGTTTAACCATAGTGCGCCGCTAAAGTCCATAAACCAAGCTTTTCGGGGTCTTCGCTCGAAAGGCTTTTTTGTTTACGTAAATAAAGTAACTTGTTATACATAAATAGAGAAAGTTACCCTTGACAATTACTTAACGATGGATATAATTAAAGCTATGTTAACCTAAAAACAATATTCCACAAACAAATCAAATCAAGGAGGAAAATCATGAAGAAGCAACAAAAAATCGTTCTGGCGGCGCTTTTGTGCCTTGTGATGGTCATGACTGTTTTTGCCGGATGCGGGAAAACCGAGGTGCCGGCGGATACCGGCGACCCGGACGCGTCAGCGCCCGTTGTTGTCGAACCGGAGAATATCAGCGGTACTATCACCATGCTTACGCACAGGACGGATAGACTTGCGGACGGTACGTTTGACGCGCTGCTCGCACAGTTTAAGGAGAAGTACCCCGGCGCGGACGTAAAGTTCGAGGGTATTACTGACTATGCCGGCGAGCTGGCCACCCGTGTACAGACCAAAGAATACGGCGATGTGCTGATGATACCCGACGCAGTTCCCGCCACAGAGTACCCGCGTTATTTTGAGCCGCTGGGCACCGTGGAAGAGCTTTCCGGCAAATATCGTGAAGAGTACCTGTACTCAAAATGGATCGACGGCAAGGTTTACGGACTCGCTTACATGAGCACGGTACAGGGCATACTTTACAATAAGGCCGTGTTTGCCGAAGCCGGCATTACCACGCTTCCCAAGACGCCTGAAGAATTCCTCGATGCGCTAAGGCTCATTAAAGACAACACCGACGCAATTCCCTATTATACCAACGCGAACTCCGGCTGGCCGCTTAACCAGTGGGAAGACCACTGCGCAGGTTCGGTAACAGGCGATCCGGATTACAAAAATAACAAGCTTGCTCTTGACAAGCAGGCGTGGGCTCCCGGCAGCTCACACTATGTTGTTGCCAAACTGCTCTATGACGTAATCGATCAGGGCCTTTGCGAAGCCGACCCCACAACCTGTGACTGGGAGGCGTCCAAGGGTATGCTCAACCGCGGCGAGATAGGCTGCATGGTTCTCGGAAACTGGGCGATCTCTCAGATGAAGGAAGCAGGCGACACTCCCGAAAACGTCGGATACATGCCTTTCCCCGTTACGGTCGGCGGCAAGCAGTATGCGACATCCGCGACGGATTATTGCTACGCCATCAACATCCACAGCGAGAACAAAGATCTCGCACGCGCATGGATCGACTTCCTGCTTGACGAATCTGGTATTGCTGTGAGAGAGGGCGGTATCTCGCTGCTCAAGGGCGATCCCATGCCGGGCGGACTCGAAGATTTTGAAGGCGTAATATTTGTGGTGGATAATCCGGCGACGGATGAAAACGTTGGCAAGCTGACCGAGGTGGAGATAGAATCGGGTCTCGCGCTCTATGACGAGTCCAGAATGGCGCGCATCGTTGACGCGGCGCGCAATATATCAGGTGAAACATTCGATGCGATCATGGCTGATCTCAACGCGAAATGGGCGGCCGCGATTGATGTCGTATACGGTGGCTAAACAAGAACTGACAACATATCAACTTTAATTCCGGCGTTTGACGCGGGCTGTCCGACATGCCTTTTTGACAGCCCGCTGCTTACCGCCGCCGTGCGATGTCCGTAACAGGGCCGGGACGCGAAGCCGGAATGTATAGCGAGGTTCATATGAAACTTTCAACTTCCGAATCGGGCGTAGCCGGCACAAGCAAAGTGAAGACGATGTTATCAAAGCCGCGCGGCATGTCGCAGATCAAGAGCCAGCAGCGGATTACAATCATTTGTTTTCTGGCTATTCCTTTGCTCTTGCTGTTTGTGTTCACATATCTGCCTTTGGTAGACATGGTCCGGTACAGCTTTTACAAATGGGACGGCTATTCCCAGATGAAGTTTATCGGTTTTGATAACTATATCACCGCGCTGGTTCAGTCCGAATACTGGGCGGCGTTTCGCACCAGCCTTTATTATCTGGTCGGTTCGCTTGTGCAGATAGCGATTGCGCTGTTCTTTTCTACGCTCTTTTGCTACAAAATGCGCGGGCGCAGTTTTTTCAAGGGCGTACTGTTTTTTCCGTCGCTGATGAACGGCGTCGCAATCGGGTTTGTGTTTTTGTATTTTTTCAAAGGCGGCGGCACGTTGGATACCATATTAGTGGCATTCGGCGTACCCGCGAAGGACATTCCACTGTGGCTTGGCAATATCAACCTGATCAACATTTCGCTGACATTTGTGTCGGTATGGCGCTATATGGGACAGAACATGGTCATGTTCTCAGGCGCTACGGAGTCAATCAGCGGAGATTTTTTTGAGGCCGCCGAGATCGACGGCGCGAATAAATGGCAGCAGTTCTGGTATATCATACTGCCGAATATCCGCGGCGTAGTGGCGCTAAACCTGATACTGGCCGTCAAGGGCGCAATCAGCGTGTATGAGATACCGTTCGTAATGACGCGCGGAAGCGGGGGTTCGATGACATACGTTATCAAAACGCTGCACACCGCGTTCACGAGCCGGAAGATAGGGCTGGCGTGCGCTCTGGGTGTGATACTGCTGATTATGGTTCTAATTATATCCGTAATCCAAAAACGGTTCGTGGAAGGCAAGGAGGAGAAAGCGTGAAAACAAACACACCCGTCAGAACGGCGGTGCTCAAAACGCTCAAATATTTAGTATTGACCGTCGCGGTGCTGATCACGCTGATTCCGTTGCTGGTCGTATTATTAGGCTCGCTTAAGACTAATCAGGAGCTTTTCAGCACGGGACCGCTCGATCTGCCGCGGAACTGGTTCAATCTGCAAAACTACGTGACAGCGTTCACCGACGGCAAGATGCTGCTCGGCTTTTGGAACACGGCGTTGATACTGGCAGCGGCTCTATGTGCCACCGTGCTGTTGGGAGCCATGACGGCGTATGTGCTGAGCCGCTTTCGCTTCAAGTTTCGCGGCACAATCAAAATGCTTTTTTTGGTGGCGTCGCTGATTCCCAGTATCACCATGCAGATGAGTACGTTTCAGATAATTGTGGGGCTCGGGCTTTATGATACCATGTGGGCGACGATATTGCTGTTTGCGGGCACGGATATCATCTCTATCTATATTTTCTTGCAGTTCCTCAACGGCATACCGGTCTCGATTGACAGTGCGGCGATTATGGACGGCGCGTCCTTCCCGCAGATATTTTTCAGGATCATTATGCCGCTGCTAAAGCCGGCCATCGTGACGGTAGTAATCATAAAGGGCGTGGCGTTTTACAACGAGTTTTACACGCCGTACCTTTATATGAAGAATCAGAATCTGTCGGTGATATCCACATCTCTCTACCGTTTTCAGGGACCATATAACACACAGTGGGAGGTAATCTGCGCGGGTATCATAATAACGATGATACCGACATTGGTCATATTCCTGCTGCTGCAAAAATGGATATACAGAGGACTGACGGAAGGTTCGGTTAAGGAATAGAAACGAGGGTTTTGACATCATGGAAAAAATCAAACTGATAATGGGCAAGTCGCTGCCGGATCTGCCTTGGGAGCCAAGACCGAAAGGATGCGGCGATGTCGTCTGGCGATATTCGGGGAATCCGGTCATAGGGAGAAATCCGATCAAAAACGTGGTACGGATATTCAACGGCTCGGTGCTGCCCTATGAAGGCGGCTATATAGGCGTGTTCCGCGGGGAACAGCGCGACGGTATCCCCCATATTTATCTTGGCCGCAGCAAAGACGGTTTTGTGTGGGGCTTTGAGCAAGAACGTGTCCGTCTTGAGGATACCGGTGGCCGCGAGGTTTGTCTCAAATATGCGTACGATCCGCGTCTTGTCGAAATCGACGGTACGTATTATTTCATGTGGTGCACGGATAACCACGGCGCCACCATAGGGCTTGCCAAAACAACGGATTTTAAGCGCTTTAGTATTATGGACAATCCGTTTCTGCCATTCAACCGCAACGCCGTGCTGTTTCCGCGTAAAATCAACGGCAGCTATATTATGTTGTCGCGCCCGAGCGACGGCGGCCACACGCCCTTCGGCGATGTGTTTTTAAGCGAAAGTCTCGATCTTGTGTATTGGGGCAAACACAAGCATGTGCTTGCGCCCACGGGCAATTGGTGGGAATCCGTCAAGGTTGGGGGCGGCGCGGTGCCCATTGAAACCAGCGAGGGATGGCTGCTTTTCTACCACGGCGTAACGAGCACCTGCAACGGCTTCGTTTACAGCGTCGGTTGCGCGCTGCTGGATCGCGAGCGGCCGTGGATCGTGCGTCATCGCAGTAAAAACTTTCTGCTCACGCCCGAGACAGCATACGAAGAGCGCGGCTTTGTGCCCAATGTGTGCTTCCCGTGCGCGGCGCTTGTAGACGCTCAGACGGGGCGCATCGCCATATACTACGGCGCGGCGGACAGCTGTGTGGCGCTGGCTTTTGCGTTCCTAGATGAGATTGTCGCCTATGTGAAGGACAACGGAATGTCTGCCGATGCGGGGAGCGCCAAATGACAAAGTCGATACACACTCTCGCGGAATGGTCCAGACACGAGCTTAAAGAACGCATTATTCCGTTTTGGCACGCGCTGCGCGATGATACGCACGGCGGCTTTTGCGGAAGGGTAGATTACAACCTTGATAAGGACTGGCAGGCCGACAAGGGCAGCATACTCAACAGCCGCATACTCTGGTTCTTTTCCAACGCGTATATGCTTTTTGGGGACGAAACGCTAATGGACGACGCGAACCATGCGTATCGTTTTTTGTGCGATCACTGCCTTGACAGCCGAAACGACGGGGTTTATTGGTCGGTTAAATACGACGGCGCTGTCAGCGATAGCACCAAGCACACTTATAATCAGGGCTTCGCGATATACGCGTTGTGCGCTTATTACGATGCCACCGGAGACAAGCGCGCACTTAACCGCGCGCATAAGCTGTGTACCCTCATCGAGAAAAAGTGCCGC
Source organism: uncultured Christensenellaceae bacterium (assembly GCA_964586785.1). Taxonomy (GTDB): domain Bacteria; phylum Bacillota; class Clostridia; order Christensenellales; family SZUA-584; genus SZUA-584. Next base: position 52,523 of record CAZPHS010000005.1, read on the forward strand.
GACGATATGGGGTATCTGGAATCGTTCACGGCGGATTTTCTGCCGGAGCCGAACAAAAAGCTTTCTGAAAACGGCGTTATCGCCCACCGCACGATGAACACCACGCTGCACGTGCTGGAGGCCTATACCGAGCTTTACCGAATGGGAGGGCGCGCGCAAACCGCCGACCTGCTGCGCACGCTGCTAGATATAATCGCCGACAAAATATACGACCCTCAAAAAACGCGGCTGAACGTATTTTTCAATGAGCAGATGGGGCACATTCTTGATCTTGAGTCGTACGGACACGATATAGAGGCGGCATGGCTTATCGACCGTGCGTGCGCCGTGCTCAAAGACCCCGCGTATTCCGCGAAGCTCGCGCCGCTCACCGCCGCGCTTGAGCGCAAAACACTTAGCCGCGCGCTGGAAAAATCCATGCTGATCAATGAAAGTTGCAACGGCAAGGAGGATCGCACGAGCATCTGGTGGGTGCAGGCTGAGGGTGTTGTGGGTTTTGTTAACGCGTATCAGAAAGCGCGGTCTGGCAAAGGGTATCTGAAGGCCGCTTACGACCTTTGGACGCACATTCGTGAAAATCAGATAGACCGCCGTACTGGGTCCGAATGGCTCTGGGCTGTGGACGAGAACGCCGTTCCGAAGGAAGATCAGCCGATTGTAAACGAATGGAAATGCCCGTATCATAACGGCCGAATGTGCATCGAGCTGATAAGGAGAGCGGCACATGCTTCATGAACGTTACCGTACCGAGCTTGAAAAGCATCACGCGCTGCTTGCGCGGAAAAATGAAAGGGCCGGGTTTTACAACGGCCTGTTCGAGCGTTATGAGAACCCGGTGCTCACGCGGGATCATATACCGCTTACCTGGCGGTACGACCTTGATGCGCGAAGCAACCCGTATTTTATGGAGCGACTTGGCGTCAACGCGGTTTACAACGCGGGCGCGATCGAGATGGACAGCCGCTATTACCTTGTCGCGCGCGTGGAGGGCAACGACCGCAAATCGTTTTTCGCAGTGGCGCAAAGCGACAGCCCGGTGGACGGCTTTGCGTTCTGGGACTATCCAGTTTGCCTGCCCGATACGTGCGCCGAGGAAACCAACGTGTACGATATGCGCCTTACGCGCCATGAAGACGGATACATCTACGGCGTGTTTTGCTCCGAGCGCAAGGATACGGCATCGCAAGACGTTTCCGCGGCCATTGCGTTGGCAGGCATTGTACGCACGCGCGACTTGAAAACATGGGAAAGGCTGCCCGATCTCGTGACGCCGCGCTCGCCGCAGCAGCGTAACGTGGTGTTGCATCCCGAATTTGTGGATGGCTGTTACGCGTTTTATACGCGGCCGATGGACGGCTTTATAGATGCCGGCTCGGGCGGCGGCATCGGCTTTGGGCTGTGCGCGGATATTGAAAACGCGCACATCAATGAGGAACGTATAATCAGCGCGCGCCGGTACCACACCGTCTCGGAAGCCAAAAACGGTGCGGGCGCCGTACCCATCAAGACGCCCGAAGGTTGGATACATATAGCGCATGGCGTACGTCATACGGCCGCCGGACTGCGCTACGTGCTGTACGCGTTCGCGACGGCGCCAGACGACCCATCGCGGCTGATCGCCGAGCCGTCGGGGCTGCTGCTGGGGCCGCTCGGAGCGGAGCGCGTGGGTGATGTATCCAACGTGGTGTTCACCAATGGCGCTATCGCGCGCGATAACGGCGAGGTTTACATATACTACGCGTCGTCCGACACGCGGCTGCATGTGGCATCAACGCATATCGAGCGCCTTGTCGATTATGTATTCAATACGCCTGCCGATCCGCTGCGCTCCGCCGATTGTGTGCGGCAGCGCTGCGCGATGATTGATAAAAACGCTGCGCTGCTGGAAAGCGGGCGGTAGCGGAGGATAACGCTATGCCGGTATTTAAGCTTACGCCCGTCTGCAAAAGCTATGTCTGGGGCGGGGCGCGGCTGATAACGGAGTTTGGCAAGCGCTGCGAACGCCTGCCGCTGGCCGAGACGTGGGAGCTTTCATGCCATCGGGAAGGCCAGAGCACCATTGCGCAGGGCGTTCACGTAGGCTGTACGCTTGCGGACTGGCTGGTGTCGGTGGAATGGGATGCGCTCGGGTATAACTGCGCCGGAGATTTTCCGATACTTATTAAGCTTATCGATGCCGCGCAGGCGCTCTCCGTACAGGTGCATCCGGATGACGATTACGCGGCGGCGCACGAAGGGCAGAGCGGCAAAACCGAGGCGTGGTATATTGTAGATTGTGACGCAAATAGTTACATATACTTGGGTTTTACGCGTACGCTGGATACGGAAGAGTTTGTTAGGCGCACCGGGGATGGCACGCTAGCCGAGGTAATGGAAAAAATTCCCGTCAAAAAAGGCAACGTTTTTTTTGTGCCGCCGGGTACGGTGCACGCTATTGGCCCGGGGTTACTGATTGCTGAGATACAGCAGTCCTCCAACGTGACGTACCGCGTGTACGACCATGGGCGTGTTGATATTGATGGCACCGCTCGGGAGCTGCACATCGCACAGGCCTGTGATGTGGCACGGCTGGAACCTGCGCGCACCGACTACGATTTTAAGGGGCATCTTGTGGACTGCCCGTATTTTACCGTCGACAAGTTGCGTGTACAGGGCGGCGGAATGTATTTCGCGGGTGCGGATTCGTTTCATTCGCTGCTCGTTCTTGAGGGCGAGGGCGAAATCATTTGCGGCGGCGACGCGTTGCACTTTTGCAGGGGCGACAGCCTTTTTGTGCCGGCGTGCTCGGGCGAATACGTCGTATCGGGGCGCTGCGAAGCGCTGCTGACTACAATCGGTTCAAAGGCGCGGGCGCATACGGCGGGCGCGATAGACGAAGATGCGTATGAAGGAGGGCGGGCTGCTGATGGATTATATGGCGGTGTACGGCGAATGGATTGGCAGTTCGGTTTTTGATGCCCAGACAAGGCAAGAACTGCGCGCGCTGCGCAGTAACGCCGCCGAAATAGCAGACCGTTTCGGCAAAGAGCTTGAATTTGGTACGGGAGGGCTGCGCGGAATTATAGGCGCGGGCACCAACCGTATGAATATATACACGGTGCGCAAGGCCACACAGGGGCTTTGTGATTACATCAGCGCTGTGGGCGGGCGCGAAAAAGGAGTAGCGATAGCATACGATACGCGGCGGTTTTCGGAGTTATTTGCCGAGGAAGCGGCCTGTTGTTTGTGTGCCAATGGCATACCAGCCTATGTTTTTTCGGGGCCGGCGCCTACGCCGCAGCTGTCTTTCGCGGTGCGCGCGCTTCACTGCACGGCGGGCATAGTGATTACCGCGAGCCACAATCCGCCCGAATATAACGGCTATAAGGTGTATGGAGAGGACGGCGCGCAGATCACACCGCCGCATGACGCGCAGATCATCGCTGCCGTCAGGGGCGTGGCGAGCTACGGCGCGGCCAAAACGATGCCGAAGCGCGAGGCCATTGACGCGGGGCTTTACCGCATACTTTCTAAAAATATGGATGACGAGTACATCGCCGCGATTAAGCGTCTTAGCTTAACGGATGCGGCGCACGCGCGGAATCTGACGATTGTCTATACGCCGCTGCACGGCACAGGCGGCGCGCTGACCGCGCGAATACTGGACGAGGCGGGGTTTGGCAACCTTTATATAGTGCCCGAGCAGGCCGAACCGGACGGCGCTTTCCCCACGGTCAAGTTTCCGAACCCCGAGGATACCGGCGTTTTTGCGTTGGCCGAAAGGTTGGCACTCAGTGTGGGGGCGGACATCATTCTCGCGACGGACCCGGACGCGGACAGGCTTGGAGCGGGTGTGCGCGACAGCCGTTCGGGCGGATATGTGTATCTTAACGGCAACATGACCGGCGCGCTTTTGTGTGATTATATACTCGGCCGACACGCGCGGCGCGGCACGCTGCCCGCCAACGGCGCGGTGGTATCCACCATTGTGTCCGGTAAGTTAGGCGCTGCCATTGCCGCCGGTTACGGCGTACGCTATTTTGAAACGCTGACCGGGTTTAAATACATCGGCGAAATGATCGACCGTTTCGAGCTTTCGTCGCACATATTTTTGTTCGGTTACGAGGAAAGTTGCGGATATCTGGCGGGCTCGCACGCGCGCGATAAAGACGCGATATGCGCCGTGATGCTGCTGTGCGAAGCCGCAGCATATTATAAGGAAAAAGGCAAGACGCTTTGTGAACGGCTGGACGAGCTTTATGAACAATACGGCCATTACCGCGAGAAACTGGTGACTGTTACACTTAAAGGCGCCGAGGGAGCCGGCCGGATTGACACGCAAATGGCCGGATTGCGCCGCAACCCACCGCGTACGCTTGGCGATATGCGTGTGAATCGTATCCGTGATTATAAGGTTGGTGTAATCGCGGACACGGCCACAGGCGACATACAAAAAACGCAGCTGCCTGTTTCAGATGTGTTGTATTTCGAACTGGACGAAGGAGCATGGTGCTGCGTCCGGCCTTCGGGTACCGAACCTAAGCTTAAATGCTATTTCGGCGTCAGGGGAGAAGACGACGCCGATGCGATGCGAAGGCTTAAAGCTCTGGAAATGGCGCTAAAGCCGGTGCTGGCGGTCTAAACGGGACGTTTGCCGTAAGGCGAGAGGCTCGATTCGCCGCTTAACTCTAAACGGCGCGTTTACAAGCCGATAGCCGGCAAACCCATGGTTTCTTACGGAAGAGGGGAGCAAGGCGAACTTTGCTCCGTCGTGGAATGCTTTGACTAAAAAGATATCGTTCGGATTCCATGGATAAGTGAGTAACCGCAAAAGACAGTGCGCAACATGGCCATCATAAATCCTTTATCATAAGGAAGTCTTCATGTCCTGCGTGGTCGAGCCGCTCGCCCGACACCCTATATCCGAGCCGCTGATAAAACCGCACGGCAGGATTATTCTTTTGTACCGAAAGCGAGGTCTGTTTATATCCGTTTTCGCGCAACACTTTAAACAGTTTTTTCATAAGCTTAGTTCCAATACCATAGCCACGGAATTCGGGTAAAATTGATATGGCAAGTTCAGGTATATAATTATCAATGTGTCCATAAGCCGGGACAATGCGCGTCCATGCCGCACCGATTACTTGCCCGTTCTGTTCAGCAACGACCCCCAAGTCTCCCGCCTGTACTCCAAACTCCTTTATATAAATAAATATCTCCGGCTCGTTGATAACGCTTCGTGGCGGTGGTTCTTTTTCTTCGGGAATGAAAATTGCCTGATACAAAAACTCAGGCAGGCATACATAATCGGATTCTCGCATCACACGGACTTTGGCGTTTATTTTGTGCGCCGTGATGATCGTGTAGCTATGCGTATTGATGGTGATGACGACACCGCCGCTATACACATACCAGTTCTTGCCTTGCCCAATGATAATATCCGAACGCTTCACAACATCCTTACACCAACCCACAACATCATCTGTTTGCAAATTAAGATGGCGCTTTATCCGCGCTTTTCCCAATTCCGTTGTATGGAGTTTATCAAGGCTTGCGATTAAGTCTTTCAATTGCATACCGCCTTTCCCCGGCTCTTTTTATTGCGATTGAGCTTTTTTAGCTCTCCTGCAAAAGCGTAATATTCGGGTTTCATGTCGTAAAACAGTTTCAGATTGAATGAGGCGTTTTGAATAATATCATCAAACAATTCGGCATTCATGCAGCAATGGTCGTCCGACGGTTTATTATACAGTATAAAACTTCACGACAGTGTATCATATTAGAAAATAGATAACAACCCGCCATCAACCGGATTCTGTCAATCTGCGGTGGGTTGCTTGAAATGTACCCGCAGAAAAGGAGCGGTGACGGAGCATGGAAAATCCCGCAGGTTTTCCCGCGGGATTGGAATCGCGGAGTCCACCGCGACGTGGCGTACCCGGGAGGATTCGAACCTCTGGCCTTTGGAGTCGGAGTCCAACGCTCTATCCGGCTGAGCTACGGGTACACGGCTCATTAAATATAACAGCTAAAAACGGTCAAGTCAATTTAATTCAAGCCGCTTTTATTGCCGCGGTTTGCGGCTCGCGTATTTATCAAACATAAAACATTATCAGCTTTCTTTAACAAACGCTGTTTTTTTCTATCCGAAATTGCGCACATAATTTGCGGCAAAAGGCGAAAAATATCATCAGGACAAACTTTAGAAAGGTGGAGCTGACATGCAAAAATTCAAGTCGGGTCAAAAAGCGCCGCAAAGCGGAGATTATAAGATAGTAAACGAAAGGGGACAGGTGGTCAGAAACGGCGTTACGCTCGACAAGGGCGATTCGTTTCCGCCGACACCGGGCGCAAACCAGCATTTCGTAAAAGAGTAGGGATAAAGGGGGAAAGGAATATCCGGGGATTTGCGGAACAGAAAAACTCTTTGTCCGACTATCCTCGTGCGGAGGCGAACCAGTTACTATCAGGTGTAGTAGCTGGTTTTTTGCGGATTAAAACAACATGTTGCAGGGAAAGTTAAACGTCATTTTAATAATTTATGTATTATATAATACCAAAACAAATATCAATTTGATATAATGGCTGTTAAGAAAATTTTTAAGCTTAATAAACAAAAGGATACGGGTGCGCGATGGAAGCGAAAACCATAACATTAATACTGTTCTTGATTACTTACGCGTGTTTATTAATATATTCAAAGGCCAAAGCCTATATAGCGATTGGCTGCGCATTGATATTTGCCATTCTGGGTCAAATAGGTTTGTTGCCGGTATACAACTACTTAGCTGCAATCGATTGGAATGTTATAATGATGATTGCCGGCACAATGGGTGTTGTATCACTTTTTATTGAATCGAAAATGCCTTCAAAATTAGCCGATTTTATTATAGATAGGGTTCCCAATGTAAAATGGGCTATGGTGTCCCTGGCGTTATTCGCGGGCGTTATTTCCGCTTTCGTTGATAACGTCGCAACGGTTATAATGGTGGCGCCGGTCGCTCTTAATATCTCAAAGAAGCTTAGGATATCTCCCATACCAAGCATTATAACCATAGCGGTTTCATCCAATCTTCAAGGCGTCGCAACCTTAGTCGGCGATACCACTTCCATTCTTCTCGGCGGAGAGGCAAACATGAATTTCCTTGATTTTTTCTTCTACAAAGGAAGGCCCGGGATATTCTGGGTGGTGGAAGCGGGCGCTCTCGCAACGGTGTTTATACTGCTCTGGTTGTTTAAAAAATATAAACATCCTATAAAATCTATGAACAAGACCGTAGTAAAAGATTATTTTCCCACCGTACTGCTTGTCGGAATTGTTGTTTTGTTAACGGCCGCTTCTTTTATAGGCAACAAGCCCGCCATAACAAATGGCCTTATATGCGTTGGATTAATGGTTGTGGGGCTGATACGTAAATTTATAAAGACAAGGGACAAAAATACGCTTGCCGACGCGCTCAGAGAGATTGATTATACAACGCTGAGTTTGCTGGCGGGTCTTTTCATTGTTATTGGGGGAATTAAAGAAGTGGGCATTATAGAAGATATTGGCGCGTTTTTTGTGTATGCCGGAAAGGGCAATTTATTTGTTATCTATTCTTTGATTCTTTGGGCGTCTGTGGCCATTTCCGCGGTTATTGATAATATACCGTATGTCGCCACCATGCTGCCGGTAACAACCGCTATCGCCGCAACAATGGGTATTGACCCGACGATTTTATATTTTGGTCTATTGGTTGGCGCAACCTTGGGCGGAAACATTACGCCAATAGGCGCATCGGCCAATATAGCGGGCATAGGCATACTCCGTAAAGCGGGTTACGACGTAGAGGCGAAAGATTTTATGAGAATAAGCGTTCCGTTTACACTCACGGCCGTGGCAACCGGTTATATATTGGTTTGGCTTATCTGGGCGTAAAAGCGCCGACGGTTAGAAACCGTTAAGACACATTCCGCAAAAACAAGCTTTATAATCCGGTGCGCGTTGTGCCATACTTAAATAATAGGACAATAAGGAGTGCATTGTAAATGCGCATTATATACAGCTTTAAACCGGTTTATGACAATAAAAGCCGGGTGTTGATATTAGGCTCCATTCCGGGCGGCGAATCACTGCGTAAAAAACAGTATTACGCGCATGAAAGGAACGCTTTTTGGCCTCTTATAAGCGCATTGCTTAATATGCCCTGCCCTGAAGATTATCAGGCAAGGCTTAATATGCTGTTATCGCGCGGCATTGCGCTTTGGGACGTAATTAAAAGCTGTGAAAGAAAAGGCAGCCTTGATTCTAATATAAAAAATGAGACGATAAACGACTTTGCGGATTTTTTTATAGCGCATACTAAAATAAAGCATGTCTTTTTTAACGGGGGCAAGGCATACAGCTTGTTTAAAAGCCGTATAGGCTTCGCGTTTGACAACATAGGGTTTACAAAGCTTGGGTCAACAAGCCCCGCCCACGCGGTCACGTTTGAATCGCGTATTTCCGACTGGAAGCAAATACTGCCTTATTTAATATAAACGCACACGCCTTATTCTTTTTTACACTTTCGTTTAAATAAACTTAAGGGAAATTGCATGTTTTAGCGGCTTTACAGGAAAAATAGAATAAACTATTTATGGAGCCGGTATGAAACAAATATCCTTATGGGAGGAGACATCTTCTCCGCCAAAATATAAGCGGCTTTCGGGCACGCACCGCTGTGATATCGCGGTGGCGGGCGGCGGTCTTTCAGGCATAACGGCGGCGTTGCTTTTGCGCCGTGCCGGACTTAACGTATGTGTGGCGGAAGCCGGCGCGATAGGGAGCGGCACCAGCGGGCGCACCACCGCTAAAGTGACTGTGCAGCACGGCTTGAAGCTAAAAGGGCTTTCACAAGAGACGGCGCGCGCTTATATGGCCGCAAACAACGCGGGACTTGTACTCATTGAAAAGCTTATTCGCGATTTGAATATTGATTGCCATTTTGAACGCCTTCCGGCATACGTTTACGCGCTGACAGAAAAAGAGCGGCGGGACATAATAAAAGAAAAGAAGGTTTATGATAAGCTCGGCGTAAACGCAAGTATAGAAAAAAGCGTACCGCTGCCTTTTGATATAATATGCGCTTTGAAAACGGAAAATCAGGCGCAGTTTCATCCGTTAAAATATCTTTATTCGCTCGCGGACGAATTAACTAAAGAAGGGGTTCCGATATTTGAGCAAACTCGCGTAAACAAAGTGGAAAGGAACGATTATGGCGTTACGCTGCACACGCGGGACGGGCGGATACACGCGGATGCCGCCGTGCTTGCCGCCGGCTATCCTCTGGTAGAATTCCCGGGACTGTTTTTTATCCGTATGCATCAAAGCCGTTCATACATTATTGCGGCAAAAGGGTATAAAGAGGGTATGCGCGGCATTTTTATTAACGCGGGCGAACCGGTAAACTCGGTGCGGTCGTATAATACAGACGCAGATAACTGGCTGCTCGCGGTAGGGTATGGTCATAAAACGGGCAGTGAGTATGAGGCGAACACAGGCATTGAACCGCTAGAAGGTTTTTTGCGCCGGTATTTTCCCAAAACGCGCGCGTACTGCGGCTGGTCTGCGCAGGATTGTATTACTGTGGACGGAATGCCGTACGCGGGCGCGCTGTATAAAGATAACCCTAATGTATACGTAGCGACGGGCTATGCCAAGTGGGGCATGACTAACAGCGCCGCCGCCGCCATGATTATTTGCGACGAACACACCGGAAACAACATGATAGATAAGGAGGTGCGCGCACATTTTAGCCCCCTGCGCGTTGCTCCGGCCGCGTCCGCAAAAGGCTTTGTAAAGCAAACCGCGGATACGCTTCGCACATTTGCAGCGGGCAACATCAATATTAAAGCGGGCGCTTATGACGATGTGCCGGCAGGGGAGGGGGCGGTAAGGCGCGTGGACGGTCATGCCGCCGCCATAGGAAGGGAGAAAGACGGTACGCTGCATGTATTTAACGCGCACTGCACGCATATGCGCTGTCCGGTGGAATATAACGAAGAATCCCGCTCTTTTGACTGCCGGTGTCACGGCTCGCGCTTTGGGCTTAACGGCGAGGTGTTAAGCGGTCCCGCGAAACGTCCGCTTGAACCGATGGAAGACTGAACAAGTTCCGCGCCGCTTTTTAGTTAAGTCCGCAAAATTTCTCGCCATACATCCTCTATTTTACGAAACCGACTCTTTGTGTTTGGATTCAAGCATAGCCTCCATCGCGTTGTGTACCGCGGTTCGCATTTCAAGCATTTTTGAACGCTCGGTACCGCTTTTAGCGGGATATTCCGGCTTGCCTATATTAAGGTCAACAAGCGGCTTTTTGCGCAATTTTGAAAGCAGCCCTTTAGAATTCCGGAATGTAAACACCATAGGCACAACCGGTACCCCCGATTTAACCGCCAAATGGAAAGCGCCGTTCTTAAACGGTCTGAGTTTATTGTGCCATGGCCACAAAGAAGCCTCCGGATAAAAATGAACGATTCGTCCTTTTAAAAGCTGCGTGCGCATAGACTCCATAAAGGCGTGAAGCGCTTTAGGGGATTCGGGAATCGGAACGCCACCGAGCAACCGTATTATTCGTCTTATAACGGGTATTTCAAGGTTGTTTTTCAGAGTGGCGAATAACGGTTTGCGCGGAAACAGCGTACACGCGACCATGGGCGAGTCAAGATAATGCACATGATTGGTGACGGTTACCGCGCCGCTTTTTAAAAATCGAAGGTTCTTTTTCCCGTGTATCTTCAAACCGAAAAACAGCATTGATACAATATCAAGAAGCGGTATCGCTATTATATAGAAAAGAAGCCACGAGCCTATGCGGAAGAAAATGTTGCGGTTGATAAAGCGGTATCGCGCGTCAACACGGCAGACATACGGCGTTGGCATATGCAAGGCGTGGGAATGGGGGTCGTCCGGATTAAACGCGCCCTTGCGGTGCTCCGCGACGACGCCCTTGTATACGGCTTCTATTTTATCTATAGATTTGTCAATAGAATATTCGCCCGCCTTGGCAAGATACAGCTTGCCCATGCGCGCCCGCTCGCTTGTATTCTCAATCCAGTAATCAATTTTCGCCGCCAAATCCGCGGCGCTGTTATTGGAAAACAGGCTGCGCTTATCAATCGCGAACTGCTTCGCGGCGCTTCTGTCCGAATCGGAAATAACGGGCACTAAGCCTGTCGCTATGGCTTCAAGGCACACTATAGATTCTATTTCCGCCTCCGCGGCGTGAACATAAAGGTCTGCTTGGTTGTAAGCTAAAGCCATTTTATACTGATCGACGTATTTAAAAACAGGGCGGTTTTTAAGTTTTCTTCCAACGCGTTCATAACGGTTCTTTAAAGGACCCTTGCCCAAAAACACAAGCTGAATTTTATCGGAGTGTTTGGATTTTAACGCGGCCTTTATCACAATGTCCTGGCGTTTTTCGGGCGCTAATCTGCCCGCCATGAGTATTACGAATTTATCCTCCCATTCCGAGGGCTTTTTTGTATCAATAGGGTGAAACGCATAGCTTATACCGTTGGAGATTATGTGCATTTTCGCGGCGTAGCGGTGCTTTAGAAGCTGCTTTGCTATAAAGCCGGACGGACAATGAATGTCGCGTATATAGCGGTAGAACCGGCGGCGAAACCGGCGGTATAATATGCTGGGAAGCCATCGGCCTCTAATACCCATATTAAAAGAGATGTTTTCCGGCTGGCAGTGAAAAGCGGCCATGTACGGTATATTCATTTCGTCCGCTATTTTGCGCGCCTTTAAACAAAGCTTAAAAGGCAGGTGCAGATGAACCACATCGGCCCCTTCAAACGCCTTTTTAATAACCGATTTATCGGGTACGCCGAAAACCATACCGTGAGATTTGAATATAGGATTTAGAAGGCTTTTCTTTGCGCGGACGACGTATTTATACGGACCGGCGCGGCCGGTTGAAACAACACGCACCTCATGGCCGCGCTCACGCAAGCAGTTTACGAAACGCGCAGCGGAAACAGACGTACCGTTATTATGGCTGTCAAATTGATCGACCACATATACAATTTTCATTTTTACATATAATAAAGGAAATAATAATATGAAAAAATAATAGCGGGCGCTCCTTTATTAAGAAACCTCCTTCGCGCTTTTATTTTATGAATATATTTATGATACATCAGCAAGGCTGTTTTGGCAAATACGGAACGATTGCCGGTAAAAATACGGAGCGAATATTATCAGCCAAATGCGCGCAATTACGAATACGCGCACCTTGTTTTATGATCAATTTCGTATTATAATTGGCTGATTAAATATAAACGGGGTATTTTATGCTTGAGCTTAATGATATTTCATTGACAATAGGGGGAAACCCCATACTTAAAAATATAAGCCTGCAGCTTGATTTGGGCAAAATATATGTGATTACCGGTCCGAACGGAAGCGGCAAATCATCGCTCGCTCGCGTTATTATGGGAATTGACACGCCTGATAAAGGGACTGTCGTTTTAGACGGGCAAGATATTACAAATCTTGATATTACGCGGCGCGCGCGGCTTGGCATAGGCTATGCGTTTCAGCATCCTCCGCGCTTTAAGGGCATAAAGGTTTCCGATTTGTTAAAGCTTTCGGTAGGCGAAGGCTCGCGTAAGGTGTGGGATCTTTTATACAGCGTAGGGCTGTGCTCTCGCGATTACCTTGAACGCGACGTTGACGCGACTCTTTCGGGAGGAGAGATAAAACGAATAGAGATAGCGACCGTTCTGGCGCGCAATCTTAAAGTTGCGGTATTTGATGAACCCGAGGCAGGTATAGACCTGTGGAGCTTCCAGAAGCTTGCCGAAACATTCAAGCAAATGCACGAGCGCCTGTCAACCACAATAATTATCATTTCTCATCAGGAACGCATTTTAGAGCTGGCTGATGAGATTATGCTTATTAATAACGGGGGCATTCGCAGAAATGTGGCGTGCGGCGATATTTACAAGCCGGGCGTTCGGGCAAACTGTGAATGCAGCGAAAACTGCGGTAAGGTGGAGGTTAAAGATGCTCAGTGCATTGGATAAGCTGATTTTAGAACAGGTGGCGGATATTCACGATGTACCGCAGGGCGCGTACAATATACGGCGGAACGGGGAAGGCGCGGGGCGCAACACCACTGTAAATATTGATATTGCCACAAAAAAGGACAGGCAGGGAATAAACATAACCGTTAAGCCGCATACAAAGAATGAAAGCGTACATATTCCGGTTATACTGACTGCCGAGGGCTTAACCGACATCGTTTATAATACGTTTGAGATAGGCGAGGGCGCGGACGTGCTTATTGTCGCGGGCTGCGGTATACATAATACGGGCAGCGGAAAATCCCAGCACGATGGCGTCCACGAATTTTTTGTACGGCGGGGCGCGCGCGTGCGTTATATAGAAAAGCATTACGGGCAAGGAGACGGCACGGGTCAAAAGGTTTTAAATCCCAAAACAATAATACACGCGGAGCCGGATTCGACGGTTGAGCTTGAGCTTGTACAGATACGCGGGGTTGACAGCACCCGCAGGGATACGGTGATAAACCTTGAGGATAAAGCCAAGCTTATTGTTACGGAACGGCTTTTAACCGACGGGGTTCAGCAGGCGTTTTCGTCCATAGCGATAGATATGAAAGGCAAAGACTGCTCCGCCCAGATAATATCGCGCTCTGTGGCGCAGGGCGGTTCCAAGCAGGATTTTGTATTCGACCTTATCGGAAGGAACGCGTGCCGCGGGCACATACAATGCGACGCCATAATAATGGACAACGCTGTTGTAATATCGACACCGCGAATATCGGCATACCATGAATACGCGCAGCTTGTGCATGAGGCGGCGATAGGACGCTTAGAATCGCAGCAGCTGCTTAAGCTTGAATCGTTAGGATTATCGCCCAAAGAAGCGGAAGACACTATACTTAAAGGATTCTTGCGATAAGGGGCAAAACAACATACCATTTGCGTGGCACAATGATGTACGTAATAGCTAGCAATATTACATTAACTGGCGCACTTTACATATCCTACTAATAATACTGTAAGGTTTAACTTTAATTATTAGTTACTTTTTTAATTGAGGAAACCAGTGGTAAAAAAATATTTGTTACAGTATAATGGCCTTGGTAATACTTACAATTACCACCATATAAACCCGACCACCAATTATTGAGAGGATATATTATGGATACAGTTAGAATAAAAAAAGCCAAAAACCTTATTAATAACAAAGCTGTTTTGCTGATTGCTGTTTTAGCAATGATTTTGGCGCTTGCCGCATGTTCACAACCTATTGAAGAATTAATCATTAAGACGCCGCCTGCAACGCCGTCCCCCGAAGTTACAACACCGGCTGATTCGTGCAAACAAGTTATTGTGCAGAAATCAGGGCTTAGTAAAGCGGTCAGTGTGCAGGGGCTTGATTCAATAGGCCAGGTCATATGGACAAGGAACTGGATATTGAAAAATGAATGGGATTACATCGGTTTCTCGGACGCTCTTTTGCGTGAAAAAATTGTTTATCTGGTCGCGGATCATCATTTAACGGCATTGGATTCAGAAAATGGCGATACCATATGGATAAATAGAAATTTTGACTGTAGTTCATGCACCCCTGTTGTAGATAATGATACAATTTATACCGGTGGTTATTATAGCAGCTTTGCAGGTTTTTCTATCGAAGATGGGACATTTATGTTTTCAACCCCATCGTTGGATGGTGATTTCTATTCGCCTCATAAGCTGGAGTTGCGGGATAATAATATTATCATATATTTCTTATGTGGCGCCGCGGAAAAGGAATGTGATGGAGAAGAAGACGAAGGTGATGGGGAATACGAAGGTGAAGACGATGAGTATGAAGAGGAAGTCGAAGAGGGGTACGCAATCTTTGATTTAGAAGGTAACCTTTTGTCGGTTTTTGCAGGAGAACGGTGCGAAAAAATTCTTATCAACTATGAAGATGATTCAATTACAGTGCGCGGTATAAATTCAGCAGGCACGGCATTATGGGCGCGTAATTTTGATATTGTAGATGAATCGGAATATACCGCTTATTCATATGCCGCAATAATCAAGGGAGTTGCTTATCTACAAATTAATTATTGCATGGCGGCTTTAAATTTCGAAGATGGCTCCACAATTTGGATGAACGAAAAAGACGAAGGCGCATATTGTACGCCAATCTTACGCGGTACCACAGTTTATAGCTGTGATTATGAGGCTTCGTGTTTAACCGGGTTTTCAACTAAGAACGGTAAAAGGCTATTTGAAACTCCGGCAAGTGATGATTTTTTCGGGGCATATGACCTTGAATTCAGCGGAGACAATATTCACGTTTATTATGAGTACGCATATGAGGATTATAGTGGAACGGCGCTGTTTGATACTAAGGGAAAATTAATATCGGTTACGGTAGGAGACCCTTGCGAAAAAGTTGTTTTTGTCTGCAATGATGACGAATTTATAACAATTCACGGGCTTGATTCAGAAAGCGAGTTATTATGGTCGCGAACCTTTACAATTGCGGATGATTGGGAAGATAACGGAAATTCAAGAGCCTCAGTAAACAATGGAGTAGCTTATCTTCAAATGAATTATTACATGATGGCGTTGGATTTCGCGACAGGTGAGACAATTTGGAGAAATGAAGATGCAAAGGGAGAATACTGTACTCCCATTGTTTACGGCGACACGATTTATGCCGGAGATCTTGAGACGTCATTTTTGTCAGGCTTTTCAGTTATTGATGGAGCATTACTTTTTAAAACACCGGCTGGCAAGCACTGCTCCGGCGGATATGAGCTTGAATTTGTTGGAGATAAAATTCTAGTCCATTTTTGGCAAATAAATGAAGAAGATGATGAAGGAACAGCGTTGTTTGATTTGAAAGGAAAGCTATTGTCAACTGAAGTTATCGATTGAACAGCGATACTGAAAATTCATTAGAACGCAATAAGCGGCCATCGCTCCTGACCGCCTATTGCGTTCTTTTGTTTGTACACTATCGCGCCGTCATAGGGATGAGGGCAATCGGTTATTCCTGTTTTATATTTTCAAGCTGCTCTAAAGCTTCCTCCGAAAGCGTAAGATAGTACGCTTGGTCGGATTCCGCCTCGGTGCTTCTGTTTTTAGCCTGAGCCGAAAACACATATTTTAGCTGCACGGCCGAAGCCGAAGCCTTTTCGCTGCCTTTGGTTTTAGTCAAAACTTCGCTTCCCGCTTGTTCGGCCGCCCTTGCGGCGCCGGCCGAATTTGCATAATGCGTGCTTGAATTTAACACGCTCATCGCACCGCTCGATTGCGCCCCCTGCAGTACGGATATGCCGGACATAAAACTCCTCCTCTCGAACCGATAAATAAAAACCCTTGCTTAAGATTGACAGCAAGGGGTGCAAACAAAATTATTTGCAACCCGACTGTCATAGCGTATAAGCCTTAGACTCGTAGCTTTGCGTCCCATCCTTTCGGATAGTTTGCCCGTTTTATGTGCTTACTTATATTATTTTATCTATATATAATACATTCCTACACGCTTGAAACATTTATTTTTTGCGCGGCAAAACACATTTGTTTTATATCGAAATTATTTTATGTTCCGCAAAACGATGGGGCGAAAACCTTCTTTCGAACATAAGCAATACAAGGCTTGTAAAAGCGCCGTTTAGTAATGTACGCTTATAAGATAAAAGATGGTGCCGTTGTAACGCCAACCTATATCCCAAGGCACCCGGTATCTGTCGGCATTGTGGCAATTAACCAGAGGATAGCCTTTAGAGTCAAAACCCGTTACCACAGCGACGTGCGCCACCGAGCCTTTTTTAGAGTACGCAATAATATCGCCGGGCTGAAGGCTGTAGGCGTGCTTGTAGACGTCCGCGTATTTGCCGTTTGAGATAAGCGTCGCCCTGCCGCTGTAAAGCATAAAGCTTCGCAATCCTCCGGCTTTTATCCATGAATAGCTGCCTTTGCCTGATTTGTAATTCCATGTGGAGGTCTTTTTAAAGCCGCCCCCTTCGTGCAATACTTGAGAGACAAAGTTAGCGCAGTCTCCCCCTAAAGAGTTGTAATCCGAGTATTTATTGTTATAGCCTGTGCTTGCGTTAAACGCGGCGCCGCAGTATTTATCGGCATATTCGACAGCGGCTTTTCTGCGCTCGTTTATATCGGAAATATCTTTTGGCGGCTGAGACGTTATTTTTTCGCTTATCCCCTCAGGCAGCTTTTCGGTATCAAGTATGCAGGAGAGGGGGTCGGTATACCATTCGCGGCTTATTATAAACCCGTCGCCGCGGGGTATCAAATCTAAAGAATGATAGGTGCCTAAATAAAATGAGTTTACAGTGTCCGGCTCGTTTATGTAAGAATACGCGTACTCGTTTGATGAAACAATATAAAACGAATGGCCCCTGCCCGCTTGTTTTACGCGTTTTATAATAAAATCGCTGCTTATATTCAGTATTACACATCCCTGTTTTTCCGCCCAGCCGGAAAGATATTTTGATCTGCGCACTTCGTTTTCATAAGCCCAAAGACCGTTGCGCTCATCCACAAGATACATTGTTTCCAGTCTGTCGAATTCCGAATGCAATACGGCTTGATTACGCAAATCGAAAATAGTGTTAATAATTTTTCTCCATTTTGCGTCTTCGTCAGAGGATATGGTTTGAAGAGTGGCGGGCAAAATATCGGATATGAAAAACGCTATAATAAGCGCAAGTATAATAAGAGAAACGTAATATAATAACGTCGTTTTTTTAACGGCTTTAAACAAGAGCATATCTTTCCCCCAAAGCGGCGCTATTAATAAAATATGTAAGTATAAAGAAAGGTAGACGTAAAGCGGGTTTATATATTAAAAAGCCGCCTTGACGCGTTTTGCGCCCTAAAAGCGGCTTTTTGACCCGTAATCAGTATCAGTAGTGTCTTTCGGCGGTTTCCGCCTCCTCTTTGGTTTGGTGCACGGTACCGTGAGTATGCTGCGGCGGCGCATAAATTGAATACAGCTTTATAGGCGCGTTGCCTGTATTGGTTAAGTTGTGCCACTTGCCGGCGGGAATAATAAACACAAAATCATCATAAACTTTTCTTCTAAAATCAAGCCTGTCTTTTTTATCGCCCATTTCAACAAGTCCCTGCCCTTGTTCTATACGGATAAACTGATCAAGGTGGGGATGCATCTCCAAGCCTATATCTTCCCCTATATTAATGCTCATCAAAGTAAGCTGCAGATGCTCTCCCGTCCATAAAGCGGTGCGGTAAGTATTATTAAGCTTAGCCGCTTCGTCAATGTTTATTACAAAAGGCATAGGTCCGTAATCTTTGGAATCTGCATATCGCGTATTCCGCCCGCCGGCATTCTCATTGGCATACGGGTGATTCGCGTATTCATTGTACTGGCAAAAGTCGTCTGCGTCGTAATGCTCGTCGTAGTACGGGAGATGATGATAACGCCTGTATGGGTTATACATATTTTGCTCCTTTCATATGATATATTCTTATAATATGCGTATAACTGAAAGGTGTGTTTTGCCCGCAAGAGTGAGGAATAACTGAACAATTAGATAAAAAAATTGTTGAATGCGTACCGGAATTATGCCGCTTAAGCGTTAAACACAAGGAATATGTTCACTTAGAAACAATAATAAAATGTTTTTTATTAACAATCAAAAAGATGAAAGCGATAATATCAATAATAAATATATATAAAAACAATTCATGTACGTTGCTGCTGATATATTGATATAACAACCATATCGCGTCTACTCCGGCCAACCATAAAGCCCGTTTATACCAAACGATGTTTCTTTTAAACAGTTGGTATATGACATAAAAGCCGAAAATCGTCCAAATAATATTCCAAGTCGAAACCGCGGGATAATGTGCTATAAACATTACCGACGCTATTGCCCACATTACGGAGCGTGTACATAAAAAAATAATTGACCATAAAACGCCTTGCGGGTAATCTTTGGAACTTTTCAGATTGCCGGCACTTGCGTAACTGTTTTTGGCAGTCGTTTCATTTACAAGCATACTTCCGCAATAAGCACAAAACTGTCCGGCGTCGTCGAGTGATTGTTTACCGCATTTTGTACAAAACATTTGAAAACTTCCCTCAAATATGATAACAAATATATTGTAATTCATAATAGCACATTATTCAACGAGATTATTATGAGCGGAAAGTTAAGCGGCTTTTCAATATAATAGCGCCGAGTGTTTCGCATTTTTTAGGTCTTTCTGGCCAATACTATTATATTATAAATCCGTAAAATAAGGAGAGCTTTGCTATGCCCGCCGCAGCCGTTAAACAAAACCGTCTATCCCTTGAAAAATCTCCGTATCTTTTACAGCACGCCGGCAATCCGGTTGACTGGTATCCGTGGGGAGACGAGGCTTTCGAAAAAGCCAAAGCGGAGGATAAACCGGTTTTTTTGTCCATAGGCTATTCCGCCTGCCATTGGTGTCATGTGATGGAGCGCGAAAGCTTTCGGAACGAAGAAGCGGCAAGCCTGCTTAACAAAAGCTTTGTGCCGGTAAAGGTGGACAGGGAAGAACGTCCGGATGTGGATATGGTATATATGAACGTCTGCCAGGCGATGACGGGAAGCGGGGGATGGCCGCTTACCGTTTTGTTAACTCCGGAGAAAAAGCCTTTTTTCGCGGGTACATACCTGCCGCCGCGTTCCATGTACGGGCGCACAGGCCTTGTGGAGCTGCTTGAAAATATATCGCTGCTGTGGAATACGCATAGAAAAGAGCTTATTGAGCAAGGCGAAAAAGTGGCGGGGCACATGTCTGTTTCAAAAGAGAAGACCGGCTCCGCGGATACGGGCAAGGCGCTTGAAAACGGCTTTCTATCGCTTGAGGCGTTGTTCGACAGCGAGCGCGGCGGCTTTTCGTATATACCGAAATTTCCTATGCCGCATTACCTGCTTTTTTTACTGCGCGACCACAAGCTTTATGGGCGAACGCGTTCTCTTAATATGGTGAAAAAAAGCTTAGAGTATATGTACAGGGGTGGAATATTCGATCATGTAGGCGGCGGATTTTCACGCTATTCCACGGACGAAAAATGGCTTGTTCCCCATTTTGAAAAAATGCTCTACGATAACGCGCTTTTGCTTAAGGCATACGCAAAGGGCTTCGCGGCGACGGGCAATGAGATGTTTCGGCATGTCGCCGATAAAACTGCGGCATACCTTATACGCGATATGCAGTCGCCCGAAGGCGGTTTCTATTCGGCGGAGGACGCGGATTCGGAAGGCGGGGAAGGACTTTTTTACATATGGCAATATGACGAGTTAAAAGAGGCGGTGAACAAAAATGAGTTATCTTTGCTGGAAGACCGTTACGGGCTTAATAAAAAGGGCAATTTTGAAGGCGGGACTATACTAAACAGAACAGAAACGCAAGGCTTCGCGGACAGGGCGGACGAAGAGGTGCTGGCAAAGCTTTATTTGCACAGAAAAAACAGGGTGCCGCCGTTTAAGGATACCAAAATATCGGCGGCGTGGAACGGTCTTGCGATAGAAGCGATGGTAAATGCGGGTATGTTCCTTAATGTTACTGAATATATAATATGCGCAAACAAAGCGGCGGACTTTGTGCTTGATAAGATGACCGATAAAAAAGGGACTGTAAGCTGCGGAACTTACATTGACGGGGCGGCGGGGCCGGCGTTCCTCGCAGATTACGCCAACATGATAAACGCTCTCGCGGCGCTTTTTATTGCGCGAAGGGATTTGCGTTATTTGGAGCAGGCTCTTTTGCTTGCGGAAAAAATGCTTTTGCTTTTTGAAGACGAGCACGGTTTTTATATGAGCGCGCGGGACGAGTTGTTTGTTCGCCCCCGCGACGAGCACGACGGCGCCACGCCTTCGGGAAGCTCGTGCGCCGTTATGGCGCTTGTGGCTTTATGGCAGATTACCGGAGTGGAGAGGTGGCGTAAAGCGGCGGATAAGGCTATAGCCGCTATGCTGCCCGGCGCGGCGGAATCCGCGGCGGAGCATATACACTTTCTTTCGGTGCTTATGCTGCGGACAGCGCCGCACCGCCAGATAATAATAGCGGCGCGGGGAGACAATGCGGAAGCCTTGGCGGCGTATAATACGCTATGCAAAAGATTTGAGCCGTTTACTACGGTTATATGGCACGATATAAGTAAAGAGACGGAAAAATTTATTCCGCATATTGCGCATTATAAAAAAGACGCGCCTTTCGCCGGTTACATATGTGAAAATTTTATGTGCAAACAGCCTGTATACTCGGCCGTGGAATTGCTGAATATGGTTTAGAACTGTGCAGCTACACGGCAAGGAAGACCGGAAAGTCCTTCGAAACGGACAGGAAAAACGTAGGCGGTAAACCTTGCGGAAGCGCGTCCCGCAAGCACTTGCTTAAGATTGCACAAATTTTCTATAACAAAAACGTCTCTTTTCGCGCAGTAATTGTCTGTGGGGGTGTGCTGTTCGCCGCGTCTTATTCCCGCCGCGTCTATGCCTATATAGCGAACGCGCTTTTCAAGCAGAGAATCTATAAGCGCAAAAGAAAGCCATGGGTGTCCGGAAAAATATTGCGGGGTGCCGTAAGGCGTTTTGTCAATAAAGCCGGTATGAAAAATTACAAAATCTCCTTCGAATATATCGCAAAGCGGCAGCGAGTCAATTTCGCCGCAGGTTGTTGAAACGTCAAAAACTATTGCGGGGCATATTGCATGTCGAATATCGAAGCTTTTATCTGCAACGTCAAAGTGTGTGCCAAGATGTCCGAAAGCCGTCATTTTTTCATTGGCAAACGCTTTGTCGATATGGTTTTTTGTTACGCTGAGCGTAAGGTCTGTAAGCATTTAAAAACCCTGCCTGCGGCGTCCCCGCCTTCTGCCGCAGCCCTCGCATAAAGAAGGGTCTTTACGTTTAGGACACAGCTTATAGTCTCCGCCCGAAATATTAAGTATGCTGCCGACAACAAGGCTCTTGGCTATCTTTGCCCGAGCGTCGGTATAAAGGCGCTGCACGGTGGAACGGGCTACCCCCAATTCGACCGCGCACTGCGCTTGGTCCATCCCTTCATGGTCTATAAGCCTTATTGTTTCATATTCCTCAACGCTGAGTATTACCGGTTCCCCGCTTTCCCTTAATTCCCGCGGCCCGAATACACTGCATTTTGGCATGGAGCATATTATTTTTTGTTTGCGCGGCCTGGGCATAAGAAACCTCAACCTCCTTAATAATAAAACAGTCCCGTTTATGGGACTATTTTATCATAATCAGGCGTAAAACTCAAATTTGATGAATGCGCGATTTTATGTACCGGCGTCCTCTTTGGCTGCCGATTGCAGTTTTTCCGTAAGCTCCGCAACCTGCGCGCGAAGCTGGGCGACTTCCGAAGCGAACGCGCCGCCGCCATATTCCGCCCTGAAACGCCTGCCGCAGCCTCTGCCGCGCCGCGCGTAAAAAAAACCGTTTTGCGCTCCCGCCGCTCCGCATACGCCAAAACCGCCGCCCGTTCCCGGGCATTGTCCCATAGGGCCTGTTCCGTCAAATCCCGGCATTTTAGTTACCTCCTTTTGTTCAATATGGGTATATACCCAATTCTGATAACAGTATACATTAGTTATGGGTATATGTCAAATATATTTTTCGTATATATTGACAAAGCGGCGGCGCGGGCATACTATTAATAAGTGGCATATGACATTAAAGGAGTAAACAACTATGGCAGACTGTGATAACTGCCCGTCTAAGGGCAAGTGCGGCGATACCGAAAACTGCACTATAAAAAACAATCCATACAGTAATGTAAAACGTGTTATAGGGGTGATGAGCGGCAAAGGCGGCGTCGGTAAATCCACTGTTTCGGTGCTTCTGGCGAAAGCGCTTGTAAAACAAGGCTATAAAGTAGGCATAATGGACGCGGATATAACAGGGCCCAGCATACCGCGGCTCCTGGGAATAAAAAACGCTACAATCGAGCAGAGCGAAATGGGACTTTTGCCCGCCGATGCCGGTGGAATAAGCGTTATATCGTTAAACCTGCTGCTTCCCGACGAAACGCAGCCTGTTATATGGCGCGGTCCTATACTCGCCGGAACGGTCAAACAATTTTGGGAAGAGGTTTTTTGGGGAGAACTCGATTATCTTATAATAGATATGCCGCCGGGCACGGGGGATGTTCCGCTTACCGTAATGCAATCCATTCCCTTAAGCGGCATGGTAATAGTCAGCGTTCCGCAGGACATGGTTTCAATGATAGTGTCAAAAGCGGTAAAAATGGTTGAGATGATGAAAATCAAGCTTATAGGCGTGGTTCAGAATTTCGCGCTGCTCACCTGCCCCGATTGCGGTAAAGAAATACGGCTTTTCGGCGACGCTCAGGACGATTTTCAAAAAAGCAGCGGTATACGGCTGCTCGGCGAGCTGCCCATGGCTTCGGAGCTTGCGCGCATAACAGGCGAGGGGCTTATGGTTGCCGACAAACATATAACGGAAATTATGGACGGCGTCGCGAAACAGGTTGCGGACGCGGTAGATTAATACGGCAAATAATAAACGACTTAACAAGCGGTGTGCTTTTCGCTATTCGAATATTTTCGGGCGGCCGAATGTGTTCCAGTTGTTATTCTGTAAAACGCCGCCGCGGACTATATCGTTATACACCCGCTTATCGACGGTTCGCTTTAGCACAACGCCGGCAAACCCGCTTACCGCTTCATAGATAAACCCGTGACGGCCTACTATGCCCATATGCGCCACGCGCCCTTCGGCGTTTGTAACAAAAACAATATCGCCGGGGCGAAGCTCTTCTTTTGTTATGGGATTGCAGAAATCGTAATATGTGTCGTGAGCCGTCTTGTCCGTATATTCCTCATACAGCTCAAGCTCGTTGGCAGCATACCACCACAGTCCGCTGCAGTCCCAGGCGTAATCCTGCGGAAAACGGTGTCCGTTTAACTGCGCGGACCGCGCAATACCGCGCAGGTATTCCAGCCGCCCTCCGTCAAAATAATCGGGATATATTTTGTACGTACTATCAATAAACGAATCGGTAATCGCGTGTCCTTGGCCGCCGAATATATATTGCCCCCCAACGCAGCCGTCAAGAAAGGTAAGCAGCCGCTCTATATCTCCTTGCGGCTGTTCTTCGTTTTCGTATTTGTACTCATAATACGCGCGCTCCCGTTCGGTTTCTTCAGCCGAAAGCGCGCAGCCGGAAGTAAGCGCAAGCACAGAAATAATAAGCAGTATGCATGTATTTTTAATTATAGTAAACATGTTTTGAATTATATATTATTATAAGCCGCGAATCAAGACACACAACCTTAATATAGAAGAATATGCTTTATGCCTTTCGGAAAAACTATAAAAAAACGGGAGAACCGATTATGAAAAAAATATTTATTGCTATTGCGGCGGCAATTTTGCTGTGCGCGCCGCAGTCAGCAACGGCCGAAGGCTTAAGCACCAAGGCGAAGGCGGCGATATTGGTGGACGCGGGAACGGGAAACGTTCTTTATGAGTTAAACGCGGATGAACAGCTGGAATGCGCGAGCGTAACGAAAATAATGTCTCTTCTGCTTTTCTGCGAGTCGGAAAAGTCGGGGCGCCTTTCTCTTGCCGATACCGCCGCGATAAGCTCGCACGCTGCGTCAATGCGGGGCACAAGAGTGTTTTTGGACGCCAATACCACACACAACGTTGAAAATCTGTTTAAGGCGGTGGCGGTATGCAGCGCGAACGACGCGTGCGTCGCCTTGGCGGAAAAGATAGCGGGCAGCGAACAGGCGTTTGTTGAGATGATGAACAAAAAGGCGCAGGTGCTGGGGCTTGGCGCGAGCTTTGACAACGCGACGGGCTTAGGAGCGGCAAACAAAATGAGCGCGCGGGACGCGGCTGTTATATGCCAGGAACTTCTAAAGCATAATTTAGCTTTTAAGTTCGGCGGCGTCTGGATGGAGAACTACATTCATCCGGACGGGCGCGAAACGGAAATGGTTAACCAGAACAGGCTTGTGCGCTTTTACGAAGGCTGCGACGGTATTGCCACTGGGTCTTCCGCGTCGGCCGGTTACTGCCTTGCCGCAACCGCGAAAAGGGACGGCGGACGGTTTATATACGTTTCATTTGGCACGCCTGGCAGCGCGGCGCGTTTTGACGAAGCGAAAGGCGCTTTTGATTACGCGTTCGCGGGGTTTATATCTAAAACAGTTGTGCGGGAAGGGCAGCAGCTCGCGGGGAATCTGGCGGTATCGGGCGGTACGCTGCCCTTTATAAACGTATATGCCGCGCGGGAATTCTCGCTGCTTCTCGAGAAAGGCAAGGAGGGCTCTCTTGAAAAGGAGCTTGTTTTGCTGGAGGATATACGCGCGCCGCTCGCGGAGGGAGAAATTGTAGGTTATCTTAGTATTTCGCTTGACGGTACGGAAATAGGGCGTGTGGACGCGGTAACCGGACAGAACGTTGACGCGCTCAACTTTTTAAACGCTTTCAGGCGTATTATGGTTTGGTGGCTTTTTGCATAACCGGCCGCGTTGACAGTATTAATCGCCTTGCGATAGAATATGAGGCGGAGGGATATGATGCGTATACTTATTGTCAACGACGACGGCATACACGCAAAGGGTTTGCGAGCCTTAGCCGCGCGTATCGCGCGCAATCACGAGGTTACGGTTGTCGCGCCGGAATCCGAAAAAAGCGCGACATCCCACGCCATAACATTGCACCGTCCGCTGCGGGCGAGAAAGACTGACAATATAGGGCTTGAGGGCGTTAATTGTTACGTTGTGGACGGGCTTCCCGTAGACTGCACAAAGATAGGCTTAAGCCACTTAATGCGGGGGAAAGCGGATATTGTTGTTTCGGGCATAAACCACGGTCCTAACCTTGGCTCGGATATAGTTTATTCCGGCACCGTCGCCGCCGCGCTTGACGCGGTTATTATGGGCTATAAAGCGCTCGCGGTCTCTTTAGCCGCGCACGCCGTCGATAATATTAATACCGCCGCCGAGATTGCGGCAAGGCTTATTGACGGCGGGCTGTTTGACGGGGCGCACGAAAATGTGCTTTACAACTTAAACGTGCCGGATTTGCCGCTGTGCCGTATAAAAGGGCTTAAGGCGGCGGCGCAGGCGCATACGGTATACGACGAATCGGTGGAGCTGCGCGAAGACCCGCGCGGCGGTAAATACATATGGATAACGGGCGCAATGCGGCAGATAAGCCCCGGAGATAAAACCGACGTCGCTCTTGTAACCGACGGTTACGCGGTTATAACCCCAATAAAGCATGATTTTACCGCCAAAGACAAAATGGAAACGCTTGAATGCAAGATTAAGGATATAAAATTGCAAACTTGAGTATATTGTGCTACAATAATATCGAATAACCGTATCTTGTAGGAGGCAATATGCAAGACAGCGATATTATCGGATTCATAAAGGAACAACAATCAAAAATGAGCAAGGGACACAAAGCCATTGCGTCATATATAATAGATCATTATGACACCGCGGCTTTTATTACCGCGGCTAAGCTTGGGGAAACCGTGGGGGTAAGCGAATCGACGGTTGTGCGTTTTGCTTGCGCTCTTGGGTACAACGGCTATCCGGAACTGCAAAAAAAACTGCAAAAGCTTATACGCTCGAGGCTGACAAACGTGCAGCGCATGGGATTGGGCGCTGACATGCCCGAAGAAGATCTGATAAGATGGTCGCTGCGGAACGATATAACGAGCCTTAGGCATATAAGAGAAGTTTTAGATTATGATATGATGCGCAAAGCCGCCGACTGTATACTGCAAGCCAACCATGTTTATATTATGGGGCTGCGCTCCAGCGCGCCTCTCGCGCAGTTTTTCTGGTTTTATTTAAACTATATAATAAGCAAAACAAGTCTTGTAACCTCAAGCGCCGGTGGGGATATATTCGGGCAGCTTATGCACGCCAGGGGGGGAGACCTTGTTATTGCCATCAGCTTTCCGCGCTATTCATCCCGAACCGTGGACGGCGCGGGCTTTGCCCGCAACAACGGCGCGAAAATAATAGCGGTTACGGATAACGCGTTATCGCCCCTCGCCAATATTTCTGACGAGAATCTTTTTATTTATTCGGATATGAACCTTTTTGTGGATTCCCTTGCGGCGCCTATGAGCGTTTTAAGCGCGCTTGCGCTTCTTGTGGGAATGCGCAAGAAGGACGGGCTTAAAACTAATTTTGAAATGCTGGAAGACTTATGGCGCAAGCATGAGGTATATACGGGCAAGGATGTAAACTGATGGGGAATGTTTGCGTTATAGGCGGAGGACCGGCGGGTATGGCGGCGGCTTATGCCGCGGCGGAAAACGGACATACCGTCACACTCCTTGAAAAAAACGAAAAGCTTGGTAAAAAGCTTTTTCTTACGGGAAAAGGGCGGTGCAACATAACAAACGCCGCTCCCATAGAAGATTTTTTCGACAGCGTCGTTAAGGGCGGCGCTTTTTTGCACAGCGCGTTTTATACATTTGATAACATGCGGCTTTTACAGACGCTTGAGCGGTTCGGGTTTGCCGCGAAAACCGAGCGGGGAGGACGTGTATTTCCGGTGTCTGATAAATCAAGCGATGTTATCAAAGCGCTTTCAAACGCGCTCGCCGGCGTCGGTGTGCGCGTTAAGCTTAACGCGAAAGCAGATTCGCTTATTATAGAAAAGGGCTGCGTCGCCGGCGTTAAATGCGGCGGCAATAAGCTTCCCTTTAACAGCGTTATAGTGGCGACGGGCGGTGTTTCTTATCCGTCGACAGGCTCCGATGGAGACGGATACCTATTCGCTAAGGCGGCGGGACACAATGTGACGGAGCTTTCCGCGTCGCTTATAGCGTTGGATACCAAAGAGGACACCGCGCGGCTTTCGGGTCTTACCCTTAAAAATATTGGTTTTACGCTTTTTAAAGACGGATTTAAAGCATATAAAGCTTTGGGCGAGCTTTTGTTTACACATACGGGCATTTCAGGCCCTTTGGTTTTAACCGCAAGCGCGTATATGGACGGCGGGGCGGATTATTCGGTATCTGTAGATTTAAAGCCGGCGCTCGATGAAAAAACACTGGACGCGCGTATTCTGCGCGACATTGCCGAAAAAACAAATCAACGCTTTGCCAGCCTGCTTAAAGGGTTAATACCCGGTTCGCTTGTTCCGCTGATAGCGGCGCGTTCCGCAATACCGGCGGATTTGCCCGCGCATTCAATAACGCGCGATAGGCGCCGGGCTTTGTGCAAGGCTTTAAAACAGCTTGAGTTTTCGATTCGTGCCAAGCGCCCCATTGAAGAAGCCGTCATAACGCGCGGCGGCGTTAGCTTAACGCAGATAGACCCGTCCACAATGCAAAGCAAAATATGCAAGGGACTTTACTTCGCCGGAGAGGTGATAGACGCTGACGCGCTAACGGGCGGGTATAATCTTCAGATTGCTTTTTCAACCGGATACCTTGCCGGCGCAAGTTGTTGACAATAACAAGTATCTGTGTTATTATTTTTTTGCTTGAAAGCAGAGACAGCCCGTTTCTCACCTTCCGGCTTTAAGGCCAGGCATGGTAAGCAGCTTAAGATAAAAAAGTTGACGGGTCTGTGCGCCCGTTTTTTGTTTTCGTTAAAAAAGATTTAAGCGAATTTACTATAATCTGAATAAAAATGCGGAGGTGTTTGCAATAGTAAACGATCATCAGATTAATGAGCAGATTAGGGATAAAAGCGTGCGGCTTATCTCGGAGGACGGAGAGCAGCTTGGTATTGTGTCTGCGCGTGAGGCTATTGAGATTGCGCAAGAGAGAGGGCTTGACCTTGTAAAAATCTCCCCGGGGGCGCAGCCGCCCGTGTGCAAAATACTTGATTATGGCAAATTCAAGTTTGAACAGGCGAAAAGGCAAAAGGAAGCTAAGAAAAACCAGCATGTTGTCACTATAAAAGAAATGCGCCTTTCAACGACAATAGACAAGCATGACCTTGACGTGAAAGCAAAATGCGTAAGCAAATTTTTAAAGGCGGGCGATAAAGTTAAAGTATCGCTGCGCTTTAGAGGCAGGCAGATGACCCATACGGATAAAGGAAGGCAGGTTATGGAGTTTTTTTATTCCATGGTGCAGGAGGACGCCGTAATGGAGAAAAGCGCAAAGCTTGAAGGTCGGAGTATGTTCATGATATTAGCACCAAAGAACTAACAAGGAGGACGATGCAGTAATGCCAAAAATTAAAACGCACAGAGGCGCGGCCAAACGGTTTTCGCTGACCAAAAGCGGCAGGGTCAAGAGAGCCAAAGCTTATAAAAGTCATATACTGACTAAAAAAAGCGCTAAAAGAAAAAGAAACTTAAGGCAGGGTACGTATATAACTGCACAAGAGGAAAAGAACGTTAAGCAGCTTATTCCTTATAAATAGTCGGCACAGGAGGAAACGAGAATGGCTAGAGTAAAAGGGGCGATAAACGCCCATAAAAGACATAAGAAAGTACTAAAGCTCGCGAAGGGGTATTTCGGCGCCAAGTCCAAGCAATTCAGGACGGCTAATCCCGCCGTTATGCGCTCGTTGCGGTATGCCTATGTAGGCCGCAAGCTGAGAAAAAGAGATTTTCGCAGGCTTTGGATTACGCGCATAAACGCCGAAGCGCGCGTAAACGGGTTAAGCTACTCCCGTCTTATAAACGGTTTGAAGAATGCCGGTGTTGCCGTAAACA
This sequence comes from uncultured Christensenellaceae bacterium, assembly GCA_964586785.1. GTDB lineage: Bacteria > Bacillota > Clostridia > Christensenellales > SZUA-584 > SZUA-584. The sequence goes on from CAZPHS010000005.1 coordinate 82,225, forward strand.
GAAAAATACTCGCGGATATGGCCGTTAACGACAAAACCGCGTTCGCTGGCATGGTAAACGTCGCGAAGAAAAAACAAAAATAGCGCCGGTTACGCAAAACGCTTTAAGCCGCCAAATGATACGGCGGCTTTTTTATATGCCGGTATGATTTCGCAAATAGAGCCTTTTAACTGTTCCGTTTTATAAAATTGCCGCGAAGCATTCGTTTTAATCCGTGCTTTATATTTAGAGCTTTCACGCAAGCGGCTAAGGAGCCGCCGTATTTTATTACGGCTCTTTTTGCGCGCCGTATCGCTTTCGTTTTGGTTGTCAAAAGACGTACGCAATGATAGTATAGAAATAAAAACAGGGGATTGGCAATGAAGCTTAACTATAAATATACGTTTATCGCGGGGCTTGCGTTTCTAACCATATCCGCGTTCTGGCAGCTGTACGACTTTATCATCCCGCTTATATTGCATAATAGATTTGGCGTCGATCACACCACATCCGGTTTTATTATGTCTATTGACAATATCATAGCGCTTTTGCTGCTGCCGCTTTTCGGCGCTATTTCCGACAGGACAAATACGGCTATGGGGCGAAGGATGCCGTTTGTTATATTCGGTACAATCGCCGCGGTATTGTTTATGATGGCGCTTCCTTTGGCCACACACATGGGCAACATTATATTTTTCATGATAGCGCTGGGGCTGGTGCTGCTGGCAATGGCGGTTTACCGCTCTCCGGCGGTCGCGCTTATGCCGGATATAACTCCCAAACCTTTTCGTTCAAAAGGAAACGCCGTTATCAATCTTATGGGCGCGCTTGGCGGCGCGGTGATATTGTTGTTAAATTCTTTTTTGGCGCCTGATTCCAAAGATCCAAACGCTAATTACTGGCCTATTTTTATAGTAACGGCGGGTATAATGATAATTGGAACGGCGGCGTTAAAATCATTTTTAAACGAGCCTAAACTGGTGAAAAAAATGCGCAGCGACAGCGCGGCGATGGGTATCGACGCGGAAGAGGCTAAAGAAGGCGCGGAGCTTAATTTAAAGAAAGAAAAGCTGCCGCCAAAGGTGCGCGCAAGCATGGGGCTTATACTTGTGTCCATATCATTATGGTTTATGGGCTATAACGCCGTAACCACCGCTTTTTCCAAATATGCGGTTAACGCCCTTCACATGGAAGAGAGCCAAGCCTCGCTTATACTTATGGTAGCCATTATAACCGCGACGATTGCGTTTTTACCGGTCGGTATTATATCGACAAGGATTGGCCGGAAAAAGAGCATATTGGCGGGAATAGTGCTACTTTCCGCGGTGTTTGGCACCGCGTCTTTGTATACCGAGTTTTCACCGCTTATGTATGTTTCATTCGGTTTGGCCGGCGTGGCGTGGGCGTGCATAAATGTAAATTCGCTTCCAATGGTGCTTGAGATGTCAAAGGGCGCGAGCGTAGGCAGATATACCGGATATTATTATACTTTTTCTATGGCCGCCCAGATTATAACGCCTATACTTTCGGGCGCGCTGCTTGATAATATAGGTTACTTTACGTTGCTGCCTTACGGGTCGCTGTTTGTCGCGCTGGCGTTTATAACGATGGCGGCGGTAAAGCACGGAGACTCAAAACCGTCCGTACCCGCGGTTAATATTGAATCAGCGGGCGTGGCGGACTGATATGGGTCTGGCGGCGGCGGCGTTCGCGCTTCTTGTTTTATACGTATTCCTTGTTGCGCCGGGACGCTTGCCAAACAACGGCCGCGATATTTTTCCGGCCAGGTTTTATGCGCATCGCGGGCTGCATACAAAAGACGGAGCCGTGCCCGAAAACTCGCCTTTGGCTTTCGAGGCGGCGGCGGCGGCGGGTTACGGAATTGAGCTGGACGTTCATATAACATCCGACGGGAAGGCGGTAGTTTTTCACGACGATGATTTGCTGCGTATGTGCGGCGTGTCAAAGAAGGTTAAGGAATGCGCATATAAAGAGCTTCTCGTATATCGGCTGCTTGATACGGACGAGAAAATACCGCTGTTAAGCGATGTTCTTCGTCAAATCGACGGGCGCTGCCCGCTTGTGGTGGAGCTTAAAAACGGCCGGAAAAACAAAACGCTGTGCGAGAAGACGGCGGAGCTGCTGGACAGTTACAGCGGCGCGTACTGCATAGAGTCGTTTCATCCCATGATTGTAAGGTGGTTTTACAAAAACAGGCCTAATGTTGTGCGCGGGCAGCTTGCGGCGGGGCGCAGGCAGTATAAAGGCGTTCCTTTCTTACAGGGAGCGCTGCTTTCGGCTTTGTTGACAAATGTGCTCGGGCGTCCGCACTTTGTGGCGTACAGGCACGAGGATGCCAAAAAACGTATATCTCTTAAGGTTGTCCGGTTGTTTGGAGCCAAGCTTGCCGGCTGGACGGTGCGCGGCGCGGATGATTTACCGTTCTGCAAGCGTTTTTTTGACGCAATAATATTTGAGCTTTTTAATCCGTAAAAAAGGCTGTCCGCCTTATGTATTAACGGTTTAATCAAGGAAGTGCGTATGATAATTTTGGGCATAGATCCCGGGCTGGCGCTTTTAGGTTACGGCGTTCTGCTGCTGCGCGATAACCGCCTTTCTCTTATAGAATGTGGTACAATAGTTACCGAGGCGGGTATGCCGCTGCCGCGCAGGCTGAAAATAATATACGAAAACATAGGAGCGCTGATTTTAAAACACGCGCCCGACTGCATAGCGTTTGAGGAGCTTTTTTTCGGGCGAAACACAAAAACGGCTATACAGGTTGCGCAGGCGCGCGGAGCCGCCATGGCGGCGGCGTTTTCCGCCGGCGCGGAGCTTTTTGAATATACGCCTATGCAGATAAAACAGGCAATAACAGGCTACGGTCACGCGGATAAGAATCAGGTGCAGCAGATGGTGCGCCTTCTGCTTAGCCTTAAGGAGGTTATAACCCCAAACGACGCGGCCGACGCCGTGGCGTGCGCCATATGTCACGCTCATTCAAGCCGGTTCGCGGATAAATTTCGAATCAAATAAGGGGCGGGTATGTACGAATATATAAAGGGCGAGGTAATAAACACCGAAACAGACTGCGCCGTCGTCGAGACGGGCGGTATAGGCTACCGCATTTACACCACAACACAATCGCTGTTTCACATAAAAACGGGGCGGAGCGCAAAGCTTTTCTGCCGATTTGTCGTGCGCGAAGATTCGCACACGCTGTACGGTTTTGTAACGCCGGAAGAAAGAGAAATGTTTGTGCGGCTGACGAGTGTTTCGGGTATAGGACCAAAGGCGGCTTTAGCCGTGCTCTCGGCAATGAAGGTGGGCGAGCTTGCCGCCGCCATAATAACGTCCGACGAAAGCGCTTTGACGAAGGTTTCGGGCATAGGAAAAAAAACGGCGCAGCGAATTATAATCGATCTTTCGGGTAAGATACAAAGCGCGGAAATTTCATATACCGGAGGCGGAGCGGAAGGGGCGGCAGACAAGGAAATGGAGGCTGTAAGCGCTCTTGTGTCGTTAGGCTACAACCGCGCGGAAGCGGTGCGCGCCGTCTCGTCAGTACGGAATCTGGCGGATACAACCGAGGAGCTTATACTTTTGGCGTTAAAACGCATGGGCACATAGGGGAGGAATAACAATTGGACGAGAACAGGATAGTATCCGCACAATACAGCGAGGCGGACGCCGCCAACGAATTATCTTTGCGTCCGGCCGCTTTGTGCGAATACATCGGCCAGCAGAAGGTAAAGGAAAACCTAAGGGTTTTTATAGACGCGGCGAAAAAACGCTCGGAACCGCTCGACCATGTGCTGTTGTACGGACCCCCGGGGCTTGGCAAAACCACGCTCGCGTATATAATAGCGACTGAGCTGGGGGCGGGCATACGCGTTACCTCGGGTCCGGCGATAGAGCGTCCGGGAGATTTGGCTTCCGTTCTTACCAATCTAAACAAAGGCGATGTGCTTTTTATTGACGAGATACACCGTTTAAACAGCAGCGTTGAGGAAGTGCTGTACCCCGCTATGGAAGATTTCGCGCTGGATATTATAATAGGCAAAGGTCCGTCCGCGCGTACATTGAGGCTGGGGCTTCAGCCGTTTACTTTGGTAGGCGCAACAACCCGGGCGGGAATGCTGACATCGCCTTTAAGAGACCGTTTCGGGGTAATTAATAGGCTGCAGATGTACAGCGCCGAAGAACTTGGGGAAATTGTAATGCGTTCCGCGGGCATACTGAATATAAAGATAGATGAAGACGCCGCAATAGAGATAGCGTCGCGCTCGCGAGGCACGCCGCGGGTGGCGAACAGGCTGTTAAAGCGCGTGCGCGATTTCGCGGAGATAGTCGGCGAAGGGCGCGTTACGCTTGATATCGCGCGGTATGGTTTGGAGAAGCTGGAGGTTGACGAGATAGGGCTTGACGGCGTGGACAAGGCAATACTGGAAACGATTATTCATAAGTTTGGCGGAGGACCGGTCGGCCTCGATACGCTGTGCGCCGCGACGAATGAAGAGAGCGTGACTATAGAGGACGTGTACGAGCCGTTTTTGATTCAGCTTGGTTTTATAAGCAAAACTCCGCGCGGGCGCGTGGCGACGCAGCTTGCGTACGCGCATTTGGGCTGCCCCTGCGACGGCCAAAGCCTGCAGATGCGCATTGACTTAACGGAGGAATGATTGAAAACCAGCGATTTTTACTACGAGCTTGACGAAAGCCTTATCGCGCAAACCCCTATAGAAAAACGTGATACATCAAGGCTGTTGGTGTATGAACGGGAAACACAAAAAACGCATCACAGTACGTTTTATGATATAGTTCAATACCTTAATAAAAACGATGTATTGGTGCTTAACGATACAAAGGTTATTCCCGCAAGGCTTTTTGGAAAAAAACGCGCAACCGACAGAGTATGCGAGGTTTTGCTTCTGCGCCGCTTGTCTTTAACTGATTGGGAGGCGTTGTTAAGGCCGGGCAAAAAGCTTATAATCGGCGACGCCGTCGAATTTTCCGATAAGCTGTACGCTGTCATTGAGGCAAAGGAAAGGGACGGAACGGCGAGGGTACGGTTTTATTTTGAGGGCGTATTCGAAAAACTGCTTGACGATTTGGGCGAAATGCCGCTGCCGCCTTACATACACGAAAAGCTTAATGATAAATCGCGGTATCAAACGGTATACGCGCAAAGGGACGGCTCGGCGGCCGCTCCTACCGCCGGTCTGCATTTTACGCCCGAATTACTTGATAAGATAGAAACCGCGGGCGTTAGTATTGCGCGGCTGACATTGCACGTGGGGCTTGGAACATTCCGTCCCGTTAAAGCAAAAAATACGCAGGAGCATATTATGCATCCGGAGTATTACGAGCTTTCACTTAAGACCGCGGATATTATAAACAGTGCGCGGGGCAGAGGCGGGCGAATAATAGCGGTTGGCACCACCAGCGTGCGGACGCTTGAATCCGCGGCGGATAAAAACGGCGTTGTAAGGGCGGGCAGCGGCTACACCGATATTTTTATAACGCCGGGCTATCGGTTTTTGGCGGCGGACGCTCTGCTGACAAATTTTCATCTGCCCGAGTCCACGCTTATTATGCTCGTATGCGCGTTTGCCGGACATGAGCGGACGCTTGAGCTGTACAGAACGGCAGTTGAACAAAAATACAGGTTTTTCAGCTTTGGCGACGCTATGCTGATACTTTGACGGAGGACGTATGCGCTTTACAATACATACTAAATGCAAAAGCACTCTTGCGCGCACCGGACAGATAGACACGCCGCACGGAGTAATAAAAACGCCTGTATACATGCCTGTAGGCACTATGGCAACGGTAAAGGCGTTAACTCCGGCGCAGATAAAAGAAACGGGCGCGGAGATTGTGCTTGCCAACACATATCACCTTTATATGCGCCCCGGTCACGATATTGTGGCGCAGGCCGGAGGGCTGCACAGCATGATGGCTTGGGATAAGCCTATACTTACCGACAGCGGCGGTTTTCAGGTATTCTCACTCGGCGCGTTGCGTAAAATAACCGAGCAGGGCGTGCGGTTCAGCTCTCATATTGACGGCTCGAAGCATATGCTTACGCCGGAGAAAGCTATAGAAATAGAGGAAGCCCTGGGCGCGGACATAATTATGGCGTTTGACGAATGCACGGCGTATCCCGCGGATTATAATACGGCGGCAGCCGCCATGGAGCGTACGCACCGTTGGGCGCAACGCTGCAAAGAGGCAAAAACGCGCCCCGACCAGGCGCTTTTCGGTATAGTACAGGGAAGCACATTCGCCGACTTAAGGCGAGAGAGCGCCGCGGCGATAGCCGGTATGGATTTTCCGGGCAACGCCGTGGGGGGGTTAAGCGTAGGGGAGCCGAAAAACATAATGAACGATATGCTTGACGTAACGGTTCCGCTGCTGCCCGAGGTAAAGCCGCGTTATCTTATGGGGGTAGGTTCTTTCGATTGCATTGTTGACGGTGTGGCGCGCGGTATTGACATGTTCGATTGCGTGCTGCAGACGCGCGTCGCGCGAAACGGCACGGCTTTGACGCGGCGCGGGCGGCTGGTTATGCGTAATGCGAGGTACGCGCGTGATTTTTCGCCCATAGAGAAAGGCTGTGATTGCTACACGTGCCAAAACTTCTCGCGCGCTTATTTGCGCCATCTTGTAAAGGCTAACGAGATACTCGGAGCAACGCTTCTTAGCATACACAATATCCGCGCGACCGTAAGGTTTGTGGCGGATATCCGCGCCGCCATCGAAAGCTGTGTGTTTTCACAGTTTAAAGCGGATTTCTTCGCGAATTATCAACATGGGGGATAAGCAGCAACCGGTAACGAAAAAGGGCAAGCATCAAACTTGCCCTGCAGAACCATAAAAATGCCGGCGCCGCCACATCTTTTTGTATCTTATTATGCCAGGCTTTCTTTTTTAGCCTTGGGCAGCGCTTTTTGCTTTGTTTCTTTCTCGCCGAGTATAAGCATCGGTACTTTGGCGTTTCTTACGGTATCCCGCGTGATAACGCATTTTTTTATGTCAGTGCGGGACGGAATCTCGTACATCACGTCAAGCATAATAGCTTCTATTATAGCCCTTAAGCCGCGCGCGCCTGTTTTTCTCTCTATCGCAAGCTTAGCAATCTCGGCAAGAGCCTCGTCCTCAAACTCAAGAGCCACCCCGTCCATCTCTAGCAGCTTTGAAAACTGCTTTATAAGAGCGTTTTTAGGCTGCGTTAATATGCTTACAAGCGCGTCTTCCCCAAGCTGATGCAGTGTAACGATTATGGGAACACGGCCTACGAATTCGGGAATCAGCCCAAATTTAAGCAAATCTTCCGGCAATATCTGCTTGTAAAGCTCCGCCAAATCTTTTTTCTCGTTGGAAACCACCTTGGCGCCAAACCCCATTGTTTTGTGCCCTATGCGCCTCTCTATTATTTTTTCGAGCCCGCCGAACGCGCCGCCGCAGATAAATAATATATTAGTTGTATCCAGCTGTAAAAACTCCTGATGCGGATGCTTGCGGCCGCCCTGCGGAGGAACGCTTGCCACGGTTCCCTCAATTATTTTAAGAAGCGCCTGCTGCACGCCTTCACCCGAAACGTCGCGCGTTATGGAAGGATTGTCGCTCTTGCGCGCAATCTTATCTATCTCGTCAATATAGATTATACCGCGCTGTGCGCGCTCAATATCGTAATCCGCCGCCTGTATAAGCTTTAACAGTATATTTTCCACGTCTTCGCCCACATATCCGGCTTCCGTTAAAGACGTGGCGTCCGCCATGGCGAACGGCACGTTAAGAACACGCGCAAGCGTTTGCGCCAAAAGCGTTTTGCCGCATCCGGTAGGCCCCAGCATTACTATGTTGCTTTTCTGCAGCTCGACATCGTCCTTTTTTATATCGGAATTTATGCGCTTGTAGTGATTATAAACCGCTACGGCAAGGTTCCTTTTAGCGTCGTCCTGCCCTATAACATAATCATCAAGACATGCCACGATTTCTGCCGGTTTAGGTATATCTCCCATATCGAACGCGGTGGCGTCCTGATAATCTTCTTCTATTATCTCCTTGCATAATTCAATGCACTCGTTACAGATATATACACCCGGCCCCGCGACAAGCCTTCTTACCTGTTCCTGCGCCTTACCGCAAAAAGAGCATTTTAACTGTTTTTGATCGTCCGTATAGCTTGGCATTGATTCACCTCGTTTTTGTTATCTTTGCTTCGGCGGAATAATTTCATCTATAAGCCCATACTCCAGCGCCTCCCGGGCGCTTAAAAAATTGTCTCTTTCGGTATCCGCCGCAATTTTCTCCGCGGGCTGACCGGTTATTTCCGCCAGTATTTCGTTCATTCGCTTTCTTGTTTTTAAAATATGTTCAGCATGTATCGCTATATCCGTGGCTTGGCCCCGCGTTCCGCCGGACGGCTGGTGAATAAGCACCTCGCTGTTAGGCAGCGCTTTGCGCTTGCCCTTTGTTCCCGCGGCAAGCAGGAACGCGCCCATAGACGCCGCAAGCCCTATGCATATGGTGCATACGTCGCACTTTATATACTGCATTGTATCATATATGGCCATGCCGGCGGTCACTGAACCGCCCGGGCTGTTAATATACAAAAATATATCTTTGTCCGGGTCCTCCGCCTCTAAAAATATCATCTGCGCCACGGCCAGATTAGCCATATTATCTTCTATCTCGCCGCTTATAAACACAATTCTGTCTTTGAGCAGCCTCGAATAAATATCGTAGCTTCTCTCGCCTTTGCTTGTCTGTTCGATTACAAATGGTACTAACGTCATAAATACCTCCGACTTAATAACTATAGTATTCTATTCGCCCGATGTGTTTTCCTTCTCGGGCTTACCCTTTTTGTCCTTTTTCTTCGGAGCCTGAAGGGCGGCGTTTTCAACCAGAAAACTTACCGTATTATCATACGCCAGATTTTCCTTGATATACTCCAGCGCATCCTCGCTTAAATCCTTTTTGTATTCATTTACATCTTTCTTTGCCTGCTCCGCGCGCTTTTCAAGCGATTGCCGCACCTGTTCCTCCGTCGCTTCCAAGCCCTCCGCCTTCATTACCGCTTCAATAGTCAGCTGTGTGCGGACAGCTTCTTCCGCTCCCTGTTTGTACCGCTCGCGTACATCCTCTATTTTTGTGTCCGTCATCTTAAGATAATCGCTAAGCTTTATGCCCTGATACATCATGCTGTACTCAAGCTGCCTTATCTGGTTATCTATCTGGTTCTCTATCATGCATTCCGGCACGTCTATGTCTGTATTCTTAACGACGGCGGCAAGCACGTTATTTTCAGTAGCCGTTTTTGCCTGTTTTTCCGCCTGCGCGACAAGCTTTTCTTTAACGTCGGCGCGGTATTGCTCCATAGTATCAAATTCGGACACGTCCTGCGCGAACTCATCGTCAAGCTCGGGAATTTCTTTTTGTTTTACGTCGTGCAGCGTCACATGAAACACGGCATTTTTGCCCGCAAGCCGCTCCGCTCGGTAATCGTCCGGAAACTTGACTCTTACGTCTTTTTCCTCTCCCTTTTTCATACCGACAAGCTGTTCTTCAAAACCCGGTATAAAAGTGTCCGAACCAATTTCAATCGCCTGGTTCTCGGCGGCGCCGCCTTCAAACGGTTCGCCGTCAACGCTTCCCGCGTAGTCTATTATTACCTTGTCTTTATATTGAGCGGCGCGGTCCGCCTCAACCCATCTGGCATTGCGGTCGGCAATACGCGCTATTTCTTCATCAACCTGCTTTTCTGTTATATCGGCAGTTACCAGCTCGGCCTTTACACCCTTGTATTCTCCAAGTTTTACTTCCGGCTTTATATAAACCTGCGCCGTATACACAATACCCTGTTGCTTGCCCATATCGGAAACATCAAGCTTAGGGTTTGAAACAGGCTCTAAATCGCACTCTTTAACCGCTTTCTGATAACTGTCCGGAAACACGATATCAAAAGCGTCCTCAAAAAAAACGCCTTCACCGTAATGGCTTTCTATAACGGGTTTCGGCGCTTTACCCTTTCTGAAACCCTGTATGCTGAATCTGCCCCTGTTTTTCAAATATGCCCGCTGCAGCGCCTCCGCGAAATCTTCCGCGGAAACTTCAATCGTCAGCTTAATCTTGTTTGCGCCAAGCGTCTCAACCTTCGCCAATTTTATTGCCCCTCCTAAGAGAATATTCAACCGCACGCGCATTTGCTCTCTTGCAAAAACACTGTTTTATATAGTAACATATAAGAAAATTCAATGCAATTAAAATTGCGCCGCGTTCAATGATTTTTAGCCCAAAATTATTGATTTGCCGCAGGAAATAGAATAGCTTTATTGTGCGGATTAGTTGAGAAATAATATGGGTATTGCATATTTATTCAGCCCATTGTATAATTATAAATAATAAGCCGGAGGTTTTGGTTATGCGTTTTAATAAAGTTTTGCTTGCTTATTCGGGGGGGCTCGACACGTCCGTAATAATTCCGTGGCTTAAAGAGAATTACGGCTGCGGAGTGATAGCCATGGCGGCGGACGTAGGGCAGGGCGAGGAGCTGGCTCCGCTCAATAAACGCGCGATTCAAAGCGGCGCGAGCAAAATATATATTGAAGATTTGCGTGAGGAATTCGTTACTGATTTTATATACCCCACTCTTAAAGCGGGCGCGGTCTACGAGAACCGGTATCTGCTTGGCACGGCTATGGCGCGCCCTCTTATAGCGAAGCGTCTGGTGGAAATAGCCGCTCTTGAGGGCTGTGACGCCGTGTGCCACGGGGCGACAGGAAAGGGCAACGATCAAGTCAGGTTCGAGCTTACCATAAAAGCGTTGGCTCCTAAAATAGCGATTATAGCTCCCTGGCGCGAATGGGATATAAAATCCCGCGAGGACGCGATTGCGTATCTTGAAAAGCGCGGTCTGCCGGTGCCGGTCTCGAAAAAACGTCCTTACAGCATGGACAGAAACTTATGGCATTTAAGCCACGAGGGCTCGGATCTTGAGGACCCGTGGAACGGACCGCGGGACGATTTGTATATGATATGCACGCCGCCGGAAAGCGCGCCGGATAAACCCGCTTATGTGACGATAGGCTTTAATAAGGGCGTTCCCATATCTGTTGACGGAAAAAGTCTTACTCCCGTGGAAATAATAGAGACGCTGAACGCCATGGGAGCCAAAAACGGCGTAGGGATAGACGATATAGTGGAAAACAGGCTTGTCGGCATGAAATCCCGCGGGGTTTACGAAACGCCGGGCGGTACGGTGCTGTATGAAGCGCACAGGGCTCTGGAGAGCATAACTTTGGATCGCGACACTTTGCACTACAAGCAAAGCGCGGGTTTGAAATTCGCGGAGCTTGTATATTACGGCCAGTGGTATACGCCCCTGCGCGAGGCTTTAAGCGCGTTCGTTGATTCAACACAGCGTACGGTAACGGGAGACGTGCGCGTCAAGCTGTATAAAGGGCGCTGCGCAGCCTGCGGGGTACGTTCGCCGTATTCGCTTTACAGCGAAGCTTTCGCGACGTTCGGGCAGGATGAGGTGTACGACCAAAAGGACGCCGAAGGATTTATAAATCTTTTCGGGCTTCCGCTCAAGGTAAAGGCGCTGCTTGACGCCGAAAGGAAACGGAATGAATAAGAAACTGTGGGGCGGCCGCTTTCGCGCCGACACCGACGAGTTAGCCGCGGATTTTCATTCGTCCATATCGTTTGACAGCAGGCTTTACCGCTTTGACATAATAGGCAGCATAGCCCACGCTAAAATGTTAGGCGAAACGGGAATAATATCAAAAGAAGACAGCATCGCCATAACGCAGGGGCTTAACTTTATATTGCGTGATATTGAATCGGGCAAAATTGAGTTTTGCGCAAAGGACGAAGACATACACATGAACATAGAGCGGCTTTTAACCGAGCGCATAGGCGACGCGGGAAAACGCCTGCATACCGGACGCAGCCGCAACGACCAGGTGTGCCTTGATATGCGCATGTATGTGAAGCAAGCCTGCGCCGATATCGATACGCGTATAAAAGCGCTTATAGGCGTGCTCTGCGGTATAGCGGAGCGGCATCTTTTTACCGTAATGCCGGCATACACGCATATGCAGAAGGCTCAGCCGACAACGCTCGCGCACCATATGACCGCTTATGCCCAAATGCTGCTGCGAGACAGCGCGCGTTTTTCTTATGCCAAGGACGCGGCGGATATGATGCCGTTAGGCTCCGGAGCGCTCTGCGCCACCGCGTATCCTATAGACCGCGATATGGTAAAAGAAGCTCTTTTGTTTAAGGAGCTTACTCCCAACAGCATGGACGCCGTTTCCGACCGCGATTTCGCGCTTGACTTTATATACGCGTGCGCCGTATGCGCCATGCACTTATCGCGGCTGTCCGAAGAAATCGTTCTTTGGGCTGCGGGCGAGTTCGGTTTTATAGATTTGAGCGATAAGTACTGTACCGGCTCCAGCATAATGCCGCAGAAAAAAAACCCCGACATGGCGGAGCTTATACGCGGGAAAACGGGGCGCGTTTACGGGGATTTGATTTCCCTGCTGACAACTATGAAAGGGCTGCCGCTTGCGTACAATAAAGACATGCAGGAAGATAAGGAAGCGCTCTTTGACGCGCACGACACCATAGCCGCCTGCCTTACCGTTACTGCGGGCATGATTGGCGCCGCCTCATGGAATACGAAAGAAATGCTCGCCGCCGCCGGTCTTGGGTTTACCAACGCAACCGACGCGGCGGACTATCTTGTAAATAAAGGACTGCCTTTCCGCGACGCGCATGAGGCCGTCGGCAAGCTCGTCGTATACTGCGAACAGCAGGGAAAAGCTATAGGCGATCTGTCGCTTGACGAGCTAAAGGCGCTGTCTGATTTGTTCGAAGAAGATGTGTTTGAGCGCATATCGCTAAAAAGCTGTATAGACCGGCGCGAGGTTTTTGGCGGGCCTAATCCTAAAAGCGTAAAAAAACATATAGAAACGCTGCGAAAGTTTTTAGAATAACCGCTTTTAAAGGCGGTTTTCTTAATTTACTGATGAACGCGCTCGGCAGCCGCCTTTGTTTACCTTGTCTGGCCGTTTCCGCGAATAATGTATTTTATGGTGGTCATCTCTTTTAAACCCATGGGACCTCTCGCGTGCAGTTTCTGGGTGCTTATTCCAATCTCGGCGCCCATTCCAAACTCCTCGCCGTCGGTAAAACGCGTTGAAGCGTTTACATAAACCGCCGCCGCGTCTACACGCTGCAAAAAAGCCTCGGCATTTTCATAGCTTCGGGTTACTATAGCCTCGGAATGCTTGGAACCGTATTTGTTTATGTGGTCTATTGCTTCATCAAGCCCCTCAACCACCTTAATCGCGAGTATATAATCGAGAAACTCCGTATAATAATCGTCCTCCGACGCGGGCTTTGCGTCTATTATGGCGCGTGTTAAGTCGCAGCCGCGCAGTTCAACCGTATCAAGCTTCTTTGCGGCCATAGGTAAAAACGCTTTTGCGGCAAATTTATGCACCAGCAGCGTTTCCGCCGCGTTGCAAACGGACGGACGGCTTGTTTTGGCGTTGTATATTATATTTACGCCCATTTCAAGATCGGCGCTCTCGTCAATGTATACATGGCAGTTGCCGACTCCGGTTTCAATCACGGGCACCGTTGCGTTTTTAACTACCGACTGTATCAGCCCCGCTCCTCCGCGCGGTATAAGCACGTCTATTACACCGTTTAACCCCATCATATACGCTGCCGCCTCGCGCGAGGTATCGTCTATAAGCACTATAGAGTCTTTGGGCAGTCCCGCCCGCTCCGCCGCCTCCCGCAGTACGCGTACAATCGCAATGTTCGAGTTTACAGCGTCGCTGCCGCCGCGCAAAACAGCCGCGTTGCCCGCTTTAAGGCAAAGCCCCGCCGCGTCGGAAGTAACGTTGGGGCGCGCTTCGTATATAATACCCACCACGCCTAAAGGAACACGCTTTGCGCCTATGCTAAGACCGTTGGGACGAAGAACGGTATGTTTAACCTCGCCCGTGGGATCGTCAAGAGAGGCTACCTTCTCAAGCCCCCGCGCCATGTCTTCTATGCGCTGCGGACTAAGAGCAAGCCTGTCAAGAAGAGCCTTTGATATGCCCTTATCTCTGCCCTGCCGCAAATCTTTTTCGTTTTCTTTTAAAATAACTTCCGAATTATCGCGCAGCGCCTGCGCCATACGCAATAAAGCCGCGTTCTTTTCATTAGCGCCTGCGCAAGAGAGCACAGCCGCCGCCGCTTTGGCGCTCCTCGCCTTTTCCAAAACGTGCCGCATCACGTTTACCTCCATGTTAATTTAAGCCATTATAACACCATTTGCATCGGTTGTCACGAGGCTGTATAATACAAACCCGGAGGCTTATTTATGACACAGGACGGGCTTACGCTTTACTATACCGTATTAGAGATAAAGGATCAGATTATCGGCTGCAAGGTGGATAAGATTCACCAGCCAAAGCCGGATACTATCGTTCTTGGCTTACGCGCGCCCGCTAAAAACCCGCGTCTTCTTATATGCGCCGGAGCGTCCGATTCCCGCCTGCACTTAACGGCCCGTAAATACGAAAACCCAAAGTTCCCGCCTTCTTTCTGTATGTTTCTTCGCAAACACATAAGCGGCGCGAAGGTTGCCGCCGTTGAGCAAACGGGGCTTGAGCGTATCGTTACAATAACACTTCAGGCCAAAGACGAGCTTGGTTTAACACGAAACATAACGCTGATTGCCGAGCTTATGGGAAAACACTCAAATATCATGCTCGTCAAAGACGAAATTATTATGGACAGTATGCGCCGCGTAACAAGCTCTCAAAGCCGCGTGCGAAGCGTTCTGCCGGGGCTTGCCTATAAAACGCCGCGTTCCGACAAATTAAATCCGCTGCATATCTCCCGCTCCACGCTTATTGAAATGCTTAAAAAGCGCGGGGGCGCAAATATAAAAACATATTTGTCGTCTTTTCTTGCCGGTTTATCCGGGCAATCCGCGGACGAGATTTTGTACCGGTATCTGCCCTTGGGTTATAAAGAACAGCCAAAAGAGGCGGAAAGGCTAAGCGATATTATACTCGGGTTCTTTTCAGAATCGCCAAAGCCTGTTATATATTTGAGCGGCAAAGTACCTTTCTTTTATTCGCCTTTCCGCTTTGCCGGAATAGCGGCGGAGCCTGTCGGCTATAATTCTTTCAACAGTATGGTCGACGACTATTACGCCGGCATAAGCCTGCACCTTGCTTTTGCCGCAAAACGCGGCAGGCTGTCAAGGATTACCGAGAAACAGCTGGAGAAGCAAATAGCAACGCTGCAAAAACAGCAGGTTTCCGCGCAGATGGCGAAAAAGGCAGATATACACAAAATGCGCGGCGATATAATTACCGCTAATATATACAGAATAACTAAGGGGCAGCGAATTCTTGCGGCAAGCGACTACGCGACGGGCGCGGATATAGCGATAGAGCTTGATACGCGCGTCTCTCCCGCGGCGAACGCGCAGCGGCAGTATAAGCGGTATTCCAAGCTGAAAGCGGGGCTTGACGTAACTCTGCGCAGAATAAAAGAAACGCAAAACGATATTGTTTTTCTGGAAAGCGTTTTGCATTCTCTTGATTTAAGCGAGAGCGAGTGTGAGCTTGCGGAGATTGAGTACGAGCTTTTTAAAGCGGGTTTTATGCCGCGCAGGCAGGCAAACGCGAGCATAACGAAGACGCCGTCCAAACCGCACAAGTTTATCTCTTCCGACGGATATACTATATACGCGGGCAAAAACAACCGGCAGAACGATTTGCTGACGATGAAAACGGCGGAGCCCGACGACATATGGCTGCACACAAAGGATATACCCGGCTCGCACGTGCTTATAACGGGCGCGAGAGGCATGGCTTCGGATATCGCTTTGCTTGAAGCGGCAAAAATTGCCGCAACATTAAGCAAGGCTAAAAATGGCGCGAAAGTGCGGGTTGATTATGCTCCGCGAAAAAATGTGCGAAAACCCAACGGCGCGAAACCGGGCATGGTGGTATACGAAGGCCACAGCAGCATATTGGTAAGCCCCGATAAAACGCTTCTTGAGCGGCTGAAAAGCGAGCAATAAAAAAAGACCGCTGGGGTCTTCTTTCGTTTGCCGTTATTTTTTCGAGTCAATCTCGTTTTCCGGCAGATCCGAATCTTCAACGGTGGCAACCGCTCCCTTGGAAAAAACCAAACGTACTTTATCCGGCGGAACCTCAATTGTAATTAAATCATCCTTGACGGCTACTATTTTTCCATAAAGACCTCCAATAGTCTTTATCATCTTACCGGGCTGCAGGCTGGCCAGCATAGCCTCCATCTGCTTGCGTCTTTTTCTTTGGGGGATAACCATTACGAGGATAATAAAAACTATCATCGCAAGCGGCAATAATAAAGTTGTAAGACCGTCAACATTTTGTATCGGCATCCTTATGTACCTACCTTTTCATGTATTACAGTTACCTATACTATAGGAGAAAAGCCAATTAATCAACTGTTTTTTTAATGATACGTATTTTATTAATAATTGCAAGTTTAATTGCTTATCACACAATACCTGCTATGCTTATACTGCAAATATTTATTCGCCGTTCCCGATACTGCGGAACTTGACGCTTAAGTAAAAGCTGTGTTACTATTTTTAAAATTACATAAGGGGAAATACATGAGGCATTGGGGCAATATTGATATTAATGAAGAAGGACATCTCGTGCTTGGAGGCTGCGACGCGGTTTTGCTTGCAAAACAGTTCGGCACTCCGCTTTACGTGATGGAAGAAGATAAAATACGCGGTGTCTGCAAAGGCTATATGCGCGCGATAAACGGCTATAAAGGCGGCGGAAAGGTTCTTTATGCCGGAAAAGCATTTTCCACAACCGCAATGTGCAAAATAATTATGAGCGAAGGGTTAGGGCTTGACGTCGCGTCGGCGGGAGAGCTTTTTGTAGCCCGAAACGCCGGGTTCGATTTAAAAAACGCGTATATGCACGGCAACAACAAAACGGCGGAAGACCTTGACATGGCGGTTTCATCGGGCATAGGCAGAATAGTTATTGACAGCTTTCGCGAGATAGATATGCTCTCCGGCACTGCGCAAAAAGCCGGGCGCGTGCAGGATGTTTCGATACGTATAAAGCCGGGGATAGAAGCGCATACGCATGATTATATAAAGACGGGGCAGGTTGATTCGAAATTCGGATTCGGTATTGAAGACGGTCAGGCGCTAGACGCCGTAAAGCGGATACTCGCTCAAAAAAGCCTTAATCTGGCGGGCATACACTGCCATATAGGCTCGCAGATATTTGAACTTGACCCCTTCCGCGAGGCGGTAAAAGTGTTGTTCGACTTCCTGCTGCGCGTAAAAGAAAATACAGGTTTTGTTTTGCCGGAGCTGAATTTTGGCGGCGGGTACGGTATACATTACACAAACAGCGACAAGCCGCTTTTGCCGCATGAATATGTGCAAACTATGCTTGACGAGCTTTCGGCGGCATGTGACGAAAAGGGAATAGAGCCGCCGGCATTTGTAATTGAACCCGGCCGTTCCGTTGCGGGCGAAGCCGGTACTACGCTTTATACCATAGGCAATATAAAGAAGATTCCGAACGTGCGCACATATGTGAGCGTTGACGGCAGCATGGCTGATAATATCCGTCCGGCGCTTTATCAGGCCAAGTATACCTGCGCCCTTGCCAACCGTATGAACGAGCCGGATGATAGCGCGGTTACCATTGCGGGGCGTGCATGTGAAAGCGGAGACATGCTTATTTGGGACGCGTTGCTGCCCAATGCGCAAGCGGGGGACGTACTTGCCGTGTTTTCCACCGGGGCTTACAATTATTCGATGGCAAGTAACTATAACAAGCTGCCGCATCCCGCGGTAGTGCTTGTTAAAGACGGACTCGCCGAACTTATGGTGCGCCGACAATCGTTTGAAGACCTTGTCAGAAACGACTTGATACCAAGCTGGCTGTAAA